>JAWKLB010000030.1:0-39069 GCA_041392955.1 Chitinophagales bacterium | reverse complement strand
GTTCAACGACCATTGGTAATCATAATATGTGTCATCGGCTGCGGTGTGAGCAATGATCAGAAAATTCGGTTCACAATACGCGTACACCTGATGTGCATACAGATCATTCAACAGATCGAACATATCCGGTGTGTAATGCATGGGTATGGTGACTTGCAAGATCATTGGATTATGGAACCAGGTGCGCACTTCGGCAGTATATCCTTCTGTGGATAAAAAAGAAAATAGATCGTTGATGGCAGTAGGCGATTGCAATTTCACTAAAAAACTATTTGTAGGCGCACAAAGCATTCCACTTTCCTGACGAAATAATTGTGATGCGAAGAGCACATGCTCTTGTGCAGAAATATGCTGTACCGCCGATGCGATCGCAGCATCTGATACACCCTCCTTAATTTCATAATATGCATACAGGAATTCCGGATTATTGCGCGTCTCATCAAATGGTTCAAATACGGATGGATCGGCTAGCGCAATGCGCTGCTCCCAGGGGACAGTGTTTTCAAATTTTACCGCAACCAGCGAATGGTCGGGGATGTACTGGCGACCGTTACTCTGCAGGGTAAATGTTTGTGCATGTGCAATGCCTGCACACAGGCAAAAGATTACGGGAAATAGTTTTCTCATAGCGAAAATTTATACTATCAAATATAGGCACTTTCCGCGAATCAGAACAGTGCGCGAATTTGTAATTTCCCTATATGATTTATGGGTGCATCACCTGTTTTTCTGCCTTCGTAGCTCGCAGACATTTGTAAAATGGTAGATAATTTACGATCGAGGTTCAAACTCCACAAGATATTATCGCCATCCTGCAATCCTTCGAGCATGGAATATCCGACAGGTGATTCTGCATCTCCCACAAAATCTATACGCACATAACTGATGCGGGCGGTCAGTGTGCTTTTTGTCAATACATTATACCGAATGTCAGAGCTGATCGCATTGCTCTGCAGCGTTTCTGTTCCTTCTATATTGTAGGATGATAAGAAGGTGTAATCCATATTTATACTGAACGCCGCACCTTTGTTCAGGCGCAGTTTCGGTTGAACAGCGTAGTATGGTATGGTGAAATTTTTATTTTCAAATGCGGCACTGTATCCGGTTTTCTTTCCCTTGCTATATTGACCATTAAAAGAAATCAGCGTGTTCAATTTGTAGCGTATGGTGAATTTCTGTTCTTGTTTTTCTCGGCTCTCAGCGCCTATGGTTATGACCTGCCGCGAGCCCGTTTGCAGGAAGCTGTAATCCATACCGAACTTCGAAGCAGTGCGATCGTAAAAAATGGTGTGCTGCACGTATGTGCTCGCATTTACCAATACGCTGTCGTCAACCGCAGCAAAGGGGATATATCCTGTAAAACTGCCATCATCTATCGCTTTTCGCGTAAGCTGCATATTGGATTGGGAAGAAAACTTTGCTGCAAATGCACCAAATCCCTTTGCATTATACAGGACCGATTTTGGATTTATCCCGATACTGTAATTGAAGGTATTTGCATTCGTGCGTATATATTCATCGGTCGGCACATACACTTGTATGTAGTTTGCCTGATCTGCAAAAACTGCCACTTCGAATTCACCTAATTCGGCAATTCCGTTTTCGTTGTAATCATTCCATGTGTATACGCCAAGTCCGGGCTCCACCTCAACGAATGTATATTCCCTTTTAGGTTCTTGCCCGCTGCCTAATTCATAAAAGATATCGGAGGTGAGCAATCCTTTTTTAATGACCAGATTATGTTGCAGCCGGCCGAGTATGCTTTTTTCGGGTTGTTGTTCGGTCAGGGTAGAATCTCTTATCTCTAATACACGATAGGCGATCTGTCCCTGCAATCCTCCTGCCTTACCTGCCGGGAGTGAACCGCGCAACTGATACGTTATGCCGTTTGTTGCTGTTGCAAAAGAAAGGATATCCGGTGCTTTATCTGTTCTTTGGATTACACTGGCCTGTATACTTTTAGCGGAAGTATCTGCTGTGGATACAAAGTATTCCATTTGATCGTAATAATAAGATAACGCAGAAAGCGTATCGCCCGAAGTATGCAAAGCATTGTGTTCTCCTTCATAGCGGACGCCTGTTTTCCATCCACCCCAGCTTGGAAATGTTCTGCTGATTCCGGCATCCGGACGGATGAATTGTGAAGACAAACTATCTTCAGCGGAATGCAGGTAACTGCCACCTGCATATAATTGCCATTTAGCGGTATTGTATGTACCGCGTACATCCTGCATAAATCCGGTATAGATATCTTGCCGGACAAAAGCTGTTGATCGCGCAGTAAGGTTCCATGTGTTCGATTTATCCATGTGCAAACCCGCGCGTATCAATTGCTCATTTGCCGTTTTTGTATCCAGAATATTCCAGTCGCGCTCAAATTCCACATCCCGGTATCTTTCCAATGCTGAAAATGTTTTACCCGTATACTCATAATCCAAAGTCCCGCTCCAATGAGCAAGCTTTCCCAGATCGCCATCATGTGCATAGCCCGCCGTATATGCCAAACCACTGTTGTCACCGTTGCCTTTCGTTGAAAATGTATTTACATCATTATTGCTGAAGGCGACCTCAGTATGTATCTCGTTGTTCTTGTCGATGGTGTATTTTCCGCCCAGTGTCACCATTTGCTTTCGCACAGGAGCTGCGAGTAAAACAACCGGTTCGGCGCTGCCTTGTGGAATACCGTCGACAGGTGCTACCCATGTGTATACGCGACCGTTGGCCAATGAAGCGCTCAACAAATAGTTTCCTTTATTTGCACCAAGTTCCGTAAAACGCAGGGCATATTTTGCTGAATCAGGGTCTGTGGAATACACGAATACAGAATCAAACCCAAGGGTATCGATCATTTTATACAAGATGCGTGAAGCATCGAATGCTATAGAGTCGACACCGCTGGCAAAAGCAGTTTGCACACTGTCACCTGCATTTTCTAATATAAGGCGGTCGTCAGAAGTAATGGTTTGATCGAGTGGTTGATTTTTGCCGTCCTGTTCAGAATAGATATTTAATTGAACAGTGAGTTTGTCTTCTGCTCCTGTAAAGGTATGTGCAGAATACGCGAGTGAACGGAAATAACTTTTGTCTGAATATTCAAATTCAATATAGATCCTTTTGTCCTTTGTCAGCAATCGGTTTGGCGTGAAGGTGATCTCTCCCGAGTTATAATCCATGATATAATCCTGCTCGGCACCGCGCTGCAATAATATTCCGTCCATATACACGCGTTCCGTACCTGCAAGTATGATAATGAACGTCTCGCCATTGTTACCCTTGAGTTTATAGGGCCCCTGGTTGCCTTCCAGAATGGGTATTTCTTGTTTGGCATATAATCCTTTTGCCACAGCAAGATCCAATGTACTTTGTAAACTGTTTCCTGAAGGCAAGGTGTACGTTCCCGTATATCCTGCCCCTTGCACCTTCTTATAAAATTGCATGAAGTATCCGGGAGGATGTGTAATATCGAAATCACCCATGGTAAGTGTATGTGCATCTTTGTGCAAGGTGATATATACTTTGTCAAACTCCTGTATCTGCTGTGTATTTCCTTCAGGTTGAATGGGAATATTATTGTCGGTAATGGATGCATCTACCTCAACATCATTTTGTAAGGTGCCATGCATCTGTAAATTAAAATTGGATTGCACAACAACATCCTGATTATTTCCGAAACTGATACCCCGTGAAAAACTTCCCGAATAATCGAGGCCGGATATCTGCAAATAAGGATCTTTATCGGAAGGTGCGTACGTGTATGGTGTATTGTTCAGGTCCAGACTGTCCAGCAGCTTTCTGTTCTTGTTGTAATAGGGCATACTCAGATCGTAAGGCAGCACTGAAAAAACGGCGATCGCTGAATCTGCAGTTATACATGCAGGACAAAAGAGCAAGGCACTGAAAGGCTCCAGATCATATGCGTCACTATCCATTGGTTGGGCAATACCATTGGTAAAGACCGTAAGTGCAAGAGAACCCGGAACGATACTGTAAGTGCTTAAGCGGATACTGTCCGTGCCATGCGGGATATGCACCACCTGTTCTGAGCCGGATTGCGCAGTACCATAAAAGGGGATACTGCATGCAAGTAGTACGCATATGATACAGCTGCGGATGCGGATAGGACTGATTTTAGGTTAAAAATACACCTATGTCGGTAAACGCGTGCCGGAGGCCCTGTGGTATATCAAACCTGCGCTTCTGTGCTCAGGCGGATAATACGCATTTTACTCAGCAGGATGATCATAGGATAGGTGGGATCCAATTCAAACCAGCGCACACCGAAATTCGGCCTGCCGATGAATTTATGATGGTTGTTATGATAACTTTCACCCATCATCAGAAAATCTACAGGCAGGAAATTCACACTGGTATCTTCCAGCTTGTAATTGCGGTATCCGTATTTATGTGCAAAGTAGTTAATGATCACTCCATGGACAGGTCCCATAAAGAAGTGTATGGGCAACAATAAGTACCACCAGAAGGAAGGGGCAAAGATCACATAAATGGCTATATAGGCCAGCGCAAAAAGAATGCGCACGACGTTGCTGCCTGCAAAGCGGTCAAATTTCCGCCATTGCGGTAAATTCTTTTTGAATTTTTCATCTACCGGCAATTTATCATCGTCAATGGCATTGTAGATCTTCCAGGTTTTGAACATGAGACTGAAAAGACCTTTTTCATATTTCGGTGAATGCGGGTCATTTTCCGTATCCGTATATGCGTGGTGTAAGCGGTGCAGGACGGCATATACATAAGGACTCAGATAGCTGGAACCCTGTGTGAACCAGGTAAAGAAATAAAAGAATTTCTCCCAGCCTGTGCGCATGCTGAACATATTGTGTGCAGCGTAGCGATGAAGAAAAAATGTCTGGCTAAAAAGGGATAAATACCAATGCAGGATAAAAAAAACAAGTATGACGGTCATTATCGTTTATCTGATCTACGTTTGATTGCGGGTTTCAGTTTGCAAAATAAGTATTTCCGCAGGGTTTATCCAAGTAAAACCGCTTAACGGCCGCGCATGATGTTGCATATGTGCATCCAGAAAGAGCAGGGTGTGCTCCATGCAGTGATGCGACCAACAAAAAGGATGGCGGAAAACGTTCTTCTTCAGCAGGCCTTTGGGAAATTGTCTGTTGTAACAATAATCTGCGCCCGGATATCACGCCATTGCTGTTCCAAAGTTTCCATGTCCCGGTCGGCAGGTGCCTGAGCGATCACCTTTGGTGCTTTTGTTTTTATGTCGCTCTGCAGAATCCATAGTAAAACCCGTATCCTGATCCACGCTGCCGGCCTGTTTTGCGTTATGGTGTCGGGATATTGCAATTTTTTATGCAGATACCTGAGCGAACCCATGAATGAAAAATGCACATGCTCCACGATCTGTGCCGGAGTCCATTTTCCTGCTGCAACAGGAATGTGTATGCTGTCCGGTTTGTGTTGCAACATGTGCATCAATGCAACATGATGCTTTTCTATGCGATCGAACAAACGGAACAGGTTTTCCTTGTTCCTTGCAGAGGTGATCGCGTTGCTGGGCATGTGGGGATCCGACATCTGTGCAATGTTACGAAAACTGTTTACCGCAGCAGAGGCCGGCTCCTTTATTCCGATGCCGCATCTTGTGCAGAATACAAAGTAAATAAGGTGATCTCCGGTAAAATACCCACACGTCCGGGATAGCCGATTACGCCAAATCCTCTGTTCACATATAAATATTTCTCCTTATTGCGGTATAACCCTGCCCATTGCTTATACAGATATTGCACGGGACTCCATTTGAATCGGAACAATTCCATACCGAATTGCATGCCATGCGTATGCCCTGAAAAAGTGATATCGACCCGGGTTGGATGTTCCAATATCTCGGCTTCCCAGTGCGACGGGTCATGCGACAATAACAGAACAGTAAGGCTATCCTGTATTCCCTGGAGGGCCTCATTCAATTTTCCATAGCTGTGGAACCGGCCGCGTGCACTCCAGTTCTCCACGCCGGCAACGGCAATTTTTTCACCGTCGCGCTCAATATAAATATGTTCATTCAATAATAATTTCCATCCCATGCGCGCATGGAGTTCTTTTAGCGTGTCCAGATTCTTCACCTTATCGGATGGGTCGTTCCACATCATGTAATCTCCATAATCGTGATTGCCTAAAATGGAATATACGCCATGTTTGGCCCGCAAACGAGCGAACACATCTACAAATTGAACGGCTTCTGCAGCGATATTATTTACCAGATCGCCGGTAAAGAATATCAGATCGGGTTGCAATGCATTAATGCGGTCAACAGCTTTCTGCACGGCTTTGATATCTGAAAGACTTCCGGAATGGATATCCGATATCTGCACCACCTTCAACCCGTTAAAACTGCCGGGCAGGTCCATCAGGGTAATGGGCACTTTCCTTACTTTATAGTTATATACATTAAATAAAGCGCCATATATAAATGCCAAACTGATACCTCCGCTGAATATCAAAGCAATGCTATCCCATAAAACAGATCTGCCTGTACCCAGATCCGGACCACCTGCCGCATCTATCCCGAGTTTTAACAGCCGCACCACATCTTCAGTGAGCATAAAGGGCAGTATAAATATCTTGGGAATGAACAGCAGAAAGAAGATGGCCATCAGGAGCTGTCGCGGAATGCGCAACCTTTCCCGCAGACTGAAATTGAAGTAGAGCAGGATGCTTAAAAAGATAAGTCCGGTAGCCGAAAAGTACAGAGTGGAAATAAGTGACCCGGAACCAAAAACGGTGGTCAAGGCCTGAAAGGCATACCACTCAACCCCAAAAATAAAGGCAAAGAAAAGGAAAGCACGCAGTAACATACCGATACAACAAAATGGTTTACAATTGGTTTAGACGTGTGCCCTGCGCAGATATTGTGTATACCGGGGTCAGGCGCCGAACAAGCCGCTCAGGCCACCACCCAGAGCCGAGTTCCTGGCCTCTGATTCAGCCAGGCTCTGTGCTTTTTCCATGGCCCGCTCCAGGGCAATGAGAAGGAGATCTTCCAGATGTTCCTTATCGGCAGATACCACCAATGCTTCGCTGATATCAATGTTTTTCACTTTTTTGCTTGCGGTAACAGCCACGGTCACGGTGTATTTACCATCTCCGGAGCTGCCTTCAGTGACCATATTGTCCAGCTTGGCCTGCATCTCATCCATCTGCTTTTTCATTTCCATGGCTTTCTTCAGATCGAACATAAAGTATCTTTTGTGCAAAGATAGGGCAATGTGTAATTTTGCGGGAAATCTCCGCTATGAATAAGAGACAGTTGAAAAAAGCCATAAGCACCCATATCACTTTTGCCATTGAAGATGTATTGTTGAATGATACGTTCTCGGATGAAGCGGTGGATCAAAAAATTGATGCACTCACCAAATTGTACGACAGTTCGATAACGGCGGTAAATGCAGCGCGTAACCTGGAAAAAGGCAAAGCAGTAAAAGCACATTTTGCGCAGATCATTAAAAATCTGGAAGAAGGCGTCAAAGGAATTACAAAATGAAAAAATCGAAAAATACCACCACTACTGAAACTGCATCGAATGGAACCGTAAAAGCGCTTACACCGTTTTTACCGGATTATCTTTTTGTTGCGCGTACTCCCGACAGGGGACGTGCCGTTTTTACTTCTAAACTGATCAAAAAAGGAACGGTCATTGAAATAGCTCCCATGATCGTTTTTGGCGCCAAGGACCGCGATATCATCAATGATACTTTTTTATATGAGTATTATTTCGAATGGGGAAAGAAAGGGAAGAAAGGTGCTCTCGCACTTGGCTTTGGATCCTTGTATAATCACAGTTATGCTCCCAATGCGAAATATGATCCTGATTTTGACCTGAACGTGCTGGAGTTTGAAGCCATCCGCGATATTAAACCCGGTGAAGAGATCACCGTGAATTATAATCTCGATCCGGAAGACGATACACCTGTTTGGTGGGAACGCGAAAAGATCAAGCAGAAAAAACAGCATCCTTAAGTGCTCCTTACAAGGAACATACTGATCCTTTGTATTTTATTTTCTTCCTTATGGACATTCGCTCAGGGGAAACCGTATTGGCTGCAGGATATTGCGGTTGATTCAACAGAGATGCAACGCAGTGAACTTGCAGATTCCATCATTCAATTTGCAGAAAAATATATCGGCGTTCCCTATGTGTGGGGCGGAAATGATCCGGAAACAGGATTTGATTGCTCCGGTTTCATACATTACGTATATAGTGCCTTTGCGCTGGATGTTCCCCGGACAAGCAGGCAGCTTTTCGATGCCGGCGTTCCTGTTCCTTTTAACGAAGCAAAACCCGGTGATCTTATTGTTTTCAGCGGACCCGCTTCAGAACATGGGGAACCGGGTCATGTAGGCATCGTGCTTTCTTATTCCGAGGATGCCGGATTTACCTTCATACATACTTCCTCGCCCGAAAGTGGTGGTGTGCGTATCAGTTCTGAAAGAAGGGAAGGGTATTACTATTATACCTTTCTGGAAGTGCGGCGGGTATTCTGACATTTGCCGCTTATGCGAAGTTGAATGCTGATGTAAAACTGTGTAATTTTCAGCGTCTGCATGGCCGATTATATTCAAACAGGGATCACCAATATCAAGGAATTATTTTCCTGGCTGAACGAACGCTCCAGGTCGAAGGATGTGCTGCGCAATGATCTGCTGCGCGAAATGCGCGATAACCTGAAACTGCTCGAACATCGCAATAAAGAGGGTGTGCATGTGCGCGCTATCCTGCAGGGCCTGAGTGCTGCTAAGATCGAAGCGGCTTATTCCGGGAATTACAACCTGCGTTCGCTGGCGCATATGGCCAAATTGCCGGCCGGCCTAATTCTGAATAAGCGACAGGAAAAATATATCGGCTGGGATGCTGAACAATTTATATATAGTATTGAAGGCAAGATCAAAGACCTGAAGAATCTGCCGGCACTCTATAAAGACCTGGACCAGGCTCCCGTCAACCTCACTTTGCGCCTCGACAATCTGTATTTCCAGCTTCTTCTGCTTGCTGTTTTTATCCGGAATCAGCGCTGAAACCCTTTGACAGTAGGGGTTCTTCTTCTTTTAACGCCTTTTCTGTCCTCCGGCTGTAACCTTTTCCCGCTCCCGTTCGCCTAATGGGGGTAAACCAATTACCAAATCAAAAAAGCATGTATATGAAACGTATAGTATCCGCATTCGCATTAGCACTTCTGTGTGGTGCTGCCATGGCACAAACCTCCACCTTCGATCAGTTGTATGATAAATACGCCGGTAAAGAAGGATTCACGTCCGTTGAGGTGAGTCAGAAATTATTCGCACTGGCAGCTTCGGCTGTATCCGACGATCCCGAATTGCAAACTTTGGTCGACGGACTGAAAGGTGTTCGTGTTCTTGTTTTTGAAAATGAAGAAGGCAATGCCAACTCCAAAATGTATTACAAAGAATTCACGGCAGCCATCCCGAATGGCAAGTTCGATGAGCTGATGAAAGTGCATTCAGAAGAAACACAAGTTGTCCTGCTCGGTAAAATGGCCGGTGAAAATGTACTCGATGAGATGATACTCTTATGTGAAGACGATGGTGAATTTGTGATGGTGAATATCATCGGCCGCATCGATATGGCAAACATCAGCAAGATCGCAGATTTCAATATCGATGGCCTGGATGAGTTGAAGAAATTGGAAGATGCATCTGACGATAATTAATTCCGGTAAACAATCGGTTCACGAACTAACGATCAAATTATGAAAAAGCTACTGCTGCTTATCCCTGTTCTTTGTTTCACGGTCATGGCCCACGCGGGCACAAACGGTACCGCAGAAGAAAATGAAGGGGGCACTAAACTCAACCTTTGGATACCCGGATTTCTGGTGCAATTTGCTGCTGATATCGCCGAAAAGCATGTGGATGGGGAAGAACAAGCTGCGATGCATCTGGTGCAGCATATCGGTGGTATCAATGTATGCATTCGCGAAGGAGATGCCTATCTGGATAAAACAGATAAAAAGATGACACGCAAGATCGGCAAAATGGATAAGAAAAATTACGAGCCCTTAGTAAAGGTGAATAGTTCTGACGCCAAAGTGGATTTGCGGATCAAAGAAAATAAAAAAGGTGTGATCAAAAGAATGGTGGTATTGGTAGATGAACCGGGGGAAACATTTGTATATGTTAAAATGCACTGCCGTTTTTCCAATGATGAAATAGCATATATCTGCAGACAATATATGTAATAAAGAGCACGTTTATAACGTATTCATAGACCGAAGCGAGAGCTTCTACAACCGTCGCGGAAATTCGTGGCGGTTTTTTTTATTCTATGCGCATCCAGCCAACAACATGTTTATTTTGTATCTGCCAGTGATCGTTTTTTTGTAACAATGCCAGATGCATACGCACATCTTCATCAGGGCCGGCATTTTGCTGGATCAGGAACACGCTGTCGGCGGTTACTTCCGCAACAATAGCCACATGGCCGAAAGGGTTGGAACGCGTTCCCGCAAAAACGATAATATCATCAGCCTGCGGTTTTTTTAAACTGGGATTCGCATATTGCACCAGGTCTCTCGCCGTATTATAAGATGCATCCGGCAGATCGGTATTGAAGAGGTCTTTGGCATTTCCCTCTGCGTCGGGGATAATATGACCCAGATGTTGGTAATAATATCTGCGCACGAATTCCACACATTGCCAGCGCAACCCGAAATAATAACCATCTGCGCTGTAACTTTTCCCCCGCACCGCCTCGGTATTGCCATTGTAATACACATATACCCCATGCAGGGAATCCATAACAGTGCCTTCGGGCAAAGTTTCACTCTGTATCGCAGTGCTTTTTTGCAGAGATTGGAGGATAACGATGCCCAGTATCAGGACAGAAACCGTTACCACTGCATACAGCAACTGCATCATGCGGGTGTTCGTATGGTTGTGCAGAAGCATATCTTGTTTAACGAAAAGCGAAAGCCTGCTGTTGCAATACGCTGAACAAAGGAAATAAAAAAACCGTCCTGCAGCGGCAAGACGGTCATATAGAAGTAATTTTTATCAGAATTTAAAGGTCAATCCAACGGTGCCCAGTACCATATCCGTTGCCGATTTCTTCGGATAAGCGCTGATGGCTATATCGTCATCGGTAATATCATCCTGACCGGTAGGTACGGTGTTGAATTCAATCTCCCAATCTTCAATATCGCTTTCCACAAAATATTGCGCCGTTCCGCCCATGGTATAGGCCACACGCAGATTGATGAGGATATTCGGGTTCAGTTCTACCAACATACCCGCTGCAGCGCCATAGCTAAAGGTCCAGTCGCTGTTTTGTTTGCTGGTGGTGATCAGTGGATTGTCTGCCTCGCTCAACAGATATTCTTCCGACTCATCATAAATAGAAGTGCGTGTATTGAAATTGTTGAAACCAACCAGTCCATCTACGTAAGGTCTGAAAAATTTGGTGGGAGAGAGGAAACGCAGATTCAGATGGCCGGTAGAGATGTTATTATACGTTTCCACGCGAAGCGGGAAATACAAATGATCGATGACCACACCGCCGGCAACGATATCCGCAGTGAGTGTCTCGCGCTGCATTTTATAACCGTTGTTCATGAAGGCAAAATCGAATCCGATCAGGATAGGGATCTTGACGGTAGGTTGGAAGAACAGGTCGAAGCCACCGCCAACGGCTGCTTCGTCATTATGGGTTTTAAATTCGTTGATCGGGATACCCAGGTCAAAGTTGATACCCAGAAAGGTCGCATTTCCATTGCCGGTTCTCCCTGCCGTTTGGGCTAGAAGGCTTCCGGTGGAAAGGATACACAATAGTGTGCATGTAAAGAGGCGCATGGCTGTAAATTTGGTAGTTAAAATTAAGCATTAGATCCATTTCTTTTTGCGGAAAATGAGCAGCAATATGACGGTGATTAATATCATTAATCCCCATACATACCCGTAGCCGTCACTCCAGTGCAACTCGGGTATCCGGTCAAAGTTCATGCCATAAACCCCAACAATGAAGGTAAGCGGAATGAATATGGTAGAAATGACGGTCAGGATGCGTATGATCTCATTCAGATGCGCATTCATATTCGCCATGTTGGATTGTATCAGGTCCGACAAATATTCCCGGTCCACATCGATCTGGCTGAGTACTTGTGCAACATGATCATGCAGGTCGCGGAGAAAGAGTTTCGATTCCGGATCGAATAGAATGATGTCATCTTTGATCAAACGGAATACAACTTCTTTCAGGGGGAAAATAGATTTCCGCATATGGATCAGATCCATATTCATGCTGTGTATCTGTTCCAGATGATTTTTATTCTTATCCGTGAAGATGGCATTCTCCACCTTCTCCAATTTTTCGGCATAATTATCCAGGATAACAAAATAACTGTCCGTCACCGCATCGATCAAAGCATAGGCCAGATAATCTGTTCCGCGTATGCGCATTCTGCTTCCCGTTTTGCGCAGGCGCTCTTTTACCTGACGGAAATATTCGCCTTCTTCTTCCTGATAGGTGATCAGAAAATGCGTGCCTATGACCAGGCTTATCTGATCATGCTGTAATTGTTTTGCCTCATCAAAATAAAAATCATTGAAGGTGATGAAAACGATATTGTCTTCATGATATTCATCTACCTTGGGAAGCTGATACACATTCAGCACATCCTCCATGATAAGGTTGTGTAAATTATACACCGCACCTGTTTTTTCAATGACAGAAACATCGTGCAGCCCGTTGATATTTACCCATGTGGTGCGGTTAGGGTCCACTGCGCCCATGAAGTCGTCGGTTCCGCTGTACGTATTCTCATCCAGCGTATCCGCATTATAATTTATAATGGTGATAGAGGGTTCATTCTGTTTCTTATCACCGGTATAGATCAGCGAACCGGGAGGAAGACCTGTTTTACGCAATCTGGGCAAACTGATCTTCGGAATGAATTCAGTGAGTTTCGGACGGCGCATTATGCTTGTTTTTTATAGATATTTCTGAACATGCCTTTCCATTTCATTTTCAGTACGCCAAAAACAGCTTCTTTAAAAATGCCCTTGCTCATTTTGGAAATACCTTTCTGCCGGTCGCGGAAAACGATAGGTATCTCCTGTATCCTGGAGCCGTTCTTCCATGCGGCAAATTTTAATTCTATCTGAAAAGCATATCCGATGAACCTGATCTTCGAAAGATCTATTTTCTCCAGCACTTCTCTTTTATAGCAAACAAATCCTGCAGTGGTATCTTTTACCGGCATCCAGGTGATCATGCGCACATACAGCGAAGCACCTTTGGATAATAATATCCTGTCGAGCGGCCAGTCTTCCACGCGACCGCCTTTGATATATCTGGAACCGATCACTACATCTGCTCCTTGTGCACAAACATCGAGCATGGCCGGAAGTGTATTCGGGTCGTGCGAAAAATCAGCATCCATTTCGATCACATACGCATAGTCGCGTTCGAGAGCCCAACCGAATCCGGCGATATAGGCTGTGCCTAATCCGAGTTTACCGCTCCTGCGCATCAGAAATAAACGGTCGGGGTACCTGGTGGCATTTTGTTCAACCTCCTGCGCGGTTCCATCCGGTGAGTTATCATCCACGATCAACAGGTGAAATCCCTGCGGCAATTTTAATACGGCATCTATCATTGCGCCGATATTCGCCTGTTCGTTATATGTTGGTATGACAACTAGTGCGGATGCCAAAGTGTGATTCAGCTTTTTTGGTTTTTGATCTGAAACTCGATCATTTTTAATTTCAACTTGGTATGTTTCGGAAAATCACTTTTATAGATCCAGTCGAAATATTGCGGTTCTTTTTTATACACATCTGCGCAGGACTGTCCTGCATATTTCCCGAAGTTAAAACATGGAATGCCATTCTTCATGATCATGCGCCTGCCAAAGTCCACAAATTCACCATCCTGCGTGAATTGATGCAGAAAGCCGACATCATTTTTCAGGTTGTCTTTGTATTTGTCGAGCTGCCCGAGTAAAACTTCATACGTTGCCTTTACGTCGGCTTCCGCACTATGTGCATCCACCAGTTCTTTATTGCAGAAAAAAGCATAGGCCGCGGCCAGGGTGCGTTTTTCCATCAGGGTGAAAATGCGCATAACGTCAATATAACGTCTGTTTTCATCAAATCCTGTGTCGGCGCGTAAAAATTCCTCCACCAGCAGAGGTATATCAAATTTATTGCTGTTGTAACCGGCCATGTCGCAATTATCCATGAATGCGCGCAATTCTTCTGCCACCTGTTTAAAGGTTGGAGCCTGGGCAACATCCGCATCCGATATGCCGTGAATAGCAGTGGATTCCTCCGGAATATGCATGCCCGGATTGATGCGCATGGTTTTCGTTTCCTGTGTACCATCGGGGTATATTTTCAGGATACTGATCTCAATGATGCGATCGGTACTCAGGTTGATTCCTGTAGTTTCCAGATCGATAAATGCCAGAGGTTTGTCTAGTTTGAGCATGACAGGCGCCAAAATTATGTTAAAAAGCCAAAATCCAGGTTATCGTAGTTGCCCGAACTCATCAGCAGGATATGCGTATTAACATTATTTATCTTTTCTAATTCACTTTTGAGTGTTTCGGCATTGTCGGTAACGATCAGATGCGGATCCTGCATGGCCGTACGCACAGCATCAGGATCGAGCGGCGGTAATTTTTTCAGTGCAACAGCATGCGGGTTGAAATACACGATGCGGTGGTCGGCAGCCGACATGGTGCCGGCATATTGCGGGATAAAATCCATATTCAAACTGCTGAACGTATGGAGTTCCAGACATGCCGCCAATTGTTTACCCGGGTATTGTTCTTTGATCGCCTGCACAGTTGCTTTTACTTTGGATGGTGCGTGCGCAAAATCGCGATAAATAATATGGTCATCAGTACTGCGCAGTACCTGCATTCTTTTAGCGGCACCGCGGAAAGTTTGCATATAGGTGTAAAAATCAGATGCAGAAATTCCGAGTTGCGTGCAGATGCATTTGGCACCTTCCATATTTTCCATATTATGCCTGCCGATCACAGGGAAAATATATTCTTTGCCTGCATATTTCAGTGCGGTGCCGTTGTCATGTGTTGTATAGTGCGGTGCTGTATAGGGAATATTTTCTGCCAGCGAATCGCCCGCATCGAGCAGTCTTTTTATTTCCGCATCGCCGGCATAGTAATAACAGGTGCCCGATGCCGGCATACTGCGCAGTAAACTGTGGAATGTACTTACATATGCATCATAGGTTGGAAATACATTGTAATGATCCCATGCAATTCCGCTGACCAGAATGGTATCTGCATGATATAAAAGAAATTTCGGTCGCTTATCGAGTGGTGACGCAAAATATTCATCCCCTTCAATAATGATCACCGGTGCATGGCTCAGTTGCACCATAGTGTTGAACCCTTCCAGTTGAGCGCCCACCAGGTAATCGAAGTGCATACCCGCTTTGCGCAACACATGCATCACCATGGAAGTGATGGTCGTTTTGCCATGGCTTCCGCAAATGGCAATGCGCATGGCGTCTTTTGATTGTTCGTAAATGAATTCCGGGAAACTACACCGGCAAACCGAGCAATTGTGCCTCCAGCAATTCGGGATTATCCTGTCGGGCATGCATGCCCAGAATGACCGCCTCCGGTCCGTCATGTAAACGCTCGGGGAACCAGCCTTGTTGCTTCGGTAGCAAGCCTTTGGCCGCAAGTCTGGACAGCGAGGGCTCAAAGATCTCGTCGTCGCTGCCGCTTACCGTGTGCCCTGCTTCCGCGAGTGCCAGAGCCAGATTATGCATGACGGCACCGCCTATGGCGATCAGATGGATACGCATACGCCGAAGATATGGAATTGCCGCCGCATGGGCATTTCAAGGCTGTGCACAAGCCAAAGTAATAAGGCGGAAAGAAATTTCGTTTAGTGCAAAAGAGGTGGTAAGGAAATTGCACTATTTAAAGATTAACATTTAATTTTACACTATGTCAAAGGTAAAAACTGTCAAAAGATTAGCCATCGCAGCCGGATTAGCTGTGGTGTTCACCCTTTCTTTGTCGTCTTGCGGACATAAAGAAGGTTGCCCGAACAAGATCACGGAAGTGGCCGGTGTTCGCATCGATACCAATTCTTGAAACTAACCAGGCACCAGGATCTTCAGCACGGCCTGATCATTTCTTTCAGGCCTTTTTGATTTTTTTATATGTGAATTGGATCACTTTGCGTATCTCAGGTGACAGACTTTGTATAACGGGACAAGTTCTCCCCGCATTTTCCAGGAGTATTTTGTCCTTATCACTCAGGCCCCTGTCGGGAATTGCGAGCGTGCAATGTATCTCACTGATCCTCCTCGGATTGTCTGCCATGACCTTGCCCACATCCACGGTGGTCCCTTTTATATCTATCTCGTGCCTGCGGGCTGCAATACCCATAATGGTGAGCATACATGTTGCCATAGCCGTGGCTACCATATCCGTTGGCGAAAAAGCCTCTCCTTTGCCCTGGTTATCCGGTGGGGCATCATTAATGATCACTGACCCTGAACGCACATGTGTAGCTTCCGACCGCAAATCCCCTGAATACGTTACTTTTGATATGAGCATGACAAATTTGTATTTGTTTTAAGAACAATTTATATACAAAAATCGTAATATTAAGCGATGAAATTGCCTTTGTTGATCAGCGGATTGCTTCTTGCAGGTACTGTTTTACATGCCCAAAGCAGTTCTGATCCCGTTATCCTCAATAAAGGTTTGAAGTCTTCCGGCAAAACGCAAGGTGTAGCATATGAGAATGAATTGAGCATGGGTTTGCGCATGGCAACTTCCGGATGGTCGCTGTTTGGCGATTATACGCAGGATGTGGACAGAGATAAAAAACGCAGCTATTTTTTTGAATTAGGATTTCTGAAAGATCCGAAAGAAACGAAGCGCGTGAATGAATTCACCATCGGATTTGAATCGCCTAAACCATTTGTGTACGGAAAGCAAAACAGCTTTTTCAATATGAAGGTGGGTATGGGTGAAAAGTATCTCCTCGGTGAAAAAGCAGAGAAAAGCGGATTTTTAGTATCCTTCAATTATGCCGGTGGTTTTAGCGCCGGATTTATCAAACCGTATTATCTGGAAGTATATAATACAGATGAACAGGGCGGATTGACCCGCTCGATAAAATATTCGGAAGAAACGGAAAGCTTATTTCTGGATGCTACCAGTATCTATGGTGCTTCCGGTTTTAGTGTAGGTTTCAATGAGATACAATTTACCCCCGGTATTTTTGCCCGCACCGGATTGAGTTTCGACTGGGCAACGTATGACGATTTTGTTAAAGCCCTGGAAACAGGCATAGGTGCAGAAGTATATGCGCGCACCATACCGCTCATGATCAACGAGCAGAACAACCCTTACTTTGTGTATTTGTACTTAAGTTTGCAACTCGGTAAAAAGTGGTAAAATACCGCAGCGTTCATGCTTGATCTTCCTGTAGTAACATCTTCTGAAAAGCCGCGTAAACCGGCATGGCTTAAGGTAAAACTCCCGACAGGGGAGAACTACCGGAAAGTGCGCCATATTGTGGATACGCACAAGCTCCACACCATATGTGAAAGCGGGAATTGCCCGAATATGGGTGAATGCTGGGGTGCAGGGACAGCTACCTTCATGATCCTCGGAAATATCTGTACGCGCAGCTGCTCCTTTTGTGCAGTGGCAACTGGCAGGCCCACAGAACTGGATCTGGAAGAACCGGAACGCGTGGCGCAGGCCATCTTCACCATGGGCGTGAAACACGCGGTGATCACCTCAGTAAACCGCGATGAGCTGGCCGACAGAGGTGCCTCCGTTTGGAATGCGACCGTGCAGGCTATAAAAAGACTAAGCCCATCTACCACCATTGAAACCCTGATACCCGATGTAAAGGCCAATTGGGATGCGCTGATCACCATGATCTCACCCGGCCAGGAGGTTGTTTCCCATAATATGGAGACAGTAAAAAGGCTATACCGCATGGTGCGTCCCCAGGCAAAATACGAACGCAGTCTGGAGCAGATCCAGCGCACCAAAGAATTCGGGAAGCGCACCAAATCAGGTGTGATGCTCGGCCTGGGCGAGTCGGAGGAAGAAGTGCTCGAGATCATGCATGATCTGCATGCACATGGTTGTGATGTGCTCACTCTGGGTCAATATCTGCAACCGACAAAAATGCACCTCGATGTGAAAGAATTTGTCACTCCGGAACAATTTGACCGCTATAAAGCTGAAGGCCTCAAAATGGGATTTGCCTATGTGGAAAGCGGCCCTTTGGTGCGCTCTTCCTATCATGCAGAAAAGCATGTTTTTTAGGTTAATACACTGAATATCAGCATTTTATTTATAGGAAGGTAATATTTTACCGCAGGGTTATGGGTTTGGCGGATATTTTCTATATTTACCCCAAATAGTATTATTCATGAAAAGAAGCTCCTTGCTAAAAAGAACGCTGATCCTCGGTATCACTGCATGTTCCTTTAGCTTTTGTGTTTCCGGCCTCACTCCTCTTTTTGCCGGAGCACCGAATCAGGGCAGTAGTGCCCATACATTCTTTATGTCGGGTCCGATCCAGGAAGAGATCATTGCCGGGGTAACCTTGGCTCCTAATCCTGCCGATACATACACCAATGTGACCGTTACTTTGAACAGTGCTACGAATATGACCGTTTCCGTTGTCAATATGATGGGTGTTACGGTTATGAACTATGGCACTGCCTATTATAATGCCGGCAGCCATCTGGTAAGTCTGGATATCAAAGATCTGAGTCCGGGTTTATACCTGGTAGTTTGTGAGGCAAACGGACAAACCATGTCCAAAAGGCTCACTGTTTTTTAATACGCTATTTTATTTCTGCGAAGAGACAAAACCTCGCCTGTTCATGGCGGGGTTTTTTATTACACCATTCTATATGCTATAGATACAACAACTGCGGGAATCAATACAGCTGGCAAAACGTATCACTGCTGTACAAATGATATGCAATATGCCGCTGTGCATGGATGTATATATGCTATAGCATCGGCAAGCTATGCAATAAAAAAACCCTCCGCATGGGAGGGTTTTTTTATCCGGTTACCGGAAATATTATTGAACAACAAAGTTTTTCACAGTTGCGCGATTGCCGCTGCTGATGCGCGTCATATACACACCTGCAGGCAATTTGCTGATATCAATGCTCGTGCTGAAGTCGGCCCGAACACCGGTTTCTACAGTATACATTACCTGACCCGCCATATTCACGATAGAAATCGTTGCATTTTGCGGTTCGCTGAAAGTAAGACTGAGGTTTAACACATCGTCAGCGGGGTTCGGGAACATGCTGAACGTTGTCAGATCTTCGATCTCTTCGATGGCATTGCAATAATCAGCCACTACGTTTTTACAGTAGTCGTAGGTAGAACCATCAGCAGAAACAGTAAGACATACACTGTATGTACCGGGAATAGAATAAGTATGAGATGTATTTCTTTCTGTGCTGATACCACCGTCGCCGAATTCCCAGTAATAGCTGGCAGCATCAGGATCCATAGCGAAGTTGCTGAAGTCGCTGAAATTCTTTTGCAAGCTCACGCAGGGTGAAGGGTCGCTGGCAATGAAGTTAACACCGCGGGGTGCTACCAGCCAATCCACATATGCATGCTCGAATGCGAATGCTTCTACGTAAGCATAGGTGCTGATATAAAAGCCGTTCCAACCGCCGCCACTGATATTATAGCGCACTTCTGTGCTGGCAAAACCATCTTGATTGTCGCTGTATTCTGCCCAGCTCACCGGGTCAGATTCGGTCAATTCTTCATTGGTAAGCAGCCAGAAAGTATTGAGCGGATTCGCGATCACATCCGGCGGATCGTTAAAATCCAGGAGGGTGTCACCATAGCTGTAAGGCTGACCGGGAATAAATTGCCATGCCATACCAACGAAGTGATCAGGTGAATTTTTATTGATCGTCATTCCGATCGGAATGGTTTTATAAGCTACATCGAAAGATGCGGTATCGGCATCACCGAGAAGGAATGTCATTTCGGTATATGTTCCGCTAGGCCTGTTCTCGGTATAATTGTATTTATCCAGGAAAAGGCTGATATCGATACCCTCATCATAATCGCCGTTCGCATTATTATCCAGATAATAACCCTCCTGATATACACTGGAGTTCGGGGCCATCAGATACACTTTAAGCGTATCTGTATAACCGGTATTATACCTGTCATAATAGTAATAGAAGCGGGCAGAATCGATCACAAAGGAATGGTCCTC
Source organism: Chitinophagales bacterium (assembly GCA_041392955.1). Classification (GTDB taxonomy): domain Bacteria; phylum Bacteroidota; class Bacteroidia; order Chitinophagales; family BACL12; genus UBA7236. The sequence continues at coordinate 18,792 of JAWKLB010000030.1, read as the reverse complement.
ATTGAACCAGTCTTTTGCAGACCCGATAACGGTATAGTTATCATTCACGAAATCTGAGATATAGTCTGATATCGGATCGAAATTATGCGCATATCCGTGTCCATACCAAAAGAAATCGTCGCCGGTGCCACTCACCACGTAAGCCGTTGAATCCGGCCACAAAGGAAGGGCAGCGATGTTCTCGAGCGTCCAGCCATTCAGAGAATAGTCAACGGCGTCAGAGAAGTTGACCCAGTAATAGGTTAAGGCGCGCTCGCCGTCCTGGATACTGCTTTTTGTAGGCAGCAAACTCATATCGGGATTCTTTGCATCCCGGATGAGGTCGTTACCGGCCAAGATCGAACTCTGGTAATTCAGAGGAGCTTGTGCGTGCAGGGAGGCAACGGTTATCGAAAGCGCAATGAGTAAAAGATTTTTTTTCATAGCTATTCTTTTTCAGAAAATTGGTTAACCTTACAAATATAGGAATTTCCGACGGGAGAGCGTCATAAACCCGTCAGTTAACGAACCTTTCAGCTTATTAACTGTCTTTAAGAAAACAGGTCCGGCACCGGGGCTCATATTCGTTTTTTTCACCCAGCAGAACCTGTCCTTCCTGTTTTACCTTCCGGTAACTGTAGGAAGCAATATTTCCGCACTGCACACAAATGGCATGCACTTTAGTGATGTAGTCGGCTATGGCGAGTAACTGCGGCATAGCCCCGAAGGGTTTCCCCAGATAATCCATGTCCAGTCCTGCAATGATCACACGAACGCCCCTGCGCGCAAGTTTTTCACAGACGTCGGTAATGTCTGCATCGAAGAACTGTGCCTCGTCGATGCCAACCACATCTACACCTTCAGAAAGCAGAAGGATGTGTGCACTGTGCTGAACCGGGGTGGAAAGAATGGAGGTCTCATCGTGGGAGACGATGTTTTCTTCATGATAACGCGTGTCGATGGCAGGCTTGAAGATCTCCGTTTTGAGATTGGCTATCCGCGCTCGTTTCAACCTGCGGATGAGCTCTTCGGTTTTACCGGAAAACATAGAACCGCAGATCACCTCGATCCAGCCGCGTCTGTCACCTTTCAGATTCGGTTCAATAAACATACTTTTGTGTACGATTTTTGTGTGATAATGCGTTAACCGGTATGAATTACCCCTCAAAGCTATATGAAGGATTCGAAAATATTAGAAATAGAGATCGTTTTAGATAAGATCAACCTCTTGTTCCGCAGTATCCGTGAACACGGCGCAATGGATCCGGTTGAACGTGATCTGTTGAAGAAATATTCCACCGAATTACAGGCATTATTGCAAAATCCTTCTCTGTCTGATATACGTCAGCAACAGGAGGAAAAAGTGCTTGTCGAAAAAGTAAAAGAAAAAGAAACGGACCCTGTTCCGGAAAAAAAAGAAATACCTGTTGAGCATATTGTTGTTGTGCCGGAGATAAAAAATATAGAAAAGCAGGAAGAAAAGATCATTCCGGAAGTAAAGAAAGAAGAAGTGAAGCCCGATCCGGTAGTTGAAAAACCCGGCGGAAAAAAACCACTCGTCACGCATGATGACAGCGATGCAGAGGATGACTTCAATACGGGATTGAACACAAGATTGCACAAGGATAAAAAAACGCTGGCCGACAAGATCCAGAATAAAAAAGCATCCGACCTGCGTTCTATCATCGATCTCAATGCCAAATTATTTCTGACCAACGAACTGTTTGCAAAAGATAAACAGGCATATGAATCTGCCATATCGGAATTGAATGCATTGCCCGATCTTTCGTCTGCAGAACATTTTCTGCAGAACCAACTTGCTGCGCGTCATAATTGGGGTGCCAAACAGACTGAAGCAAAAGAGCGCCTGCTGGAATTATTGCATCAAAAATTCAACTGATCACAGGTATATTCGACTTTCCTGTAATGTATGCTACAATATGATCTGTGCCGCCGGCATGTTCGCGCACATAAGTAAGTGCATCTTTTGCTGCACCGCGATATACTACTTTAAAATCATTCATCAATGCTATATACTGCATAAATGATTCGGCATCTGCGATCACAAAAGCCGCATTGCTCTCCACCAATCCAACGGCTTCGGTAAATTTTTTGTAGTTGGGCCCAAAGAATAATGGTTTGCCATATACTGCCGCTTCCAATGTGTTGTGAATGCCTTTGGCAAATCCGCCTCCGATATAACACAGATCGGCATATGCATAAACAGATGACAACATGCCCATATTGTCGAGGATCAATACGCGTTTTCGCTCCAGTTCATCTGCAGGCATCTGCAATGCTTCAGAATACGTGCACATGTATTTTTTAAACCTTCTTTTTGTGCGTTTGAGCGACCGTTTGTCAATATTATGCGGTGCTACAATGATCTTGAAATTGCGTTCAAGGAGATAGGCATAAAAAGTACTGCGCAAAACGCGTTCGTCCTGCTTCCAGGTGCTGCCGGCCACAATGATGTTGAAACCGGGACAAAAAATATCCAAAACTTCGTTCTGTGTTTTTTTGGAAGCGACCTCCAGCACCCTGTCAAAGCGCGTGTCAAAAGCTATGGCTGCATGTTGCATGTGAATAGAATGCAAGAGGTCAAGTGAATGTTTATCCTGCACAAATAAGCATGTATACATACGCAACATCTGTTTGTGCAATCTGCCATACCATTTAAAGAACAGTTGTTTTTTGCGGAATACCCCCGACACCAGATACAATGGAATGTGTTGTTTATATATCGCCCGTATATGATGATACCAGAATTCATATTTGATGAACAGAACCACGTCCGGACGCACGATCGACAGGAATTTTTTTGCGTTTGCCGGTGTATCCGCAGGCAAATAGCATACAAAATCCGCGAACGCATAATCCTTGCGCACCAGATACCCGCTTGGCGAATAAAAAGTGAGGAGGATCTTGCAATCGGGTTCCTGTTTTTTGAGCAATTCAATAATGGATCTGCCCTGTTCAAATTCACCCAGAGATGCACAATGTATCCAATATTTTTTACCTGCATGTGCATCCCAGGATGCACTCAGAGTTTCGAATAAATGTTTACGGCCTTGCACCCATTGCCGCGCTTTTGGAATAAAAGGCGATACCAGCCAAATGCCGAGATGATACAGGCGCACGATGATGGAATAATAGATCGCTTGTAAAAAGAGCAGCGAAAGAACACCGCAGAGGATCAGGAGCAACAGAACGGCAAGTATCTTCATAATTAATAATAGTACACGATCTTGGGTTGATCAAAAATAGGCAGATTCCAGCCCAGTTTCAGATTGATGAGCATGTCGAGTCTTTTTGCAGTATCCGGTAAACCGGTATCGTAATTCACCGGCCTTCTGTTTTGCGTAAATGCTTCCTGAACTTCGATTCCTGCATGAAAATTCACAAAAAAGGTATTGCTGAACATATAGTAACCGATATACTGTTCCAGCATGAACCCATTGCTCAGTCGGTCATAGCCTTTGCGATATGCTTTATTCAATTGCGGCATAACAGCCTCATCAGCATAGATCCAGATATTGTGTTGCAAAAATCCGGCACCGGCTATAAAAGTGAGGCCGCTGTTCGGGTTGATACCGAGTATATTGGTGATCTTACCTGCCTGGAACATGACATCATATCCCGACTCCCACAAAAGCGGGTCATATTGCAATCCGTCGGTCCCTATAATAAAACCATCTTCGTTGCTGATGTTTTGCAGGATACTGTCCTCTTTTACTTTACTGCCGTAAATGAAATTTCCTGTAACCCCGAAAAGCCAGTTGGTTTTGGTCTTATACAGATAACCACCGCCAACCAGTGCATGCGGACCAAAGCGATCGGCAAGGTCGGCTGCCGGCAGGCCTATCCCCAGATTTATCTGAATGATATCTGCCGATACACAACTATCGTTCAGATTCACCTGAGCTGTAGCCCACAACGGCACTCCGGAAAGCAATAGGATTAAACAGCGGAAGATCGTCCTCAAACCGCGGCAAAAATACAAAGATTGCATGGTTCGCGAACGCCTTCAAAATGCTTATATTATCTTTGCAGCCTGAATTTTACGGGAACATGAGAAAGATACAGATGGTAGACCTACAGAGCCAATATGCGGAGATCAGGCAGGACGTGGACAGGGGAATTCAGGCCGTAATCGATAGTTCTCAGTTCATCAACGGCACGGCTACCAAGGAATTTACCGCCGCCCTGGCTAAATACCTGGAAACGCCCTATATGGTTCCCTGTGCGAACGGAACGGATGCCTTACAGATAGCACTCATGGCCATCGGGCTGCAGCCCGGAGATGAGGTCATTACCATTCCGTTTACTTTCGTTGCAACTGTTGAAGTGGTCGCTTTACTGAAGGGTGTTCCTGTGTTCGTTGACATAAAGCCCGATACCTTCACCATCGACCCTGCACAAATTTCGGCTAAGATCACACCGAGAACAAAAGCGATCATTCCGGTGCATCTGTTTGGGCAGTGCTCGGATATGGAAGAGATCATGGAAATTGGCAGGGCGCACAATATCCCCGTTATTGAAGATAATGCACAGGCCATTGGCGCAACATACACAATGCGGAACGGAACGGTCCTGCATGCAGGCACGCTCGGTGCCATAGGAACCACTTCTTTCTACCCCACAAAAAATTTAGGTGCATATGGCGATGGCGGAGCTTTGTGGACAGGCGATGAAGCATTATATAAAGCCATGCGTATCATTTGTGATCATGGCAGTGCGCGTAAATATTATTACGACAGTATCGGAATAAATTCCAGACTGGACAGCATACAGGCTGCGATATTACATGCTAAACTTCCCCATTTGAATGCATACAATGCAAAAAGACAGGCAGCAGCAGCACAATATGATGCATGGTTACGCGATGTTCCGGGGGTAATCATTCCGGTGCGGAATGCCGCATCCACACATGTATTTCATCAATATACTTTGCGCATCCTTTCCGGTCGCGATGCTTTGCAGGAATATTTGCGCTCTAAAGAGATTCCCTCCATGATCTATTATCCGGTCCCATTGCATCTGAGCGATGCATATGCCATATATGGATATAAACCCGGCGATTTTCCGGTGAGTGAACAAATGGCTGCAGAAGTTTTATCACTGCCCATGCACACCGAACTGGATGCAGAACAAATACAATATATATGCAACCATATTGCTGATTTCATGCACAAGCAAAATACCGCAAAAGCCTGACGCACCGTGAATAAGGAGATGCATATATCTGTGATAGGTTTGGGTTACGTGGGATTGCCCATAGCCCTGGAATTCGGGAGGCATTTCCGCGTGACCGGATATGATATCAGTCCGGAAAAGATCGCCGATCTCAAAAAAGGTGTGGACAGCAGTGGTGAAGTTCCGGCGGAGAGTTTCAGGGATACACAAGTTGCTTTTACCCATGACATCAGCGATCTGCGCGCTTGCACTTTTCATATCATCGCTGTGCCTACACCGGTGGATGAACATCGCGTTCCGGATCTGAAACCCATGGAATCGGCTACAGCAGCCGTGGCAGGTATTCTTAAAAAAGGCGACTACGTTATTTATGAATCAACAGTGTATCCCGGTTGTTCAGAAGAATTTTGTTTGCCGATATTGGAAAAGATATCGGGATTGAAAATACATGCCGATTTTAAGCTGGGGTATTCTCCCGAGCGTATCAATCCCGGTGACGTGGAATATACTTTGCGCAAAGTGATCAAAATAGTCAGCGGTTCGGATGCCGAAGCTCTGGAACATATTGCAGCGGTATATGCAACCATCGTAGAGCCCGGAGTTTTCAAAGCTTCATCCATCAAAGTGGCAGAGGCCGCAAAAATATTGGAGAATACACAACGCGATCTGAATATTGCCCTCATGAATGAGTTGTCGCTGATACTCGACCGCATGGATGTAAATACTTTTGAAGTGATAGAGGCGGCGGGAACGAAATGGAATTTTCATAAATACACGCCCGGATTGGTGGGTGGACATTGCATAGGTGTTGATCCGTATTATCTGACCTATAAAGCAGCGGAATTAGGTTATGAGCCGCAGGTGATCCTGAGTGGCCGGGCTGTAAATGATAATATGCCCTACTATGTGGCCAGACGTTGTGTGCAGAAATTAATTGAGGTCGGAAAAAATTTGGCGAACTGCCGCATATATGTGATGGGTATTACGTTCAAAGAGAACGTGAGCGATATTCGCAATTCCAAAGTGGCAGACCTGATCCGCGAATTGCGGTCTTTTGGTTTGCAGGTAGATGTGACAGATCCGAAAACCACACATGAAGCAGTAGAAGAGGAATATGGATTTCCGTTGGAAGATGCCCCTTCCGGCGTATATGATGCCATCATACTAGCGGTACCACATCGCACATATTGCGGTTTGTCCAACGACTATTTTACAGCGCTGGCAAATGAACATTGTGTATTTATGGATCTCAAAGGCGTTTACCGAAATGCGTTGAGTGGATTTCATTATTGGTCTTTATAAATAAAAAGAAGTGAAAAGAAATATTTTGATCACCGGCGGTGCCGGATTTATTGGATCACATGTGGTCCGCTTGTTTATTCACAAGTATCCGCAGTATCATATTTTCAATCTGGATGCGCTGACCTATGCAGGCAATCTGGCTAACCTCCGCGATGTGGAAGATGCGCCGAATTATACCTTTATCAAAGGCGATATAACCGATGCAGACAGCATGCAGGAACTTTTTGCTGCGCACGCCTTCGACGCGGTCATCCATTTAGCTGCGGAAAGTCATGTGGACAGAAGTATCGCAAATCCCATTGCTTTTGTAATGACCAATGTGGTCGGTACCGTTAATTTGTTGAATGCGGCTAAATATGCCTGGAAAGACGATATGCAGGATAAGCGCTTTTATCATGTAAGTACCGATGAAGTGTACGGGAGTTTAGGGGAGACCGGTATATTTACCGAGACCACACCGTATGATCCGCATTCACCGTATTCTGCATCCAAAGCTTCCAGTGATCATTTTGTGCGGGCGTATCACGATACGTATAAAATGCCAGTAGTATTATCCAATTGTTCGAACAACTATGGCGCGAATCAATTTCCGGAAAAGTTGATTCCGCTTGCTATCCATAATATTAAAAACAATAACCAGATACCGGTATACGGCAAAGGCGAAAATGTGCGCGACTGGTTGTGGGTAGAAGATCATGCGCGTGCCATCGATACTATTTTTCATTCCGGGAAAAATGGGGAGACATACAATATCGGCGGATTCAATGAGTGGAAAAATATCGATCTGATCCGTTTGCTCTGTTCTGTAATGGATAAGAAACTGGGTCGTGCAACAGGGGAGAGCGCACAACTCATCACCTTTGTGACAGATCGTGCGGGACATGACCTGCGCTATGCCATTGACGCAACAAAATTGGAAAAAGAATTAGGTTGGCGTCCTTCTCTGCAATTTGAAGAAGGATTGGAAAAAACGGTAGAATGGTATCTGGCCAACGAAGAATGGCTCGAGCAGGTTACCAGCGGCGCCTACACAAAATACTACGAAGAACAATACGAGGGCAGGTGACATTGGGTATTTTCTCCGACATATTGCCCAAACAAGATCGACCCGGTGCGCATGTTTTACATACCGATATGCATATGCATATTTTGCCCGGTTTGGATGACGGGGCAGTGCGCATGGAAGAATCTGTTATGTTGGTAAAAGCGCTTTCGGCTTTGGGATATAAAAAATGTATCTGCACACCGCATATACAAACTTCCGTTTATTTGAATACGCCCGAAAATATTTATGCGGCATGTTCCGCTTTGCGCAGTGTTTTGGATGCAGAGCAGATAGAAATGGAAATACAGGGTGCCGCGGAATATTATATAGATGATGATTTCGCCGACCAGCATCCCGGATTTACCGGCTTATTGACCTTGCGCGAAAATTGGATACTGGTAGAAACCGGTTTACATGTTCGGTCTGCAGCCTTTGACCGGACCCTTTTCGATATGCAGTTGGCAGGTTTTCAGCCCGTGTTGGCACATCCCGAGCGATATGCCTGGATGTTTGAAAAACAAGACCTTTCTGTTGCTGCTCAGTATCGCGAAGCAGGAATAATATTCCAGACCAACATTATGTCTTTTTCGGGCTTATATGGTGAAGGGCCAAAAAAATATGCGCGCAAACTTGCCGATGCCGGTTATATCGATCTGTTGGGAACAGATCTGCATAATGCACGACAATTGCCATTTCTGGAAAATGCATTGCGTGATAAATATGTTTTGAAATTGATCCGTTCACAGTTACTCAAGAATGCTAAATTGTAATTATGCCTTTTATAGATACTGACATTGCAGGAGTATTTGTTTTTGAACCACAGGTGTATTCCGACGACCGCGGTTATTTTTTTGAATCCTTCAACGCGACACATTTTCTCGACAAAGAAATGGATGTCAATTTTGTGCAGGATAATCAAAGCCACTCCAGGTATGGCGTGTTGCGCGGCTTGCATTATCAGCTCAATCCTTTTGCACAGGCTAAACTGGTTCGCGTGGTGCAGGGCGAGGTGCTCGATGTTGCTGTGGACCTGCGCGCAGGTTCACCAACCTATGGCAAACATGTTAGCTTAGTAATATCTGCCGAAAATAAAAAACAATTATACATACCTCGTGGCTTTGCACATGGCTTCGTTGTGTTGAGTGAAACTGCGGATTTCTTGTATAAATGCGATAATTATTATTCGAAAGAACAGGACGGAGGTATCATATATAATGATCCCGAACTCCATATCGACTGGCAGATCCCCGAAAAAGATATCATACTTTCAGAAAAAGATGCGGCATTGCCTGCGTTGAAAGATGCAAAGCACAATTTCTCCATGCATCATAATTTATAATCCATGCACATACTTATCACGGGAAGTAATGGCCAGCTGGGAAGTGAGCTGTTCGACAGAAGTAAAGATAATCCACAGCATACTTACGTTTTTGTTGATGTAGATGTTTTGGATATTACCGACAGAGCTGCCGTGGATGCATTCTTTCGCGCACAACATTTTGATGCCTGTATAAACTGTGCTGCTTATACCGCAGTGGACAAAGCAGAATCGAATGAATCGCTGGCTTTCGATATCAATGTGACCGGAGTAGAGAATCTCGCCCGTGCATGTTCCGCGCATGGTGCCACACTCTATCATATTTCCACTGATTTTGTTTTTGACGGCCAGAAAGGTTCCCCATATACGGTGGATGACCCTGTGGAGCCGCTCAGTGTGTATGGCAGGACAAAAGCAGAAGGTGAATATCGCGCCTTTATGGTGTGCAGCAATACCATATTGATACGGACAAGCTGGGTATATAGTTTTTATGGAAATAATTTCGTGAAGACCATGATCCGCCTCGGTAAAGAAAAGGAAAGTATTCAGGTGGTGGATGATCAAACCGGCTCACCAACCTATGCGTATGATCTGGCAAAAGTATTGTTTGTCGCGCTGGAAAAACAAGGTGCCGTGCCACCGGGGATCTATCATTTTACCGATGCCGGATCCACCACCTGGTTCGGATTTGCCCAAAAGATCATGGAATTATATGGTTTGCCTTGTGTGGTACATCCGATCCCCACATCGGGATATCCAACACCTGCACAAAGACCGGCATATTCGGTATTAGATTGCTCATTGATACAACAAACACTTAATATAGAGATCCCGCATTGGGAACTTGCATTGGAACAATGCATATCACGCTTAAAAAATGAAACGGATGCTTGAGAAAATTGACGTACAACAGATCATTGCCATTGTAGAAGCCGCAGGAAAAGAGATCATGCATATTTATGCGACAGATGATTTCGCTGTGGTGGATAAAAGTGATAATTCGCCGCTGACAAAAGCCGATAAAGCCGGAAATGCAGTGATCGTATCAGCCTTGAAGGAACAATTCCCCGATATTCCGATCATATCTGAAGAAAATAAATTGGTACCCTACGCGGAAAGAAAAGATTGGGAATATTTCTGGCTGGTGGACCCGCTGGACGGAACAAAGGAATTCATCAAAAAGAACGGAGAATTTACTGTGAACATCGCCCTGATACATAATGGCTATCCGGAAATAGGTGTGGTGGGAATTCCCGCACAGGATAAGGTCTATTACGCCGTGAAAGGAAAAGGCGCCTTTAAAAAAGAAGCAGATGGGAACGTGCATCCCATTCATGTAAAAGAACCCGAACAGGATCGTATCGCTTTGATAGGCAGTCGTTCACATCCATCTCCGGAGTTTGATGCCTATTTGCAAGATATGGAAAAGCAATTCGCTCAGGTTGATTTTGTGCCCGCAGGCAGTTCGTTAAAATTCTGCCTGGTCGCTGAAGGAGTAGCAGATATATACCCGCGTTTAGGACCAACTATGGAATGGGACACGGCCGCCGGACATGCAGTGGTATTGGAAGCAGGCGCGCGCGTGCGTGTGTACGAAAAAGAAAATGATCTGCAATACAACAAAGAAAATCTGCTCAATCCTTTTTTTATTGTGGAAAGGGCGTAAATGTTAAAAGATTACATAAAGGCTCTCGAAGGAGGGCCTTTTTTATTTCTTAGTTTTTCATTTTATCAAAAAAGGTATCTTTATTTTGAAAACCTGCTACGTATGAGGAAGATATGTATTCTGCTTTCTGCCCTGGTATGCCACGCCGTATTTGCACAACCGGTTCCAACTTCTGCTGAAGAACGCGCCAGGGGATTGGACCGAGTACAATCCATGGAATTGAATTCTCTGGTGAAAAATGTTTCTTTCCGCAACGTGGGCCCGAATATTATGAGTGGCAGGGTTACCGATCTGGAAGTGAACCCCGCGGATCCCACAAAATTTTATGTCGCTTATGCCAGTGGCGGCCTGTGGTACACAGAAAATAACGGCCAATCCTTTGTTCCACTTTTTGATCACGAAGAAGTAATGACCATAGGCGATATTGCTGTCGACTGGGCACATAATATTATCTGGATCGGCACAGGCGAAGTAAATAGTTCCAGGAGCAGTTACGCGGGGAATGGCGTATATAAATCTGCAGATGCAGGCAAAAGCTGGATCTATTGCGGTTTGCCAGAATCACATCATATCGGAAAAATAGCAGTTAATCCCAAAGATCCCGATATGGTATTTGTTGCCGCATTGGGGCATTTATATTCTCCCAATCCCGATCGCGGTGTATATAAAACAACGGACGGCGGACAAACATGGAACAAAGTGTTGTATGTAAATGACACCACCGGTGCAGTAGATCTGATGATAGATCCGAATGTTCCGGATATCATGTATGCATGCATGTGGCAGCGCGACAGAAGAGCCTGGAATTTTTCAGGTACGGGGCGCGGTTCAGGTATTTATAAATCAACAGATGCAGGAGAAAGCTGGAGCATTCTTTCCGATTCCGCTTCCATGTTCCCGATAGGAAATAAAGTGGGACGCATAGGCATCGGGGTGAGCTATCAGCATAATAATGTGGTATACGCAGTTGTAGATGATCAGTTTCCCAGACCGGACGCACAACAGCAAACTGAGCCGGATGCGATAACGGTGGAAACATTCAAGGATATAACGAAAGAACAATTCCTCGCACTCGATAATGATAAATTAAATGCTTTTTTACAGCAGAATTATATTCCAAAAGAATTTACTGCAGAAGTGCTGAAACAAAAAATACTGGATTCTACCTATAGCGCCTCCGTATTAAGTGATTATCTGGATGCCGGCGATTATGTTTTTGATCTTCCCATACGCGGATGTGAAGTATATAAAAGTATGAACAGCGGCGTCACCTGGGAGAAGACACATGATATGTATCTCGACGATATGTATTATACCTACGGCTATTATTTCGGAAAAATATTTGTTTCACCGGTAAATGAAAATAAGATCATCATTACAGGCGTGCAGATATTGATGAGTGAAGATGGAGGTAAAACCTGGAAAAGCATAGATGCACCAAATACACATGGCGATCATCATGTGGTTTGGATGGATCCTAAAAATGATAAACATATCATCATCGGGAACGACGGAGGTGTGAATATTACCTACGATAATGGCGCACATTGGTTCAAAGCCAACAATCCGCCTGTCGGGCAATTTTATTCCATTGAAGTGGATGATGCAGAACCGTATAATGTATATGGCGGGTTACAGGATAATGGTGTATGGGGCGGTCCTTCCAATTACGTTGCCAATGATAGTTGGATGCAGGATGGTGCCTATCCATATGCATTATTGTATTGGGGTGATGGTATGCAGGTGCGTGCCGACAGAAGGGATAATAATATGATCTACACCGGATTCCAATACGGATATTATGCACGTGTGAACAGAAGTACCAGACAAGAAGAAATTTCTATCCGCCCGCGACATTCCATGGGCGAAAAACCTTTGCGCTTCAATTGGGAAACACCTATCTGGCTCAGTCGCCATAATAGTGATGTCCTGTATTACGGTTCGAACAGATTCCATCGCTCCCTGAAACAAGGTGCAGAAATGGAAACTTTGAGCGGCGACCTGACCAATGGAAAGAAAAAAGGTGATGTTCCTTATGCTACACTTACTTGTATCTATGAATCGCCTCTGCGTTTTGGTATGTTGTATTGCGGAACGGATGACGGTAATATTTGGATAAGCAAGGATGGCGGGTATAATTGGAACAAGATCAATGTTTTTATCAAAAAAGAGACCGCGCCCGCAAAAGGAAAAACACCTGCCCAAATTGTAAATGCCATTCCTTCCGGATTATGGGTGAGTCAGGTCACTGCAAGTAAATTTTCAGTCGACAGAGTATATGCTACTTTGAACGGATATCGCTACGATGATTTTACACCCTATGTATTTGTAAGTGATGATCAGGGTGGCACCTGGAAACGCATAGGTAACGATCTGCCCTATGAACCTGTCAACGTAATTGCCGAGGATCCGGTCAATGAAAATATCCTATATGTGGGTACTGATAATGGTTTGTATGTATCTCTGAACAGAGGTGTTTCTTTCATGGCTTTTAATGGTGGTTTACCGCGTGTGGCTGTGCATGATATCGCCATTCAGGAAAGGGAAAATGATATTGTGATCGGAACACATGGCCGCAGTATTTATATCGCATCACTGGATGAACTGCAACAGCTCACACCTGATATTATGGGAAAAGAATTAGCTCCGCTCCATGTGCCCGACCTGACCTATGATGCCGGTCGGGGCTACACCGGCAGTCCGTATGCGCCGGAAGCAGTATCTGAGGAGCAGTTCCCGTATTACAGCAAAGGAGATGCGCAGGTACATGTGGAGGTAAGGGACGAAAATGACCATGTTCTGCATACCGGCACCATCCGGGCCGGAAAAGGCATCAACTATTACGCATATGATCTGGCGATCGACGCATCGGCAACTGAGGATTGGAAGAATGCACATCCGGATGCCGAAAAGGGCCCGGACGAGCGTTATTACCTCCTTCCGGGCAACTATACCATTGCCTATACCACTGAGAGTATGCTGGTTGTAAGCCAGCCATTTACGCTGATTCAGGCAGAGCAGGGATACCGGGGAGGAGGCTCTCCGGAACCCGAAGAAGCCGGTAAATAGGGCTTGTTCGTATAATCGGGTAATTTTTTGTGGTTTCGCCAAAAACCCCGATATTTGCACTCTTATTTCAGAACGATGGCACGAGTTTGTGATCTAACAGGCAAAAAAACAGTGAGCGGCAACAATGTGAGCCACTCCAACCACAAGACAAAACGCAAGTTCTACCCGAACTTACAGACCAAGCGTTTCTTCATACCTGAAGAAGATCGCTGGGTTACTTTGAAAATTGCGGCTACTACATTGAAAACCATCAACAGGGTGGGTATTTCACAGTATCTCCGCGACTTGAAGAAAAGCGGTAAAAAAGTATCTATATAAATTGAGCGACAATGGCTAAGAAAAGTAAAGGCAACAGGATCCAAGTCATTCTCGAATGCACCGAACAAAAAAATACGGATGTAGCGGGTATGAGCCGTTATATTACAACCAAGAGCCGCAGGAACACTCCGGATCGTATTGAGTTGAAAAAATATAACCCCTATTTGAAAAAAGTAACAGTTCACAAAGAAATTAAATAAGACCAGCTATGGGAAAAGTAAGTAAGAACGCCCGTGTCGGTAAAGGAAAGATCTCCGGTGGTGGAAAGGAAATGGTCAAAGTGATCGTGACCGAAAAATCACCCAAGACAGGTGCATACATCTTTAAAGAACGTATCGTGCACAAAGACCAGGTTCAGGAACTCCTGAAAGGTAAATAACGTTACCGGCTTAGCTCCGTTCCGGGAGCTCGAAATAATTGGAAGCTTCTGTTACAGAAGCTTTTTTTTTGCAACAGGTTCTGATAACATGGGAATATTCAACATCTTCAAAAAAGAACAGAAGGAAGATCTGGAAAAAGGACTGGAAAAGACCAGGCAGAGTCTCTTCGGTCGCATCAGCAAAGCCATTGCCGGTCGCTCCAGAGTCGACGACGATTTTCTGGATGAACTGGAACATATCCTGATTTCCAGTGATGTGGGCGTAGATACAACGGTGAAGATCATCGACCGTCTGAATAAAACTGTTTCCCGCGAAAAGTATTTCGGTGAAGAGGAATTGAATGCGCTGCTGAAAAATGAGATCATTCAGTTATTGACCGAGAACAATACGCCGGATGCATCAGAATACAGCATTCCGGAAAATACCAAGACCTATGTGATGCTCATAGTAGGTGTCAACGGCGTGGGCAAAACAACTACCATCGGTAAACTGGCTTATCAATTTAAAAATCTCGGTAAAAAAGTTCTACTCGGTGCTGCGGATACATTCCGTGCTGCAGCTGTCGACCAGCTTACGATTTGGTCAGAACGCGTAGATGTGCCCATTATTAAACAAGGCATGGGCGCCGATCCTGCTGCCGTCGCCTTCGATACTGTGAATGCTGCCGTAAAGCAAGGTTCTGATGTGGTCCTCATCGATACGGCAGGGCGATTACACAATAAGGTGAATCTCATGCAGGAACTCTCTAAAATAAAACGCGTGATCGAAAAGGTCATTCCCGGCGCACCGCATGACGTATTGTTGGTGCTGGATGCATCCACCGGTCAGAATGCTATAGAACAAGCAAAACAATTCACTGCCGCAACGGATGTGACGGCCATTGCATTGACAAAATTGGATGGCACTGCTAAGGGCGGTGTTGTGTTGGGTATTGCAGATCAATTTAAGATCCCTGTAAAATATATAGGTGTTGGTGAGAAGATGGATCAATTGCAGGTGTTCAACAAAAAAGAATTTGTGGATTCTCTTTTTAACTGAGCGATATGAAAGCGCGTACACTTAAAAAGGATAAAGTAAATATCATAACACTCGGCTGTAGTAAAAATACGGTCGACAGTGAAGTGTTGCTCTCCCAATTGCGCGCAAATGATGTAGATGCCTATCATGAGCGTACGGAAGATGATGCCAATATCATCATCGTGAATACCTGTGGATTTATCGATAATGCGAAAAAAGAAAGTATCGATACCATCTTGCGCTTTGCGGATGCGCGTGCTCAAGGGGATATTGATAAATTATATGTGACGGGTTGTTTGAGTCATCGGTACAAGGATGAACTCGAACAGGAAATCCCCGAAGTGGATGCATGGTTCGGGACTATGGACCTGCCCGCCATTCTGCATAAATTCAATGCCGATTATAAGCATGAATTGCTCGGTGAACGCAATTTGAGTACACCGCAGCATTATGCCTATCTGAAAATTTCCGAAGGATGTAATCGCACCTGTGCTTTTTGTGCCATACCGTTGATGCGCGGGAAACATGTTTCCAGGACCATGGATGACATCGTGAAAGAAGCGCGCTATCTGGCTTCCATAGGCGTGCGCGAGATCATGCTCATAGCGCAGGAGTTGACCTATTACGGATTGGACATCTATAAAAAACGTGCACTCTCCGATCTTTTATATGCTTTGAATGCAGTGGAAGGCATTGCATGGATACGTTTGCATTACGCGTATCCATCTAAATTCCCACTGGATGTTATTGAGGCCATGCGCGATTGCAAGCATGTGTGCAATTATCTCGATATGCCGCTGCAACATGCAAGTGATCCCGTGCTCACGCGTATGAACAGGCAGATCACTTTACAGGAAACCAAACAACTCATCAGCGATATACGAAATATTATTCCTGATATTGCCATCCGCACTACCATGTTGGTTGGATTTCCGGGTGAAACGGAAGAAGACATACAAACATTATTGCAATTCATACAGGAAATGCGCTTCGAACGACTCGGCGTATTCACCTATTCACATGAGGAAGGAACATCCGGGTTTGCTTTTGCAGATGATGTGCCGGAAGAAGTGAAACAAGATCGGGCGAGAAGGGTAATGGAAGTACAGGAAGAGATATCTATGCAATTGAATGCGGAAAAGGTCGGGAAAACATATACCGTTTTGATCGACAGGGTAGAGGGTGGCTACTTTGTAGGCCGCACGCACAGTGATTCACCGGAGGTGGATAATGAAGTGCTCATACCGGCTGAGGCAACGTATCTTCGCACAGGTGATTTTGCTGAGATCACCATTACAGAAGCCGATGCATTCGATCTGTATGGTGTTCCCGCAAACAGCAATTGAACAGCATGGATGTAAAGCAAATTACATTTGCCGAAACCGGATATTTCAGCGAAACTGTCATTGGTTACCTGAACGGAGCAGAAAATATTGCACCTTTCGTTCCCTATACCAATGCAGAGGAAGGAATGCGCAAAGCCATGGAAGCATATACGGCGCATGCTGTTGATCGTCCTGCTTTGGTAAAACGATTGCAGGAGTCCTATAGGGATCTGCAGATCATCGATGCAGTGGATGCATCTATCCATTCCCTTTCCGATCCAAATACCTATTGTATTGTCACCGCACATCAGCTGAATATTTTTACAGGGCCATTGTATGTTATGTATAAAGCCCTGGCAGCGGTCAGGCATGCAGCTTTAGCAAAAAAGCATTTCCCTGACCGCAACTTCGTTCCCGTTTTCTGGCTGGGTTCCGAGGATCATGATTTTGCAGAGATCAACCATTTTCATGTGTACGGTCAAACCATAACCTGGGAAGATGAACAGGGTGGTGCCTGCGGACAGTATGTATGCAATGGTAAAAGTATGATCGATGTACTCGACAAACTCGATGCTATGTTGGATGGATCCCCGGAAGCAAAAGAAATATCCACATTATTCCGTGATGCGTATTTGCATTCCGCTGATCTGGGACTTGCCACACATAAAATATTGCATCATCTGTTTGGTCCATACGGAATGCTTATTGTAGATGGTGATGATGCTGTTTATAAAAAGGCTTGTGCAGATATTATTTCAGATGAATTATTTGAGCGTTCTTCGGAACGCATTGTACAGGAAACCATTGCAGCATTTCCGTATCCGCCGCAGGCTACGCCCAGAGAGATCAACCTGTTTTATCTGCAAAAACATATACGCGAGCGCATCGTTTATACTGATGGCGCTTTTCATGTATTGAACACCGGTATTGTTTTTTCTGAAGACGCCATGCGTAAAGAAATGGAAGAGCACCCGGAGCGATTCAGTCCGAATGTGATCTTGCGCCCATTGTTTCAGCAGCGCGCAATACCGGCCGTTATGTTTATAGGCGGCGGTGGCGAGCTGGCATACTGGCTTTTATTGAAAGATCTGTTCGCCCGTCATAACACAGTGTATCCTGCAGTACAATTGCGCGATAGTTTTCTTTTTGTGGATGAGAAGGTGCAGATAAAAATGAACAAGTTGCAATTGAAGGCAACAGATTTTTTTGGAGATGCCGATACGATCATTCGGAATTGGCTGGAAAAACAATTCGGTGATGCGCTTTCTCTGGATGCAGAAAAAGAAAAGATCTCTGCTGTATTTGCGAACATCACTGAAAAAATGCGTGCGATCGATGCGTCTATGGAAAGTGCCGTACTCGCTGAACAGAAAAATTTGCTGAACAGCATGGATAAACTGGAAGCCAAATTGCGCAAAGCGGAAAAGACCAAACAGGAAACCGCCGTCAACCAGATCCGGGCCATCCATGATAAATTGTTCCCCGGTGCAGGCTTACAGGAACGGCATGATAATGTTATTCCCTTATACCTCAAATTCGGCCGGCGTTTATTCGATATCCTGTTGGAAGCACCGGCAAATGATGAGCCCGCTTTCGTGATCATTCAGGAATAATTTGCCTGTCACAAATCGCCGGAATATTAATACTTTTCTCCCCTCCTCGGTCTATTTTAGTAGTAGATGTCGGGCGGACTGCTCAATAAGCAAACGAAATCCCTCTTTCAGGCTTTTGAATGGGTGAAATGGCCTATGGTCCTGACCGACCGTAACCTCCATATTCTCCATGGGAACAAGGCTTTCCGCTCTCTTTTAGATGATGCCGGTTTTGTATTTACTGCTGTGGATCTGCCGCAAGTGTTCCCCGAACTGCAAATAATACTGCCACTGAGCCCCTGTTATCCGGAAGACGCTGAGGTGGAAGCGGGTTTGTTGGAGGCAGTCAGCATGTCCGGTTCAAGTTTCTTTTACGATCTGGCTGTGTCACGGATCGACGGGAATGAATCGAGTATTGCCGGTTTTATCCTGACCTGTACCGACGCAGGTCCGCGCATCGAGCAGAAGATAGAGGACGCCGAACTGAGTGAGCACCATCGCAAATATTTGAAATACACAGATGCCGGTGTCATCATTCATAAACATGGCAAGATCATCTACAGCAATGAGCAGGCGAGCAAACTC
>JAWKLB010000003.1:0-172918 GCA_041392955.1 Chitinophagales bacterium | reverse complement strand
GCGGATATTTGTTCCGTCATGTGAATATTCCACTTCATGATCCATAACCGACATAATGCCACCAAAACCAGAACGAACACCCTCAACACGGCTTGTCGGAGCGGCACCCCATGTTGCACCATCAGAATGGTTGTAAAACATACCGCGATCTGACCATGCGCCATCAGCTACAGTGGAACCTGTCCAAAGTGCGGATACACTTCCATCGGGATAACCAACCACACGATACATGGTAGCAGCGTTTGATTGCAGGTCGTAACCTGTGCTGCCGATCATCTCACCGGTACGGCTACCGGCTTTTGCCTGGAATGTTGCATTGTCAACCGGAACTCCACTTTCATCAGTAAAATTCGGGTGGAAAGGAACTGCCTTGGCATTCTTGAATTTTGCCAGCATTTCCGCACGATTGTGCGGGGTCACCTGGAACGCCGCCTGGGCGAACAGGCTGACTGATAAAAAACCAGTCGCTAACGTTAGTATTAATTTTCTCATAGCATAGATATTTTCGTTAGAAAAATAGATAGGTAAAGGTATAAAATTAATGTTATTTTCACTAAAATTATCGAAATATCCCTTAAGGAACAGCGTTCCCTTAACACTTTGCCCTGCAAGGATTTCAGCCTGCACTGTAAGGAATAAGCGCTATATTTTACACACCTGTGACCCGATTATGTTATGTCGGGTGGAATGATCCTTCAAATAGGATCGGGAAGATAGCATGAGGACAAGATAGTATACATAAAAAAAGGAGGTCCTGAGACCTCCTTTTTTCGTTTAAGCTGCCAGTTTATCACATTGCACCGGTTCCGTTAGTTGCCGGAGGCATCGCGGCTGGCTTTGCTTTCTTTGCTTTCTTAGCACCGGCTTTCTTAGCTGTTTTTTTAGCAGCTTTCTTGCCTGCGCTTCTTTTTCCTTTCTTAGCTGTTTTTTTACCAGCTTTTTTTGCAGCGGGACGACCGCGTTTACCTGCAGATTTTTTAGCAGCTTTTTTAGCAGTTTTTTTGGTTGCTTTTTTAGCTGTTCTTTTGGTAGCTTTTTTAGCAGTTTTTTTGGTAGCTTTTTTAGCTGTCCTTTTAGTTGCTTTTTTAGCACCTTTCTTAGCAGGTTTTTTAGCGGCTTTTTTCGCGCCAGCTTTTTTGCCGGCAGGACGTCCACGTTTGCCAGCTGATTTTTTTGTTGATTTAGCCATTGGAAAAATATTTGGTTATTGCAAAATTATACATTAATTTATATTATCAAAAAAATTGGAAAGGTTTTTTGTTGATTTTCACACGTTTTGCACATTATACTATACAGCCCAAAAAGCACCCTTTTACGCTTCCAACTTTCCATTTTGATCTTTGCATCCGGATATCGTATGCGGGCAATTTCTTACCGCTGAACCTTCCTTGTTACATTTTATATTGCGCATAACTTGCGGTTTTTAAAAGCCGCTTTCTTTTCCCCTGGAATACAAAATGAAATCAGTGCTCACAGGATCATGTATATCTAAAGATCGAAACATATGAATGATCTGACCGCGGTGATAGGTACTGTGATTCATTACATGCATAACGATCTCCCATACACGCGTCTGATATTCTTTTCCCTCGAGTGTCTTGTAATAACATAAGGTTTCAAAGTAGCTGTCAGTGCGGGTTTCGACAAATCGAACGAAATCTTCCGACTGCCTGATGAAGTATACATCAAAGCCTGCAAAGTTGTCATCGTATTCCGTACTCGGCCACATATTCAATGATATTCCCTGCAGTCTGTTGAGCCAAATGACCTGCGCATCCCAAATATGATAAATGGTTTTGCGAATAGAAGTGAAGCTGCCTTTTACAGGTGCATCAATGACCTCCGGCGGAAGCGTGCGGAGTGCATCCATAATGCGCGCGTTTGCCCAAACATTATACCTGGTAAGTTCGGTGAGCTGATGTTTCATTCGCTAAAGGTACTGCCAATTCGGGAACCGGTTTTTTACTTGCCGGGAAGCGGGGAAGGGAAAAAGGGGTGCTACTTTTTCAGACTGTTGATAACCGACAACCCGATCAGCTTGTCGTAGTCCCTGTCGAATGACCTCTGGTAAATGAGTATGAGATAGTCATTCTCGGTCTGAAAATCGTTGCCTTCGGCGTACGCAAAATCCACCTTGCCATCGGCGTAATTTTTAAATGCATACAGGTAGTTGTAATAACCCTGTTTCAGATATATTCTCGCATGGTATTCCTGCCGGTCAAAATCATAGGTCATTTTACACCTTTCTAAACATTGCATATCGCTCAGTCCGCCGAACACATAAAAGTCTCCCGAAGTGACAAAATAGGGATACTTCATAGTGAAGTCCACCCATACATAATCTGCTTCTGTTCCCACGTCATTGGACAGATCGGCCATGATCACATACTGGCCATTGATATCTTTCTCGTAGCGGTAGCGCTCAAACACCCGGCTCTCTTCCACATTCAGATAAGCTACATATCCATCCATGTCATGCGTGATCTTCCGAATGCGGTCGGTTTGCAGCTTCAGATTGCGGCTGTCGAATCGCCGGAACTCCTTCATACCCGGGAATACCTGGTCGTCCATGTCATAATACAGGATATCCCCTGAGATCAAACGCGGTTTGAGGTTTTCCGGGGCTCTTTCGGTGATCCCGTTCTGGAATACAGATACGCGCACGGCATCATAGGCATTGGTTATACCGGCATTCCGGACATCTACCGTGAAATTCACCTCCTGATACTCGGTCCGGTACTCAATGCGGTTCGGACGGCTTACCGAAGCGCTCACGCTCACTACATCTTCCCAAACAAAGAATCTCCGAGCAATGATCACACTGTCGGGATAGTTATCGTCATACACCACCACAACATAATTGCCGCTCAGCGTGAAGTTGACCGATTCGTTGGGAAAGGAAACGCTGTAGTGGACATACTTTTGTTCCGTTGCAAAACTGAAACGGTAATCGCTTACCGGGTTGTTCTCAAATCCATCGAGATAATCAAAATTGGTGAGATTGGATGCTTCCCAATTTTGGTCGCAGTGCAAAAAGGTATAACTGTAGTTGTGCACTATACCTCCCAACACATCAAAGGAAAGCGTGAGCTTATCTTCAGATCCCAGGGAGAGGATAGGGTAGGCAAGACTCAGATCATTTCTTTCCAGCATTACCGTATGGATCATTGGATCATTTACCACTTCGGGTATCCCATTTTGCTCCGTCACAGGTGCCGGTATCACTTCGAGCAAAGTGTCAGGGATAGGTTGCGCATAAGCCACCTGACAAAAAAAATGCATGCAGGCAAGAAAGCATATGATCGATAGATGAGTGCGCATCAGACATAATCCAATTATTTTTACCAATTCTGATGCCAAATTAACGCTTACAAAAGAATACCTGTCATGCTGAGTACCAAAGAAGAAAAAATGGAAGCCTTCGGCAGATTGCTGGATGTATTGCATGATCTGCGCACACAATGTCCATGGGATATGAAACAAACAATGGATTCATTGCGCAATCTGACCATAGAAGAAACTTACGAGCTGGCCGATGCCATCTGAATAAGGACCTGCCGGGCGTTCGCGAGAGATTAGGGGGATATCATGCTGCACGATCTTCTATACTTAAGGATCGCCGAAGAGCAAAGTGCTTTTTCCATAGCAGAAGTTTTACATGCTCAATGTGATAAGCTCATTCACCGGCATCCGCATATTTATGGCGATGTGCAGGTATCCGGCGAAGAAGAGGTGAAGAAAAATTGGGAACAACTCAAGTTAAAAGAAGGAAAGCATTCGGTGTTGCAAGGCGTACCTAATAGTTTGCCGGCACTCATAAAAGCCTATCGCATACAGGATAAAGCGGCACAGGTAAAATTTCAATGGGAGAACACGGAACAAGTGTGGGAAAAGATCCGGGAAGAAATGGAAGAGTTATCGGAAGTGCTGGCCACACCAAACGCAAGCGATAAAATAGAAGAGGAGTTAGGTGATCTCATGTTCTCCCTGGTCAATTTATCCAGATATATCGGCGTTGATCCTGAAACAGCTTTGGAAAGGACCAATAAAAAATTCATACAGCGCTTTACATATATAGAACAAAAAGCAAAGCAGGAGAACAGGGATCTGAAAGCTATGACCCTTGAAGAAATGGATGCCTGGTGGAACGAGGCAAAGCGCATCAGCCGGGAAAAGAATAACCCATAAACGGCAACAGGCCTTCCGGGAACAAGCTGCGATATTTTGTCAGCTCCGTTTCTGTGTACTTCTCTAAGTAAGAACCATCCAGTATCGCTTTTTTCTTTTTGCCGCTGAAGCGTTTTGAGGCATACACTTTTTCCGGAATAATAATTTTTTCTCGTTTCGGCAATCCGGTTTTACGTGCTATATCTTCCAGAACCAAACCGGGATCTTTTAATAATTTTTCATAGGCAATAAAATGGATCATGGGGGATGCATCTGCAAATTCTTTCCACTTCCCATAGAACAAAATGTACTCTCGCATGTAGTCGTACTTTGACTGTGGCCATTGATTCTTTACAGCCCATTTCCGGTAGCTGGTAAGCCAACTCAAGGGTTCCTTCGAAACTACAAATATCCATTTGGGTTTGCGCTCGGCAGGAATAGCCTGCAGAAAATCTACCCAGTGTGCAAAATGCAGATCATTGTCAAACTGCGGTTCGGGAATGCAGGTTTTGTCGTCATACAAGCGGAAATGCTTGTGGCATATGGTATTCCGGTCGTCGCTGTTGGTAAAATAAATGCCCGGAAAATTGCGGCGCATCAGCTCTGCGAAAAAATTCGTACCACTGCGCTGCAAGCCATATAGCAAGAGAGGTGTTTGATCTGCAGATGGAAGCCCGGAACGTCTGAAAAAACCCATAATAAAAAAAGAGCCCCGCTAAGGGGCTCCTGTTATCAAAATGATTTTGTTATTCTAAAGAAATAAGTGCTGCCGATAACCGGTGATCCGACAAAATATTGTTGCTCGTGATTATATAAATTGGTTACCAGCAAGGTGAACTGTGTGTTCTTTAATTGATGTGGTTCATAATTCAGCGTGAGGTCCATATCATGAATATCTTCCACGCGTCCGACATAGGCTCCGGAATTTGCCGGGAACGATTCTTGCCAGCGCCAGTTCAAACCAACCTGCAGGTCGAGTTTTTTGATATCGTATGTCCCGCGCACTGCCACTTTATTTTTCGGTGCATTGAGGGCAACATAACCCAATTGAGCACCTTCCAGTGCAATGCTGTCCTTATCTACCCAACTATAACTGAATGCCATGGTCAAGCGGTCATTCACATACCAATTGACACCCAGATCTGCACCGAACACAGAAACATCGCCCAGATTGACATACGTTACATATTTAGCTCCATTCGGATATTGTGTGGGAGAGATGGTACCAACAGGAATACCCGAACCTGCAGCCAGAACCAGATTGATGAATTCATCAACACCTGTTCCGTTGTTATTTCCGCCATATGCGGGATCATCATCTAATGTTGCAGTAACTAAACCGGCAAGTAATTCATTACTTCCTGTGGTGTCATAAAAATTTTCTGTAATAATAGGTGTGATATAAGCGGCAAGTTCTACGGGATCGATAAATACGTTCGGGGTGATATCTACCAGCGGACTCACATAATCCTGAATCAGGTTATAATACACATCCAAAGTCGCAAATACTTTATCGTTGAACAGCGAACCTTTCCATCCTGCCTCAATGGTATTCGATGCGGAGTTTTTGATCGGACCGTAATCGCTAATATTGCGCGGATCCACAGGATCGAACGATTCGGTGGTCAGATTGAGCGAACCAACCGTATTGTTGATCACCGGTATATCTGCAGGCAACCAGGTGATCAATGCAGCACCTAAACCGGCAATTGTTTGATCGAAACCAACTTGCAATAAGGCCAGCGTTGCATCCCAAACAGCATTGTTCGCATCCAGACTGTTGTTCAAACTGTAATAATGGTCAGAAGAATTACCCAGATATTGCGAATAAGGCGATGTGAACATCGGCAAACTCTGATCATCATACATATAATTAAATCCGCCCCGGTTCCCGATGGCATATAAAGGCATGGAAGGGTCATAATCCAGGCCCAAACCTGCTTCGAATATGCCGGAGTACCCGGTAAGATCGGCAAGTTGCAGAATATCCAGATTGAGATTGTTGCTGCTGGGTGCCGAGAAGGAACGGTTATAGGTAAGTCGGAAAGTATTCTTTTGGTTTGCTTTATATAATACACCGGCGCGTGGCGAAATAAAGGGTTGATCCACGAAATTGTGGTAATCATATCGCAAGGCAGCTATGAGGTCTACTTTTTCTGTAGCATTATATTTTCCCTGTACATAGCCGCCAATTTCATTGATATTATCTGAGTCTTCAAATTCGCCGTTGATGGTGCTCTCCGTGTCGGGATGTGTAAGAATGGCATCAATGCCATAAACCAAATTGAGTTTATCTTTTAAAACATCACTGGCATACTGCACCTGGCCGACATATTGTTTGGAATGATCGATGATCAGATCACCTGTGCGGAATAAATAGGTATCTCCGGCATCGCTTCCATTAATAAAGAATTGTACAAAGAGGTCTTTGTGCAAATAGCGTATCTGACCATAATAATACTTCCAGTCGATAGCTTGTCCGCCGCCGATACCTGTCAACTCGATACCATCATTTTGGGTCATACCACCCGAAAGTATCAACTTGCCTGTGTTTTGGAATTTATAATCAAAGCGCAGGTCAAGCCCTATTTTATTCAAATGATTATTTCTGTCGTTGCTCACTGTGTCGCCCACATTCACCCGGCCTGCCGCTGTTTGATATCCTTTTTGTATTTGTGCGGGTTCCAGCGGATCGTCATAGATCCAATCGGTTCCGTCGAGATAAGTGAACAATATTTTATATCCAAACTTGTTGTTGATCTTACCGGAATGACGTACAGATGCAGAATAAAAGAAACGGTCGGAGATATTATCATAATCGAACAGCGGTACGTAATCTTCAAAGACGTTCCCGGTTGTGGGATCTATGGGATTTGCAATGGCGATGGTATCGCTGATCTTGGACCGGAAGCCGAAACCTACACTGGCCGTGGTCATAAAATCCTTAGCCTGATCGAGCGGTGATTTCGTGATGATATGACATACGCCGTTGCTGCAATTGGGGCCGTATAATGCAGATGCCGGTCCGCGCAAAACCTCTATTCTGTCGATATCCGTATTGTCGGTTGGAATAAAGGTTCCCACATTTACGCGCAGGAAGGAACAGCTGCATAGCGGTTATCCACCATGGTGAGCAATGCACCGGAAAAAATATTATTGAATCCGCGCACCACCACATTCGTTTGAAAAAGACCGGTATTGATGATATCCACACCGGGCGTTCCTTTCAGGTTTGCAATAGGTGTAAGCGCAACCGTATTTTTTATTTGCTCCGGTGTGATCAGGCTGATGGATGCCGGTGCGTCGAGTATCTTCTCCTGCTTGCGTGAGGCACTGATGACCACCGCATCCAGATTATAATCAATAGGTCGGAGGACAATATTCAAAAAGGTTGTATTTCCTATGATCACTTCCGTTTCAGAATAACCTACCGACCTGACGATAATAGCTGTAGCCGATTCGGGTATACGCAAAGTAAAACTCCCGTCAATATCTGTCGATGTGCCTATCGTGTTGTCTTCTTTAACAATAACAGATGCACCGGGAATCGTTTCATCGGATGCTTCATCGCGCACAACACCCTTGATCTCCCGATCCTGGGCTGACAACGTGGAATAGCAGAAAAACGAAATACATAAGAGGGTAAAGATTTTCGGCATAAGCGTGTTTTTACGTTGTTAATACTTATGGTGCTAATTTTGTTCCGGACCATGGTTCGGACCTCGATGCACCACCTCAATATTAGCGAAATTTGGCAAAAGCTGATAATACGGCAATGTGAACGTGGCCCCTTTTTTGTGCACAAGCAAACAGCGTATAACCGGGCGGAAAATAAACAGTGAATCGTTCAACGAGAAATATTGTCTTACTGGTGGTATTTGCCATAAGCGCGATCGGCGCGGCACTGCAATATCACACCGACCGGCAGAACATATTATTGTCGGCAAACGCCACCCGGATCGAGAAGGAATTTCAAAAGCTGGAATCGGAGATCATATCCACCATATCCGATGAGGTCGTGGTAAGTAAATTGATCACCGATGCCTATACCTTTCCCGAATTCAGCGCACTGGCCGATCGGCCCTATGGTATTATCGTCTATCAGAACGATAGTGCCCTCATCTGGACAAACAATAATATCACCCCGGTAAAGGCACAGATGGTGTACAATGACGCTCCATTGTTCATCACAGAGTCCAACGGCGATTACGTAGTATATGAACACGATTTCCCGGGCGAAATTCATGTCATCGGATTTTTACCATTACAATATGCTTATGACATCAAAAACAAATATCTCAATGATGTAAAAACAAGCGGGATAGCTATACCGCCATATCTCACACTTTCAGCGCGCGCCGAAGATGGTGCCGAAGCAGTGCATTCTGTAAATGGGAATATCATTTTTTATCTTTTGCAAAATGCACAGAATGAAGCGAGCATTACATATAGCCACACCTTCTATTTCTGTGCTTTTATTCTGTTTCTGTGCCTGCTGATATTTCTTTTTCTCATCGTGCAGCAGCTGGTGCACAAGCGCAATGTCTGGTTTGCGACCGGCGTATATGCGGTCCTGCAAATATTGTTGTATGTGCTGGTGCGCAGTCTATACCCGCTGTTCTTCGTCAATACACCTTTATTCCTGCCCGAGTATTATGGATCCCCGGGTATTGCCGATTCTACCGGTGATCTGTTGGTGAAAGTGTTGATCCTATTTCCCTTTGCTTATTTCTTTTCCAGATATTTCCACTTGCCCAATGCAGCGAAAAAAACCTGGTTGAGGGTGTTGCTTTCCGCCGCAAGTGTCGCCGCCGCTGTTTTTACAGGCGTGGTGTTCAGGAGCCTTATCATGGACTCCTCCATTTCATTTAACATACACAACTTCTTTTCGCTGAATTATTTCAGTCTGATCGGATTTATTTGCATATCACTGTTGTTGTTCAGCTTTTTCCTTTTTGTATATACCTGCCTGGAATTATGTATACAACGCCTCTCCGGAAGCTGGATCATTATAGCTTATATGGTTTTGTTCTCCATTTTGGTGCTGGGCTATGAATATATTGCCGGATATGCTTTGCAAACGAATATACTCTTATTTACCATTCTCTTTGTTATTGTATTTGCCTTGTTAAAACGGCGTGCGCTGCATTACAGAACACCGGGTGGTGTCCTTATCTGGTTGATCTTTTTCTCGGCCTTCAGCGCCATTGTTTTTAACAGCAGCATTCAGAAGAAAGACCAGGAGAACAAGAAATTATTCGCCATCAAAAAGTCCATTGAAAAGGATCCCATTACCGAATATTTATTCCAGGAAATGCAGGGCGATGTGGTACATCAGCTAACTCGTCAGGGAGTGGCTGATGATAATACGCTCCATGTGCGCACTGGTGTGATAAACCAGGTGCGGGATGCCTTTCAGAATAATTATTTTAAAAAATATAATAGTGATCTCTTTGTATTCAATGGCGACAGCCTCTTATTCTCTACGCTGAGTGAAAACATTCCCAATCGCATTTCCCTGGTTACTGCAATAGAAAATGACGGCGAGCGCACATCCGCCTCTGATCTGTATTTTATCAATGACTACTCGGGTAATTATTATTATCTGGCCGAGATGCCGGTAAAAATGGATTCAGGTTTTCATGTAATGGCCTATCTGCGATTGCTGCCTAAAAAGTTTTCCGGAGAAAGCATTTACCCCGAGTTGTTGATCGACGATGACCTGCGTATCGCAGAAAGTTACACCAGCTTTAATTATGCGATCTATTCCGGACATACACTGTCTGAAAGGGAAGGAGAATATTCTTATCCATTGATGGATATATTTTATTTGGATAAGGACAGAGAAAGCGAAAATATAATGGAGAATAATTATGACCATTATGTATACAAGGTGAATGACACCAAGAAAGTGGTGGTCTCCGAGCCTCAGCCCAGCTGGTTTGAGCCTGTTTCGCTTTTCTCTTATCTATTCTTTTTCCATTTGTTATTCATTGCGGTGGTGCTCATGCTCGAAGCTGCAAACAGGATCATGCGCGGGAATATCGCTTTTCGCAGGTGGATAAATACTTCGCTGCAGAATAAGATCCAAACATCTGTCATCAGTTTGATCGTGTTCGCATTTATCATTCTGGGTGTGGCAACCATTTATTATATCAGCAACCAATACAATTTCTCCCATAAACAAAGGTTACTCGAAAAAATAGAATCGGTGCAAACCAACATGGACTACATGTTAAATGAAACGCGCAAAAAAAATACGGGCGGTCCTGTATCGCAGGTGCAATTGCGGCGTTTGGGCATGCGGGTTTCGGAATTGTCGGATATACATAGCATGGATATCAATATGTACACACCCGGCGGTGATCTGGTAGCTTCCTCTCAACCGGATATTTTCGAAAAGGGATTGGTATCATCCAAAATGAACCCTCTGGCATTCTTTAAGATGAGTTGTGATAAAGAGACCTGGTACATCCAAACGGAGAAGATCGGGGACCTTCCGTATTTATCGGCTTATGTTCCTGTATTGGACAATGAAGGGGAGACCATGTTCTTTCTTAATCTGCCCTATTTTGCAACCGAGAAAAATCTCCGTGCAGAAATTTCATCTTTCATGGTCACGCTGGTGAATGTATATGTCTTGTTGCTCATTCTGGCGGGATTCATCGCATTTTTCGTCTCCAGAAGTATTACCAGTCCATTGGCTACCATAGCCGGTAAATTTAAAAATATCCGCCTGGGCAAAACGAATGAGCCCATCATCTGGAAACATAATGATGAGATCGGTCTGCTGGTGCGTGAATACAATAAAATGCTCCAGGAACTGGAAAACAGCGCAGAACTGCTGGCGCGCTCGAGCGGGAAACAGCCTGGCGCGATATGGCAAAGCAGGTGGCACACGAGATCAAGAATCCACTTACGCCCATGCGTTTGAGTATTCAACATTTACAACGTGCTATTCAGACGAATGCGCCCAATGTGAAGGAGCTGACACAAAAAGTAACACATACATTGTTGGAACAGATCGATAATTTATCCCATATCGCAAGTGAGTTTTCCAATTTTGCCGTGATGCCCAAAGCAGTAAATGAAGTGATCGATCTGCAGGATATTGTACATCATGTGGTCGCATTATTTCATGAAAATGAATCGGCCAGTATAACCTTGCGCGAAGAGGCCGAGAAAAACCTCGTCTTTGCAGATAAAAATCAATTGATCCGCGTATTTAATAATATCATAAAAAATGCTATTCAAGCGATACCCGACGACAGGGCAGGTGAGATTGACATCCGGGTGCGCAACCATGAACACCGCATTGTAGTTAGTGTGCAGGACAATGGATCCGGAATCCCGGAAGATCAGAAAGACAAAGTATTTGTTCCCAACTTCACCACAAAATCATCGGGGATGGGTATCGGCCTTGCCATGAGCAAAAATATCATAGAAAGTGCCGGAGGTTATATCTGGTTCGAATCAGAATATGGAGAGGGCACCACCTTTTATGTGGAACTGCCCATTTATACAGGTAATGCATGAAACAAGAAAGATCAAAACGTTTATTTGAAGAGGCATTGGAATTATTCCCGGGAGGAGTGAGCAGCCCCGTGCGCGCTTTTCGTTCGGTGCACGGCACGCCATTATTTATTGCATCAGGAAAAGGGAGTCATATCACGGATGAAGACGGAAACACCTTCCTCGATTTTTGTTGCAGCTGGGGTCCGCTTATTCACGGGCATGCTGATGATCGTGTAATAAAAGCTGTTTCGGATGCATTGCAAAAGGGCACCTCTTTTGGAACGCCTACGAAATTTGAAAATGCATTGGCAAAACTGATACTTTCGAACCATCCTTATGTGGAGCAGATCCGCTTTGTGAGCTCGGGAACCGAAGCAGTAATGAGTGCCATTCGTTTGGCGCGCGGATATACCGGCAAGAATAAGATCATCAAGTTCGAAGGATGTTATCATGGGCACAGTGATGGTTTATTGGTGAAGGCAGGAAGTGGTCTGGTGACATTCGGTGAAACATCCTCCAAGGGTATTCCGAAAGCTATTGCAGATGAAACGATCGTTATCGGTCTGGATGCTGAGGATGCATTGCATACAGCATTGGACATGTATGGTGCAGATACGGCTTGTGTGATCATTGAGCCTGTCCCCGCAAACAACGGATTGCTCTTGCAACGGCCCGCATTTTTACAGAGTTTGCGTGCGGCCTGCACAAAGCACAAAGTATTATTGCTGTTTGACGAAGTGATCAGCGGATTTCGCATTGGTTTTACCGGTGCCACCGGATATTATGATGTACAACCCGATATCATCACCCTGGGCAAGATCATAGGCGGCGGCTTGCCGGTTGGGGCATTTGCTGCAAACAAAGAGATCATGCAATGTATTTCTCCTGCCGGTGCCGTATATCAGGCGGGAACTTTGAGCGGAAACCCGCTGAGCATGTCGGCAGGCATTGCACAACTGGAGGCCTGTCTCACATCCGGATTTTATACCGAACTGGAAAATAAGACAGATCGCTTTTTGCAACCCATAAAACAACATATACAAAAGGAAGATCTGCCACTGCGAATTCAACATATAGGTTCTATTTTCTGGTTTGCATTCGAAGCAAAAGAAGCGATACGAAGGGCAGATCAGATCGACCCCTCATCTATGCGATACTTCAAAGAAATGCACAGCGCTTTGCTGGAGCGCGGCATCTATCTGGGGCCTTCGGGATATGAAGTTGGATTTGTTTCTTCCGCACACAGCGATGCTGAACTGGCGGATGCAGCGCATACCATTATGGAAGTATTGTCGTTAATTTGTTCTGAAGCGCACTGACACAAAAATGGCAAGATCACTCAGATCCAGATATTGGTTGTTTTTCCATGTGGTATTCGTATATATCATTGCTTCCTTTATCTGGTGGTCGTATCTGCTGCATAAAAACAATTATGCGAATTATCACCAGATCCTCTCCAGGGATGTGCAGGCGTATCAATTGCAAAGTCCCGATCCGAAAGGCTTTTACAGAACAGAAGCATACAATTTGTTGCAAAGCGATTTTCGGAGAACGGAGTGGATGTTATATGGTGAGGGTTTTGTTTTCATTCTGTTGATCACCATAGGCTTTTGGCGCATCCGCAAAACATTCCGCGAAGAGATTGACCTGACGCGTTTGCAGAACAACTTTTTATTATCCATCACGCATGAATTGAAATCTCCCTTAGCCTCCTTGAAGTTGTCGATGCAAACCATGCAGAAACGAACGCTCGATGAAGAGAAGGTGAAAAACATAGCCAGTATGTCGCTCGATGATGTGGAACGATTGGAATCATTGGTGGAGAATATCTTGCTGGCTTCAAAGATCGATAGCCCGAATTTTTCACTAAATAAAGAATGGATCGATATTTCCAAACTGGCACATGATATTTATATACGTATCCAAAATAAATATGTCGGCCACAGAAAATGGGTAAGCGATATCAAACCCGGAGTAGAATGTATGGCTGACCGATTTTCAATCACTTCTGTAATATATAATGTGATTGAGAATGCGATCAAATATTCCGGCGAGGGGGATGTGATCGCCGTGCGCCTTCAGCAGAGCGAGGGATTGATAGCGCTCTCTGTATCCGACACGGGTATCGGTATCCCGGAAGAAGAGAAGGATAAAATATTCACCCGTTTTTATCGCATCGGAACAGAAGATACGCGGAAAACAAAAGGGACCGGACTGGGGTTATTTATCGTGCGGCAGGTAGTATTGCTGCATCATGGAAATATTCAGGTGAAGGATAATACGCCCAAGGGCAGTATATTTGAGATTACTATTCCTGTGGGGGAATAATGCGACAATAAAATGACAATATTGATATAACCCATGTGTATGGGGCTGCGTATACATTGCTAAACCTGCGACTATGAACTACCGTATTTTGATCGTGGAAGATGAGGACCACATCCGCGATAATCTCAAACTGAACCTCGAAATGGAAGGATACGAGGTGATCGCCGTCGGCGACGGCAGCAAAGGCATCAAAGCATTCAATGAACAGCGTTTTGATCTGGTCATCCTGGATGTTATGTTGCCCGAAATGGATGGATTCGACGTATGTGAACAGATCCGCCTGAGCGATCTGGAAACTCCCATTTTATTTCTCACTGCCAAGGACGCGAGTGTAGATAAAATAAAGGGATTGAAAACAGGTGGCGATGATTATATGACGAAGCCCTTTAATCTGGAAGAATTATTGCTGCGTGTGCGCAATTTGCTGAAACGCTCGTCGAAATTGCCCGCAGAAGATAAATTCAACGAATATGCTTTTGGCAGCAACAGCATCAATTTTGTTACTTATGAGGCGAAAGGAGTGCAGGGGCAGGTCAAGCTCACGAACAAGGAACTCAAACTTTTAAAACTGCTTATCGATCGACGGAATGAAGTGGTATCGCGCACACTGATCCTGCAAACCGTTTGGGGTTACGATGTGTATCCAAGTACCCGTACTATCGACAATTTTATACTCGCCTTCCGCAAATATTTTGAGAAGGACCCAAAAAATCCCGAATATTTTCATGCCATCAGAGGAGTAGGGTATAAGTTTACTGCATAAACAAATGGTATACACGATCGGTTGAAGTGCTAACCTTTTTTCCTTTCGCTGTAATTTTGCGGAATGGCAGCAAAGAAGGGATTGCTTTTGGTCAACCTCGGAACACCGGATTCGCCGGCAGTACCGGATGTGCGGAAATATCTGAAAGAATTTTTACTGGATGCGCGCGTGATCGATATTCCTGCATTGCCACGCAATATACTGGTCCGCGGTATCATCGCGCCTTTCCGGGCACCAAAAAGTGCAGCAGTGTATGCGCAGATTTGGACAGATGAAGGCTCTCCATTACTTGTGTACAGTAAACGTCTGTTGGATAAAGTAAAACAGCGCATGGGTTCGGAATGGCAGGTGGAATTGGCTATGCGCTATCAAAAACCATCCATTGCATCAGCCTTATCATCCCTGAAGGAAAACAAGGTCGAAGAAATTACCATTCTGCCCTTGTTCCCGCAATATGCATCTGCAACAAATGGCTCCGTGCTGGAAAAAGTAATGGAACTGCTTACCACATGGGAAAATATTCCGCATATACATACGGTGGGTGCTTTTTATGATCATCCGCTTTTTATTCGCGCATGCGCAGATGCTGCATCTGCATTTGACATTTTGGATTGGGATCATGTATTGTTTAGTTATCACGGCTTACCGGAAAGACAGATACACAAAGCGGCCGAAGGCAACAGCTGTTTGCAAAAAGGGTGCTGTGATACGATCCATGTCGGGAACAGAAATTGTTACCGGGCGCAGTGTTTTGCCACCTCCCGTTTGCTTGCAGAAGCATTACATATTCCTGCAGAAAAATACACCGTATGTTTTCAATCCCGATTGGGAAAAACCCCCTGGATCCGCCCTTATGCCAATGAAACTATAGCAGAACTTGCACAGAGCGGAAAGAAAAGATTGTTAGTATTCAGCCCGGCTTTTGTGGCTGATTGCCTGGAAACGCTTTATGAGATCGCAGTAGAGTATGATCAGGAATGTAAGCATGCAGGAGGCGAAAAAATACAGCTGGTACCTGCCGTGAACGACAGCGATGTATTCGTTTCCTGTATTGAAGAGCTGGTTGCGCGGAATTAGAACATGTCATAACCGCCGCCATCATAATTCTCGTCCATTCCCTGCCTGCCCCGTTTGCGATCCTGCTGTCCGAATTTATACGTAAGCGTTAAGGTGCCGATACGGGATTCGCGTTTGCGCAATACTTCCGTGTAGAAATTATATCCCTCAGAATAACCGCCCCATTGTCTTGTGTTGAATATATCCCGCACACTGAGTGCAACACTGAAAGTATTTTTGAACAGGTCGGTTTTTGTTCCGAGATCCAAACTTTGTATCGGATTGAATTTGCCCTGTGCAAATGTCCAGGGGGTATTGTACATATAAGTTACCTGTAAAGATGTTTGTTTCGGTAGTTGGAAAAAGGACATCAGGCGGATATTGTACATCACCACGTTATTTGTGAGTCCGTTTTCCAGATTCTGTGCATCTACCAGTGTTTGATTAAAATTAAAACTGCTGGTCATATTCCACCACTTGAAAAATTCATGTTTACCCACCAATTCGATGCCATATCTTTTTTCTGTATTGTAATTTTCAAAGGTCATATTCGAAATACCCTCTGCATCAATATAGATATAGGGAGATATTTCATTCAGGGTTTGGCGATAATATACACTTGCCGACAAAGAATGTTTTTTGAATTCTTTGGTGTAACCGATCTCATACGAATTCTCATATTCCGGTTCCAGGAATGGATTTCCTCTGCGCAGATTGTACGGATCCGAATAATCGGGGAAAGGATTGAGGAACCAGCTGCGCGGCCTGCTGATCCTTCTGCTGTAACTGGCAGAGATCTCTGAGGTCTGATCAAATTTATAGGCTGTGTGCACACTAGGGAACAAACCGAAATAATTATTCTCAAAGATCTCGTTGGTTGTTACCAGTTCGCTGTTGGTGTAAGTTTGCTCTGCGCGCAAGCCGAGCTGATATCCGAATTTTTTTATGCTGCTGTTCCAAATGACATACGCCGCCACCACATCCTGATCATACACAAAGCGATTATTTAAACTGTCGTCTACATTCCAGTCGGCATCGGTATAATTATAACTTTCAGAATAGAGCGTATTATCTTTTATCTCACTGGTATATTTTAATCCTGTTTCCAATTGGTTCCCATTCTTGAACGGATGCACATAATCTGTTTGCAGGGTCAGATCTTTGTTCGTTTCCGGACGCGATAAACTTTGCAGGAAAGGATCGTCGAGTAATCCACCGGAAATGTCGTAGAAATATTCGCTGTAATCTTCCAAACCGGTCCCATCACCCACTGACCAATCAGCACTTCCGCTTAAATAATGCTTTGGACTCTCATAAGTCTTCCGGTAGGTCATCCCCAGGCTGTAATAGGTATTATCATCATCGCCAATGGTAGTTCTGTCACTCGTTGATGTCTCTATACTGTCCAGGTCGCGGAAAGAATAACTTACTTCATCGTACTGGTGCTTGTAGCCAAATGAAAACCGCCATTGATGCCTATGGTATTCTTGTCGTTGATATAATAATCAATACCGGCACGACCCATTTGCATATTGCTCAGCGATTTGCCTTCAGAAACAGAATTCAGGTAAGAGGTGGTATCCGGTTCAAAAGTTTTGCGATAGGAATAGCCGTTAAAATCGCGATCGTCGTGCACATATCCGTAACTCGAATACACATTCACTTTTTTATCGCGGTAGTTCAAACTCACATTTCCTTCATATCGTGGTGCCGTTGAAGCGGCCACACTAACTGCGCCATTCAAACCTACCTTTTTATTTTTTTTCATGACGATATTGATGATACCGGCACTTCCTTCCGCATCATATCGGGCCGAGGGGTTGGTGATCACTTCAATACTTTCTATCGAACTGGCGGGGATCTGTTCCAGAATAGCAGCCATGTTGCTGCCCACAATACCGGAAGGTTTGCCATCAATGAAAATACGCACACCATTGCTACCCCGGAGGGAAATATTTCCATCCATATCAATTACGACCGATGGGATCGTTTCCAGAGCTTCGGCAGCAGAACCATTGCTGGCGACTATATCCTTTTCGATATTGTACACTTTCTTATCTATGCTCCCCTGGAAATAGCTTTTTTCGCCTTTTACCTCCACATGGTCGAGCAAGGTGGCGTCTTGTTGCAAGGATAACATACCGGCCGCGACGAAAGGGGTATTTTCCGGTACGGAGAGGGATGTATAGAGGTCGGTATACCCCAAAAAGCTGCAATTCAACAGGTAATTGCCGGGTTGTACATCGCCGAGCATGAATTTGCCTTCCTGATCGGTAATAGCGCCGTTTATTATAGAAGAATCTGTAGGATTTGTCAGGGTCACTGCCGCAAATTCAATCGCAGCTTGCGTACCGCTATCCACTACTTTGCCACCAACCTTGGCGCCGGTTTGTGCAAATCCGGTGAATGAGATCGTGCTGATGAGGATAAATAAATAAATTCTTTTCATATGATGCAACAAAATTAAGGCATTTCCCCTTTTAGACCGCTGTTTGGACGCCGGGTTACATGTGCAAACAGAGAAGGGCCAAAATAGTTTGTAATTGGCACAGATCGGGCGTGATAGCCTATATTCTTAACAAGGTTTAGTATTTTTCGGGCTTAAAAGCAATCAGGTGAAAGAGAAGATAGAAAGACTGGAAAATAAGGTCAAAGAAGCCCTTGTGGGTGGTGGTGCAGAGCGTATTGAACAGCAACATGCCAAAGGTAAATTAACTGCCCGGGAACGTGTGGAATTGCTGCTCGATCCGGGAACATTTGAAGAAATTGGTCAGCTGGTATTGCATCGAAGCCACGATTTTGGCATGGAAAAACAGCGCTTTTACGGCGATGGTGTGGTTACCGGCTATGGCATGATCTCCGGTCGCATGGTGTACGTATTTGCGCAGGATTTTACCGTCTTTGGAGGAAGTCTGAGCGAGACGCACGCAGAAAAGATTTGTCGCATTATGGACCTCGCCATGCAAAACGGCGCTCCGGTGATCGGACTGAACGACAGTGGCGGTGCGCGTATTCAGGAAGGAGTGAACAGCCTGGGAGGCTATGCCGATCTGTTTTTCAGAAATACCATTGCCAGCGGCGTTATTCCGCAAATATCCGCTATCATGGGCCCCTGTGCCGGCGGGGCGGTGTATTCTCCTGCTATCACCGACTTTATTTTTATGGTGGAGAAATCGAGCTACATGTTCGTCACAGGCCCGAACGTAGTAAAGACGGTCACGCACGAAACCGTGACCAGTGAAGAACTCGGTGGCGCATCCGCGCATTCTACGAAAAGTGGTGTT
Organism: Chitinophagales bacterium; assembly: GCA_041392955.1. Taxonomy (GTDB): domain Bacteria; phylum Bacteroidota; class Bacteroidia; order Chitinophagales; family BACL12; genus UBA7236. Next base: position 153,805 of record JAWKLB010000003.1, on the reverse strand, counting down.
GCACATTTTGCCTCTGCGAACGGTCCGGCATGTATCCGGCAGATCCGCACTTTATTGAGTTATATTCCTCAGAACTGTGAAGAGGAAGCACCTGCAATGCCCTATACGCCGGGTGATGAGAGCAGACCGGGATTGGATAACAGCATACCTCAAAATCCGAACCATCCATACGATATCCGCGATATCATTCAGGAAGTGGTGGATGCAGATAGTTTTTTTGAAGTGCACAAACAATATGCAGAAAATATCGTGGTCGGTTTTTCACGCATAGCCGGAAAAAGTGTAGGCATTGTTGCGAATCAGCCTGCTGTACTTGCCGGCGTATTGGATATAGAATCCAGCAGAAAGGCAGCGCGTTTTGTACGCTTTTGCGATTGTTTCAATATTCCCTTACTGGTATTTGAAGATGTTCCCGGATTTTTGCCCGGAACGGATCAGGAATGGCATGGTATCATTACCAATGGTGCGAAACTCTTGTATGCATTCAGCGAAGCAACGGTCCCGCGTATCACGGTGATCACACGCAAAGCATATGGTGGTGCGTATGATGTGATGAACAGTAAACATATTGGTGCCGACATGAATTTTGCCTGGCCATCAGCCGAGATCGCCGTTATGGGTCCGAAAGGAGCTGCCGAGATCATTTTCAAGAAGGAGATCAGCGAGGCAAGCGACAAAGAAGCAAAGCTGCAGGAAAAGATAGACGAATACACGAATAAATTTGCGGATCCCTACCGTGCGGCGTATCGGGGCTTTATTGACGAAGTGATCAAACCTTCCGACACGCGTAAAAAAGTGATCGCTGCATTCCGCATGTTGGAAAATAAGGTGGCCACTTTACCAAAGAAGAAACACGGTAATATTCCTTTGTAAAACACAATTGTCTGTTCGCCATAATTTTTTTTGGCCCACAGCAAGTATTTGATTTTTATAACTTAGACAGCATACATCATGGCAGCAAAGCGTACACTTTTAGGCGACAAAGAGATAGATTTTTTACGGAGATACATCAACAATCCATCGCCAACCGGTTATGAAGCGGGCGGACAGAAGTTATGGCTGGATTATATACGTCCGTACGTAGATACATATATCAGTGATGTATATGGAAGTGTAGCAGCCATCATTAATCCCAAAGCGGAATATAAGGTTGTTATTGAAGCACATGCGGATGAGATCGGATGGGCCGTTCACTACATCACGGAAGAGGGATTTATTTACGTGGAACGCATCGGTGGCAGTGATCATATCATCGCGCCCAGCAAACGCGTGAACATACATACCGAAAACGGAATAGTAAAAGGTGTATTCGGATGGCCGGCAATACATACCCGTAAAAATGGAAAAGAAGATACCCCGGAGATGAAAAATATCTTCATCGATTGCGGATATAGTTCCAAAAAGGAAGTCCTGAAGGCCGGTGTGCAGGTTGGTGATGTGATCACTTTTGACGATGATTTTTTCCTGTTGAATGACAATGTTTTTGTGGGTCGTGCGCTGGATAATCGCATCGGCGGTTTTATGATCGCACAGGTGGCTCGCTTGTTGAAGGAAAATAAAAAGAAATTGCCTTTTGGATTGTACATCGTGAATGCTGTGCAGGAAGAGGTGGGTTTACGCGGTGCAGAAATGATGGCCAATACCATTCAGCCGGATCTCGCCATTATTACCGATGTAACGCATGATAGCAATACACCCATGATCTCTAAAAACATAGAAGGGGATCTCATGTTGGGTAAAGGTCCCTGTTTACCCAAAGCTCCACCGGTGCATAATAATGTGTTGAAAATGGTCATGCAGGTGGCCGAAAAAAATAATATCACTTTTCAACGCGATGTCGCTTCCCGCACTACCGGTACCGACACCGATGCATTTGCCTACAGCAACAAAGGGGTGCCTTCCTGCCTGATCAGTCTGCCTTTGCGCTATATGCACACCACAGTGGAATGTGCACATCGCAATGACGTGGAATCGGTGATCAAACTGATCTATGAAACTTTATTGCAAGTGAAGAAGGGGCAGAGTTTTAAATATTTTTGAAGGGGGGGGGTAAGGGCTAAGGGCTAGGTGCTAGGTGCTAAGGGCTAGGTGCTAGGTGCTATGTGCTAGGTGCTATGTGCTATGTGTTATGGGCTATGATGTTAAGATGGAGCGTTTCCTTTCAGTAAGAAGGAATAAGGAATAAGCAGGGAGCAATATCCGCCAGTAGGCGGACCACCCGCAGGGTGGAGCAATAAGCAATAAGCAGAAAGCAATAAGGAGTAAACAAAAAGCAATAAATGGATTGATCAAGATCAGTGGACCGCTCAAATAAATTCTGCTTCAATTTTGCTTCAATCCCGCTCAATCTAAAAATAAAAAAAGCACTCATTTATTCATGAGTGCTCTGAATTTTCTGATTTTTACACTTTCTAATTTTTCAATTCCCCCTTATTCTCCCAACAACTCTTTCAACTTCATCTCCAGTGCCTGACCACGCAAATTTTCTGCGACAATGATGCCATCCGCATTGATCAGAAAGGAAGAAGGTATGGCGTTCACCCGGTAATCCGCAGCAGCCTGATTATTTCTGGGATCCTGGGAGCAAACGTGATCGGGCCATGTCAACCCATCTGCTTTGATCGCCTTTTCCCATGCATTTTTATCGTTATCCAGTGAAACGGAAAAAATCTCAAAACCCTTTGGATGGTATTTTGCATATGCTTTCACCACATTCGGATTTTCCTTTCTGCATGGTCCGCACCAGCTTGCCCAAAAATCCAATAACACCACTTTGCCCTGCAGGTCAGATAATTTTCTGGCCTTACCACCGGGGTCGTTTTGAACAACATCAATATATCTTTTACCCACAAAACTCTGGGCCATCATCTTTTCCTGCTGTGCGATCTTCTCCAATAATTCCTGCACATATATGCTGGATGAATCCGGACCGTTCTTCATGCGCAATCCATAGGTGCGCAGGAAACTGAATTCATTATCATAGGATAATCCTTCGAGTGCAATGACCGCATTGGATATTTCTGAAACCGTATCTGCATAAGTCTTGATGAGTGTATAATATTTTACTTCCAGATCGTTGCGCTGGTTGACCGTAAGTTCCGACAAGCTGTCCATACCCAATGATTTGTATTTAAGTATGGTGTCGTTCAAATGCATCATTTGTTCATTGAGCAAACGCACTTCATCTATAAATCCAAACAAGGACATGGTGGCCTCTGATCCGTTCACTTTGGGATCGGACTGATCGCTTAAGGTGGCTTCCAGATCAACTTTATCGTTGTGTAAACTCAGAATATAATAATTCGGCTCTCCAACAACACGCACACGGCAGATCATGCGCTCAGGCAACATTTCACTGATGCGGAACTGTCCTTTCTCGTCGGCTGTGGTAGTATCCAGCACCGTGAATTTTGGATTCTGATTAATATTCGGAAAACTCATCGTCTCCAGAATAACATCTTTATTTTCTGCCCCGTGAATGGTGCCCTCTAAAACAAAAGGGCTGTTCTTTTCCGTTTTGCAGGAAAACAAAAAGGTGGCCAAAAAGAATAAAGCACTGTAAAGTGGGATGCGCATAGCTGCGTAATTTCTCATTATAGGTTGATTTATGATGCTAAGAGCTCTTCTAAAATGCGTGTTGCGATCTTCGGGTCGGCTTTGCCTTTGCTCATCTTCATGATCTCGCCCATGAACAAACCCATGATGCCTTTTTTGCCGTTTTTATATTCTTCCACCTTCTCCGGATATTTAGCAATGGCATCTTGCGCCAAACTGCGCAACAGGGTGTCATCCGACTGTTGCACCAGATTAAGTGTTTGTGCAAGTGCTGCCGCGGGAACGTCTTTTTGTTCCATCATGGCGGGGAATAATTGCTGCGATGCAATGGTAAAATTCAAGGCTCCCTCATCGATCAAACGGATGATATCTGCTATTTGTTCCGGAAGCAGCGGAAAACTATCCAATTCCAAAGCGTTCTCATTGAGCCAGGTCTTGATAGGGCCCAGCATCCAGTTCGCTGCTGCTTTATAATTCTGCGTGCACAGGATCAATGCATCAAAATATCCGGAAACCAATCTGTCCGAACTCAAAATATCTGCATCATATACGCTTAAACCCAGTGTCTCCACGTAATAGTGCATGCGTTCGGAAGGAAGAGCCGGCATCGCACTGCGCACAGATTCTATCATCGACTCTGTTACAATAAGTGGTTGCAGGTCGGGATCGGGGAAATACCTGTAATCATGTGCAGCCTCTTTGCTGCGCATGGATATGGTTTGCCCTTTTGCCGCATCAAAACTTCTGGTTTCCTGGGATACTGTTCCACCCGATTCTATAAGATCTATCTGACGTTTGATCTCATGATCGATAGCGCGCTTTACATTGCGGATGGAATTCATATTCTTCACCTCCACCTTGGTGCCAAATGTAGCTGCTCCTTTCTTTCGGACAGAAATATTCGCATCGCAACGCAGGCTGCCTTCCTCCATATTCCCGTCGCATATCTCTAAATGACGCACTAGTTTGCGTATCTCGGTCAGATATGCAAAGGCTTCCTCCCCGCTGCGCATGTCGGGGTCGCTCACGATCTCAATGAGGGGTGTTCCTGCCCGGTTCAGATCGACCAGCGTATAAAAAGGGTCCAGATCGTGAATGCTTTTGCCTGCATCTTCTTCCATATGGATGCGATGGATACCGATCCGTTTTTCATCGCCATAGGTGCCGATCATCAGATAACCGTCGGTGCAGAGCGGGGTCTTGTCCTGTGTGATCTGATACCCTTTCGGCAGGTCGGCATAGAAGTAATTCTTACGCGCGAACATGTTGAAAGCCGTGATCTTACAATGGGTCGCGATGCCCATTTTCATGGCGAGGTCAAGGGTTTCTGCATTGAAAACAGGCAGGGTGCCGGGATGACCCAGCGTTACCGGGCTTACCTGGGAATTCGGGCTTCCTCCGTAGGCAGAAATGTCGCTGCTGTAGGCTTTGGTCCGGGTAAGCAATTGGGCATGGACCTCCAGCCCAATAACCGCCTCATATGATTCGTACACGTCCATTGAAGGCGCAAAGATACGCAATGAAATGACGGCCGGAATGCGGGGCTTACACCTTGATTGTCAAAATCGTGTGTAAAAAATGCAAGGCACTGTAAAGGTTTCATTTTTTTATTCTAACTTCGGAACGGAAAGAGATTTCTTTTCATATGAATAATACCCCGGTGGGCAGATGAGGAGCTGTTCACCGGCTTTTTTTTTCAGGAATAGCGAAACGGAAAGTATGCTTCACAAATACTATTTAACAGGTGGCATTTTACTCTGCACAGCCTTGCTGCGCGCTCAGAATTTCACCTACACGGCCGAGTTGCAAACGGTCACCCTGAGCGGTGCATCCATGTATGCTTTGCGCGAAGATGACGGGACGGGATTCATAGCTGATGACATCCACTGGTCCTTTGATGGCACGGTAAATCCGGCGGCCTTCCCGAGCGGCGCTGTAGTCTCCGCTTCTGCAGATATCCTGTTGGATTGTCCGGGTGCGCCGGCAAGTATCTATGTGCGCGGCACCGGGCCCGATGACATAGCTTTTCCCGCCCAATGGATAGCATTGTCGGGCGATCATTTGAACTATCCGGCAACACCTTCAACAACAGCCTTTGCATCCGGCGTGGCGCGGTATTTTGATGCCTTTAGCATTCATTGGGAAATTTCTTTCGATGGAACCATATGGCATGATGCAGGAACGAGTGCGAATCCGGTGTATGTGACCTTGCATAACGCCAAACCCGAAAGTGCCTGGTCGGGTTATAAATATTATCTCACTGTATTTGACATCGCATGTAGAAATGCAGATGGAGCTACCAGCGATGAGGAGATGATCAATATGGTATGGAGTGATTTTACCGATCATAGTGTATTGCGCGCAGATGGTGTTGCACTCGGTTATTATAAATATTTATTCAGCCCGAATGTCACCCTGCCCAATTTAATTAAATATGCCGATGGGGAATGTTATACCTGGGCACAACTATTTCTTGCTTGTTTGAAAGTGCATGGATTCTCCCAGTCGAATAATTATATGAACATTACGGCTGACTATTCCGGTACATCCTGCGGGTCTGTTACCCGTTTTTTGGTTAAAGATTGGACCTTCGATACACCTTCCAATGACTGCGATGACCTGCCTTATGTGAATGTGTATTCTCCGGATTATTATGCAGATGCCGACACCGCTTATTTATATGATTATGAAGAAGTGCATGATCAAATAGGTGTCATGGGACAAACGGCCGCAAATCCGGCAAGCAGTTTTTCCAATCACCAGATCGCCATTGTGAACGGTAAATATTATGATGCGAGTTATGGCGTACTGTATGAGAATTTCGATGATATAAAATATGGTGCGTTGAGTGGATGGAGCCGTTCTGAAACCAGCGATGAAGTGGGCATTGGCATAGATGTGAACGGCGATGGTGATCTCGATGCCTCTCCCGATTTTACCATTCTGCGCGCAACACCCGATCTGGAAATGGCAAACTTCGATCCCAGCATTGAAACATGGTGAGTGGAAAAAAAATAGGACTATTAGGTTTTTTGATCCTGTCGATCTCTGCATTGCATGCACAAGGGAGGTTCGACAGGCGTATAATTATCAGGGACAGCACCATGTATGCTGTGGAGATAAAAGATCAGATAGGTGTTTTATGGATCTGTAAAACCTATGATCCGCTCGACAGCGCCGCGCAATATATTTTGCCTGCCGGAACAAAACGAAGGACCATTTTTTTTCAGCCCTTTGCATGGGATCTGTATAAGGATACGATATATGCGGTCAATTTCACGGAGAATATGCAGAATGATCGCATGACATCCTTAAAATCGATTCCACTTTCCGGACTTAAACGGTATACCGGTAAAGAACAACTGCATACCGCTATGCTGCAGGCCGCATTCGAGAACGGAAGTATAGAGAACTTGCCATTAGTAAATGCTGTAAAAGAATTTACGTACATGGATGCTTTATTCTTTGATGTAACAAAAACGGATGATGCCATGTACATGGGAATCGCCGTTGATTCTATTTTTCGTTTATGGAAATATACCGGCAGCTGGCAGGTGACGCAGGAAAATAAAGTGGAACGTCCCTTCTGCTTTGACCTGTGTCAAATGCAGGACAAAGTGGTCGCCATAGGAGATAAGGGTATGTTACTCAGTCCGGAGGGAATAAATACGGGATCGAAGGGATCGGATGCTATCGAAATTGCGCATATGCTTTTGGTAGAAGATGAGGATACGGGTATGCTGTATTTTCTCCCGGAAGAAGCATTTAATGAAACGAGCGTTTCCTTTGAACAAATTAAAATACTCTATAAAATCCCATTCAAATGAGTTTGAAGAATAACATTTTAGCTGCTCTGTGTTTCTGTATGCTCTGTACAGCTACCTATGCTGATGATATCACGCCAAATAGTACCCCTTCGGCATTCGGGATGAACAATGGTGCCATAGAGCTTTTAATGAGTGGGGGATATGCACCCTACCAGTTTTCGTGGACCGGACCCGGAGGATTTGTATCGACAGATCAGAATATTTCCGGCCTTGCACCTGGTGAATATTGTGTTACGGTAACAGATGCTTATTGTGGAACTGCATATCTCTGTATTACGGTAGAAGAAGCTGCCGGGAATGCCATTGAGGATTTTTCCGCACTCGATGTTTCGGTTTATCCGGTTCCCGCTGATAATTCCTTACATGTCCAATGGCAGGGCCCCGGCACTTATACGTTCACTTGTTCCCTGTACACACTCGACGGTAAATTGCTCTTCCAAACAGAGATGCACTCTGATGGAAATGGCATATATACAGATGTACCTACGGAAGCGCTCCCATCGGGGATATATAACCTGATGATCCGGAACCCGGAAGGGCAGGTTATAAAATATCCTTTTGCGGTAAGTCACTAGGCCTCCGGGTATCCACATAGTGGATAGAAATCCATCTCCTGAACCCGCAACAGATAGTAAATTTGTACACTGTGATCAGGAAACTCGTCCCCATATTATTTTTCCTTGTGGGCCTGCTGAACCATGTGGTTTTGGCGCAGGCTACTCAATTAGGTACGGAGACGGTAAATGGCACCTATACATCTTATGCACTCACCGACCTGGGTATTTTTCGTCAGGCGCGGATACAGGCAGTAAGCAGTGCAGCATCCGGAACGCGCAATTGGGAATTTTATGAGGCACCGGCTGATTATGACCCTGCATGGCGCCCGTATACCTGCTGTCTTACACTGAGTGGTTATAACCAGACCATCGCACCCCTGGGCGGTACCGCATCTGCCGTGTACAACACCGGTTTCGGTGGCAATCCGGGCTATATGCCTGCCATCACATCCGGTAATTATTATACTTTCAATTGCACGGAATATTCAACACCGGCATTTCCTGCAAACGAATATATGGGAGTGCTGGAAACAAGTTTTAATCCGGTTTCCATTACTTCCGTTACACAAACACCGGGTATCGGTGTGGTATATCCTGAAAATTCGGTGTACGTGACGGTAGATCTTTCCGCAGCGCCTTCGGCCGGTGAATATGTTTACGTGCGTTATTCCACAACATTCAATTTTGTTACTTCTACTTTGTTTGCCGGTTACCATAACAGGTATTTTACAGGCACTGTGGAGATACCTTGTCAGGCATCCGAGTACTTACAATATATTATTATGCATACACGAGTAATCGCACTTCTGCGAGCATTCTTGCCGATGTGGGTGTAAATGATCAGTTGCACATGATATGAGCACCTTGAGCATAAATAATAACGGCGGACCTAATTATATCTACACCGTCTTGCCAAGTATTGGTTTTTGTGGCGATTATTATGTCCCTTCTTCCTGCTATCCTACCATATATGATTTTGTTACTGCATTGAATGCGGGAACGGTAAGTTGTTCTGTAATATGCCATGTTGCGGACATACCGGAAACTGCTCCACCGCAGGTGGAGTCAATCTGACACAAACAGATGCTGCAAGTAATACCATCACATTCATAAAAGAAGGAGCAGGTGCCAACCCGGTCATATATGCACCTACGGGAACGGTTTCTATTACAGCCGCATCTACAGTTGCTGATGGTGTGTTTCGCTCAACGGAAGCGATTATATAACGATAGATGGAATAGACATTTCGGATAATAATGCATCAGCACCCCAAACCATGGAATACGGTTATGGTCTGTTTAAGGCAAGTGCAACGAACAGTTGTCCAGCATAATGTGATTCGCAATTATGCCATCACTTCAGATACCGTTCTGGACGGGCACGCCAACCAATTTTGAATTCGGTTCGCGTGGTATAACCATGCAAAATACCACACGCACTGCCATCAATGCATTGCTGGTCATCAGTTCTGCTGCCGGTCAGAGCAATAACAATAGTTTTTACGGTAACAGCATTTCCAATGTTTTGCTTGGGTTTGTCATCGCAGGGTACAACGATGCTGCAGGAACATATTATGATCAGAATAATACTATCGGTATCTCCGGTTCAGGAAACACGGTGCATAAATATGGCAATATCTCCGCTACCGTAAGAGCGGAAGCCATATATGCCATCTACCAGAATAATTTGGACATCTCCTATAATGATTTCAGTAATTACCTCGGCGGCGGAACTGCACATAATAATACCCTGTATGGCATCTTCGTATCAAGCCCGATCAGCGGAAGTTATGGTCAGAATATTTCCGTAACCAACAATACCATCTCACTTAAACAAAACCACATTTCCAGTGCAGTAACGGCGATTCGCGTCGGTAATTCCGGTGTTGGAGCCGGGGTTATCAATTTGAATAATAATATAATTCAGGACTGCTCTTTTGAAACAGGTCCGCCAAACCCCACAAGTGTTTTTATTGGTATTGACCAACAGTTCAATGGTACAACGGTAAATACAAATAATAATATTTTTCAGAACAATACGTTGGCCACCGCAACTACCAATTCGATGTATATGATCTATAATAATATTTCATCCGGGGATGTGCACATTTCGGGTAATGCAATCTATAATACATATAAGACTTTGTCATTTGGCGGCGCATTATATGGAATGTATACGGCAAGCACCACGGCAACCGGAACACTTTATGTTGAAAATAATATTATTGACGGTTTGGGTGTTTTATCCACCTCGAGCAGTTACTGTTGGGGTATGCGTTTGACTTCGGGTATAGGTCAGATTAAACAGGTCAATAATAATCAGATACAAAATATCGTATCCGGTTCGGGAACAGGTTATTATGCCGGGGGTATCATTGTGGAGAATATTCCTTCAGGAAGTTCCATCCACGACAATACGATAAGCAATGTTTCGGGCACTTATAATATTTATGGGTTGAATTGCGCTTCTTATAATAACCCTACCAGTACAACAACCAGTACTGATTTCTCTGTTTACAATAATACCATTTCAGGGGTGACCACTACGGGCAGTCCGTATACCGCATACGGACTCGCAGCAGCGATAAATACGAGTACAGGAGGTGATCTGAATATTTACGATAATACCATTTCAAATATCTATGTTACAGGTTTGGCCACCAATGCCTATGGAATAGCCTTGGGTGGCGGTATTTCTACCTCAACGATAAACCTGTATAATAATTCCATCTCAGATATCTATATCAATAATAGTTCTGTAGGCACATGCAGGGCTTACGGCGTTTACTATGTGGGTAATACCGGGACGGCCAATTTGTATAAATTGGATCTGCACGATATATATACCATTTCAACCCCCGTGACAAGTTATAATTTTGGAATCGTGGTCGCCACCGGGTCCGGAGTCACCAATATTTTTAATTCTTATATACAACGCTTATCCTTCCCCGCTGTAGATGGTGGTGTTGCAGGCATATCATTATACAATACGGGCATTGACAATGTGCTGTTCAATACCATTGCCATTGGACATGACGCAACTGTGAGTGGAGGTGTCAATGGAACCATAACCGGTGTGAACTATGCAAGCAGTGTATCCTCCCTTACCTTATTGAATAATATTATTTATGTGAATGGCAGTATGGGTAGCAGTGGATTTTCTGCTTGTGTGGCCAAGTTTTCGGGTTTCACAGCCTATACGGTGCCAGCTAATTTTAACACACTTTCCAATAATAACTATTACTTCATCAATCAATATACGAGTAATTATATCTATGTGGAAGGCACCACTTTTTCAACCATCGTTAATGGGTATGCTTTTGGAGGAGCATTTACCGATGTTCCACGCAATTTGAATAATGATGCATGTTTTAACGATGCTACACTGGGATTGTATAAAACCTTTATGAGTCCCAGAGAAAGCAACAGCTATTACGATGTTCCTCCCTTTGTAGGAGGTGGAGGATATCCGCTCAATCTAAAACTAGTGACCGCTTCAACCAATTATGCGGAGAGCAACGCGAGTCCTGTTCCGGGGATCTTATATGATTATGAGAATAATGTGCGCAATGTCAGTACTCCGGATATCGGTGCCGATGAAGGTGATTTCACGATGCAAACGATCAGTTGTAATCTGCTGCCCTTAGAGCTTGTTTCCTTTACCGGTTGGTATAATGGTTCGGAGAATGAGTTGCATTGGACAACCGAAACAGAGATCAATTCTGACCACTTCGAATTACAGAAAAGTTTAGATGGCAACTTGTTTACCGGCATGGCCGAAATTCCTGCCGCAGGGAATTCTCTGGGCGCATTGCAGTACGCATTTTCAGATGATGTGATCATGCCCGGCGTGCAATATTACAGACTGAAAATGATTGATCTGGATGGATCTTATTCCATGAGTAATATCGTAGCCATCCGCACAGAAGAAAATAATGCAGATCATTTGCTGATCTTTCCTAATCCCGCTTCCGGTATAGTACACCTCGAAATCCTGGCACCTGCCGAAGGAGCCGCTGATCTGGAGTGGATGAATATGTTGGGCGAAAAAGTAAAAATTGTGCCAATCTGGCTGCAGGAAGGTGTTAATACCTTTGATTTGCCGGTACAAGATCTGATCAGAGGAAATTACCTTTTGCGCTTGATCTCTACAGAAAATACTTTCATATATACTACAATACTCAGCGTTCAATAATCTACTAATTTGATATATTAATCGTATCAGTAATCCACAATTACGCGGAGCATTAATACCGTATGTTTATTTATATTTGTAGCACATCGATCCTCAGTGCGTCGTTTTTTTACAGGCATATTGATCTTTCATTTTTTACTTTCTGACCATTTGCTTTTTGCGCAGGCAACACAGCTGGGAACAGAAATGGCAAATGGTACCTATACATCTTATGGGTTGACAGATATGGGTTTATTCCGGCAGGCTCGTGTACAGGCAACCAGCAGTGCAACAGCAGGCAGCAGAAATTGGGAATTTTATGAAGCACCGGCAGACTATGATCCGGCCTGGCGGCCATATTCCTGTTGTTTGACATTGGCAGGATATAATCAAACAATTTCACCCCTCGGAGGAACAGCCTCTGCATTATATAATCTCGGGTTCGGTGGTAATGCCGGTTACATGCCTGCGATCACATCAGGTAATTATTATTCCTTCAATATTACCGAGTATTCTACAGGAGCATTTCCTGCCAATGAATTCATGAGTGTGCTGGAAACTAATTATGATCCTGTTGCGATTACTTCCGTTGTTCAATCACCCCTCGCCGCGGCAGTTTATCCGGAAAATTCTGTGTATGTTACGGTCACCGTTTCGGCAGCACCTTCTGCCGGAGAGTATGTGTATGTGCGCTATGCTTCGGACATCAACTTCACCAGTTCTTCCTTATTGCAAGTAACTTTTACAGGAACAAGCGGCACCGTTGAAATACCTTGCGCCACTTCAGGAACTACTATATATTATTATGCTTATTCCAGTCCGAGGACAAGTGCTGCTATTACAACCGGTGTAGGTACTTATGGTCAGGTAGTACATGATATGAGTACATTAAATCTGAACAACAACGGAGGGCCGAATTATACATATACCGTATTACCTTCCGTTGGATTTTGCGGTGATTATTACGTGCCTTCATCTTGTTATCCCACGATCAGTGATTTTGTCAATGCATTGAACGGAGGATCCGTTAGTTGTGCTGTTATTTGTCACGTGGCCGCCGGTCATACAGAAACTGCCCCTTTGGGTGGGATAAATCTGACACAAACAGGAACAGCGGCAAATACCATAACCTTTGTGAAAGAAGGTGCCGGTGCCAATCCTGTGATATATGCTCCCATCGGCACGGTGAGTCCCACCACTTCCAGCACTGTGGTTGATGGCGTTTTTAGTTTGAATGGAAGTGACTACGTTACTATAGATGGAATAGATATAACCGACAACAATACCACTGCGCCTGCTACCATGGAATATGGTTACGGCTTATTCAAGGGAAGTGCAAGCGACGGTTGTCAGCATAATACTATTCAGAATTGCACCATTACTTTAAAAAGCAGTAATAATTGGACAAATTCGCCGGCTACTTTTCTCGAAACAGGAAGCCGGGGAATTACCATGAATAACGGCGTGCGCACAGCGATCAACGTTACATTGAGTATTTCGACTAACGCCGGGCGGAATGAAAGCAACGCCTTTTTATCGAATTATATCACTAATGTGTATACAGGGATCGTAGTGGGCGGATATGGAGATGCTACACCTCCATATACCTATTATGATCAGAATAATATGATCGGGCAACCGGGCCAGGGAAATACGATCACACATTGGGGTGGTAATACCACCAGGGCTTGCGGTATCTATTGCATCTACCAAAATGGGATTGATATTGCCGGCAATACCATCAATAATACAGCCGATGGTGGTACTCCCCAACTGAGTACTTTATATGGTATTTTCCATTCGGGATTTACCGGATCTCAAACGATAGATCTGACCATTCGCGAAAATACCATCAGTATGGTGCAGGGCGCTCCGGCCAGCCAGTTTAACGGCATCACCACAGGCTCCTCCGGCTATTCTGCAGGTAATGTCAACATATTGGACAATATCATTGAGAATTGCGCATTTCTGCGGGAGCAAATGGAATATTTTATGGCATTGGGCAGAGTTTTACCGCAGTTAACTCAACTATTTCCGGAAACCAGATACGCAATAACAGCCTGAGTACAACTTCCGGGAGTTTGTGTTTTCTTATCAATGATAGTAATGGAAGTACAAACGCGATCATTACCAACAATTATCTGTATAATAATTATCGTACCACAACCGGCACCAATTACTTAGCGGGGTATTATAATATATCTTCTCCGGCTTCTACGGGAACGATGTTGTTCGACAATAACATCATTGATCAGATCGGGATCGATCTGAATTCAAGTGGATATTGTTTACCTGTCAGAATAGGTTCGAGTTATAACCAGGTGAAAACAATAACAAATAATACAGTTTCTAATTTTGTTTCAGGAACTTCTGCAACCATTTTTGCTGCCGGAATTAAGTTAGATAAATTGCCTGCCGGTTCACTGGTGAGTAATAATATTGTGCATGACGGGATCAGTAACAATGTGATGATTGGTTTGAGCTGTGCCGGACAAACCAGTGTATTTGCCGGAACAAATCAAAGTTTTACCGTTTCGGATAATACCATTTATTCTATTACTTCCGCAGCAACTTTTGGTACTGTTGTCGGTCTGTGCGCTGCAACAGAAGCTGGCGCCTATGATCTGGACATTTATGGAAATACGATATATGATATTACAGGCAGCGCCAGTGGAACACAGGTGATCTACGGGCTGACCATCGGTGGTGGAAACAGCAGCTCCGTGTACGATGTATATGATAATCATATTTATGAAGTTTCAGGAAACAGCACCAGCGGCAATCTGTCCGTCGCAGGGCTGGATCTTACACAGAGCGGCGGAACATATAATATCTACAACAATAATGTCCATGATATCTGGCGCAGTACTAATAGCACATTGAATGGTGTATATGGTTTCGTGTTTCCGAGCGGATCCGGAACTTTCAATATCTACAATAATTTTATTCAACGCATCTACGCGAATAACAGCGCAAGCTACACTGCGGTAATCGGTATGGAACTCTATGGTTTATCCACTTACAACTGCAGATTCAATACCATCGCTTTGGGATACGATACACCCTTAAGCGGCGGTACCACACTCGGATTTTTTGGTGTGCAATGGGGGCCGTCCGCCACTTTGCATTTCAGTAACAATATTGTGTACGTAAATGGAACTACATCCGGAGGCGGGGTAGGGGCCTGCCTGAATTGGGCAACCACTGGCACTGCATATGCAGTTCCTGTAACATTCGGATCGGGCTCTAATAATAACTATTATTATATCAATCAGGGTTTACATAATTACGTGTATGTGTCCGGAACATTGTTTGGCACCTGTGTGAATGGATATGCATACGGCGGAGCAACCACGGATGTTACGCGCAACCTGAATAATGATGAATGCTTCAACGACGCATCACTCGGTTTGTACAAAACGTTTATGAGCCCGCGCGAAAGCAACAGCTATTATGATGTGATGCCTTTTGCAGGAGGTGCTGCGTATCCAGCTAATTTGAAACTCACTGCAGGATCAACGAATTATGCGGAAAGCAATGCCTCGGTAGTGGCGGGTATAACAACAGACTATGAAGGGGATGTGCGAAGCGGTACCACACCGGATATAGGTGCCGATGAAGGTGATTTTATCATGCAAACGATAAGTTGTTATTTGCTCCCGGTGGAGCTGACCGATTTTTACGGCATACCTAACGGAATGATCAATGAGTTGCATTGGCGGACAGAATCAGAATTGAATGCAGATTTTTTCATTCTGGAAAAAAGTATGGACGGGGTGACCTTTGACGATCTGACAACGGTTAAAGCTGCGGGGAATTCCGCATCTCACACACAATATTTTTTCCGGATGATAATGTAGTACCGGCATCAGTTACTACAGATTACAACAGGTGGATATGGACGGGACCAGGATCGCGCTACAATTGCCATTGTAAACGATGCCTCCGGAACGATTGCATCCAATGTGTATCCGAATCCGGCCGGTTCATCACTCCAACTTAACATAACTTCAGGAATAGAAAATCTGGTACAGATCAGTCTGCTGGATGCAACAGGCAGGCGCATGATACAAACAGCATTTCTGCTGGAAACCGGTACAAATGACCTCCAACTGCAGCTTGGAGCACTTCCCCCCGGAGCATACCTGCTGCGGATCGTAGATGTAAGCGGGCGGGTTTTATGGGTAGAAGAGGTCTTGCATTTTTAACCCAAGCCGGATATGCACATGTTAAAGTGCCGGTAATCCGCGCGACTAAATCCCAAATGCTTACATTTATAACATAAAAACCACAAAATGAAAAAAATCACACTACTCCTCGTGTCGCTGTCGGTAGGTCTTCTGACAGTGCATACGGCTAAAGCTCAAGCCTTCGAAGAAGGCAACTCCTACATTTCCGTTGGATATGGTTTCCCAAATTTGCTCGGGTCTATTTTCAAAGCATATGAGGAATACAATGATTATCACGCCTCCAGTACAGGACCGATCTACGGCAAATATGAATATGCCATAAATGATCATATCGGTGTGGGTGCCTTAGTGAATTATTCGAGCACAAAAGTTACTTATCAATACGATTCGTTTGATGACAATGGCGATCCCGCTGTATACGGATATGAAGTTAAATGGAGTTCATTCAGTATCCTGGGACGCGTAAACTGGCACTTTGGCGAATCCGACAAATTTGATCCCTATTTCGGTGTTGGAATGGGATACCGTTCATCCAGTTATACGGTAACATCCGATGATCCGTATCTGGATAATTGGGAGATCGGCACATTGATCCCGTTTGGTATGGAGATCACCGTAGGTGGCCGCTATTTCTTCACAGATGCAATAGGTGTATATGCGGAATTAGGTTTTGCCAAATCACCTTTTCAGGTTGGTTTGACAGCTAAATTCTGATAGAAAAAATAATGGAAGAAAATCCGGATGTAGTATGCATCCGGATTTTTTTATTGCAGAAATTGTATTGATCTGTCGATCGCTTTTTGTAAACCGGATGGATTTTTACCACCTGCACTCGCAAAAAATGCCTGTCCACCACCACCGCCATCTATATCTTTCCCCAATTCTTTCACGATCTTACCCGCATCCAGTTTCTTGGCAGCAACCAATGCGTCACTGATAATAACGGTGAGATTGGCTTTGCCTCCGAGTTCTGCCCCCAACACACAGAATAGATTTTCCTTTTCGTTGCGCAGAGCATATGCAAGTTTTTTTACCAGATCAGCACTATCCAGAGGCACTATCGAACGTATAACCTGCACATCACCGTGCACTTCCACTTGTTGCAGTAAATTATTTTTCAGCACATCGAGTTGACCTAATTTGAATTGTTCCAGTTCTTTCTGCAGCGCGCTGTTCTCATCCAGTATATGTTGCACTTTCGTTGCCAGCTCGGTTTTCGTGCGCAACAGATCGCCAATAGCCTGAATGGTTTGTGCCTGTTCCTGTATATATTGAAAAACTGCTTCACCCGTAATGGCTTCTATCCTGCGGATACCGGCCGCAACAGCTGTTTCCGTCACGATGCGGCAATACCGATCTCCCCGGTATTGCCCACATGTGTGCCCTGCAAAATTCATGCTGTAGGTCGGGTCGGCGATCACCACACGCACGAATTCGCCATATTTTTCTCGAAAGACAACATCCCATGGCACCTAATTGTTTTGCTTCTTCGATAGGCATTACCTTGGTGAGAATGCGGAATATTTGCACGGATCTTTTTGTTCACCATTTCTTCGATCGCCAACAGTTCTTCATCCGTCACCTTGGCAAAATGGGAAAAGTCAGGCACAATCTGTCCGGACCAACATAACTTCCTTTTGCTGCGCGTGGTTTCCCAGATCGATCGCAATGCAGCATGTAATAGATGCGTTGCCATATGATTATACGATTATGGATGTTCTTCGCTCCGAATCAATAGCGGCATGAACAGCAGCTTGCACATCAACCGGTAATTCATCCGTATAATGTATGATCAGGTCGTTCTCTTTCTTCGTATCGGTAACGCGGATCACCTGCGATCCAATGGTCAAAGTGCCTGTGTCGCCGATCTGTTGTCCGCCGCTTTCTGCATAAAAAGGCGTTGTATCCAAAACGATCTGAAAATGTTTTTCTTTTTTTGCTGATACCGTGCGCATTTTAACGATGCGTGCTTCTGCTTCCCGTTTCCGTGTAACCACAAAAACTTGTTTCCGGTATATCATGCCGCAGTAGCCAGTCGCCGGTTTCCATTTCCGTTGCATGGCGACTCCTGGTCTTCTGCTTTTCCATCTCCGCTGCAGCACTTTTCATCAACGGATAAACCTGCTTCGCGTGCGATCAGGTGGGTGAGGTCCAGTGGAAATCCATAGGTATCGTCTGAATTCGAATGCGATTGCACCCGGGATCATTGTCTTTTCGTGCTGCATGATCTCCTGCAGTCGGCGTATGCCATTTCCAGGAGTGCGCAAAAAAGTTGTTTCTTCTTCGAGGATGACACGGGAAACAAGATCTTTTTGTGCTGCCAACTCGGGAAAAACATCAACATTCTCTTCAGCAAGTACCGTTACCAGCGCATGGAAAAAGGTTCGCGCAAGCCGAGAAAGCTGAACCCGTAGCGGATGGCACGACACAATATTCTGCGTATCACATAACCTGCACCGGTATTCGAAAGGCAATTGACCGTCGGCGATACAAAAACTCACCGCGCGGATATGATCACAGATAACACGCACTGCAATATCCTTCTTTGCATCGTACGTAGGTATAACCGCTGATCCTTCTGTTTGACGGATCAGCGGAGTGAAGATGTCTGTATCATAATTCGACATTTTGCCTGCATGGCACGCACCAAACGTTCGAAGCCCATTCCGGTATCTACATGTTTTGCAGGTAATTCTTCCAGACTGCCGTCGGCTTTCCTGTTGAATTGCATAAATACCAGATTCCAAATTTCTATCACTTGCGGGTCACCGGTATTTACGAGTTCCGATCCGGAGACTTTTTTTCTTTCGGCATCGGAACGCATATCATAGTGGATCTCACTGCACGGCCCGCAGGGACCTGTATCGCCCATTTCCCAGAAATTGTCTTTTTTATTTCCATGCAGAATTCTTTCCGCTGCAATATGTTTCTTCCATGCTGTTTCTGCGTCGGTATCAAAGGCAAGTTTTTCTGCAGGATCACCTTCAAAAACAGTAACATATAAGCGGTCGGGATCGAGTTTGAATATATCGGTGAGCAATTCCCAGCTCCATGCAATGGCTTCCTGCTTAAAGTAATCGCCAAAACTCCAGTTGCCCAGCATTTCGAACATGGTATGGTGATAGGTGTCTACCCCAACTTCTTCCAGATCGTTGTGCTTTCCGGAAACACGCAAACATTTTTGGGTGTCGGCAATGCGCGGATATTGAACAGGTTTATTTCCAAGGAACAGGTCCTTGAACTGATTCATCCCTGCATTCGTGAACATCAGCGTAGGATCATTCTTCACCACTATGGGCGCAGAAGGCACGATCTTGTGTTGCTTGCCTGCAAAAAAATCTAAAAATTGTTGCCGTATCTCGTGCGCTGTCATAATAGGTGACCGGTAATTTTCGTTATCGCGGAATATTCCCTAATTTCACATCCTTTCCAGGGAAAACATCCGTTATATAAGGCGCAAAATTACTGAATAGGCCCTGCATGGCGAAAAAAGTAAAATACTTCTATAACCCGTCCAACCTGCGATTCGAGAAGCATATCACTTCCCGCTGGGTATGGGCTTTGCGCATAACCGGATGGTTCTGCACCGCAGCAGTATTTGCCTCCATCATCGTCTGGATAGCATACACCTATTTCGATTCACCGAAGGAGAGATACCTCAAAAACCAGATCTCGGAAATGGAATATGAGCTCGATTATATGAATAATAAGCTCGATACCATGGGGGCTATACTTGGTGAGATGGCCGACAGGGATGATAATATTTACCGGGTGATCTTTGAAGCGGATCCTGTTTCACGCAATGAACGTATAGCAGGTATAGGAGGAAGTGAACGATTTAAGCGATTGAATAAACTGGAAAATGCCGAACTGCTGAAAAAAACAGCCATGAAATTGGAATTGGTCAAACGGCAAATGGTGGTGCAATCCAAATCATTTGATGAGATCACCGGTATGATCAGCGATAAGGAAAAATTACTGGCACATACTCCTTCCATTCAACCGGTATCCAACAAAGACCTCGAGCGTATCGCTTCCGGTTTCGGATGGAGAATACACCCTATTTATAAATTCGCGCGCTTTCACGAAGGTCTGGATTTTACCGCACCCAAAGGAACAGATGTATTCGCTACAGCGGATGGCGTGGTGGTGCAGGCAGATAATGCGTCGAGTGGTTACGGGAATGTGATCGTTATCGATCATGGCTATGGATACAAAACGCGCTATGCACATCTCAGTGCCTTCAAGGTAAAAGCGGGTGATAAGATCAAGCGGGGAGAGCTGATCGGGCTGGTCGGGAATACCGGATTATCTACTGCTCCGCACCTGCATTATGAAGTGGAAAAAGGTGGTGTAAAAGTGGATCCGATCAACTACTTCTATAACGATCTGTCCGCTGAAGAGTATGCAAAGATGATAGAACTCGCCAATACGGCCAACCAGTCATACGACTGATATATTTCCTTTTTCTTTTATGGGGAAATATGCTTAGTTTCGTTTCCAGGTACATAACACACATCTTGTATACACCCACATGCCGTATAAAGAAAGAGAAATAGAAAAAGTGTATTGGAGCATGGGCGAGGTTTCTGATCAACTCGGTTTGAGTTTTGCCCAGTTGCGCTTATGGGAAAAAGAATTTGATGTATTTCATTTAAAAAAGAATAAAAAGGGCGACCGGTATTTTACGAAAAAAGATATCGAGAACCTCAAGTTGATCAAGCATCTGCTCAAAGAAAAAAAATATACCATCAAAGGTGCGAAAAGAAAAATTGCGCAATGGACAAGATACTGCCAATGCACAATTTGAAGCCATTCAAACACTACAAAATATTCGCGCTTTTCTGGTCTCCCTCAAAAGAGAATATTTAAAAAAGAAAATCGATCTTTCCTGTATGGATGCGGATCCCCAGCAGGAAACATTGCTCCGAAACAGCTTCCGGTAAGTCGTCTCCATCGTGTTTTCTGTAGATCCATTGCGCATCGATGAACACATTGTGCCAGCATTGAAAACTCAGGCGGAGGTCGCTGAGCAGTAAGGTGTTGCGCAGGCCCTGGCCTGTCACATTGTGGTATTCGGTTTCGTAACTGTTGTAATCCAGAAAAATATTGCCACCCCAGTTGCTGCCTGATGTATCGCTGCCGTATTGTGCCAGCGACAAATAATTTTCCAGCGACCATTTTTTAAGCGGCTGGTACTGCACATGGAATAGATGTTCTGCAAAATTTGCCCCAAGCGGATGTGCAATGGCCTGTGCATAATGCGTATAGCTCGAAGCATTATCATCTTCATAACTGTATGTATACGGCCGTGCCATATTGTATTCATATTGCAGATCGAGGAATGGAATGGAAAAAGCATCTATATATTTGATACCACCTTGCAGGGCATATTTATTTCCCCACCAGCCGTTCCCGGAAAATACTTCATCAAAAACAAATTCATCCAGCACCAACTGGCCATATACCGAAAAGCGATGGAGGAAATTCCATTTCCAGTCGGCACCCAGCAAAACATTATCCTTACTTCCCAAACCGCTTTCCACAGCTCTGTAAAATATGATCGGGTTGAGATATTGTAATTCAAATCCCTGATCAATGCCGTAACTGTTCGTTCTGCTGAAAATGACCGACTCAAACAGCCCCACATGGATGGTTTTTGTGATGGGTATATCCAGATGGTGCAAAGCGGCATATTTTTTATGGACCAAACTATTGTAAATATTAGAGCCGTCGTAATTGCCCAATTCTGCGAAGAAATTCTCGTATTGCAAGCGCCAGATATCTGTTTGGATCTTGAGGAATAACATATCCTTGGAATTGTCACTCCATATCATACTGCGTATCCCATCTCCGATAAATAATTTGTCCTGCCCGAATTGAAACAGGATATGTTCTGTAGCATGAAAGGTGATATACCCGTGCGTAGATGGATAATCCACGCCGTCATCTTTGAATATTTTGGAGAAGCCTTCACCGGGTGTAACCTGTGGTGCCGCGTCCACACGGTCCTGCACATATTGCGGAAGCCTGGCCTGATTGTCGGTTAAATAAATATAAAAGCCCACCTTGTCATCAATGTCTCCACGCACTTCCACGCCGCGTGTATTGACAAAAAGCAGAGGTTCCCGCACAGAACTGTTGCCGCCCATAAGTGACAATACCGGATTGATACGCAGGGTAAAAAAAGTATACAATGCACCCGGATCCGGATACAGATATCTGCCATGCGGTGCATAAGCATAACCGGTATCCGGCATGTGGTGATATTCTGCAGTTTCGGTTTGTAAGTAACCGTAGTTGAACCGTTCCCTGGCATTTTCAGGCAATGCGCCGTGCACTGCGTCGGCAAGTCCGGCTATGGCAAACCGGGTATAGGGCTTTACTACGGTGTGCAGGTATCTGCCCGAAAGGTCGTACCGGATATCCATACGGTCGGCCAGATGATAGCTGTAAGTATGGAGCGGAATAAACGTTTCACCGCCATGGTGCATACTGTCGTTTTGCCCGTAACCCGCATGTATACTGAGGATAAAAAGCAAGCATAGGATACTTTTTGCAGATCTAAACCCGGTTATGTGTTGCGCTAGGCACGGCATTTGATTTAATTCTTGAAATTTGTGCGTGAACTGACCAAAAATACGGAAAATGAAAAAGCTCTTATATCTGATCTTTCTTTTGCCTCTCGGCATACAAGCGCAAAACCTTGGCTTCAATGGCGCGGGATTTTTTGAGAACTATAACAGCGAGGTAGAGCAGTATCTGAAAGATATGCATCAACCGTTTACCATCCGTGTACCCGGAGGTGCCATTTCTAAATTTCATGATCCGTATAATGTAAAAAGAGGATGGGGGATGAGTGAACAATCGGTGAATGATTGGTTTCAAAAATCGGGATTTGATGAAGACGGCAACGGCCTGGATAAGTGGTTGGGCAAAACGCGCGAACAACCCGATCACAGTTATCTCGATGATCTGATCACTTTGCAAAAACTGTTTCCCGATATGCAGGTGTTGTATGTGCTCAATGTATTGAACAGTACGCCCGAGGCGAATATGCAAGCCATCCGCTATCTGATGCAACATGGTGTGCATGTGGTGGGCGTAGAAGCCGGCAATGAGGTGTATGGTAAATATGCGACCTTCAGCGAATATGTGCATGATTTTGAACCGATATTCAAATTGCTGGATGCCGAGTATCCGCAGATCAAAAAAGGTCTGGTGGCCGGGGCAAATACCGGCAGATCCATGATCGCCAAATGGAATCAGGACCTCAGTGCGTATCGCGGCGATTATGATGCCGTTATCCTGCATTATTATTATACCAAGCAACAGCTGAATGATACCTATGACCTGCTCGATAAAAAATCGGCGTATGAGGCGGGCAAATCAGATAGCAAACTGGATAAGGCATTTAAAAAGGCAGCAGAACAATTGATGTCCGGAACCTTGCTCGAAGATGGCATACATTACGCACATGAACAGTTTCAGGGAAAAGAGATATGGATAACAGAATGGAATACCAAACCTTCCGATATGCTCAATAATACCATTGTGAACGGAGCATGGCAGTTCAAGGAAATGGTAGAGTTGCGCGATCAGACAAATTATTTATTGATACATAATGGTGTCAGTCCGGATAAATATGGAATGATCTCGCGCAGTACCAAGTTTGATGATACACAAAATAACATGGCAAAGCGTATGGGATATTACGCATATATGCTGGCATCGGAAGTGCAAAATGGGGTATCCGTTACTAAATGTATGGACATGAAAGTTGTGCCCAACGGGAATGGAACGGCCTATTTGTATTTTGAAAATATGGGTGCTGCGGGTCCGCTCACACTCGACTACGGAAAATATAAAGTAGAATCTGCATCCATGCATTTTGTGTCCGGAAAATATTTATACAGCAGTTCCGGTACCACCGGTTTCATGGGCAAAGGCACTAAACCGAACTACGAAGTGCAGGGAATACAGGTACAGGATTTCAAGGGAGAACTGCCGGCGAACAGCTTCGGATATATCCTTATCCGATTGAAATAACGATGCGCACATACCGTATGTAACTATTTATTCGTTGATACGTCTTATGGTTATAGCTGCGAAAGTGGCACCATGTTTGTCTATTACACATCGATCAACGCATAGTTATGGTCAGTCAGGAAAACAAGATCCAGCATCTCTACTTGCGCGCAGGATTTGGCGAAACGCCTGCAAACATCAAGCAAAAGCTGAACACACCGGTAGAGAAACTGGTAGATCAGTTATTTGAATCTTCCAAAAATTACCGCAACCTCAACTACATGGAAAATCCTGTTAAAGGGAAGGAGGTAAGTAATGCGCGCATCTTATTTATGATATTGCGTGCTCCGGAGCAGATGCGTAAAATGAATGTGGAGTGGCTAAATATCATGGCCGGCACCAATGCTGTGTTACGGGAGAAGATGACCTTTTTCTGGCATGATCATTTTGCAACATCCTCACAATTCGCCTGGCTGATGCAAGTGCAGAATAACACACTCCGCAAACACGCTATCGGCAATTTCGGGAAGATGCTGCATGCTATCAGCAAAGATCAGGCAATGATCGTGTATCTGAATAACCAGCAGAACAAAAAAGATCACCCCAATGAGAATTTTGCACGGGAAGTGATGGAATTATTTACACTGGGAGAAGGAAATGTGTATACCGAAAAAGATATCAAAGAAGCTGCGCGCGCATTCACCGGCTGGACTGTGAATAAAAAAGGGCAATATGCATTCGTGGAGAAGGACCACGATTTTGATGAGAAAGACTATTTGGGGAGAAAAGGCAAATTCAATGCTGAGGACATCATAAATATACTTCTGGAAGAAAAACAAACAGCCCGGTATGTCACCACAAAGATCTACAAAGAGTTTGTGCATGAAGTGCCGGATACCGATAGGGTGGAAATGCTCACCAACACATTCTATGATTCGGGTTATGATATTGCCGCTTTGATGCGTACCATATTTACCTCCGACTGGTTCTATGATGAAAAAAATGTGGGCAGCAGGATAGCTTCACCGGTGGAATTGATCATACGATATAAAAAATTGATCGGACTGGATTTCAAAGATGATAAGGCGCTTACCAACTTGCAAAAGGTATTGGGACAAACTTTGTTCTTTCCGCCGAATGTAGCAGGTTGGCCCGGTGGTAAAAATTGGGTGGATAGCTCAACCCTCACCTTGCGCATGGAAATTCCAAAACGCATCATTAAAGATGGTGGTTTTGATATTCGTCCGAAACCGGAATTTGAAGATGCGCCGGAAGATGAAACAAAACTGCGCACGGATAAAAAAGCGCAGGTGCGCAGCGACTGGTCCAAACTGGTGCATTTCATGCGGAACGAAAAGGAGGAAGCGTATACCAGTGTATTATTGAAATATCTGATACAATCTCCGACCGACCTGGTCGACACAGCGCTGATAGAAAAATATGTGGACCACAGCTCTCCGGAGAATCGCATTATCAGTACAGCCGGTATCATTATGTCTTTACCTGAATTTCAATTGATCTGATATGGGACATTCCAGAAGAACCTTCATTCGCAATAGCGCATTTGCATCGGCATCGCTTTTTGTTCCGCAATTCCTGCGCGCATCTTCGGGCTTTTTATCGCCGGATGGCAAACCCAAGGTGCTCGTAGTGATCCAATTTGCCGGTGGCAACGATGGTTTGAATTGCATCGTACCCTTTCGCGACGACCTGTATCACAAGGCGCGTCCGAATATCGGTTATCAAAAAGCTGAACTCATTGCTTTGAGTGATGATATCGGTATGAATGCAAACCTGCAGGGGCTCGCCGATCTGTTCTTTCGCGGTGATGTGGTGATCGTAAATGGTGTGGGTTATCCCAATCCCAATCGCTCGCACTTCCGCTCCATGGATATCTGGCAATCGGCAAGCGATGAAAATATCTATTGGCAAACCGGATGGCTGGGCAGATATCTGGATGCTTCCTGCAACACAGGTAACTGCAGCAAGCCGCATAAAGCTGTGGAGATCGACGACAGTTTAAGTCTGGCATTAAAAGGAGAAAAAGTGAGTGGATTTGCAACACGTGATCCGAAATTGTTGAAATCAACTGCACAGGATCCGTTCATCGAGGCGATAGCACACGAAAATGCATCCTTCCACGATCACGAACATAATGTGGAATATCTGCATAAATTATTGGTAGATACAGCAGAGAGCACAGAATATATCTACGAAAAATCCACGATCTATACATCCGGCGCTCTGTATCCCGACACCCAATTTGCACAACAATTAAAGACTGTTGCCGAATTGATCGTTGCCGAGTCGAATACGATGGTCTATTATGTTTCGCTCAGTGGATTTGATACACATGCTGCACAGCGCAATCAGCAGGAAAAGCAATTAAAAGTTTACGCCGATGCGGTGAAGGTATTTTGCGATGATCTGAAGGCAAACAACAAATTCAACGATACGCTCATCATGACCTTTAGCGAATTTGGCAGAAGGGTGGAAGAAAATGCGAGCAAAGGTACCGACCATGGTACGGCAAGTAATATTTATTTGATCGGCGGTGGGCTGAAACGAGGTGGTATGATCAACGATATGCCCGATCTGGCAAACCTCGATGAGGGAGATCTGATACACCAGGTTGATTTTCGTAGTGTGTATAGTACTATTCTGGACAAGTGGTTATATGCCGATCCGAAAGCGATATTGGGCAGAGATTTTCCGCTCCTTGATTTTCTGACCTGATAGTGGTCAGGCGCGCATTGTCTGCACTTTGCTTTTCAAACGGTTGAGTACTTTTTCCCAAAGTATCTCGTACGGGATGATCTCCCATTCGTTCACCATGTTATTCCCCTCGGCATCGCCTTCCGACATCTTGCGCAGATATTTCTGTGCCATTTGTTTGGTGCGTTCATAGCCGAAGTCCTCCTTCACCATAGTGAGCAGCATTTTGAGGAAACAACTGCTGCGATAGGAATCATCTTTGCGCAGGTATCTGCTGCAATATACATTCAGGGCTTCCGCCCGGTTGATGATATTGGTGTACTCACCTTTTTCCAGGAGATATAGTATCTGTATAACTAATATGGAAACGTTATATCCGCGTTTGTCTTTTGTAAAGTTGGGAACCTCATTCAGGAATTTCAGCAGACGGAACTTGCGCTTGCTCGGATCATTGGTGAGCAATTCTTTGCTGATATTCTCGGTTTCAAAAATGTAGTTGATATAAGCTTCAAAAATTTTCCATTTCTCCTGGTGGTCTTCTGTAGTATAACTGAAGCGCGGGTGATTGATCACTTTGATATAGATACCTGCCGCATTGATATAATTCTCGGTATGCATGGCCAGGAGGAAATAATATTCCAGAAATACGAACCAGTTGTTACTGCCTTCCGGCACCAGGTCGAGGCATTTTTCTGCATTCTTCCTTCCGTTCTCATAATCGCGCAACTGGAGGTAGGTGTTTATTTTGATCAGCGCCAGGTTGGCCATTTTCATGCGCTGGTTGAAGTTTGGATTTCTTTGCAGATACTTTTCCGCTTCCTCACAGGCTTTTATGGTCTCGTCGAATTGCTGCTTGATCTGCGCGTTGAGTATCCAAATCTGGTAGCGGAGGTAGTGGACATTATAACTATCGGTGGTCTCACATAAGGCATTGGCCTGTTTGAGATACATATCTGCTTTGCCGATCAATTCATTTTTAGGCGAGGCGCTGGAGGTAAAATTGATGGTGAGCCGCTGATACATTTCTTCAGCCTGTATCTCTGCATCCAGATCGCGCATGGCATCTTTGATCAACGCGGCGTAGGTCTCGTAATCCTTTTCATTGCCCGTGAGGCTGGCATGTCCCATCAGGATGCGTGCGCAGTTCACGATCATGTCAGAGAACTTGTAGGTCACAGCAACGCCGAGGGTTTTCTGTGCTATCTTCACTGCAGCATTCCGCGCTCCGCTGCTGAGCAGGATCTTGATCTGGGCCCAGCTCTATTACAGGAATACTGGCCTTGTGGTAGTTAGAGAAGATGCGTCGGCTGCTGTCGAGGAAGAACAGGGTGTTCAGCAGGCGTTTGGTAAATACCGAGTTGCCGTATTTGTCGTCGAGGGGCTGGAATCACAGGTAGGCCGCCGCTCTCATCGGTGCTGAACCGCTCATTGACCAGCCCGTCGTAGAATTCAGTTTTGCTTTCTTTGCTGTTGAGCAGGTTCTGGTCAAAGATCTCGATCTTGAGATCCTTTTTGGTCACAACCTTACGATTTCAATAAGATTTTTGCTCATGGTCTTTCCGGGTTGGCTTAGGGTAAAAAGGTACAATGAGGAGTCTGCGCCGACATATCCATCCTAAAGGGTAATTACATTACCTGTCACAAACAAAATCCTTGAGGAAAGTAAAAAAAGAAGGCCACTATTTTTAGACACAATCGCATTGTATTGCTGTAGTTTAATATGGGTATATTTGGCTATTCAGAAAAATCCAAAAATTATGTTAATTTATAAAATACTGAAAATCAATAATATAATAACATTTATATGGTCTAAATAATCTAAAATAATATGTCACAAACATAATTTAGTTGTAATGGAATATAAGTAAGCGCTTTACATACTTTGAACCAGTTAAACGACCATTCACCCATTATTAAAAACTGAGCTATGCAAACAGGTATCCACTCAATATCCTATTCAGGCGATAGTTATAGTTGACATGGACAATTATAACAAGGACAGTTGGGTTTGTTTCATAAATTAGGTTCATTTGATCAGAAGGAGGTACTCGCCCTCCTTTCTGTTTTTATATGGCAGTGGCAAATAAGAAGCAAGGAATAAGCAGCAAGCAGCAAGGAATAAGCAGTAAGCAGCAAGGAATAAGCAGTAAGGAGAATATAAGCAAAAAGCAAAAAGCAAAGGAAAGGTGTTGTTCTGAGCATGATATAACATCTAAGATCGGGACATCAGGAGATTTAGACGTAGGGACTCCGGACAATCCAGAAATTTTCAGCGCGAAATAAAGGGTATTGGTTGTTTAGCTAAGATCTGAGCTGGTTATTGAGTCGATGCTGAAGGTATTGATATGATCTCGGGCGTCAGCCTGAATTCTTCCGGCATCCATACTGGCAGACTTGAACATGGCACTGTAAGCAGTGCTTCTACAGATAGAACGCAGGCCCTGTGCACCCAGCTTTGAACTCCAATGCTTTCTCCGACGATATAAAGTCCAACACACCTGTCTTTACTACCAGCTTGATATTTTCCAGCTCGAAGAGTTGCTCATACTGCTTGATGATGGCATTCTTCGGTGGTGAGTATCGCACGAGTATGTCCCTATCCATGGATCGAGGTGGTAAAGAACGGTACTTCTCGATCACGGAATGAGCCAGCCTGAATCCTTCCAGGTCCTGAGGAGCTATGTATTGCAGCAGGATTATCGCGGTCGGCGGTCTTTTCACCGTCGTTCCACAGCCGATCATCTGCGTGACAGTACTTTGCGATGATCTTTCAATACTGTCGAATGTACACTCGCAAATGAACAGGATGTGTTCTGGGTATTCACCTTCACCATCTTCTGTTCGGGTGTTTATAACTCACCCCGGTGAACCATCACCTGCGCCTTCCAGCATTTGAGCAATGCCTGTTGCACACCTTCTCCCGACACATCGCGAGGATGCTCGGGTTGTCGCCTTTGCGTGGGCGATCTTGTCGATCTCATCGATGTAGACGATGCCTTTCTCAGCAGCGGCAACATCGTAATTACAAACCTGTAACAAGCGGGAAAGCGATGCTTTCGACATCTTCACCCATACCCCGCCCCGCAACACGGTGCGCCCAATGGCGAAGGGGCACGTTCAAAAACTTGGCACGGAGCGCAAGCAGGGTTTTACCTGTCCCTGTTTGCCCCACACGATAATATTCGATTTTCGATTCTCACGATCATCCTGCGCCTTCTGGTTCAAACCTTTGCAGCAGGACACATACGGAAAGGATCTTCTCGCCCTGTCCTGCCCGATCACGTAAGTATCCAGAAACTCCCTTGAACGGGGTCGGCGAATTCTGTACGGAGAATTTGTAAGCTTCTTCTGGCTGGCGCAGCTCTTCTTCTCTCTCAATAAGGTTGCTCAGCCTGTCCACCCAGTTCCTCGCAGACAGGACCCTGCCCCGCGCGATCAATATGCGCACTTCCTTCGGACGGAGGCAAAAGGAACAATGATTCTTTCTTCAAGGTGCTGATACCCAAAATTACCTTTAGGGTCTTTTACCAATACCTCATCGATCATTCCATACTCCTTACTTCCGTTGCGATCATCCAGTAATCGCGATCGAGTCTTTCCACTTTATCGAAATCCTACGCTGTGGTTACTGATGATGGTATAGAGCTTCCTTTTTTGAAGTCGAGGACTTCCCAGGCTTATTTCCATATCGCTGGCCTGGCCCTGTGCTCCTCCCATGGGTTGGTGTATCACCCGTGCATGGTCAAACCGCTGCGTTTTCTTTCGTTCCTGCACAGAGGAGAACAGTTGCGATGCTGCCATACCGGCACAGATGGGTTGCAACATCGTGGTTGATATAATGCATGGTATCATAGATCGCCGCATCTGAGTATACGATACCGCCGGGGCTGTTGATGTAGATCTTGGATATCTCGCTTGATTGTCCGCACGCTGCTCAAAACAGCAATTGGGCCTGGATCACATTGGCCACATAATCGTCGATGGTTGTTCCTAAGGAAGATGATGCAAATCTATCATAAGGCATGCAGAATGCAATACGTCCAATGCCTGCGCATTCAATTATGCTCTTCAATGATATATGTAAAATTTGTCACGCATACTTCGCACGCGCATAGGCTGTCGAGGGCGTTGCCGCTCATTCCTTAAATGCTGGGTCGCGTATTTGCGAAATTCATTATTCTGCATATGCTTCTTCTTGTTTTGTCATTTTTTGAAATGTCGAGGTGATGGGTTTTCTTCTCTATCTGCACATATTGTTTCACTCGGTGGCAAAGAATTTTTTTCTGCATGGTCTGTCCTTGCATGTTCTCTACAAATTGTTTTTCTCTTAGCTGACTTTGTAGTAGGATGTAGTTGACGAACAGTTTTTTCCAGCTGACTATAACCTGGCGCACTGCTATTACGGCTTCTTCGATCACTTGTCATTGGTCACTGCAAGATCTGCGTTTTTTCTGCATATGAAACATCTAGAGATTGTTTCAATCGCTTGATAAAATCTTCAGCCTTCTCCGGATCCTCGCTCTGCACTTCCTTTCGTCTTTTCGTACCACTCTCTAAGAAAGACTTCCGGAAGGGGCACTTGCGTTGTATCGTTGATAAAAGAACATGACTGGCTTTCTGAGGACACCTCTCTGTCATGCTGCTAAGTAGCGCTCTATCACCTTTTTATCTTGTTTTCAGGCCTGGTCGGCTACTTCACCGTTATTCTTCGGAGCTCGGCATGCGCCGCTTCGTCGAGATCGGCGGGCATCAGCCTTATGACCTTATCTATGCGCACGCTGTATCTGCCATTCACGTCTTCTGCTTCTCGGGTGTCATCTTCTCCATCAACAATACATTCTGCGCAACTTTATCGCGCTCACCGGTAAAGACGCTGAACACATCATCTATATTTTGCGCAGAACCGCTCGATGCTCCGAGGAACAGGTCGCGTTTATCCTCACGCACCATTTGCAGATTGAAATAGGTGTCTTTTTGATGACCTCAAAACTGCCGCGACGGTAATCAGCTCTTCCAGATGTGCATAGATCACATCGTTATCTTCCATCTATGTCCATCCGCGCTTGCCGTATTTGGCGGCGCAGGCGCTCCATTTCTTCGGCTATTTCAGTTTCTGTTGCCTCTATGGTAGTAAGTAATGTGTTGCATCGCGGACATCTTTTTCCACATCCACCGGCGGTTGAATACCTATCTCGTAGCTGAAGGTATATTCTTTGGGTCATTGAAGGAAGTCTAAGGTATTCTCATCGCAAGTGGTCATGAGCAGTTCGTAAAGTTGTTCTCTCAGGATAATATCCATCTCGATCACAAGCTTTGGCATAACTCATCCAGCAAAACACTGTTGGTTATACATTTTGCGTTCAGTACCAGGAGGAACATGGCCTGTCCGGAACTCTTCCTAACGCACTCTTCTTGGTTTGAGGTCTTTCAGCGGCCGCATCAAATTTCGGCCTGTAATCTGCATCACCTAGTATATGTACCAGCCGGTGCTGTGGAGCTAATTCTTCAATCTGGATACTCACTGGATAAATGGTTTAATGGTTATCTGTATACGCGGAAGGATCTCCGCCATGATTGAGCAAACACCCGTTACGTTTGTTTCGTTCGGCTATCTGCCGCTTGCATGAACTGTGCGGGTGGAGGGACTCGAACCCCCATGCCTCGCGGCGCCAGATCCTAAGTCTGGTATGTCTACCAATTTCACCACACCCGCTTTTTTGCCCTCCGGCAAAAAGAGTCGCAAAGGTAGGAGAAAGTTCCCTGAAAAGGAAACCCGGCTTGCTTTCTGAACAAGTGCTGCAACTGTGTCCGGCAAACTAAAAAGTATACATTTCGTTATTAACAATAAGCCCGTGCGGCCTGCCGCTAAAGATTTACTTTTGTAATGCGTACGATGGACCTCATACAACCTATAGATACCGAGAAGGAAAGGAAGCTCATTCTGAAGGAGTATCGCAACCTGCTGCGCAGTCTGAAGAACAATATGACGAAGGCTGAGCGCAAGCAGATACGCCTTGCTTTTGAAATGGCTTTGGAGGCGCACCAGGATATGCGCAGAAAGAGCGGCGAGCCATATATCATACATCCGCTGAAGGTGGCTCAGATCGTGGTGAACGAAATGGGTTTGGGGGCGACCGCCGCCATATGTGCATTGTTACATGATGTGGTTGAGGACACCGAAATGACATTGGATGATATCAAAAAAGAATTCGGTGTTAAAGTGGCGCGCATCATTGACGGACTTACCAAAGTAAGCGGCGTATTTGATCTGACCAGTTCCATCCAGGCAGAGAACTTCAAAAAATTATTGCTCACGCTCGCTGATGATGTCCGCGTTATCCTGATCAAGATTGCCGACAGGTTGCACAATATGCGCACGATGGACAGCATGAGCAGAAAGAAGCAATTGAAGATCGCATCCGAAACATTATATCTCTATGCACCACTTGCACATCGTCTGGGTTTTTATGCCATCAAATCGGAATTGGAAGATCTGGGGATGAAATATCAGGAATCGGAAGCATACAGGGATATAGCCAGAAGATTATCTGAAACAAAACGCGAACGCAACCGGTACATGAATGAATTCATGAAACCGATCAAAGAGAAATTGGATAAGGGCGGATTTACCTATGAAATGTACGGACGCCCGAAGAGTATCTACTCCATATATAATAAGATGCGCAATAAAGGTGTGGTGTTCGATGAGGTGTACGACCTGTTTGCGATACGCATTATTGTAGATACCACTTTGGAAACCGAGAAAGCTGATTGCTGGAAGGTATATAGTTATGTAACGGAATTATATCATCCGAATCCCGATCGTTTGCGCGACTGGATATCCACACCGAAAGCGAATGGTTATGAGAGTTTGCACACCACGGTGATGGGGCCGAAGGGCAGGTGGGTAGAAGTGCAGATTCGCACGCGCAGGATGGATGAGATTGCGGAGAAAGGATTCGCTGCCCATTGGAAATACAAAGAAGGAACAACAGATAAAGCATTGGATACCTGGTTACGTGAGATACGCGAGTTATTGCGCAATCCCGAATTCAACGCACTGGAATTTCTCGACGATTTCCGTTTGAATTTATTTTCAAAAGAGATCTATGTGTTTACGCCCAAAGGCGATCTGAAAATATTGCCGCAGGGTGCCACCTCGCTCGACTTTGCATTCGAGATACACACCGATGTGGGTTATCATTGTATCGGTGCCAAGGTGAACCATAAACTCGTGCCGCTGAGCCATATTCTAAGCAATGGCGATCAGGTGGAGATCATTACCAGTAAAAAACAAAAACCGAATGAGGACTGGTTGCATTTTCTCGTGACCTCACGCGCGCGCAGTAAAGTGAAAAATGCACTGAAAGAAGCGCGCAGAAAAGTTGCTCTGGATGGAAAGGAAATTCTGGAAAAGAAATTCCGCCAGATGAAAATAGAGATGCTCGACCGCAATGTGCAGGTGCTGATGGAATATTATCACCAGCCCACGAGTCTCGAATTATTTTATCGCATCGCCACCAAGGATATACAATTAAAGGAGTTAAAAGATTTCACCGTACATGTGGGCAAATTACACCCGCCCACACCGGATAAAGAAACACATATCGATCTGGACAGATTGGAAAAGATCGCAACCACGAATGCAGAGTTGCTGATCTTCGATAATGCGATGGACAATATCGCCTATTCACTGGCGAAATGTTGCAATCCCATCGTTGGGGACGATGTATTTGGATTCATTACCATCAACGAAGGGATCAAGATCCACAAAACGAGTTGCCCGAACGCTACAGAACTGATGAGCAAATACGGTTACCGGATTGTGAAGACCAGGTGGACGCAACAAAAGGATATCGCCTTCCTGACCGGTATACGGGTTACAGGTCTCGACGATGTGGGCCTCATCAACAAGATCACGAACATTATCTCGGGCGATATGAAACTCAATATGCAAAGCCTCACCATGGATGCAAAAGATGGTATTTTTGAGGGCATGATCCGGGTGTATGTAAAAAATACGGAGCAATTGGAATTTCTCCTGCGCAACTTGCGTTCCATGAAAGGTGTGATCAGTGTGGAACGCATGGAAAGCTGATCGGCAGATATGGAAAAAGTGAAACGGACCGAAGGTAAAATGGATACCCATCAAAAAAAGATACTGGGCGAGATACGCAACATTTTTGCGGCGCATCTCGAATCAAAAGGCCTGCGCAAAACCCCGGAGCGTTTCGCCATAGTAGAGGAGATCTATTCGCGGAACGACCATTTTGACGCGGAGAGCCTGTATACCCACATGCTGAGCAGGAATTACCGCGTGAGCCGGGCTACTGTATATAATACGCTGGAATTATTGCTGAGCTGTGACCTGATCACCAAACACCAGTTCGGAAAGAACCTCGCGCAGTATGAGAAGTCGCATGGCTACAAACAGCACGACCATATTATTTGCGTAGACTGCAAAAAAGTTGTGGAATTTTGTGATCCGCGCATCCATCAGATACAGACCATGATGGGTGACCTGCTGAATTTCAAGATCACACATCACTCGCTCAATATGTATGGCATTTGTGGCAACTGCCAGAAGGTGCGCGCCATGAAGCTGAACGAGGGCGAAAAAGAATTGAACGGATAAACGATTTATACTTCCTGGATGGAATATACATTTGACAGCAAAGACGAACGCACCCTGGTAGTGCAGCTCCGCGGTAGGATGGTGGGAGAATATCAAACCATTGAACTAGCGGAAGAATTGGATGCGCGCATTGAAGAGGGATTGAAACGCATCATATTTGAGATGCATGATCTGGAGTATATCAACAGCTCCGGACTGAATTTCTTTCTCAAGATATTGACCAAAGTGCGCCGCAACGGTGGCGAGGTGGTGATGTGTTCGCTCAATGAGCTCCTGCTCAACTTGCTGGTCACGACAAAACTCACTTCCTTTTTTACGATCTGCCGGAATACGGATGAGGCTTTGCTGCACCTGGAAAAGGAGAACGCCTGAGCACCATTTCTGTTGAAAAGCTCTTGAAAAAAAGGGTATACTGCAGTTGCCGATGGCATGCAGATGGCCTAATTTCGCACTTTAATCCATGATATGAACGTAGATGTATTATTAGGTCTGCAATGGGGAGATGAGGGGAAAGGAAAAGTAGTAGATTACCTGGCCGAACAGTATGATATTGTAGCTCGCTTTCAGGGTGGGCCCAATGCAGGACATACCCTTATTCTTCCGGACGGAACCAAATTTGTTTTACATACCATACCCTCCGGTATCTTTTTGCAGCATTGTATGAATGTTGTCGGCAACGGCGTGGTGATGGATCCCGTCACTTTTCGCAAGGAGATAAACAATCTGGCCAAGGCCGGTGTGGATGTGCGCGGCAGATTACTGGTATCCACCAAAGCGCATTTGATACTACCTACTCATAAAATGTTGGATGCAGCCAGTGAGGCGCATAAAGGTGTTTCCAAAATAGGCAGTACCTTGAAAGGTATAGGCCCTGCGTATATGGATAAAACAGGAAGGAATGGTTTGCGCACGGGCGACCTGCATGCACCTCATTTTATGGAAATGTATACACGCCTGAAAGAAAAGCATTTTGAATTGCTCAGAAATTTCGGTGTGACAGATCCTGTGATACCGGATGAAGCCGAGTGGATGGAAGCCATCGATTTTTTGCGCGGTCTGGAATTTACCGACGGCGCATATTATATGCAGGATGCCATTGCAGAAAATAAAAAGATACTGGCAGAAGGTGCACAGGGAAGTATGTTGGATGTGGATCATGGAACGTATCCCTTTGTTACTTCCAGCAATACGATAACAGCTGGTGTGTGTACCGGTCTGGGTATCGCTCCGCAAAAGATCAAAGAGGTCATAGGTATCAGCAAAGCATATTGCACGCGTGTGGGCAGTGGCCCTTTCCCGACCGAATTGTTTGATGCAACGGGTGAAGCATTGCGGCGCGTGGGATCTGAATTTGGCGCAACTACCGGCCGCCCGCGCAGATGTGGCTGGATAGATATCCCGGCTTTGAAATATACCTGCATGCTGAATGGTGTTACTCAAATAGCGATCACTAAAATAGATGTGCTGAATGATTTTGATGAGATCAAAGCCTGCGTTGCGTATAAAATAAACGGCGTAGAAACCGACAGGTTACCATATGATCTGGAGGGATTGGAAATAGAACCTATTTATGAAACTTTTCCGGGATGGAAATGCGATCTGGATAATTGCAAGACAAAAGACGATCTGCCTGCGGCATTGAAAAATTATCTGCAATTCATCGAGTGGCAATTAAAAACACGGATCAGTATGTTATCTGCCGGCCCCGAACGGGAGAAGTTGATCATCTTCTAAACGCTGACGCTGTACATGCGGAAATGGACCCGGCATACACTTTCTGATGCTGCACTTTTCAGAAGAAAAACTTTGCGTTTTTTTTCTTCCGGCGACACCTTTGCATTTTATGATAGTTGCAAAGATGCAGTGTATGGGTCGCATACTTTTGACTGGATGTGTGGTGCGGGTGAACATCTTGCCATTGCAGGATGTGATATGCAAGCACTCCGGGATTTTGTGGATAAGACACAGGATCATTGTATGGGCCATGTGGCATATGATGTGAAAAATCAACTGGAAGATCTGTATTCCCTGCATACTGACAGGATCGGAGCAGATGAAATGTATTTTTTTGTTCCGGAAATATTATTGCGATGTACCGGTGATACGTTGGAGATCGGGATCGTGGACAACCCGGACACATCCGCAATACAACTCCTTGCCTTAATAGAAGCTACACAAACCATGGACCTTGCCTTTCATGGAGACGTTCCCTTCTTCAGAGCGAAAACGGCCAAAGAAAAATATCTGGAAAATGTGCGCAATATCCGGGAACATATCATTGCCGGTGATATCTATGAAATGAATTATTGCCAGGAATTCTATGCAGAACAGGTGGCATTGGATCCGGTAGAGGTATTTGAGTTATTGTGCAGGCGTTCGCAAGCGGCGTATAGCGTGTTGTACCGGATGAAAAATATTTGGTGCATCTCCTCGAGCCCGGAATTGTTTTTACAGAAACGCGGCCACACCTTATGCAGTAAACCCATAAAAGGGACAAGGCCAAGAGGCAAGTCCGCAGAAGAGGATGCACAATTAAAAAATGAATTGAAGAACAGTGTGAAGGATCGTGCGGAGAATGTCATGATCGTTGATCTGGTGCGCAATGACCTAACGCGCTCGGCTGTGACGGGGACGATAGAGGTAGAAGAATTATTCGGCGTGTATTCCTTTCCGCAGGTGCACCATTTGATATCTGTGATCACTGCGCAACTGGATCCCGACAAACATGCAGTAGATGCCATCCGCTATGCTTTCCCTATGGGCAGTATGACGGGTGCTCCAAAAGTGCGCGCCATGGAACTGATCGAAAGGTATGAAGACAGCAAGCGAGGTATTTACTCAGGTGCTATCGGATTTTTTACGCCCGAGCAGGATTTTACGTTCAACGTGGTCATACGCTCATTGGTATATAGAGAGGATACACAAGTTATCAGTCTGCATACCGGTGGTGCCATCGTATATGATTCGGATCCCGAAGAAGAGTATGCCGAATGCATGCATAAGGTGCGCGGTGTACTTGATGTTTTGGAAACAGATATTGCCGTTTGAACATATACTATTTAACATGAACCATCGTTATTACACGCATGCGCAGGCTACTCCTTTTACCCATCTGGTTCTGTGTCTGTATTTCTGCTTACGGACAGGGCATCTTTGAAAATCTCACCGCCGTTCAGTTTGGTGACAGTATCCTCATCAACTGGAAATTGTCCGGCGGGAATACCTGTTTTGATATGCACCTGGAAAGATCGGATGCCGATTCTCCATTTACACCCATTTATTCTGTTGGCGGGGTATGTGGCGGCTCCGATGATCAATCTTATGACCATATTGACGCCGAAGGATTACAAAGCGGGGTTACCTATAGATATATGGTAACGGCATCCTCCGGATTGTATAAAAGTGATACGGCTGTAATTACCTATGTGAATGCAGGTGACCGTGCCATATTCATTTATCCGAATCCTTCATCTGATCTCATTACCGTTACCATCGACAATGCATTTATCCCTTCTTTTCTTGTAGAATGTACATCCCTGGAAGGCGCATTGATCTCGAGGACCATTCAAAATAAGAACCTGTTCACCCTGGATGCAAAAAATATCCGCGCCGGTAATTATGTGTTGAAGGTAACGACGACCGATGGTGTGGTGCTGACCACGGTGGTATCGGTACTCAATTGAAAGATCATTTTTCTTTTGTCTGCATAGCCGCCAAACACTGCCCGCGATAGTTTACCTTATTGCTTTTCGTACCGGTAGAAAAAGATACTTCAATGGTCAATACCTGATCCGGAAAAAAATTCCAGTTCATCAATTGTCCGCCATTACTATTTTTCTGAATACTTAAACTGTAAAAACCATGTGCATTGCCGTCTGTCTGTAAAGTGGTGATCGTCAGCGGCACCCAGGTGGCGCCATTGCCGATGCGCCCTGCATGGAAGTTGGCTTTTTTCAGATCTTTCACCGGATTGCCATCCGCATGCATCACGGATACGAACAGCATCGGAAAAGTCAGCAGCCATTGACTGTACGCCTGCACAGTAAGCGGTGCGTATTGCATCGCCGTAAATTGTCTCTCGTTTGCTTTTTGAAATTTGCCCATCTTTTTTATTAAAGATAGGGTTTTATATAATAAGCCGCATTTATATGGAAAACGGAAGAGAAATGTCAGGAAGCGATAAGCAAAAAGTAATTCTTTTTACCCCGTTGGAGGAGCAGGTATTTATGGTTAAGCAGATCGGCTCCGGTAACATGTTTTTCGGCGTCCTCAAGTTTTTCCCGGTTCATACTCAGCGATCTTTCCTGCATGGCCCGGCGAAATTCTCCCTTGCTGCTCAGCACCTGCGTTTTTTCTGTCAGCAGATCCGCTAAAGGAATACCGGATTCCAACTCTTGCAGAGAAATATCAAATTGCGGGACGCCTTCGAAGATATCCCGGAAGGTCATTTCATCCAATTGTGCCAGCTGCTCTTTATTGCTGTTGCCGAACAGGATGGTGCTGGCCTGTTCTGCGCGTTGAAATTCGTCTGCACCATGCACACGTGTGGTGATATCCTGTGCCAGTGTTTTTTGCAAAAGACGCATATGCGGTGCCTGCGCATGTTCAGCGATAATATCCGCTATGGATTTTTTATCCAACAAAGTGAATATCCGGATATACGTTTCGGCATCCGCATCACTGGCATTCAGCCAGAACTGATAAAATTTATAGGGTGAGGTGCGCTTCGGGTCGAGCCAAACATTTCCGCTGGCGGTTTTGCCGAATTTGGTGCCGTCGGCTTTTTTGATCAGGGGGGTGCATAACGCATATGCTTCACCACCTTCTTTCCTTCTGATCAATTCAGAGCCGGTTGTTATGTTTCCCCATTGATCGCTGCCACCCATTTGAATGCCCACCTGCTTGTGTTTCCACAAATAATAAAAATCATATCCCTGCACCAGCTGATAGGTAAACTCTGTAAATGATATGCCTTTTTCCAGGCGTGTTTGCACAGAATCTTTTGCCATCATATAATTTACAGAAAGGTGTTTGCCCACCTCGCGCAAGAAACCGAGAAAGGTAAAATCCTTCATCCAATCGTAATTATTTACAATTTCGGCAGCATTCACGCCTTGGGAGAAATCAAGAAATTTTTCGAGCTGCGCCTGCTGACATGCTATATTATGTTGCAGGGTTGTTTCATCGAGCAGATTGCGTTCTTCGCTTTTACCACTCGGGTCGCCCACCATGCCCGTTGCGCCACCAACCAATGCAATGGGTTTGTGTCCGCATTGCTGGAAATGCAGCAGCGTCATGATCTGCACCAGATTCCCTACGCCTAATGAATCCGCAGTCGGGTCAAATCCGATATAACCGGTGGCCATGCCCTTCTGCAAATATTCTTCCGTTCCCGGCATCATATCGAACAGCATCCCGCGCCAGCGCAATTCTTCGACAAAATTCTTCATGTCGCAAAAATAGGAACTTAAGCGATACGAGGTGATTGGCTATTTTTACAAATACCTGATGCTTCAGGTAAACGATTGGCACCAAACATTCGTTAACTAAAATAAATCCGGCGTGAATTTTTTATCGCATTTCTATAACGAACAGCCTTTAGATGATCCGTATATCACGGCCGGGGTCATATTGCCGGATATTTTATCGAATTACAGTGCGCGTTCCAACTCCGTTGTAAAAGTACATCCTGCCCGCTTGAGGGATTCTGCGGATGCAAGGGAAAAGGCCATTGCTGATGGTGTGCGCCGGCATTATACCGCGGATGCCTGGTTTCACGAATCCGATTTTTTTAAAGAGAACACTTTGGCAATGAAAACTGCAGTCCAACAGAGTGGGCTTCCCTGCTTTGAACATAAAGCATATGCGTTTTGCCATGTGCTGCTCGAGTTGCTTCTCGACCGCAAAATACTGATAGAAGAACCCGGCCAGTGCGAGCGTTTTTATACGCTTCTGTTGCAAGTCGACAGTGAACCCATGACCGCTTTTATACGTGCAGAAACCGAAGCCTCAAGCCCCGATCTGGTGACCGGACATTTTCAGCATTTTGCACGTGTTCAGTTCATATACGATTACATGGAAGACGACCGTTTACTTGCCATACTGGACCGCATAAACCGCAGATTTCACAATCCTGCCATTTTAGGATCCTACGACCAAGAAGTTAAAAACCTTATCCACAAAGCAGAAAACGCCTTACATGCCCAAAAATTCCCTACATTTCGGACAGTTTAGTATGCTCAAAGCAAAGCACATATCGGCTACATTCATTTTTTTTATATGTATTTCCGCAGTTTGGGGCCAGAGCAGCGCGCCAAAATACAGCAATGAATTTCTGGCCATAGGAATTTCAGCCCGGGCTTTGGGCATGAGCGGTGCGGTATGTGCCTCTGTAGATGATGTGACGGGCGGATATTGGAATCCTGCTTCTCTCACATTGGTTAAGCCCGATGTACAAGTAGGGTTGATGCATGCAGAATATTTTGCCGGCATAGCCAAATATGACTACGGCTCGGCGGTATATAATCTGAAAGATAAAAATGCAGCGCTGGCTTTCTCGCTGATCCGTTTCGGTGTGGATGATATACCGTATACCCTGTATCTGGTACAGCCCGATGGAAGTATAAATTACGATAATATCACTTCTTTTTCTGTAGCTGATTATGCATTCCTGGGCAGCTATGCCCGCAAGATCGATTGGCATGGTTTGCGGGTAGGAGGAAATTTCAAAGTGATCCATCGAACAGCCGGTTCTTTTGCAACTTCCTGGGGTTTTGGTTTGGATGCAGCGGCACAAATGGACCTGAACAGATGGAAATTCGGTGTCATGCTTCGCGATGTGACAAGCACATTCAATGCATGGAGTTTCTCATTCACCGAAGAAGAAAAAGATATTCTCCTTTCAACCGGAAATGCTGTTCCGGAAAATTCACTCGAAATAACTACGCCAAAGATCATTTTGGGTGCTGCTTATCAGTTTGATCTGGGTGAGCATTTCGGACTGCTCGCCGAAGTGAATGCCGACCTTACCACGGATGGAAAACGCAATGTTTTGTTGTCGGCTGATCCGGTAAGTGTTGATCCACACGCAGGTATCGAAGCGAATTACAAAGAATTCATCTTTCTCCGTGCAGGAGTTGGGAACATACAACAATATATACCGGATGCCGAGTATACTTCTTCCTGGACTGCGCAACCGAACGTAGGTCTGGGTCTGGCTATCGGGCCCATCATGCTGGATTATGCCTATACGAACATCGGCCGGCAGGCAGAAGTGTTGTACTCACATGTGATCAGTCTCCGCTTTGACATCTATAAAACAGTAGAAACACAAAAAGAAAGTAACGAATGATACTGTTGCGGTGTCGGCCTTTTCACGTATAATGTGGAAATTTGCGTACTTTGTTACCATAAAGTATCGCTTGTCGCAAGTTAAAGCCGCATGAAAAGAATTTTACTCATTCTGTGTTGCATGTGCTCTTTTTCCGGATTGTTTGGTCAAACATACGGGAACGAATGGATACGGTATGATCAGAAATATCTGAAATTCCCCATCACTTCCAATGGTATATACCGGATCGATTATACTGCATTAAGTAACGGACTTGCATTACTGGGTACCGACATTTCTGATATTGATCCGAGGAACATCCAAATTTTTAATAAAGGAGGGGAACAATATCTATTTGTTCAGGGGGAAGCCGATGGTGTTTTTGATCCGGGTGATTTTATTGAATTTTATGGTGCCCGGAATGACGGCACATTCGACGCCCGATTATACGGTTCAGATACATTGCAATTGCAGCAATACGAAAGTATTATTACGGATACAGCGGTTTATTTTTTGACCTGGAATAATTTGTTGGACAACCGGCGCATGAGTAACCCGGTGAATGACCTGAGTTTGACACCACCCGCAGAACATTACA
This sequence comes from Chitinophagales bacterium, assembly GCA_041392955.1. GTDB lineage: Bacteria > Bacteroidota > Bacteroidia > Chitinophagales > BACL12 > UBA7236. Next base: position 110,197 of record JAWKLB010000003.1, on the reverse strand, counting down.
TGCAATACGATGCTGTGGTGGTTTATGGAAGCGGATATGGTTCTGCAAATTTTAATCCGGGACCAAGTTATCTGGAGGTGCACAGTTCCATGTATGAGGACGGTGAAGGATTTACATCACCCAAGTATAATCTCTCCACGGTTAACGTTACGGTAAATACACCGAATATTTATTTTGGAGATGCATTCGAACCCAGCATTCGCACAGCGATCATTGGTGCGAACAGCTCAGAGCATCATGTTGTGTTCAAGGTGAATACAACAACGTATGCAGACTCTACTTTCTTCAATTACAAAGTACTGCGATACCAATTCACTTTGGGAGATCTGTTGCCCGCGAATACGGTGACCTTTGTTTCCGGCCCTGTTTCAACGGATTACCAGCGTTATTCTTTTATTGACATCCGCTATCCGCGTATGTTCGATTTTGACAACGCATCCAAAACCCGCTTTGTATTGCCTTATGCCTTTGCTGCCAGCAGATATATGGAGCTGACGGATTTTAATGAGAAAGGTACCGATCCCTTATTATATGACCTTTCGGCGCATATTCGAATGACCGGTATTGTAGATGCCGACATAAGTAAATTCCACATTCCTGTCAGTGCGAATGGAGATACTGTGTATGTCAGCAGTCAGGATATTAGCGATATACCATTCATACCATCCCTTACTCCGGTCTATTTCACAGATTACAGTGCTGCCGCGAACCAGGGGAATTATCTTATCATCACCCATCCATCCATTCGAGATGCTGATGGTGTGGATTGGGTACAGGAATATGCCAATTACAGATCGTCAGTTGCCGGCGGATCTTATCAGGTGCGCATAGTGGATATGGATCAATTATATGACGCATTCAGCTACGGGATCCGCAAACATCCGCTGGCTATTCGCAACTTCATCTTATACGCCGTAGATAGTTTTGCCATAGATCCGCAATATGTTTTTTTAATGGGCAAATCGTATACGTATGATGTGACCCGTGCACCCGGAACTTTCGAATATACGGATGATCTTATTCCTACTTTCGGACATCCTGGCTCAGATAATTTGCTTGCATGCCGGCCGGGTTCGGTTGTGCCGGAGGTCCCTATTGGAAGGATAGTGGCTCGCAGTGGTGATGATGTGCGCATTTATCTGGAAAAGATGATCGCTTATGAGGCGCAACAGGCCGATATGACACAAACTGTGGCCAATAAGGCCTGGATGAAAAATGTATTGCATTTTGCAGGTGGACTTACCAGTTACGAGCAGACCTTGTTCAATAATTTCCTCAATCAATATAAGGCGGATATAGAAGACACCTTATACGGAGGGAACGTCATTACCTTCAATAAATTAAATACGGACCCCATTTTTTACAGTGAATCGGATTATATAGATTCATTGGTGAACAATGGCGTTAGCTGGATCACTTTTTTCGGACATTCCAGCACGGGAAGTTTTGATTTCAATATAGGAGAACCGGAACATTTTGAAAATACGGATAAGTATTTCTCTGTTTTTGGTTATGGTTGCAATACAGCAGCTATTCACGGTGAGGACTACACGCTGGGAGAGAAATTTATCTTTGCGGAAGACAAAGGGGCAATTGCTTTTATCGCAGCGAGTAATTTTTCTTTGGCGTCGAGTTTGCACACCTATGCTACAACCCTTTACCGGGAATTATCGGCCGATCAGTACAGTCAATCAATTGGAACCATTTTACAAAAAACGAACGACAGTCTGTGGCCTTCCATAAACGTATATGACCGGATGGCGATGGAGCATACCACCTTGCAGGGTGATCCCGCATTGAACATGAACCACCATCCGAAACCCGATTATGATATAGAAGAACCATATGTATTTTTTGAGCCGGAACTGATCACTGCCAGTGACGATTCCTTTACGGTACATATTATAGTAACGAATCTGGGTATGGCGATAGACTCCTCCTATTACGTGCGTGTAAAAAGATCAAAACCCGATGGTGTTTTTGAGACCCTGATGAAACGTGTGGATGCGACTTATTTCCGGGATACCGTTGATTTTACTTTTGCAACCGACGTGCTGGGTGGTGTGGGATTAAATACTTTCAGTATTTATGTTGACGACCTTAATGAAGTGGACGAGATCGATGAATTAAATAATATTCTGAGCATCCCGTATAATATCATTTCAAATGATGCCATACCCATTTATCCGGTGGACAATAGTATCCTGCATCATGTGCCCGAATATTTTGCCGCAAGCACTTCCGATCCGTTTGCGCCATCGAGACAATATATACTGCAGGTGGATACTTCTACTACCTATAATTCACCGCTGTTTTTGGAAACACATGTGACCTATAGCGGTGGAGTGGTGTATTGGCAGTCGCCGCCTGTTACCTGGTTACCCGGCAAAGTTTATTATTGGCGCATAGCACTGGATACTTTGTACGATAATGATCTGCTCTGGCGATCAGCTTCTTTTTTATATACCAATGACGATGTAACGGGATGGAATCAGTCGCATTATTATCAATTCCTGAAAGATGATTTTACCAATGTTGAATTATTGGATGATCGCAGTTTTGATTTTGTGCCCGATGTAAAGACGTACAGTGTTGCCACCGGGATTTATCCCACCACAAACTGGACGGAAGTGACCAGTTATATTGATGGTGAGTTGATCGCTGTAGGGTCCTGTGCCAGCACCGGTTTTGTTGTTTTTGTGGTTGATCCGAATTCCGGCGATCCCTGGACCACCTCAGAGGTGGGCACTTCGAATTTGGGTCCATATGGTGATGTGTATTGCAGCGCAGATCCCTATGAACGCATGATTCAATTTATGACCGATACACCCGGCCAACGGGATATTTTGTATCATTTTATGATGGACACGATACCGGACAGTGCTTACTTCATCTGTTACAGCAATAACTATGCTGATTTTAATGAATGGCTGAATGACACCCTCACCTATGGCCATTCGCTATTCGATGCCTTTACCGCATATGGTGCCGAAGATATTCTTTCCCTTGCCGTATTTGATTATGACCGCAGTTATATTTTCTATGCCCAAAAAGGTGCCCCGGAAACAAAATTTGAATTGATAGGTGACGAAGAAGGAAATAAGATAGAAGCAACTTTTGTTATAGAGGGCAACTGGAATGCGGGTTCCGTTGAGTCTGAAAAAATAGGGCCTGCTTTTCATTGGGATGCTTTACAATGGGAACTGGGCACTCCGGATCCGGAAGAGACAGATATAAATAGTGTGAGTGTATTTGGTGTGAATTATAGCGGTGCGGAGACGGAACTGGTACACGGGCTGCAAAGTGGTGATACTACGTTGAATTTCATTGACCCTGATCAGTATCCTTATATACGATTGAAATTAAATACCAAAGACGACAGTCTGCGCACACCGGCGCAACTCTTGTCCTGGAAAGTGTTGTACGATCCGGTGCCGGAAGCGGCCATAAATCCAAATGTGCATTTTGTATATACAGGCGACAGTGTGCAACAAGGCGAACAAGCCAAGCTGGAAATTGCCATCACTAATGCAAGTGATTATCCGTTGGATAGCGTTCTTCTGCATTTCGATGTGCGTGATCAGAACAACATGTTGCACGCCATTCCTTATACCCGGCAGGATTCTTTATTATCGGACTCCTCTTTTATCGCTATACTCACCTTTCAGTCGGCTGTGCTGCCGGCGGGAAGCAACACCCTCATCCTGGAGATAAATCCGGATATTGACCAACCGGAGCAATTCCATTTTAATAATCTCGGATACCTGCCTTTTGTAAATGTTGCAGATATTCGCGATCCGTTGGTGGATGTAACCTTCGATGGGGTACATATTTTTGATGGCGACATTGTCAGTGCAAAACCGGAAATAGAGATCAGTTTGCGCGACGAAAATACCCATCTCGCCCTGCGCGATACCAGTGTACTGGAAGTTGTGTGTAAATATCCCGATGGCTCCCTGCACACTTTTCCTTTAGATGGCATTACTGCTGTTTTTTATCCCGCAGATACCACTGAGTTGGAAGAGCACAATACTGCCCGAATCGTTTTACATCCGGAGTTTCTTTTAGACGGCACCTACGAATTGCAGGTACATGGTGAGGATGCAAGTGGGAATGATGCCGGTGAATTGGATTTCCGGATCACTTTTGAAGTGATCAATAAGCCGATGATCAGCAACGTGTTCAACTATCCAAATCCATTCACAACACAAACGCATTTTGTGTTTACACTTACCGGTAGTGAAGTTCCCGAATATTTCAAGATTCAGATCATGACCATCAGCGGAAAGATCGTGCGGGAGATCATGCGCAATGAATTAGGTCCTTTGCATATTGGTAATAATATCACAGAATTTACCTGGGATGGGACCGACATGTATGGCGACCGGCTCGCCAACGGTTTATACCTCTACAGAGTTGTGACCCGCCTGAATGGCAAGCCTCTGGATGCCTACGACACCGGTACCGACCAATATTTTACCAGTGGTTTTGGTAAAATGTATCTAGCCCGTTAATTTTGAACAAAAGCCCAATTATGAAAAAATCATTTTCTTTTTTATTCGCCCTGGCATCCCTGGTTTATCTTACTTCCTGTGGAAGTAATGGAGATAATAATGGTTCGTCAGATGCCGGCAGCGCCTCATCTGAAAATTCCAATGGTAAATATCCGATCAAATCGGGCATTGTTAAGACAAAAATGTCGGCTCCTATGATGGGAGGTGATATATATGATGAACTGTATTTTGATGCATGGGGTGCACAGGAAAAACACAAAAGTGTTGCCAGCATTTCCATGCTTGGTCAAAATATTGAAACGGTGAGTTATACGATGATGAAGGACGGTTGGATATATTCGTGGACAGAAGGACAAAACACCGGCTCGAAAATGAAGCCTCAGGATATGGATGAAATGGCCGACATGAACTTTGATAAAATGTCGAAGGAAATGATGGATGACCTTGGGATCAAAAAAATAGGAACGGAAACTATAAAGGGAAAATCATGTGACAAATACGAAATGCATAAAGATGGAATGGGCGATGGCACTTTTTGGGTTTGGAAAAACATCCCCATGCGCTCTGAGATGAGTATGGGTGGTGTTTCCATGACAAGCGAGGTCGAATCCATACAAGAAAATGTGAACCATGCTTCCGGAACTTTCGATCTGCCTGCCGATGTCATCTTCAGTGAGATGGGCGGTACTGACCAGATGTGATCCTACCCATGTAATGAGATCAGAACCCCGCTTCGGCGGGGTTTTTTATGTATCAAAAAGAGTTGATAAACCTGTTTACAGGATCAATGACAGCAGGGAGAACAGGAATCCACCGATAATAGCAAGGAATTTGATCACGGACAATTTATGTGCTTTGCCGGATGCCTCGAAAATGATCGTGGTGGAAATGTGCGTTAGGGAACCACAAACAATGGCTATCATCCAATGAAACCTGGTCTCCGGATCTGCAGAACCGGTAAAAAATTGTCCCAAAACACTTCCCAGTGGGGTGATGGAAGCAAACAGTATGATCAGTAGCAATGGCCACAGCGACTTCTTCGCAGAAAAGAACAAAACAGTTGCCAGTGCAAAAGTTTCCGGTAATTTATGAATGAAAATTCCCCAATACAGTGGTTGCACTTCTTCGGCAGGCATATTCCCTCCGCCCAGCGGCAACCCTTCTAAAAGTGCATGTATACCTAAGCCAATAAATACACCGCTTACATAGCCTTTTGAAAAATGTTCATGTAAATGCAGATGCCCATGTTCAATACCACGTGTGAACTGCACCAAAATGAGCTGAATAAAAAATCCCGCCAAAACAAAGCCGGCGGTATTGCGGTTGCTCGCCGCATCTCCGCCCATGAATACTTCCGGCAGCAAATGCAGGATGACTACACCGAGTAAGTAAGCGCCGCTGAACGACAATATGATACCCAGCATATTGCTGTTGGATTTTTTACGCATGGCGTATGCCATTGCTGCGCCTATACCTGCTGGTACGTATAACAATAGAATATAGGCAGGGCTCATATTGCTGTTGGCTGTATGTTTAGGTCATGCGGTCCAATCCATGCGATGGAACAGACCTCTGCGTGCAAAGGTAAACAGCGCAAAGGCAATTGCGGTTCCAAGCAATGCGCCTCCCAGAATATCCATGGGATAGTGCACACCCACATATACCTGTGCCACACTAACCAACGACGCCCAGATCAGGGCTGCATAAAGAATGAATTTTCTCTTCTTGCGCATGAGCAGTCCAAGCAGAACGGCAAAAGCAAAGGTATTTGTGGCATGTGAAGAAGTAAAGCTCTTTCCATGTCCACAAACATCCACACGGAGATCCACTTCTTTTCCGAATTGTTCGTCATTACAGGGTCTTACTCTGCCAACCATCGGTTTCACTACGGCACTGGATAGTTGATCACTAAGCGCGAAGTTTACCCCTAAAAGTAAAATGAGGATCAGACCGTTTTTGCGGTAGGCAATAACAAGCCAGACAGCAATAAGCGCATAAGCAGGTATCCAAAAATATTTATCGCGAATGGGTATTAAAATAAAATCACAAAATGCGGATGACCAGCCATGGTTTATACCGAGGAAGAGTTTTTCATCAACATGTTGCAACCAGTCAGCGATCATCTTGTTTTTTCTGAGCGATCATAATGAGCCTGGGCGAGCGCTCCGGGTCAAAAGGGTTAAGAATATAATCGCCAAAAATACTAAGTATCTCCAAGTTTACCTCTGCAAACATTTCCAGCAGATCGGCACATCTGTAAGCGCGCACCTTCTCCAGAAAAATTTCAGTGCCTTTATCACTTTGTATGGTAATGGTTTTATGAATACTGTCGCCGACGCTTGTTTTATCTATACGGAACACCATCCCTTCGTGCGTACTGATTTCAGGTGTGTCCATGCTTTGGAGTACGAGATCCGTATTGAAAAAATCCAGGACTAATATGCCACCAGGTCGCAAGGCGCTGACCGCGGCACGCAAAGTTTGCATATCCTCTTTTTTTGTATCGAAATAACCGAAAGTGGTAAAGAAGAAAAAAACACAATCGAAGTAGCGGATCCGGAATGCTCGGCGCATATCATGGCGATAGAAGTCGGGGCCGGACGGATACATCTTTCGAGCGGCACGTATCATCGAAAAGGAAATGTCGATACCCGTTACCTCGAAACCCTTGGAAGCAAGATAACCCGCATGCCGTCCCTTCCCGCATCCAATATCTAGGAGAAGGGCACCTTGCTTCGGATGTAAATAAGAAATGAGCGGTCCCAGGAAGCCGGCAGCATCCTCCGTATCTCTATGTCTGTAGAGTATATCGTGATACCTTGTATCAAACCATATCTCGTACCATGCTTTGGACAAGATGCATAAGTTATACACACAAATATACCTTTTGCCATTTTATCCGTTATTGCCCTACTATTGAAATAATTAATTTTGCGCTACCAATATGACTCTAATAAAATCTATTTCCGGGATAAGGGGAACCATAGGAGGGACGCCCGGAAAAAACTTTACACCGGAAGATATCATTCGTTTTACTGCCGCTTTTGGCACCTGGGTAAAAAGAACAAGCGGCAATAATACCATTGTGATCGGGCGGGATGCGCGCATTAGTGGAGAAATGGTGAATCACCTGGTCGCAGGAACATTGCAAAGCATAGGCATGCGTGTAGTAGACCTCGGTTTGAGCACTACACCTACGGTAGAATTGGCAGTACCTATTGAGAAAGCAGGCGGAGGTATCATCATTACAGCTTCACATAATCCGAAAAATTATAATGCGCTGAAATTACTCAATCACCTCGGCGAATTTATTTCAGCGGAAGACGGTGCCGAAGTTTTGCGCATCGCTGATGCGGAACCCATTGAATACGCCTCTGTGGACGAATTAGGTGAATATCGTCAGAAATGGTACTATATTCAATCTCATATCGACCGCATATTGGAACTTGATCTGGTGAACAAAGATGCCATACGCGAGCGCAATTTTAAGGTGGTGATCGATTGTGTGAATTCAACCGGCGGTATTTCCGTACCCGAATTATTAATAGCACTTGGGATAACCGAAACGATAGAATTATTTACCAATCCAAACGGCCGTTTTCAACATAATCCCGAGCCGCTTCCGGAGCACTTGTCTACCATTGCACATGAGGTGAAACTACAAAGGGCAGACCTGGGAATCGTGGTCGATCCGGATGTGGACAGGATGGCCATCGTCAGTGAAGACGGGGAGATGTTCGGTGAAGAATATTCACTGGTTGCCGTGGCAGATTACGTATTGCGGCATAAGAAGGGAGATGTGGTCTCAAACTTATCCTCGTCCAGGGCGCTTACAGATATCGCCATCAAGCATGGCGTGCAACATCATCAAAGTGCTGTAGGAGAGGTGCATGTGGTGCGCATGATGAAAGATGTTAACGCGGTGATAGGCGGCGAAGGCAATGGCGGCATCATTTTTCCTGAGTTGCATTATGGCAGAGATGCGCTGGTGGGAATTGCTTTATTTCTGTCACACCTGGCAACATTCGGCAAGAGCTGCAGTATGTTGCGCGCCACATATCCGAATTATCATATTGCTAAAAATAAAATAGAACTTCCCGATAATACCGACGTACAGGGTATACTGAACAATATGGCGGATAAGTACAAGAAAGAAAAGCTGAACAGGACCGACGGTTTGAAGATAGAATTTGACGGCGACTGGGTGCACCTGCGCGCCAGCAATACAGAGCCCATCATACGCATATACGCGGAAAGCAAGACCAAAACAACGGCTGAGAACATTGCCATGAAGATCATGGACGATATCCGGCTGTTGATGAAGTAGGCAGGATTATCAGAAATACCTATTTTTGAGCCCGAATTCAGGTCATGCGGGTTTATCTTGACAATGCGGCAACAACTTCTTTGGATCAGAGGGTATTAGAGGCCATGCTGCCTTATATGCAACAGCATTTCGGCAATCCTTCCAGTATTCATGCGTACGGCAGGGAAACCAGGGCGGCGATAGAGAAGGCCCGCAAGCAAATTGCAGCACTTTTTGAAGTGAGCCCCGGAGAGATCTTTTTTACCAGCGGCGGCACGGAGGCAAATAATACTGCCTTACAGTGCAGTGTCCGCGATCTGGGTGTGACCCGTATCATAACTTCACGTATAGAACATCATGCCGTGACACATACGGTGGAGGCATTGGAAAATAATCATCAGGTGGAGGTGCATTATGTGGATCTGCTCGCTGATGGTTCTGTAGATTATACGCATCTCGAAAAATTATTGGCGGAGACCGACGGGAAAAAACTGGTCAGCCTCATGCATGCGAACAATGAGATCGGAATTTTGTTGCGATTGAATAAAGTGAGCAACTTGTGTGCGCAGTATAACGCTTTGTTCCATTGTGATATGGTACAAACCATTGCCCATTATCCGATCAGCCTGAAAAATACCAAAGTGCATTTTGCATCCTGTGCAGCACATAAATTCCATGGACCGAAAGGTGTAGGGTTTTTATATGTCAACGCAGAAGCTGCCATCAAACCATTGATACATGGAGGAGCGCAGGAAAGAAATATGCGCGCCGGCACAGAAAATTTGTATGGTATCATCGGGCTGGCAAAAGCATTGGAGATCGCATATGCTGAACTGGAAGAGACAAAGGCACATATTTTGGCATTGCGCACACATATGCGCAACCGTTTGCAAAATGAAATGCCGGGATTGATGTTCAATAGCCCGGAAGATGGCTTGTATACCGTTTTAAATGTGCATTTTCCTCCCAGCGATAAAAATGAAATGCTGCTTTTTAATCTCGATATTGAAGGCATCGCTGTGAGCGGTGGCAGCGCCTGCAGCAGCGGTTCCAGCGTGGGCTCACATGTTATCGCCGCATTGAACAGACTTCCCGATTCAGCTGCTGTGCGCTTCAGCTTTTCTAAAAATAATACCATCGAAGAAGTTGATTTTGTGGTGGACACTTTGCGCGCACTCTTCCCTGTTGCAGTTGTTTAATTTGCCCTGACTCTTTTTCCATTATGGTTACTCAGTTGCAGTACTCTGTTTATGGATGGATGCGGAGCGGCTTTCCTTTTGGTTTGGGTGATCATTGAAATATTTACATATTTCTATATAGCGCTATAAACCCGCTCGTGGCTGCATTATACATATTGAAATATTTCAATATGTAAATCCGACAATCCGGGAATCGCTATATTTATATCCACACACCATGCAAGATCGAAGAAAATTCCTAAAATACCGCTACCGGCCTGGGCATGCTCGCTATTCCGGAAATGCTTTTCAGCCGGATATGACAGATGCACTTGCTCTGGCCAGGGACAGAACACCCGCCGCAAATGCCGTCGATGAAAAATTCTGGATGCAGATAAAAGAGATGTATACGGCATCATCCACCCTGATCAATCTAAATAACGGCGGCGTCAGTCCTGCTCCCAGGCCTGTGCAGGAAGCGCTGGTGCGATTCAATGCCATGTGCAACGAAGCACCAAGCCATTATATGTGGCATGTTCTCGATAAAGGAAGAGAACAGTTGCGCGCAAAAATTGCAGAACTCGCCGGTGCCGATGCGGATGAGATCGCCATAAACAGAAATACAACGGAAGGACTGGAAACGGTCATTTTTGGTTTGGACCTGAAGAAAGGGGATGAGGTGCTGCTCACCAAACAGGATTATCCCAACATGATAAACGCATGGAAACAAAGGGAAAAAAGAGATGGGATCATATTAAAATGGATAGACCTGGAATTGCCAACCGAAGATGAAGAGTATCTGATCAACAAATACACGGAACAGATCAGCGCAAAAACTAAGATCGTTCAGGTGAACCATGTCATTAACTGGACCGGCCATATCAATCCGGTGCGCAAAATTGCAGATGCCGTGCATGCCAAAGGCCCCGACGTGCTCATCGACGGTGCGCACTCCTTCGGTCATTTTGTATTTGATGTGCCTGCATTGGGTGGCGATTATTATGCTACCAGTTTACATAAATGGCTGTCGGCACCATTTGGCAGTGGCATGCTCTGGATAAAAAAAGAAAAGATAAAAAATGTGTGGCCGTTATTTGCCGCACCTGAAGACAGAGATGTGAACGACATACGCAAATTTGAGCATCTGGGTACCCGTTCCTTCCCGATCGAATATGCCATTGCAAACGCTATTGACTTCCATATGATGATAGGTCCGGAAATAAAAGAAGCGCGATTGCGCTACTTAAAAGATCATTGGGTAGAACAAGTGAAAAATGAAACCGGATTTCATCTGAACACTTCCCTGGACCCGCGCTTCAGTTGTGCCATCGCCAATTTTAGTATTGAAGGAAAGGAACTCGATACCATTACAAGTACTCTGTTCAATACCTATAATTTTCATACGGTCGGTATCAACTGGGAAAATATCCACGGTGTGCGTGTGGCACCACATGTGTATACCAGTATACAGGAACTGGATGCCTTTGCACAGGCAATAAAAAATATCATACGCGCTTAATGCGCAAGCAGAAAATCCAGTGTGTCCACATGATCAGCATAATCCCATAATTCCGGGAACTGAGAATAGCCGAATGCCGTATTACCTGCACCTGAGGCAACCACACATTGCAGATCGCCGGCGATTTCATCCAGATGGGTTTGCAAGGTTTCGGTATCGGCATATTTGCTGAAATATAAAACCGATAGGGGTGAGAAGAGATCGGCAGTTTCCTGCAACATGAAGAAATCGTTTGCAAAATGCTCGGTCTTGTTCAAGAGTAACAAGGCCCGGTTATAATCATAATTGTTTTTGTATTTGGTATTATCCATAACGTAAGCGTAAGGTGCCCACGCTTCAAATATCCGTGTGATATCAAACGTATCCGGAAGAAAAAGTTTGCCCACATTCCTGCATCCGAGTCCGTAATAATAAAATACGTCCTTACCCAAGGCAAGCAATTCTGCATCACTGATATCTTTATGTATTATCGCAACGGAAGTTCTGTTCTTGCGGATGATATGCGGATACTTATCAAAATAATAATGAAAATACCTTGCTGCATTATTGCTGCCCGTTGCAATGATATTGTCAAAGTCTTTCAGCCTTTCCGTAAATACCACTCTATTGCCCAATACTGGTGAAAGGGAGGTAAGTTGTTCTGCGAACCATGGAAAAAAGAAGCTGTCCTTGGAACTCAGCTTAATCATTGCGCTGTTTCCGCTCATAAGCACTGCAAGGAGATCTGCCATGCCAACAAAAGGCACATTTCCGGCAAATACCAATCCCGTTGTTTTATGGTTGAGTGGTCGCCCGCTGTAGTTCGAGATCCATTGTTTTAGCTTTTCCGGAGCAAAATAATGATCGCGAAAACTCTGGAGCATCAGGTTGCAATGATCCGCGGTGAACCAGGGGTTATACATCTCCGTTTTTTCGATCACCTCGGGCAGGCCATGGGCATCTCCCTCCAATCGCTTACCGGCCTCTGCCAGTATCTCTGCTATGTCTTCCAGGGTAAATGTTTCGCTGCTCATCTATTTAGACAAATTACAAATTAAATGCTATTTTTAAGAGGGTTTGGTAAAGTGATATACCCGCCCATAAATTTGAGCGCAAAAATAAATAAACACCAACTATGGCTATCCATATCACTTCTGACTGTATCAATTGTGGAGCTTGTGAACCTGAATGTCCGAATAACGCCATCTATGAAGGCGGCGTAGAATGGGCATTTGCCGACGGGACAACAGTGAAAGGCACCGTTACCATGCTCGACGGTTCTGAAATGGATGCAGATCAAAAGAATGCACCTATCGCAGACGATATCTACTATATAGTACCGGAAAAGTGTACCGAATGCCAGGGCTTCCATGAGGAACCGCAATGTGCCGCCGTTTGTCCGGTAGATTGCTGTCTGCCCGATCCGGAACACGTTGAATCAGAAGAGCAATTGCTGGCTAAAAAAGCCAAACTGCATATCTGATCCGGTTTACAAACCGATTATTTCCATCAGTATGTGATCATCTGTCCATTGGACATGACAGAAGTTTACCTTGCAGGGTCATATGTACAGTGCATTGTGTAAAGCATATATACCTGTACCAGTGTCCTTTGCGTTATTTTACCCGAAAATTCCTGCATGCCTAAATTGAATGTGGCAGTATTGTGCGGCGGATATACCGCTGAAAGAAACATCAGCCTCGGAAGTGGTGATGTGGTCGCTTCCGTATCGATCCGGTAATGTCTACAAGATACTGGTCAACCCCGAGAAGGATTTTTCCTGGAAGAGGGTCATGTGCGTGTTGAACTCACTGATTTTAGCGTGCAGATAGCGGGCGAAAAGGTAAACTTCAATATCGCTTTCAATGCTATTCACGGGTCTCCCGGTGAAGATGGATTATTACAGGGATATTTTGAGATGATGGGCATCCCACATACTTCCTGCAGCGCGGCAACGGCATCCCTCACGTTCAATAAAGCCTATACGAAACGCGTGTTGGAAGGAACCGTTTCCATGGCCAAAGGCATTGTGCTGGAAAAAAACATGCAGGATATGGACGAAAAGCTCAGCACTTTTCTTTCCCGGGTTTCTTATCCTTTGTTCGTAAAGCCAAACAACAACGGATCCAGCTATGGTATTTCCAAAGTGCATGCATTCACGGAACTCCGCAAGGCTATTGAAGAGGCATTTATTTATGATTCGGAGGTTTTGATAGAAGAGGGAATAATAGGGGTCGAGATAACCTGCGGCGTATACACTTATCAGCAGCAGATACATGTTCTCCCGCTTTGCCTGGTCTCTGTTTCCAATCACGATTTTTTCAATTATACCGCAAAATATACTTCCGGTGAATCGGATGAGATCATTCCGGCACCTGTTGATGAAACGGTGGCAGAGGCAGTGCGCAGTGTTTCTTCCCGCGTATATGCGCAATTGCACTGTAAAGGTGTGGTCCGCATGGATTATATCATCCGCGATGCTGTCCCGTATTTCCTGGAAGTGAACACGGTTCCCGGCATCAGCTCGGCAAGCATCGTTCCCAAGATGGCACAGGTGGCGGGTATGTCGCTGACAGAATTTTTCGGGAGGCTGCTGGAAGAGGCCTGGAACGGGAAAGGGCATTAGCGCCAATTGCCCTAAATTTGCCGCCATAACCATGAGCAGGTCAAAGAAAAAAGAAGCAGAAAAAGTATCCTTTCTGCGCTTCCTTATCAGCAAAGTATTTTGGGTGAATATCCTTTCTGCCATGGTGGTATTCGTCATCATTTTATGGCTGGTTTTGCTCTTTGTGCAGCGCTATTCGCGGCATAGTGAGAGTCAGACCGTTCCCGACCTGGTTGGGGTAACGTCAGCAGAAGCAGAGAATACCCTACAGGAACTCGACCTGGAATATGCCATAATGGACAGCACATATGCTCCTGATCAAAGGCCTCTGGCCATTCTCAATCAGGATCCACCGGCTGGGAGCAAGGTCAAAAGTGGCCGGAAGATCTACGTGACCGTGAATATGGCCAAACCACCTGACACAGAAATTCCATTCATTGAAATTGGCACCAGCTATATCAGTGTGCGGGAAATTTTGGAAAGTCATGGGCTGCTGATCGGAAATGTCACCTATAAACCGTTTGAATACAAGGATGTGTTTCTGGATATGCGCTTGCAGGGAGAACATAAATCTTTGCAATCGGGCAGCAAGATCCCCAAAGGTTCCAGGATAGATATAGTATTGGGTAATGGCTTGGGTGACACCAAGATCCTCATCCCCGATCTGCGGGGCCTGACCTACTCTGAAGCAGTAAATCTCATCCAGCTGAAAGACCTTTCTCTCGGATCGGTCATCGCATCGGGCACAATTACCGATACCCTGGATGCGTTTGTTGTTAAGCAGTACCCTGCAGCTTTGGAAGACAGATATGTGAACCTGGGCTCCATGATAGATATTTGGATATCCGATGAACCTGATACCATAAAGAAAGACTTGAATGACCCGTAAATTATTTTGTGCGCTTACCGGATATGCTTTGCTGTGCATTGTTGATGCTATGTGGCATCCATGCACTGCAGGCGCAGGAACAACTTGTACCGCTGAAATATAATAGTCAGTTGTTCGGACAACAAAATATGGGTGACAGCAGGACGATATCTGCGGATCGCGACACACTCTGTCTGCCCTTTCACGATGATTTTTCAAATAGATATATTTATTTAAATGAAACTTCTCCCGGTTGTGACGACAGTATCTTTCAGATAGCATCGCCGGTATATCCTTCCGCTTTATTCTGGACAGATTCTGATGCATTTGTAAATAATACTTATCCGGTATTGCCTCCTTCGTATGGTGTGGCAACATTAGATGGCTTGCGCGGAGACGGCAGACCGTATAATGAAGCTTTAGATTACGGTATGGCCGACAAGCTCACTTCCAAGCCTATTTTTCTGGCCGAACCGGTAGTGGATTCTGTTTATCTGAGTTTTTATTATCAGCCCGGAGGTTTCGGCGAATTTCCAAACAGCAACGATTCCCTGATTCTGGAATTTCTCTCACCCGACAGCATCTGGTCAGATGTATGGCATGTGGTAAATACCATGGGCGACGATGCACAGCCATTCCGCCTCGCCATGGTGCCGGTTCCGGATGCATATCACTATGATGGATTTCAATTCCGTTTCCGGAATTATGCAGGTATCAATGGGAATAACGACCATTGGAATATTGACGATGTGCTGTTAGACGATGACAGGACATTCAATGATACTTTATTTCGCGATGTGGCTATTATTTATCAGCCCGAGAGATATTTGAAACGATACAGGCAGATGCCCTGGACACAATTCAAAGGGCATCAGGCAGAAGAATTGGCAGACGAACATGCCGTATTCATGTATAATAATTTCAATACCATTATCAATACTTCGTACCAATACGAAGCAAAAGAAAAATACAGCGGTGTTGACATTGTCCCTTTGACCGCTCCGGTATCCATAAACTTCGACCCGTTCACAATTGCATATGATGGCTTCGATAATTTTGAGATACCGCATACGGTTCCCAACTTCGATGAAGACAGCATGCTGGTAAATTTTACCTATATCGTAACACCTGCCGGTGATGTCAATAACAGAAATGATACTTTACATTATACGCAGGCTTTCTATAATTATTATGCCTATGATGATGGCACCGCAGAACGCGCTTATGCACTGGAGGGCACGGGTGCAAAACTGGCTTTGCGTTTTTATGCCAATGAACCGGATACATTAAAAGAAGTGTATATCCATTGGGCATATGTGGATGGGAGCAAAAGCAATTTATTCTTTTCGCTGATGGTATGGGACGATATCGATACTACACTGGCGTCTGCCGATGAAAATATTATTTTCCAAAACGATTTCCTTTCACCGGAATATATTGATTCAGTCAATGGTTTCGCAGTATATAAGCTCGTAGATTTTCTGGGCAACCCGACACCCGTTGTTGTGGACGGATATTTTTATGTGGGCTGGCTGCAAAGTCAGGATGATTTCCTGAATGTTGGATTTGACAGAAACAATGATGCACACGATAATGTATTTTTCAATGTAGGCGGTACCTGGCAAAAGTCCTCTATCCCCGGAGCCATCATGATACGTCCGCAGGTTGGCAGCAATTACAGCATATATGGTCCTGTTGAAGATATCGATGTGGATGCGCAGATCCGTGTTTTCCCCAACCCGGTCACGGATATGTTGTATACCGGATGGACATTGAACCATCCTGCACCATATACAGTTTCTGATATGTCGGGCAGAGAAGTGATGAACGGAACATTGTATAAGGATGGAATATCCGTTCAGGGATTATCTGCCGGGTGTTATCTTTTGCAAATGCAGGATACAGAAAATGGCCAATGGTATCACGCAACGTTTATTCGCACTTTATAAATTGATTACCAATGAACGATATTACAGTTGAAGAACTCAAAGAAAGGATGGATGCAGGTGAAGACCTCTTCATTATTGATGTACGCGAACCACATGAATATGCCGAGTTCAATATCGGTGCAGAGAATATCCCTCTGGCCGCTTTGCCTATGCGCTTTTGGGATTTCGATGATAAAAAAGAGGAAGAGATCATAGTGCATTGCCGCAGCGGTGCGCGCAGTGCAAGTGCAAAAGCGTTTTTGACTCAATCCGGCTTTACCAAGGTCCGCAATCTCAGCGGCGGCATGCTGGAATGGATACATAAGTTCGGTTCCTGATGCAGCAAAGGCCATACATCGTCTTTTTTGACGGCGTATGCAATCTGTGCAACAGCGCTGTGCGGCGCATATACAAGGCCGACAACAAGCAGGGTTTCAGTTTTGCAGCACTGCAATCGGATTTTACAAAGAGATTCTTCGCAGAACAGCATTATGTGCCGGAAAGTGATTCCATTATTGTGTGGACCGGTACAACATTCCTTGAACAAAGTGATGCGGCACTATATATAGCCATGCGTTTGCGCTTTCCCTACCCATTATTTCGTGTGGGCTACATCTTGCCGAAAAGGATGCGGGACATGCTCTATGCCCGGATAGCCAAAAGAAGATACGGCTGGTTCGGGAAGCGCGATACCTGTATGGTGCCCGATCAATCGGTTGCTGCACTATTCCTGGATCAATAGCCGATCTTCGGGAAATCGCTTGCAGTAAAAATCGGTGTGGTATACCTTTAGGTTCTCGCATGCGCAATTTTATCCTGATCACCGGACTTGCCGTTTTATTGACCTGCATAAGTTTCTGCACCGGTAAGACAAAAAAGAATGAGACCGATTCTCCCTATCTGAATCAAAATGATACGGTGCGTTATGTTGGCATGGAAACATGCCGGCTTTGTCATTCCGATAAATACGAAAGCTTCCGGCATACCGGTATGGGCATGAGTTTCGATCATGCCACCAGGAAAAAAAGTGCTGCATTGTTCGACGAAGCGCATGCACTTGTTTTTGACAGTATGCATAATTTCTATTACAAGCCATATTGGAAAGGTGATGATCTGATGGTGATGGAATTCCGGATCGAAGCGGGGGATACCACACACAAACGCGTGGAGAAAATAGCCTACATCGTCGGTTCCGGACAACATACCAATTCACATATGATAGATGTCAATGGGTATATCTATCAGGCTCCCATTACTTTCTATACCCAAAAGCAGGAATGGGATATGGCACCCGGTATGGAAGATGGATTCAATGCGCGTTTCAGCCGTGTTATCGAATTTGAATGTATGAATTGCCATAATGGTTACCCGGAACCGGTTATCGGCTCCGTAAATAAATACCAGTTGGTGAAAACGGGTATCGATTGTGAACGTTGCCACGGTCCGGGTGGATTGCATGTGGAGCGTGTCAGCAATAATATTCTGGTAGATACATCGAATGAGATCGATTATTCGATCGTCAATCCAAAGAAATTACCCATTGACCTGCAAAACGCATTATGTATGCGCTGCCATTTGCAGGGGGTAGATGTGTTGAATGACGGTGCTACGTATTTTGATTTTAAACCGGGCGACAAGATCAATGATCACTGGAATATTTTTTTACCGCGATTTGATGGTAAGAATGATAAATTTCTCATGGCCTCACAAGCCGACAGACTGATGCAGTCGAAGTGTTTTATTGAATCGGGTAAGATCAGCTGCATAACCTGCCACGATCCGCATGTCAGCGTAAAGGAAACACCGGTTGCAACATTCAATAATGCCTGCATTCAATGTCATTCAGCACCGGAGGTAACATGCACAGAAAAAATTGCCGTGCGACAACTCCAAAACGATAATTGCAGTGGTTGCCATATTCAGAAATCAGGCAGCGTGGATATCCCGCATGTTTCCATTTCCGATCATAATATCCGCATTCCGGGCAGAGATGATGAAAAACCGGAAGGCACTTTTATTGGTTTGAAATGTATGACAGATGATGCACCTTCCGCCTATACGATGGCAAAAGGTTATTTGCATTACTATGAAAGTTTTACGCATGATCCGCTTTTACTGGATAGTGTAGAGAAATACTTACAACACATAACGCTGCCTGAACAAAAGCGAACTATACAGATACATCTGTATTATGTACAACAGGATTTTTTGGCGGTGACCAAATCTGCAGCTTCCTTTAAGCCGAATGATGCAGATGCGTATACCGCATTCCGCGTCGGTGATGCCTGGATGGAAAATGGAAAATATGCCGAAGCGATACCCTGGTTACAAACAGCAGAAAAATGGTTGCCCTATGATCTCGACTTTAGGTTTAAGTTGGGCAGCGCGTATTTGTTGCATGGCGATATAGCGGAAGCAACAAAAGAATTCCAATTCATTCTGACAGAGGATCCAAAATATGAAAAGGCCTGGAATAATTTGGGTTTCATACAAATGAATACAGGTAAGACGCAAGATGCAGAAGCAAGTTTGTTGCAATGTTTGCAATTAGATCCCGATTATTTGCAGGCAAGGATCAATTTGGCCGAATTGTATATTGCCAACCGGGAAAAATACAAAGCGAAACAGGTCATCGATTATTTGGAGAAACATAATCCTGATGACCCGCAGGTGTCGGCCGTAATGCTCCGGTACAGAGCCATATAAATACCTATATTTGTAAAAACCGGAAGGTGCATGCGGTGGATACCGGAAAAGACCGAGAAATTCTGGATAGCACGATGGGAAGCGTTTGAGAACAAAATGAAACGCACAAGCCTGCCGGGCTTTGATAATATTCCCATCTATGATGTGGTAGTATTTTTTCGTGAAGAGATACGTCGCGATCAATTACCTGTGCGCGCCTCTGCCATCAGTTTCAATTTCTTGCTGGCGATCTTTCCGTCCATCATCTTTCTGTTTACCCTCATCCCGTATATTCCAATCGCAGGATTGGACGATATCATCAACAACTTTTTCCGTTCGGTATTACCGGATAGCGGTTATACTTTTCTGGAATCCACCATTACGGGTATTACCAGTATAAAGCGCGGCGGACTGCTTTCCCTGGGTTTTGTATTGGCATTTTATTTCAGCACCAACGGCGTGCGGATGTTGCTGCTCACCTTTGATAAGGATCATCCGATTTATAAAAAACGCGGATTTTGGAGAAGGCGTGTCGCATCTGCACGTCTAACTTTTTATCTGTTCATTTTATTTTTGATCAGCATCATGCTTGTCATCGCAGGCGATTCCGTCATTGAGTTTATTGCAACGAAAACCGGTTGGGAGGGAATTTTTAACCGTTTCATGTTGAACGTATTCAAATATATCATCATCTTATTTCTCTTTTTTGCAGGGATATCTTTGATCTATTATTATGGCCCGGCAGCTAAACACCGCTGGCGGTTTATTACACCGGGTGCAACCTTTGCGACCATTGTGAGCATTGTTACCTCTGTTGTATTCGGATATCTGGTCAATAATTTTGTCAACTACAATGAAGTGTACGGTTCTATCGGAACGCTCATTGCCCTCATGGTGTGGATCAATTTGAACAGTCTTGTATTATTGGTCGGGTTCGAGATAAATAACAGCATTAACGTGAACCGGGTATTGCGCAAGAATAAGCTGGAAAATAGCGGGAACGGCGATCTCTTGTGATATTGACCTGAAACTGACACCCGGACATATTTTAGCTATTAACATTGCATCATGCCGGAAAGGCCTTCATTTGACACCTGGACCATTTTATTCCTTGCAGCAGCATTGCACGGCTTGGTGCTCGCCGTGATCATATGGCAAAAGGGCAGGGGATCGCAGAGGAGTAATCGTTTGTTATCCCTTCTGATCGCTTTGTTCGCTATTTCCCTGAGCTATTATGTTGCCTTCTGGACAGGTTATTCCTTTGTATTTATCTGGATGAATGGATGGGTAAGTGCTTTGCCCTTTGCTTTCGGTCCGCTTATGCTGGCGTATGTGGTACAGGAAGATAGGGGCAGATATCCAAAACATTTCAGGTGGCATTTTCTCCCTTTTATCGTATATACCATTTTCCTGCTGCCTATATTGATCCGGAACATGGCGGGGAACATTCCTTTCCTGGTTGAACATTATTTCCGTCCTTTCCGGTTGCAGATAACAGCTGCTAATTATGTATTCATTGTACTGCAGTGTATGAGTTTACTCTTCTACAGTATATGGCTTTTTATGTATACTTCGGGAGATAGACGTAAACTGAATAGCTATTCTATTCCGGAAGAGCGGATCAAGAATAGCTGGCTGATCCGACTCACCATTTTCTTCACTGTGTTTTCCCTTTCGTATTGCAGTTATTGGTTGCTGGTATGGACGGGTGTTTTACGCCTGAGCTGGGATTATATGATCAGTGCATCCATGAGCTTGTTCATTTATGCGATAGGTTACATGGGGTTCCGCACGCCTGTTATTTGGCAAACACATGGACAAGCTGATGTTGAGCCGGTATCAACGGTTAAGCAGTTGCAACATTCCAATAAATACCGCAATTCTTCCCTCGACGTGGAAGAAATAAAAGATATCTGGGTGAGACTGAATGACCTGCTGCGTACACAAAAGCCCTATCTGGAAAACACACTCAAGATCCAGGATCTGAGCACAGCTCTGGAGATTTCAACACATCATCTGTCACAGGTCATAAATACCAGCTCCGGTTCCAACTATGCCGACCTCATCAATCGCTATAGGATTGATGAAGCATGCAGACTGCTGTCAGATCCGGATTATGATGACAAAATTCTGACGCTTGCATTTGAAGTAGGATATTCCAATAAGTCTACGTTTCATGTGGCATTTAAAAAGCAGGTTGGATGCACGCCGGCTGATTATCGCAGGCAGAAGATCCATCGTGGAGTAGCATAAATCGGGTTGTGATTTATCGGATAGAACCACAGATTCGGATCTGTGCATCATTTTAGGCCTAAATTTTATACTATGCGTATTCTTCTACCACTCTTTTTTTTGCTCTGTACACAGGTATTGACAGCGCAGATATTTACAAAAGTGACCGATACTTCTAACGACCTGGTCGCGGCACCGGGTGCTGCTTCCGGAACCTATACAGGTTGTGCATTCATAGATTTTGATAATGACGGCGACCTGGATCTCTTTTGGACACGCAGCGGCTTGTATAAAAATACGGGCGATGGCAGTTTTACCAAGGTATTGGATAGTCATATCCGTGTAAATTCCGGATTCGGGACCACCTGGTCGGATTATAATAACGACGGAAATATTGATGTGTTCATCAGTGCCGGAACTGCATTCGGATCGGTGTTGTACCGCAATAATGGCGACGGAACTTTTCAACAGATCCAGGGTGGTGACCTGGCGGACAGTATAGCTCTTTCCGGTTGGGGTTGTGCGTTCGCGGATATCAATAACGACACCTATACCGATATTGTTATTGCGGCGCCCTTTGGTTTTGCAGGTATTACCGATAGCAATAAATTACTGATCAACAATGGTGATGAAACCTTTTACCGTTTAGATACTTCGATCATTTGTCAGGGCACCGCACCATATACCGTTCCATCCTGGAGCGATTATGATATGGATGGAGATATGGATTGTTTTATCGGCAGTGGTCCGGCAAACGGGACCGTGGCTCCGGATTATTTATATAGAAATGAACTTGTGGAAACAGGTATGCAAAATGCATTTACAAAGATCACTACAGCGCCGATCGCAACGGATGGCGTAGATGGACAAATTTGGAATTGGATAGATTACGATAATGATGGTGACCTGGATGCATATCTGACAAATTATGTCGGTGCGACCGGCGGTGTTGGCATGCAGAATAATTTGTACCGAAATAATGGGGGTGTATTTCAAAAAATGACCTTTGCGGATGTGGGCTCTATAGTAAGTGATCAGGGCTTGAGTTTATCATCCGTGTGGCAGGATTTTGATAATGATGGCGATCTGGATTGTTTTGTCACCAATGATGCCGGTAAAAACACCTTCTATCTGAATAATAACGATGGTTCATTTACCAAAGTAACGGATGAAGCACCTGTGTTGAATAATGGATCTTGTTATGGTGCCACAGCAGGTGACTACGATGAGGATGGCGATATGGATCTCTTCGTTGCAGGGGTTGGTGCGCAAAAAGCATTATATAAGAACGGATCGGAAACGAATGGCAATCACTGGGTGACCTTTACATTGCGCGGTAACGGACCGGGAATTGTAGCCGGTTCTAATGTTTCGGCCATCGGGGCACGCGTGCATGTGCGTGCCCTCATCAACGGGATCGCTGTGTGGCAAATGCGTGAAATATCTGCCCAAAACAGTTTCAATAGCATGAATGCGTTACAGGCTCATTTCGGATTGGGTAATGCACCTATAGTGGATAGTATGATCATAGAATGGCCAAGTGGTATTCGGGATACCTGTGTCGATATTGCCATTAATACCGCATATTCTGTTCAGGAGGGGATTTGCCCGCCGGCTATGCCGCTGCCTATAGAAACCGGTAGTGTGTTTCGGGAATGGAAAGTATTCCCGAATCCTGCGAAAAATGCATGCACGCTTCAATATCAATATACAGACATGGATGTATTAAAAGCGAAAGTGGTAGATATCCATGGAAAGGAAATTGCTCAGTTGGGCACATTACAAGGTGGTGACGAAACACATTTTTTGCAAATTGATACAAGTAATTGGCCAAATGCGACCTATTCGATCGTGTGCTATAACGAAGCGATGGTGGTTGCAGTTATTCCTTTGCAGAAATTATAGCACTTCCGATTTATTTCGGCTCGCGGATCTTATAATTGAAATGATGACTGGCAATCACAAAACCTTTGTTCAGGTAAAGCCTGTGTGCATCGTGGCGATGATGTCCGGAATCCAAACGCACGCCATCCAGTCCCTTTTCTTTAGCCAGTTCGATCACATGGTCCAATAAAGCGCCTGCAAATCCTTTTCCTCTATTTACAGGGAAGGTCACGAGGTCGTCTACGTAGATGATATTACCGGAGTAGAAGTGTGTGATAAACCGAAAACCCATAAAGGCAGCGGGTTTGTCATCTTCCATACAATAGCGCATATGGTAATCTTGCCTCTGCATGGCGTCCAGGTAATGATGTATATTATCGGCATGCAAATGCGGGCGCAGGCTCTGGATCACCGGCAAACAGCGCAGCAAAGTTTCTTTATCATGGATAGGGTATATCTCCGGCATGATCGATCAATCTTTCTGTAAAGCTATGGAATGATCGGAAAATAAAACGGTAAGGGACACATTAACAAGTCTTCACACTGCGCACAAACTAAATATACACTGCGCATCGTTACTGATATGATCCAAAGGTCATGGAAAAGGGATGAAAGCGGTGGTTGCAGTGATAGAGAAAAATGTCGGTTCAGAAAAAGTTCTGCCAGGATCACGGGTTTTCTTTGCCAAGACTCAATGTAATAATTTTTATCCGCCGCTTGGCGGACTGACGTATTCCTCCAAAGTAAGGGAACCTGCATTCGGTAAAGCAGAGGAAAGAACAAATATCCAATATGGTTTCCGCATGGATAAGCCCGGCTTACAGACTATTTCCGGTTCCATTCAATGTAATAATTTTTATCCGCCGCTTGGCGGACTTACGTATCCCTCCAAAGTAAAGGAACCTGCTTTCGGTAAAGGAGAGGAAAGAGCAAATATCCAAAATGGTTTCCGCATGGATAGGCCCGGCTTACAGATTATTTCCGGCCTCACTCAATGTAATAATTTTTATATACTTCCTAACTTTTTAATTCCCTCCGGATTGCCTTCGGCCATCCCTAAAATGGGGAACGTCAAAGCCCAAACAAACGCCGCACTGCGTGCTTCTGCATTTTCATTTTCTCTAACCCTTTACAACTGCGTTGCAGGGTTATCGAAAATGAAAATGCCCGCTATCGCGGGCGTTTGTTCGGGCTTTGCGGAGAGAGAGGGATTCGAACCCCCGGGGGCTATTAACCCCAACGGTTTTCAAGACCGCCGCAATCGACCACTCTGCCATCTCTCCGGGGGCACAGATAGGCGGTGGAAAGCAGATTTCTCAAGTATTGCAAAAAATAGCTATCTTGTAGAGCGACTTATTACTGAACCTGATAAATCGAACGTATGGCAACTGTACACAAGATCCTTGAAAAAAAAGGAAGGGCACCCTACACCATTGCACCACAAATAACCGTATTCGAAGCGCTCCGCGAAATGGTGGAAAAAAATGTCGGCGCACTGATCGTAATGGATGGAGAAACCTTCCGCGGTTTGTTCACCGAGCGGGATTATGCACGCAAGGTGATGCTGCGCGACCGGACCTCAAGAGATACGTATGTACATGAGATCCTCGACAACGATTATTTTACGGTTACTGTCTCTACACCGATAAGCGACTGCATGAATATCATGACAGAAAACTCTATCCGCTACCTGCCGGTATTGGATAATGGAAAACTCATCGGTGTAATCTCTATCGGAGATGTGGTAAAACACATCATTGAGGAGCAGCAATTTACGCTCGACCAGATGCAGAGCTATATCCACGAACGCTAAACCCCTTGATACGGTAAGGAGAAATGAATAGATGCTGAAACCTGTCTACGGGTTGCATGCATCTGTAAAAAAGTGCCCAAAAAATTTGGCGATACCAATAAAAGCGCTAGATTCGTAATCGCTCATTTGAACACCAACTTCTTTTTAACCGTGGCGGGGGTAGCGAAAGCTCAGGCACAACTTGACCTGCGCCGGTAGCTACCTTTTTTTGTGCGCCATCCCTGGTCAAAATCTGTATTTTTACGGTAAATGCTGCTATGAAAAAGACCCTTACCGCATTGTGCCTATCCCTTGCTTTCGGAGGCCTTTCAGCACAGGTGATCAACATCGAGGATCTCCGTATCAAGAACGACACCGTGGGTTGGGCGGGCTCGGGTGAGCTTTCCGGTTATGTGTATAAAAGCAACGACCTGGTATTCACCCTGCTTACCGATATTCATATTCAGCATAAGTCGCCCAAAACCCTCTGGCTTTTCCTTACCGATGTGGCAACCGTGCGCGTGAATGGCGACAGCCAGTTCGCGAACAGTGGTTTCCAGCATGTGCGCTTTAATTATAAGGTGACCGACAAGTTTGTTTGGGAAGCTTTTGTGCAGGGACTGTATAATGAACCACTCTCCATTGATTATCGGTTTCTTTCGGGTACCGGACCCAGATATAAACTCATGGGAACAGATAAATTCAGATTGTATATTGCTGCATTATACATGTTCGAGAATGAAAAAAATCCCGGCATAGAAGAAATTCAGTATAACCATCGCATGAGCAGCTATGTGAGCTTTACTATTCGTCCGAATGATAATGTTTCTATCGTCAGCACAACGTACTATCAACCGCGTTTAGATGATTTCAGCGACAGGCGCCTGGCAACCAATATCGATTTCAAATCTTATCTTACTAAAAAATTCTATCTGACCTTCAATTATAGTTACAGCGACGATACGGCTCCGGCACCCGGCATCACCTCGTCGACCTATGAATTGACAACGGGAATTGGGTTTGAATTGTGAAAAAAGGAAGAAGGAAAAATGAAAGATGAAAGATGAAAAATGTCGGCTGTAAGGTCGATCACCCGCAGGGATGAAAGATGTCCGCCGATGGGCGGATCACCCGTAGGGTGGAAAAATGTCCGCCGGTAGGCCGATCACCCGCAGGGAGGAAAGATGTCCGCCGATGGGCGGATCACCCGTAGGGTGGAAAAATTTCCGCCGGCAGGCGGATCCTCCGCAGGAGGGAAAAATGAAAGATGTCCGCCGGCAGGTGGATCACCCGTAAGGTGAAAAAGAAAAAAGCAAAAAGAAACTGGAGAATGCTTACTAAACTGTGTCAATTTAAAAATGACTACTAAATTGACGACAAAATGGAAAAAGAGAAATTTGATTTCGAAGAATTTGCCAGGCAGGCGGCAGAGCAACTGAAGCAAAAGAAGCCGCTAACGGGCAATGATGGTGTATTTACGCCATTATTAAAACGCATTCTGGAAGCAGCCATGGAAGGTGAGATGGATGCCCATCTTGAAGATACCAGAACGACAGAAAAGAACCGGCGCAATGGCCGCGCGCGTAAAAATATTCAAAGCTCGTTGGGCGGCTTTGAAATTTTTACTCCCGGGACCGGAATGCGACGTTTGAACCGATGGCGTGTAGAGAAGCGCCAAACGACCATCAGCACAGACATTGACCGACAGATCATCAGCTTATTCAGTATGGGAGCCAGTTACTCAGACATCCAGCGGCATGTTGGGGAGATGTATGGCATTGAAATATCCGATGGGACTCTGACGGCGATAACCAACAGGATCTTACCGGAGATCAAGGAATGGCAAAATAGGCCATTGGAGAATATTTATCCTGTGATATGGCTGGATGCGATGTATTTCAAAGTGAGGGAAGATGGGGTAGTAAAAACCAAAGCCATTTATTCTATACTTGCCGTATCACTGGAAGGTCAGAAAGAAGTGATCGGGATTTATTTTGGGGATCATGAAAGCGCTTCATTTTGGCGCCAGTGTGCTCAACGATCTTCAGACAAGAGGTGTTGTTGATATTCTGCATAGCCTGTATAGACAATCTAAAAGGTTTTGCTGATGCGATAGAGGATATGTATCCAAATACGGAAGTTCAACTCTGCCTGGTGCATCAAATGCGCAACAGTATGAAATACATGGAACTGGAGACCAGAAAGAAATGACATCTGATCTAAAGAAAATATATCAGGCAAACAATGCGGATATGGGGCTGCATTTACTGTCGAACAAGCCGAGCAAAAATGGGGGTAAAAAATACCCGCCGGTTTTCAAAAGTTGGCGAACAAACTGGGACCGGTTAGCTACTTTTTACAAATATCCGGCTGCACTTAAAAGAATTATTTATACCACCAATCCAATAGAAAGCTTCCATCGCATGGTAAGGAAAGTCACAAAAACAAAAGGGAGCCTTCACCAGCGAAGACGCTATAATCAAGCAAATTTACTCTTGCAACCATTAACGCAAATACCAAATGGGCAGGAACAATGTTTGGTTGGAACACGGTTAGAAATGAATTAAGTATTTATTTTGGTGACCGATTATTAAACCCTGACACAGATCATTAAGCACTACCACCCTGGCACGCAGTACCTGGCACACAGTACCTGGCACGCAGTACCTGGCACACAGTAACTGGCACACAGTACCTGGCACATAGCACCTGGCACATAGCACCTGGCACATAGCACCTAGCACGCAGTACCTAGCACTTAGCACTTAACACTTAGCACTTAGCACCTAGCACTTAGCACCTAGCACCTCGCACCTCGCACCTCGCACTTAACCAAGTCACAGTCACAGTTTATTCTAATAATAAGTACTCCTAATTACATAGATCTCGCCCTGACCCCTGACAATATCCCGGCTATTATAATTCCTAAATGTAACTCTTCCTTAATGACGGCCCTAACCCCTAACCCCTAACTCCTAACCCCTAACTCTTAACTCCTAACCCCTAACCCCTAACCAATTACCCTCCCCTTAATACCTCCTGCAACTCCTTCAACTTCATGAGTGCTTCAATGGGAGAGAGGGAGTTGATGTCGATATCTTCCAGCAATTCTTTTAATTGTAATAGCGTAGGATCATCCATACTGAACAGATTCAGTTGATAGGTTTGCTTCTGTATCTCTTTTAATTTATCCTGCAGATCGACGCCGATATGTTTTTCTTCCAGTTGTTTCAATATGGTATTTGCCCTGTGGACGATCTCCGGCGGCATGCCCGCCATCTTGGCAACATGTATACCAAAGCTGTGTTTGCTTCCTCCGGGTTGCAATGTGCGCAGAAAGATCACTTTATTCCCGGCTTCTTTCGTGCTCACATGATAATTTCTGATCCGCTCAAATTTATTTTCCAGCTCATTTAATTCATGATAATGTGTGGCAAAAAGAGTTTTTGCGCGTGCACCGGGATGATTGTGTAAATACTCGCATAAACTCCAGGCAATGCTGATGCCATCGTATGTGCTTGTGCCTCGGCCGATCTCATCCAGCAAAATGAGACTGCGCGCACTTAGATTATTCATGATGGAAGCCGTTTCGTGCATTTCGACCATGAAGGTGGATTCTCCGGAAGAAATATTGTCACTCGCTCCAACGCGTGTGAAGATCTTATCAACGATGCCAACCTGTGCGCTCCGCGCCGGAACAAAACTTCCCATCTGTGCCATCAAAACGATGAGCGCAGTTTGACGGAGCAGTGCAGATTTACCTGCCATGTTCGGACCGGTGATAATGATGATCTGTTGATCATCAGCATCCAGCAACATATTGTTCGGCACATATTCTTCACCGGGAGGTAAATGCTGTTCGATGACCGGATGACGGCCTGCCTCTATTTCTAAGACGAGGCTTTCATTGATCTCGGGTTTGCGATAATTATTTTGCACAGCTATATGCGCAAACGAAAGCAATACGTCCAGGCGGGCGATCAGCGCTGCATTGAGTTGTATGGGCCTGACATATTCCTGCAAACTGAAAATGAGGGCTTCATAGATCTGTTGTTCAATAGCGGCTATCTTTTCTTCGGCACCTAATATTTTTTCTTCGTATTCTTTGAGCAATGGCGTAATAAAGCGCTCGCCGTTTGTCAGTGTTTGCTTGCGTATCCAATCCGGAGGAACAACATCTTTATATTTATTGGTCACTTCGAGATAATAACCAAAAACATTATTGAATCCGATCTTCAGACTGGGAATACCGGTGCGCGCAGATTCATCTTGTTGTAATTTCAGCAGGAATTCTTTTCCCGAACGACCGATATTGCGCAGTTCATCCAGTTCTGCGTGTATCCCATCTTTTATCATGCCGCCTTTCACGGCAAGGGCAGGTGCATCTTCTGCAATCTCCGCATCCATTTTTTCGCGTATCAATGCACAGAGGTGCAGTTGATCACCGATCTCCCGGATATGTTCATTCCCCGATGTCATGAGTGCCTGCTTGAGGGGTTCTATGGCATGCAAAGCGCGATTGAGCTGCAAAACTTCCCTTGGCTGGATCTTTTGCAGAGATACTTTGCTCACAAGTCGCTCGAGATCACCAACCGCTTTTAACGTGTGCACTATTGTTTTTCCCAATTCCGGATCGGTGATGAAAGTGGATACCATGTCGAGGCGCGCATCGATCGCCGCCTTATCTTTTAAGGGCATAATGATCCAGCGTTTCAGCAAGCGGCTGCCCATGGGTGTGATGGTGGCATCCAGCACATCGAGTAAACCGGTGCCGTCGTCTGAAACAGAATAGATCAGTTCCAGGTTGCGTATAGTGAACCGGTCGAGCCAGACATATTTATCTTCCGCGAGCCGGCTGATACCCGTGATATGACCAATATTATTATGTTCGGTATCGCTTAAATAATGAATACTTGCGCCGGCGGCGATGATCGCCAATTGCATATCATCAATGCCGAAACCTTTTAAGGATTGGGTGCCGAAATGGGCAAGTAATTTCTCTTTCGTATAATCTTCGGTGAACACCCAGTCTTCCAATGCATAGATATAGAATTTAGACCCGAATGCTTCCTTGAAATGTTTTTGCTGTTGCTTGGGGAGGATCACTTCGGCAGGTTGTAAACTGTGCAGGAGCTTCTCGAAGTATTCCATATTTCCCTGTGCTACAAAAAATTCACCCGTGGAAATATCCAGGAAGCTCATTCCCATTTTATCCTTCTCACCGAAATAGCTGGCCAGATAATTATTACTTCTGGTATCCAGTAATTTTTCATTGGTAGCAATGCCCGGTGTAATGAGTTCGGTAACACCTCTTTTAACGATGGTCTTAACCGTTTTGGGATCTTCCAGCTGCTCGCAGATCGCAACGCGATACCCCGCGCGAACTAATTTGGGCAGATAAGCATCGAGCGCATGATGCGGAAATCCTGCCAGTTCAATATGACTTGCACTGCCATTGGCGCGCTTGGTGAGCACTATGCCCAGTACTTTACTGGCGATGATGGCATCCTCTGAAAAGGTCTCGTAAAAATCACCTACGCGAAATAACAGAACGGCATCCGGATGTTTGGATTTTATCCGGTTGTATTGCTGCATCAGCGGTGTTTCCTTTACCTTGCTCACGGCGGTAAAGATAAAGAACGGCACAAGGCATTCCAATGGCATTCTTTACACAACATGTAAGTAAAACAGCCTTTTACCTTAGCTTAGCGGCATGGCGAAATATGGAAGCGCTTTATTCGGTTTATGCTGCAGCATTGTCAGCATGCTGTTCCTTTCCACGTGCAGCAGTTCCATGCAGGATGTGGAAACGGTATCAGAACGGGGTGCCTTGTTTATTATTGGTGGAGGCGATCGCAGTACGGAAATGATGCAGGAAATGATCCGCCTGTCAGGTTGGGCAGAAGGCGACACCTTTGTATTAATTACCTTGCCAAGTGGTTGGGGTGACAGTGCGTACATCTGGTTGGATGAAGAATTTTTTGCACTTACCGGTGCGCATGGGATCTGTTTTGACTCAGCATCGGTGCGGGATGAAAAGAAATTGGACGCACTGCGTCATGCCAGATTTATTTTTATTTCCGGCGGTGATCAAAATGTGATGATGGATCGAATTGCCGATACAGATGTAAAACACATTCTGCAGGACGCTTATCAGCATGGCGCACTCATTGCCGGGACCAGCGCAGGTGCAAGTATCATGAGTGAGAAAATGATCAGCGGTAACAGTTTACGCGATACGGCCTATGCGTCTACACTGTCCGCATTATGGAAAAATAATCTGGAGTTAAAGGAAGGATTGGGCTTGCTCGACAGTATCATCATCGATCAGCATTTTATTGTGCGGAGCAGATATAACAGGTTGATATCGGCGGTGTTGGAAAATCCGGATTATGCCGGTGTCGGTATAGATGAAGCGACGGCTCTGTATGTGCATAATGACAGTGCGACCGTTTTTGGTTCTGGTCAGGTTTTGTATTTCCCGCCCCTGCACATGCAACAAACAGATACATTGTTATTGAACGGAAGGGATATCCGTTTTTCCATTTTTATTCCGGGTGAAAAATTTGCTCTGGAAAATTAAGCTGCCATGCAGATGTGTCTAGTTTCTATCCAGACATTCAAAAATGAATGCGTACATCAATGCAATTTCTTTCAGGCTTTCATATCTCCCCGAATTACCGCCATGTCCTGCACCCATATTTATTTTAAATAACAACAAATTATCATCCGTTTTCATAGCGCGTAATTTCGCCACATATTTTGCCGGTTCATGATATTGCACCTGTGAATCGTTCCATCCTGTGGTGACAAGTAGATTGGGATAAGCTTTTACTTCCACATTGTCGTACGGACTGTAGCTCATCATATAATCATATTGCTCTTTTATTTTCGGATTTCCCCATTCCAGCCATTCAAAAGTGGTCAGCGGAATACTTTCATCTTCCATGGTGGTTATCACATCCACAAATGGCACATCCGCGATCACACCGCGATACAGATCAGGGCGCATATTGGTCACTGCACCCATCAATAATCCACCCGCACTGCCTCCGTTCGCAAACAATTTATCTTTTGCAACGTAACCATTATCTATCAGATACTGACTGCAATCGATAAAATCAAAAAAGGTATTTTTCTTATGTAACATTTTGCCATCTTCATACCAATCGCCACCCATTTCTTCACCTCCGCGCACATGTGTATTTGCATACACGAATCCTCTGTCGAGTAAACTCAGGATATTTGTGTCAAAATAATCTTCATTACTATAGCCATAAGCACCATAACCATAAATGAACCCGGGAGCACTGCCATCCTTCCTGTACACATCTTTTTTATATACAATGGCCATGGGTATCAGCTTGCCGTCACGTGCAGGGACCAGGATGCGCTCGGTGGCATATTGTGATTTATCATAACCCGAAGGGATCTCTTGCTGCTTAAGCAGGGTAGAAGTGCCGGTTTCCATGTTATACGCATAGGTGGAAAAGGGTGTGATCAGGGATGCATATTGATAGCGGATCTCTTTGCTGTTGAAATCGGGATTTTCATCCAGATTTATCCAATAGGCGGCCTCTTCAAAAGCGATGTCCCTGCTTTTATTTTGTTTATCGATCACACGTATGCGCTGCAGTCCGTTCTCGGTTTCTTCTGCCACGATAAAATCCTTGAACAGTTCTACCTCATCCAGAAAAACATGTTCGCGATGCGGTATAACATCCGTCCAGTCGGATTTGCTGTGTGATGCAACGGGTGCTTTTACCAGTCGGTAGTTCACGGCATTGTAATTCGTGCGGATCAGGAAATGGTCTCCCTCTGCATGATCTACGGTGTAATAAATATTCGCCTCCAGTGGCACGACAGCGGTACAGGTGTCGGGATGCGATGCATCTGTATAATAAACAACATTGGCATCTGTTCTTTCTGCATCTATCAGTATGTATTTCTCACTGCGACTTGTATAGAGATATATATCCAGGGTAGGATCATTTTCCTGCAACAATACCGGATCGTTTTTTTCTGCCGTTCCCAATACATGTTTTTTTACCTGATATACGCGCAGTGTTTCTTTATCGGGGACACTATATACTATAGTGCTGTTGTCGCTGGTCCATTCACAACCGTTGCGTGTATCATGGATAACATCCTGTAACCATTTCCCTGTGCGCAGATCTTTTATCCGTATCGTGAAAAAATTGCGGCCGTGTACGTCCATAACTACAGCGGCCATATTCTGATCCGGGCTCATTTGTACGTAGAATTCGAGAAATTCCTCCTTTGCACCCAATGCATTCCCATCTATAATGATCTCTTCCTGCGCATCCAGACTTCCCTTCTTTCTGCAATAGACCGGATACTCGCCATCCGGTACATAGCGCTCGTAATAATAAAATCCTTTATACCAAACCGGCACGGTGGAAGCATCTTCCTTTACCCTTCCTTTCAATTCCTGAAATAAAGTATCCTGAAATTTTTGGGTATGCGCCATGACCGCGTCGAGATAGCTGTTCTCTGCTTTTAAATAGGTAAGAACTTGCTTATTACCCCGATCCTTCATCCAGAAATAATCATCCTGCCTGTCGCCGAAAGCGCCATGTATCGTATAGGGGATCTTTTGTGCCACCGGGGCAGGGGGGAGATTTGATTGCGCGCGCAGGTTAAGTGCCATGTGTAAGCCGATTGCCAAAAATAGGAATGCAGTACGCATATAGAAATTTGGATAAATCTACCATTTAGTGACGAAATAAAGACCCCCAATGTGTGGAAATCCGATGCCATGAAAGGCCCAAATACAGGTAAAAAATGTATTTTAGCAACCGATCAAACCTATACACATGCGTAGAATTCTTACCCTGGCAATCATCGTTCTTGTTGCTGTGCAGGCTTATGCACAGGGCAGAACCATCAGCGGTAACATTACCGATGCCGTGACCGATGAAGCGATCATTGGTTGCACGGTTATTCTGGAAGGTACACAGACAGGCTCCATTAGTGACATAGATGGACACTATGAGATCAGCCTTCCGGGACAAGAGGGAACGCTTATTTTCAGCTTTGTGGGTTATGTGACCCAAAGCGTAACGGTGGGTATCAGCAGTAATATAGATGTGCTGCTGGAGCCTTCAGCTGAAGTGCTGGAAGAAGTGGTCGTTGTCGGTTATGGCACCGAGATCAAGACCAAACTTACCGGGAGCATTTCCGAAGTAGGTGGCGAGGACATCGCGCTTACACCCGTTTCCACGCTGGAGCAAACTCTGCAGGGAAAGGCGGCCGGTTTATTCATAGAGTCTAATAATGGTAAAGTGGGTAGCGACGTCCGCATTCGCATTCGCGGTTCGTCTTCTGTGAATGCCAGCAACCAACCCCTCATCGTGGTGGATGGTGTTCCCATCAATACGGTTGCGGTGAATGATTATTATAACGTGAAACTGAACCCGCTCAACGATATCGATTTTAATGATATTGAGAGTGTAGAAGTGTTGAAGGATGCATCGGCAAGCGCCATATATGGTTCGCGTGCGGCAAACGGTGTTATACTGATAACCACTAAACATGGTGAAGCCGGAAAAAATAAAATAACCGTTGATTATCAACAAGGCTTCAGCCAGCCTTCGCGCTTGCGCGACTTCATGTCGGCGACACAATATGTAAACTATTACAGGGAAGCGGCCATAAATGCAGGTGTTTACGACTATGCCAATGGCATCAGCGGTTACGCAACTGAGGAAGAGGCAATAAATGATTATATAGACGATCTGGAAAAGAAATTTGATAAACTGGATGGATATTCTGATTGGAGATTGGGCGGCATCAATACCGATTGGCAATCTTTAGCTTTTCAGAAAGCTGTTTCCAGCATGATCGACCTGAGTGCTTCGGGTGGAACAGACAAGTTTCAATATTTTACTTCTATGGGCTATTCCTATCAGGATGGCATTATGATCAATAATCACGGTGACAGGTTCAATATCACCAGTAATCTTGATGCAAAACTTACAGAAAAATTATCGGTGGGATTAAATATCAATATGAGCAGGTCTATCAACAACGATATTCCGGACGATAACGCATTTAGCACCCCATTGCAGATGGTAGCCCAGGCGCCGATCACGCCTCCTATTGATACCGCTACCGGTGAATATTATGACAGACCTACTACATTGTATTATAATCCGTTGATCGAGACTGAAAATACCTTTTTCGAAAGTACTACCTTCCGCACTATCGGCAATGTGAATGTGGAATATAAGATCCTTCCTGTATTACGTGCACGTGTGGAAGTGGGTGGTGACATCACCAACCATTATCAATCAAGGTATTATGGCAGTAAAAGTGAGGTTGGACTTTCCGTTGGCGGATATGCTTCTAACTATTTCGCAGGTGTACAGTATTTCGACACCAAAGGATTGTTGATTTACGACAAGTCCTGGGCCGATGCACATAATGTGGAAATAACAGGTGGAGCGGAATATAATGATTATGATGATCACTACAACTTTGTGGAAGGACAGGGTTTCCCGAATGACAAGTTGCAAACCATAGCCAGTGCAGCAGAGATCGTATACGGAACGGGCGTGGTTAATGCCTACCGATTTATTTCTTATTTCGGCCGGGCTAATTACGATTATAAATCAACCTGGCTGCTTTCACTTACCGGGCGCGCAGATGGATCTTCCCGCTTTGGTGAAAACAATCGATATGGGTTCTTTCCTTCCATCTCTGCCGGTTACGTTATTTCCAATGCCGACTATATGGCAGATAGCAAGATCAGTTTCCTGAAATTGCGTATAAGTTATGGATATACCGGAAATGCAGAGATCGGCAATTATGAATACAAAGGTTTATATGGCGTTGGATCTTATGATGATGCAAGCGCCCTGTATCCTTCCACGGTTTCCAATCCGGATCTAACCTGGGAGAAAACTGCACAACTCGATGTGGGCCTCGACTGGGGATTATTCAAGGACAGATTGAATGGTGAAATAGATTATTATAACAAACAAACCACCGACTTGTTATTGGCAGTACCTGTTCCTTCAACCACAGGATATACCGTGCAAACGCAAAACGTAGGCGCATTGCAAAATGTGGGCTTTGAATTTTTGATCAATGCAGATATCCTTACCGGTAAATTCAAATGGAGTTCATCGCTCAATTATTCTCTGAACCGAAATAAAGTAACGGAACTTGCCGATGGTCAAACCATTATAGATTACGGTGGAAGTGATTTTATGAATGTGGTGATGGTTGGCCAACCTCTTGGTGTTTTCTATGGTGCCGAATTTGCGGGAGCTGATCCTGAAAATGGAGATGGATTATGGTATGTCAACGGACCCGGCACCGGTGAAGAGACCACCAATGATTTCAATGCAGCGAATTATGTGGTTATTGGCGATCCCAATCCCGATTTTATTGCAGGTATGACAAATCATTTTTCTTATAAAAACTTTGCATTGGATGTGAGCTTTCAGGGCGTATATGGAAATGATGTGAATTTGCAGGGCGATTATTGGATGGCAGCAAATGCAAGTCAATATGATAATGAAACTGTAGACCAATTAGATGCCTGGTCATCTCCGGGTGATCAGACCGATATTCCGGAACCGCGCTTATTGTTTGCAAATGGCACGGCATCGCGTTCGAGCAGGTATCTTTCAGATGGTAGCTATGTTCGATTGAAAACTGCCACCCTCAGTTACAATTTGCCTAAAGCGCTGATGGCAAAATGGGGGATGGGTTCTATACGCGTTTATGCATCCGGATATAATCTGTATACACTTACCAAGTATCGCGGCTGGGATCCGGAAGTATCTTCCGATTCTTTTGTTGACAATGTTTATTATGGCATCGATTTCTATAGTGCACCGCAACCACGCACTATTGTATTTGGTGTATCGATGGAATTTTAATGATCATGGAACAACACAAAATGAACTTTATGCAAAAACGAACATATTTTACATGCATCGGCACTATGCTGTTGATGTTGATATTTACATCTTGTAAAGATCTCCTCGATCTGGAGCCTCCGCAATCGCTGAGTAACGAAACAGCGTTGGATAATGACGAAGGTGTTAAACAGGCTTTGAATGGTGCGTATGATCGCTTTTCCCAGGGTTCACTCATGGGTGGAGAAGTGATGCGCAATGCCGAATTATTCGGGGGAGAAGGCGAGATCATTTGGGATGGCACCTATACCGCTCCAAGAGAGATCTGGGAACGGAATATTCTAGTTACCAATATCGACGTTGCCGGATTCTGGACAGCAGCATACGAATGTATCAATACATGCAATAACGTTTTGCATGCGATAGATGTGGTTGATCCAGCCGATCAGGATGAAGTACAAGG
This sequence comes from Chitinophagales bacterium, assembly GCA_041392955.1. Classification (GTDB taxonomy): domain Bacteria; phylum Bacteroidota; class Bacteroidia; order Chitinophagales; family BACL12; genus UBA7236. The sequence continues at coordinate 72,353 of JAWKLB010000003.1, read as the reverse complement.
ACAAGCGCTGGTTTTGCGCGCATGGTGTTTATTTGAATTGACACGCATGTTCGGACAGCAATATATATCGGGTGTGGACAATACGCAACTGGCGGTTCCCATCATTACCGAACCTACCTTGCAATTGGGTGATAACAGCGATGTGATCCGAAATAGCGTGGAAGAATGTTATGCAGCGGTGATTGCAGACCTTATTCAGGCCGAAACATTGCTTCCCGAGAACAATGGCGTTTTGGTGAATAAACATACAGCCACCGGCTTATTGGCACGCATTTACCTGCAACAAGGTGATTATACCTCCGCCAGGGATAAAGCCGATGCGGTGATAAGCAGTAATGACTTTCATTTGGAATCAGCGTATGCCGATTGTTTTAACCAGGATAACGACAGCGATGAAGATATTTTTGATGTGCAGGTTTCGACCACCGATGGCACGAATGTGATGAATGAATTTTTTGCCACACCGGCAAATGGAGGCAGAGGAGATATTCTTATCGAAGAAAGTTTTATCGACCTATTTGACACATTGGATACACGCAAAGCCCTTTTCTATCAAAGTGGTGGCAGTTGGTATACCGGTAAATTCAATAATGAATATGGCAATTTGCCTTTGATGCGTTTGGCAGAGATGATCCTGATCCGCGCAGAATGCAATGAACGATTAGGAACAGATGTGGGTGCAACACCGCTGGAAGATTATAATGCCATCCATACCCGTGCAGGATTAGAAGCAGCAGTTGCTGTCACATTGGATGATGTCCTGTTGGAGCGCCGACTGGAACTCGCCTTTGAAGGATTTAAAGTGCATGACGTTAAACGGCAGCATCTCATGGTAGGCACTATGGAATTCAACGATCCCAAATTCATCTATCCCATTCCCGAAGGCGAGATCGAAGTGGATCCGTTGTTGGTGCAGAATCCGGGATATTGAAAAAATGAAAAATAAAAAAAATGAAAAATGAAAGATGAAAGATGAAAGTTGAGATCTGCGTTGTAGCGATTTCATCTTTCATTTTTCATCTTTGATCCTCAAAAATTTCCCATAAATATCTTTATCGCCAAAGCCAATGCAATGACGCCGAAGAATTTGGTGATGGCGTGCAGTCCGGCTTTTCCTACTTTCGTTTCTATCCATCCCGTAGATCGCAAAACGATATACATGATCACTATATTCACCAGCACTGCTATCAGGATGTTGTAAATAGAATATACACTGCGCATGCTGATCAATACGGTAAGTGTACCGGCACCAACTAACAAAGGGAATGCAATGGGCACAAAACTTCCGCTTCCGGTTCCTTCTGCTCCCGGTTTGAAAATATGAATACCGAGGATCATCTCCAGTCCGAGTAAAAAGATGACCACACTGCCCGCCAGGGCGAATGATTGTGTGTCTAAGCCGAGTACATGCAGGATACTGTCGCCCAAAAAGAGAAAAGCAACCATCAGGATACCGGCAAAAAAGGTAGCCTGACCTGCGTGCAGAACGATTCCGCGGTTTTTCATGCTGATGATGGCCGGCACGTTTCCGGGTACATCAATGATCGCGAATAAGGTCAAACTTATCGTTAGGATATCTGAAATATTGATAACAGACATACAAGTATATTAAAAAAGATAAACTGAATACGTGAATAGGGTGGCTATGGGGATGCTCAAGCGCAGGGACAGGCCTTGCAGATAGCCTGCATCCAGGGATATTCGTGTATCCCGATCGCGTTGTTATATATATTCAGTGTAAAACGCATAAGCATTGCAAAGGTAGTAATCTATTGGCGATACATTAAGTTCCGCACCCGCAAAATATTTTTAGCTATCGCGTTGTAAAAACGATGTAGCCGCACTATGCAAAGCATTTTGTTTGCCGGGAAAACGGGAAGAGGCGTTGTGCTGTAAGCAGGCCAAATGGAACATCATTTTTATGGTTAATGCCTATCCAAAAAGCTCTGATGGGTATTTCAAATGCTTTAAGATGCACTTAAAAGTGGAGGATCCTGCCCCGCAACATCCTGTCTTTCCTACTTTCCGGCCCTTTCACCCAACGGCGCCATACATTCCGTAAATGACTTCTTTACCTATGTGTTTCACCGTAACCGTCCACGTGGCTTTTATGATAATTCCTTCGCTCTGCACCATATACACTACGTTGTAACTGTCGCCACCGCCATGTACTTCCAGGCGGCTGATGGCATCGATCAGATCAAAGGCAAGGCAGTCATAACCCTTGCCGTTGAATTGTTCACCGCAATAAAATTCATGAAAGAATTGCCCGGTGCGCCCCTGCAGTAAATCTTCATATTGCTGTTTGCGATAATCTGCATCCATAAGCTGCAATAAAGCCGTTGTATCGTGTTCCAGGGTCGCTTTTTCAAAAGTGATCAGAAAGTCGTACAAACCTTTGGGCAGGGAATCACCACTTTGCGCCGAATGAAATTGCCAACCCGGCGAGCAGGCAGCAAAGGACAGAAGGATCACCGGGAAAATACATTTTCGCAGATACATAGGAGGAGCTTGTGCATTCAAATATAAAAAACATGCCTGTGATTCACGGCAATACCAAAATACACACCCTGTCATCCTGCAATATATTCGTATGTTGCAATGCGCTGATCTGCGCAGTACCTATGCAATACGATGTCGCACCGCGCGTAAATACCTCTTCTATTTCTTCGAACAGTTCCTCCGGAATAAAGCTACCCCCGGTATACCGGATATATACACGCAACAGGGTATCCTGCAAAAGTGGCGGTTCCTCTTCCGGCCCCCTTGCCACATCGGGAATACCCACAGGGAGTGCCACCTGTTTTTTCGCATACCTGTACCGGTATCCTTCGGATACAGCAGAAATATCACTCCAAACTGCCGAACCGGTCGCAATACCGCCGGCACCTGTTCCCTTGAAGAATTGCAAACCGGCAAATGCGCTTTCCAGTTGTATTCCATTATCTGCATAATGCACCCCGGCCAAGGGTTCCCCCACAGGTATGCAATGCGGTGCAACATCCGCATGTATACCTATTGCCGATCGCTTTGCCCCTGCGATGAGTTTGATCACATAGCCGTGTCGCTGCGCAAAATGCGCATCTTCTTTGGTTATGCCTTGAATGCCTCTGCACCATATCTGTTCCGGAGATATGTACCTGCCGAAAGCATGTGCCGATAGTATGGATAATTTGAACCTGCTGTCATAACCAAGAATATCATTATCAGAATCCGCTTCGAGAAATCCGCTTTGCAATGCTTCAGCAAAAGCTGCTGCATATGTGCATTGTTCTGTGAACATGCGATGCAGGATATAATTCGTACTTCCATTCAATATTCCCTGAATGCACAGAATGTTATCTCTGTTGAAATAAGATTCCAGATTGCGGATGATCGGGATACTGGCTGCGCTCGATGCCTCATACAACAAACTTGTTCCGTATTGCTCCTGCAGGCGCTGCAATAAGGGCAGATGTTCTGCTATCATTTTTTTATTGGCGCTGACCACCGATTTGCCATTGCGCAATGCTGTGGTGACGATTTCCAATGCAGCATCGGGGTCGCTGGTGAGTTCCACAATGATCTTGATCGCAGGATCATACAGCAAACTTTCTTTGTCGGTTGTAAACTCAAGGTCGTGCACCGGCCTTTCTTTTGTTGCATCGCGAATACATACTTTGTGTATCAAAAAGGGTGCGTCCTGTGCAGCCTGTAATACCTGATACAATCCATGACCGACACATCCGAATCCGAATAATCCGATCTTATTATATACACCTTGCATATCAAACAGTTTGGACGTTTATTGCAGAAATAGCATAGGTTATGGCAAGATCTATATCGCGCAGAAGATCATCTGTTTCTTCTATTCCGCAACTCAGGCGTATGAGCGAATCGCTGATGCCGGATGCATGTCGCTTTTCCTGCGGAACCGATTTATGTGTCATGCCCGCAGGATGACACAATAAACTTTTTACTCCGCCCAAACTCTCCGCACATTTGAATAAACGCGTATGTGCGCACACTTTTTCTGCCAGAATGCTTTCATCTATTTTCAGATCGAAACTCAGCACACCGCCAAAATATTTTTGCTGCTTTTTTGCAATGGCATGGTTGGGATGTTCAGGCAAACCCGGATAATGCACAGAGCGTACAGCGGGATGCAACTGCAGGAATTGTGCGACAGCAAGTGCATTTTCGCTTTGTTTTTTAAGTCGCAGATGTAATGTTTCTATGCCCCGTATCGTGAGCCACGCATCAAAAGGTGCCAATATCCCGCCGGATGCATTTTGTATGAAATACAAAGCATCCGATAGTGCGGGATCGGCAACCGTAACCAAACCGGCGATCAGATCACTGTGACCTGCCAGATATTTTGTTGCACTGTGCAGCACAATATCTGCTCCCAGGGAATGCGGCTGTTGTGCAATGGGTGATGCAAAGGTGTTGTCCACTACCAGCAACGCATTATGTGCATGCGCAATATCGGCCAATGCAGCAATGTCAGATACTTTCAGTGTCGGGTTGGTAGGACTTTCTACCCAGATATATTTGGTGTGATAACCAATGGCATGTTGCACTGCATACAGGTCAGCAGTATCTACATATTTGACCCGGATACCGAAATGATCATATACTTTTTCAAACAAGCGGAAAGAACCACCGTAAATATCATCCACGGCGAGTATCTCATCGCCGCTATGCAGCAATTTCAACACAGCATCGATGGCTGCGAGTCCGCTGGCAAAAGCGAATCCTCTATCCACATTTTCGAGTTCTGCAATGAGTTCTTCCAGCACTTTGCGTGTTGGATTATTACTGCGTGCATAATCAAATCCCTTGTGTACTCCCGGTGCTTCCTGCACGAAAGTGGCGGTTTGATAAATGGGTACACTGATGGCGCCGGTCAGCGGATCGGCGGGAATAGCGTGTAATACTTCTGTTGCATTTTTCATTTTCTTCGCGATAATTTTTGTGAAACCATAATTCCTGAACTACTTATCGCGAAAGGCTGTAAGGCTTATGTGCAGCCGCTTCCGGTGGGTACAATAAAAAAGCCCACCGATAAATTGGTGAGCTTAAATGTCTTTATCTCTCCAGCTTATCTTTCTGAAATTAGCACCTTCTGTGGTTTGAGAAATTCCTCAGGGTTGCCAAGGCGTCGTCGGGTCAGTCCCTCTGCCTTTCTTGATAAGTATGTTGTAAGAACGCGATGCAAATATATATGCAGCACATTTGATTTTCCAAATACGCGCAGAATTTTTTTTATGAAAGGGGATGATTCAGCAGAATGACCACTGCCCATGTTCCCAAAATGATCTCGAGTATAGCGATGAGATAGGTCATGTTGCTTGAGATTCCTTTTTGAAAAATGGATATCCATCTGCCCACTACCAAACCGGCATACATGAATACTGCATAGAGTACTCCAAAATATTGCCATTCCGGTTTGATGGCCGCCAGTGCGAACATGATGGCCCAGGCCGCTTCCAACCCTATATAGAGAGCAAAGAATTCAGAGCGTCCCGATGTATTGATGAAGGTAAGTCCTGTAAAATTTCCCGCCGTTGCCGGTAACAGCAGGCACCAGATGGCAAAAACGGTGTATAACACGGCGTTTACCCATAAATAGATCTCTACATTATACATTGCTATGTTTGTTTGTCTTTACTTTGTTAGATGCAAACATCGGATATCCTCTATGAAGATAGCTCCATTATAGCTATAAACAAACCTGCGGGCATAATGGTTGAGTCCAGTCCGGCTGGATTTTCATCCATAGAGCAAATGATAGAAGCATATTTTATCGATATCCGGGTATCACAGAATACGATCATCGGAATAGCACATCGGATCGACAGGCCGGTGAGCGGTGTGCTGCTCATCGCTAAGAAGCGTTCCGCGTTAAAAGATCTCAATCAGCAATTCGCTGATGGTAAAGTGCGCAAGACCTATTATGCCCTTACCGATCAGGCGCCGGAAAAAAAGGAAGGTATGCTCGAACATTTCATCGGCAGGGATGCCAGTGCTAAAAGAGCCGTTATTTATCCCAAGCCCAAAAAAGGTGCTATTGCCTGTTCTTTATCATACAAGATCTTAAATGAAACGTCGAATGGTGTTTTGTGGGAGATACATCCGCACACCGGAAAATATCATCAGATACGCGCACAACTGGCACATGTCGGTGCACCCATAAAAGGCGATGTAACATACGGAGGTAAGATCATCTCCATTAAGGATGCCATTCTATTGCATGCGGGAAAACTGGTGTTCACACATCCGTTCACGAAAGAAGAAATGCGCATCACTGCAACCTTTCCCACATACTGGGGAGTTACTCTTCCGGAATAAAGTCCAGTTGCCTTTTTTCCATATCGGCTTTGCGCACCTTGATGGTGATCTTGTCGCCGAGTTCGTAATTCCTGCCTTTGGTCAAACTCACATGCCGTTTTCGCGCTTCATCATAGGTGAGTTCGTCGCGAATATTGTCGATATGGATCATGCCTTCGCATTTATTCTCACTGATCTCCACAAAGATGCCATAAGGTGTAATGCCTGAGATCACCCCATCAAAAGTTTCACCTACATGTTTACTCATATATTCAACCTGTTTGTAGCGCACACTCTCGCGTTCTGCTTCCATGGCCTTGCGCTCCATGGCGGATGAATGTCTGCACAGATCTTCAAGATCCTCTTGTTTTGGATACAATAATTTATTTTGTTCCAGCACGTCGTTCAATATGCGATGCACCAGCAGGTCGGGATAGCGGCGGATAGGAGAGGTGAAATGCGTATAATGGTCAAAGGCCAGTCCGTAATGACCGATATTCTTCGTGGTATAGACCGCCTTAGCCATGCAGCGTATGGCCATGTTCTCCAGGATATTTTGTTCCGGTTTGCCCTTGATCTCTTTCATCAGATGGTTGAGTTCGGCAGATACCTGTTTCGGACTGTCCAGTTTTAATTTATATCCGAAGCGCTTGGCCGTCATGCCAAAATCTTTGAGTTTATCGGGATCCGGGGTATCGTGCACGCGATATACAAAGGGAACCTTCGGATGTTTTTTTGCAAGAAAAGCAGCGACTTTTTTGTTGGCAAGCAACATCAGGTCTTCGATGAGCATGTGGGCATCTTTTCTTTCTTTTACGAAGACACCCGTTGGAACTTTTTTCTCATCTAAAATGAATTTCACTTCCAGTGTTTCAAAAGTGATAGCACCATGCGCGAACTTTTTATCGCGCAAGGCATGTGCGATCGTATTCAGCGCAAGTAATTCTTCTGCATGATCGCCTTCTTTTTTTTCCAATACTTCCTGCGCTTCTTCATACGTGAATCGCCTGTCACTGTAAATAACAGTGCGGCCGAACCACTCGCTGTGCACATTGCCCTGCATGTCCATTTCAAAAATGGCGCTGAAGCAGAGTTTTTCTTCATGCGGGCGCAGGGAACACACGTTGTTGCTGAGTTTTTCGGGCAACATGGGCATCACCCGGTCCACCAGGTAAACAGAAGTCCCACGGCTATACGCTTCTTTATCTATCGCAGTTTTTGGCGTGACATAATAAGATACATCTGCAATATGCACGCCCACTTCTACGCGATCATCTTTCAGTGTCCGGTAGGAGATGGCATCATCAAAATCTTTCGCATCATAAGGGTCGATGGTAAAGGTGAGCACCTTGCGCATGTCGCGTCTGCCCGCGATGATATCTTCCGTTATTTCTACAGGGATCCTCTCCGCTTCATCTTCCACCTCATCCGGGAATTTCAGAGGCACACCGGTCTCTACCATGATAGCTTGCATATCGCTTTCATGTTCGCCGGCTTTGCCGAGTTTGCTCACTACCTGACCGATAGGATTTTTCATCGACGGAGGCCAATCGCGCAAACGAACGATCACACGATCGCCATGTTCGAGTGCATGTTTTTTTACTTCTTCGGGTGAGAGATAAAAATCATAATTATTGAAGCGGCTATCGGTAACGGCAAAGGCAAAATTATCATGCAGATGTACCTCGCCGACAAACAAATCTTTTTCACGCTTGATGATCTCCACGATCTCGCCTTCGGGCTTTTTATTTTTTCCGTGGGAAGTAATGCGCACGCGCACGGTATCGCCGTTGAATGCGCGCATGGTTTTACGTGCAGGAACAAATACATCGTACAGATGTCCGTCGATCACCACATAGGCATTGCCGCTCTGTGTCATATCGACCACACCGATCAGTGTATTAATGGTGCTCACCTGCAGCAGTGCGCGGAAATGATCGGGGGCGTCTTCCTGTATCCGTTTTTTGGCGATGAGTTCTTCGAGCGTATCGAAGATGCCTTCGCCGCCATCCTGTGCGACCGCCCATTTAAGGATGTTCTTCAGGGACACACCTTTGCTGGGTTTGGCAGCGATAAAGGCGTATAATTCTTCCGCTGATGCGCCACCTTTTTTGGCAATTTTGACTTTATTTTTTTTCTTCTTTTTTGACATTGGAGTAAAGATAGGGATATGTGGTTGGAAAATAATGAGCGGTTTGCGAGGCCACTAAGACATTAGGGCACAAAGAAGGCACAAGGGAATATGCATTTTTAGCCGTTGCGACGTTATGGCGTTGAGGTGCGTTATTTTATTAATTAAGATCCGTATGATCCGTGTCATCCGTGTGCAACCTATCCGTTCCAACCCGTTTCATCCGTTCAACCCGTGTTCCCATCCCTGTTCCCATATACTTCTTAATTTTACCGCGTGCAGCGCAGCACTAAATATTATCTCTATATAACCATCGCGGCGGCCCTATTGTTCCTGCCCTTTTTGGGTGCCAGTCATCTGTTCGACTGGGATGAGATCAACTTTGCGGAAGCAGCACGGGAGATGGTAGTAACCGGGAATTACTCCCAGGTGCAGATCGATTTTCAGCCTTTCTGGGAAAAGCCACCGCTTTTTTTCTGGATGCAGGCCATCAGCATGCATGTGTTCGGTGTAAATGAATACGCTGCACGATTCCCCAATGCACTGTGCGGTATTCTTACTTTACTTGTTCTCTTCTCCATCGGCAATAAATTGCGCGATGAAAAATTCGGATTGCTTTGGGTGCTTGCCTATGCCTGCAGTATTTTACCGCAGGTGTATTTTAAATCGGGTATCATTGACCCCTGGTTCAACCTGTTCATCTTTCTCGGCTTTTATCAATGCATTGTTTATCTCGATACCCAATTTCGCGTCAGGCATATCATATATTCTGCACTGTTCTTCGGGCTTGCCATCATGACTAAAGGACCGGTCGCCATTTTTCTGTTCGGTATCGTTGCTTTTGTATACCTGATCTTCCGGCGTTTCCGCATGTTCATGCCCTGGAAGCATGTGCCTGTTTTTATATTCTTCTGTGTGTTGGTATTTCTGCCCTGGGTGAGCATAGAATATATGCGCAACGGTTCCTGGTTCCTGCAGAAATTCATCACCTACCAATTTCGCCTGGCGGGCACGGAAGATGCAGGTCATGGCGGATTTTTCGGCTACCATTTTGTCGTCAATTTTTTATTGTGTTTTCCGGCCTCTGTGTTTGCTATTCGCGGCTTGCGGGGCAGGAAGAAACAGGACGAAAAAACACGTGATGATCTGTTCGCAACATGGATGCGCATTTTACTCTGGGCCGTATTGATCGTATTTTCCATCATACAAACCAAGATCGCACATTATTCCTCCCTGGTATATTTTCCGCTTACCTATCTCGCTGCCACCACTTTATACAGAAAAGAAGGTGTATGGACCGGGTGGGAGAGTATTGGATTGATCATCACGGGTTTATTCTTTACGGCAGTGATCATTTGTGTTCCGATGTTTTTTATGCATCCCGATATGATCTCCTCCTTTGTGCATGATGCATTTACTGCAGAAGCACTGCACGCGCAAGGTGGATGGGGCGGGTGGGAACCCTATATTTCGATCTTACTGGTCGCTGGTTTGATCCTTGCTTTTTTCGAAAGAAAGAAAAATATACAACGCGCCACATGGATATTTATCAATTGCAGGTATTGCTATCAACGTAACGGCAACTTCTTTACACCACATATTGAACGCTACTCTCAGGGTGCCATGATCGATTTCCTGATCGATAAAAGCACAGAGGATTGCTATACCGATGTACAGGGCCAAAAAAGTTATGCGCCGGGTTTTTACGGAAAACATACACCGGGAATACACGATGCACCTGCATTCAGAAGCTGGCTGCACGCCGAACATCCGGAAGCGGAAGATGACCCGCAATTATTGCGCAAACAATTCAGTGTTTGGCTGCAATATGGTGACATTGACAAAACAGCTTATATCATCACCAACGTGCGCAAAAAAGAGCACTATATGGATTCCCCTCAAATGGAATATATCGGCAATAAGAATGGATTTTATTTCTTCAAAAGGGAGCCTGCGCCATGAAAGAACTCTGCATCATCCGGCACGCAAAATCGAGCTGGGAAGATCCGGCACTGAGTGATCGCGAACGGCCGCTGGCGTCAAAGGGGATAAAGGATATACCGCTCGTGGCCAGGGAGCTCAGCGCACAAGGTTTGATCCCTGACCTGGTATACAGCAGTCCGGCTGTGCGCGCATATACCACCGCCATGGGTATTTGTTCCGCTTTAGGTTATCCAAAAACAGAGATAGAAAAGCAGGAGTGCTTGTATTTCGGTGCTATGGAGGAGATCATTCAATGCATTCGCAATACACCTGAGCGTTGCAAACGCCTGTTTCTGTTCGGACATAACCCTACTTTTTCAGAACTCTCTGCCTTGCTATGTCCCGGTTTTCACGAGGATATGCCCACCTGTGCCGTTGCGGCCATTCAATTCCGCGATAGCTGGAAAGAAGTGCAGGCGGATAGCGGTAAACTGTTGACTTTCATCTATCCGGGGAAATTGCGTTAAAAAGACATACAGAATACAACCAAAAATCTACTTTTGACGTTTAATAGGTATAAAGGACTTGCTATATTATGGCTGAATTCATGATAGACGTCGACCTGCACAATGCGCATCACGAAGATTTTCTTCGACTGATACCAAGTCAGCGTGCCATTGTGAACGATTTGATGTTCGAAGGGAAGATCACCAGCTATTGTGTGAACATGGATAGGAGCAAGTTGTGGATGACCATGGTGGCTAAAGATGAGGATGAGATCATGCAGATGCTTGCGCGTTTCCCGCTCATCGAATTTATGGATTGTACCATTGAGGAATTGCTGTTCTACAATTCATCTTACAAATCCTTCTCCCATATTTCTTTGAATTAATTATCGTGAACCACGGTTTATAAAAAAGGTCGCTTGCTTTGGTAGGTGACCTTTTTAAATGTGCCAATTTGCTGGTGTGCTGATGTGCCGATGAACTTCAAAGGTTTATCGCGGATAATGTGGAAGATTATTGCTTCGGTGGAATGGGCTATGGGTTAGGGGTTATGAGCTAGGGGTTAGGGCCAACAAAATAATGGGTACTCAAACATTCGTGATCAATAATTAAAAGTTTCACACAGAGGCACAGAGTTATATCCGATTTATTCCTTATTGCTTATTCCTTATTCCTCCTTGACCTCCGATCCCTGACGACACATCATATCAACACTAAACTCCGTTCGATCACACTGCCCCTGCCACATGTATATAAAAAAGGCACAAAGATCCTGAGAACCCTTGTGCCTAAGTAATCTCGATTATTTAGAACTATCCGTATCTGTCTTTTTTGTATCGTCGGATTTCTTTTTATCGTCTTTCAATTCAACGGTCTTTTTACCTGTTTCTGTTCCGAGATAATCCGGCAGGTCCATGCCCGCCATTTTGAATAGTTCATTCAGCGGAGGAACGCTCTTCATCATGTTGCTGATAAAATGCGCAGTATTTGTCGTACCGTTCGCGCCATTACCATCCCATACTGTTATCTTATCGATCTTGATATTCTTGATCGCATCCACCTGCGTGCGCATCAGTTCAGGTAATTTATCTGTGATCAACAGCATGGCAGCTTTGTTCGCATCACCGCCGGCGGCTTTTACGATGCGCTCCAGACCATCGGCCTGCTTGCTCAATATTTCCAGTAAACCGCGTGCTTGTGCTTCCATTTTAGCATATTGTGCATCTGCTTCACCTTTTGCCGTTCTGCGCAACATCTCCGCTTCTGCTTCTGCATCGATCACCGCTTTTTCCTTTTGAATTTCCGCCTGCACGATCACGTTCGCTTTTTGTGTCATGCGTTCGCGTTCGGCGCGTGCTTCTTCGGCGAGTTTCTCTGCAACATAGGCTTCTTCCAATGCCTTTGCCGTTTGTACTTTTTCAGCGGCCGTTGCTTTGCGCAATGCTTCCGCTTCGCGTTCGCGTCGTTCCGAATCGGAATTTGCCACGTTGATCTTGGAAACGTTCTCACCTTTTACTGCCGTTGCATTCGCTTCGGCGATACGTATACGTGTATCTCTGTCCGCATCTGCCTTACCGATATTCTCATCGCGATGTGCATTGGCAATAAGGATCTCTTTATCCTTCATCGCACTCGCGATCTGTGAATCGCGGTCCCGCTGTGTTTCAGCAATACGGATATCTTTATCCCTTTCTGCTTCCGCTTTACCTATCTCCCCGAAACGCTCCTGTTCTGCAACGGATTTTTTCGCTTCGTTGATGGCTTTTGCTGCGGCTTCTTTACCGAGTGCTTCGATATAACCACTCTCATCGCGTATATCGGTAACGTTCACGTTGATGAGTTTCAAACCCACTTTGCGCAATTCCGCTTCCACGTTCTGTGAAACAGCAGCGAGGAATTTATCGCGGTCGGTATTGATCTCTTCAATATCCATCGTAGCGATCACCAGACGCAACTGACCGAAGAGAATATCTTTTGCCAATTCGTGCACCTGTTCCATACTCAAACCGAGCAGACGCTCTGCAGCGTTGTTCATATTTTCAGGATCAGTGGTGATACCCACGGTGAATCTGCAAGGCACATCCACACGGATATTTTGTTTGGAAAGTGCATTCGTCAGATTCGCTTCAATGGAAATAGGTTTCAGGTCCAGGTAGGCGTAACTCTGAAATACCGGCCAGATAAATGCAGCTCCACCATGCACACATCGTGCAGAGGAAGCTTCTCCTGTGGCCTTGCGGCCGGTAAGACCATAGATCACCAGGATCTTGTCTGAAGGACAGCGTTTATATCTGCCCAGGATGGCAGTGAAGGTCACAAAACCAACCACCACGATTACTACAATAATGATCAATTCGCTCATAGGATGTTTGCCTGCTATCCGCAGACGGGATTAAATGGTTTATCAAACTTTCTCAACGAGCAAAATAGTGCCGTTGACGATCTCTTTTACTTTTATCATGCTGCCTGTGGAAATAGTATCACCTTCCGTGATCGCATCCAATTCGCGCAAGCTGCCCTGCACGGTAATTTGCACTTTACCCATGCCCATTTTGTTTCCGGGTATGGGAATATATACCGAACCTGTTCCATGCAATGCATTTCTGATATTCATGGTGCCGGTGGCGGTAAGTTTTGTCATGTAATAAAATATGTAGAATACCATGGCCACCATAAAGCAACCCACCAGAGTTCCCCATGCGATCAATATAAACTGATTGTGCACCGTGTCGCGCAAGGCGATGATGGTCCATCCGAAACCCAGAAAAAAGTTGATGAAATTCCGGAAAGTAAAAAACTGGAAGGGGAGGTGATCACCCGCACCACTGCCATCATGGATATCGCCAACATCCGTGTTCAGGTTGCTGTCAAAATCGGCCGTTGCGCCGGTATCGCCCTGCACACCCATGAAGCTCATCACCATTTGTATGATGAAGATCAATGACACGACGATCGTGATCGCCCACACCGTGCGGTCAAATGTTTCCAGGGATGTCCACCATTCGTTCATGCTTTCAGGTTTTCAAAAACAAATATAGGTATTCACTAGCACAGACGAATGGAGAGAATTTCTATTTTAAATTTTATTAAAACTTTGTGATCTCCTTGCGACTTAATGCCCTTGTGGCCTCGCTTCAACCGACGATCGAGATGCAAATTTTCACTACATTTAAGCACCAAACCTAAACTACATGCGCCTTTTCTTTTCCGTTTTTCTGGCCACAGCTATGCTCACCTGCGGGTTGTTTGCTCTCCAAAACCGATTGCGATCGAACGCTGAATGTTCTTTCGAACAATACGGAGAAGATGAAAGTGCCGAGATCATGGGAGCGATGGAGTTCGACTGGCAGCGGCAGCATGACCCGGCAACAGGCCTCATTCCTTCCGGAAAACTCATGCAGGCGTACAACATTTTAAAGGCAAGGGGTTATTATACTGCGACACATAACAGCGATAAAACAGAAGAACTGACCGGATGGTGGCAGGTGAATGATTTTTTCCCTACGCTGGCAGTCACCAAGATCGTGTATGATCCAACCAACACGGATATATTTTATTTCTGTACCGGAGAGGGTTGGTTTAATGCAGATGCAGTTAAGGGAGCAGGTGTATTTAAATCGGTAGATGCCGGTGAAAGTTGGGTGCAATTGCCTGCAACAGCGATAAGTGATTTTGATTATTGTCAGGATATGGTCGTTGACCCGGTCAATGGTGATGTATATGTGGGAACACGTTCGGCCGGTTTGCAAAGAAGTACCGATGGCGGTGCTACCTGGGAAAAAGTGTTGGGCAGCGGAACCGGCATGGGCAATAATTCCATCTGTGATATCGAATATTTAGAGGGAGGCGGATTTATGGCATCCATCGGTATTTTTGAAACAGACGGAATTTATTATTCACCCACCGGCGATGCGGGTTCCTGGGTGAAACAAACGAGCGGTTTGCCCACAGCGGGATATTTCCGCATCAAACTGGCAACAGCACCTTCCGATGGCGATGTGGCATACAGTATTTATTGCAATAGTTCCGACTATAAAGTAAAAGGCATATATAAAACAACAGACCGAGGAGTGAACTGGACGGAGATCAGCAGACCGGAAAATAATTATGAGTTCGCTGCACGACAAGCATGGTATGATCTCTCTCTTGCCGTTGATCCGAATGATCCAAACGTGGTTGCGATGGGGGGATTGAATTTATGGAGAAGTTTAGATGGTGGTGATTCCTGGCAGCAACTGAGTTCAGGAGGTTTGGATTCCAATCTGATCCGTTATGTGCATGTGGATCAGCATGAGATCGTTTTTCAAAACAGCGACAAGGTATATTTTACCAATGATGGCGGTATCTGGACCTGTGATAATTTTCAGGACGCTCAACCCTTTATCTATAATTTGAATTACGGATATAATGTGACGCAATTTTATTCTGTTGCTGCACATCCCGATTACGGAAATGCGCAATTAATGGGCGGTACCCAGGATAATGGAACACCGTATACCTATGCAAACGGCATTGCAGATTACACTTTTGTAAGCGGTGCAGATGGAGCGTACACTGCTTTCAATTATGAGAACGGCGATGTGTTCTTTACAGCAACGCAAGAACGCAGGATGTTCCGTTTCGACAATGGTGGATATGAAATGCCCGATACTATCACCAATCCGCATATCAATGACGGCAATGTTTTATTTATCAATCCCTTTGAGATAGATGCGTCTAATCCCGAAGTATTATGGCAATGTACCAATATCGGTATATATCGTTTCGATAATGCTTCTACTTCGGATACAAGTGGTTGGGTAGACGCCGGAAATATCAATGGCGTGTTGTCTGCCATCGGTACATCACCTGCTGCGCCGGGTGTGGTTTTTATGGGCAGAAATTCTTCCGGTGGTAATATATTTCGCATGGAAGGCGGATATACCAGTACTTTCGATACACCTGTTTTCGATGCCGACCCGAATGATCAACTGCCCGATGCAGCTTTTTTAAGTACACTTTTTTGTTCATCCATATATGTAGATACGCACGATGCTAATCACGTGTTGGTGACCTATGCGAATTACGGTATCAATAATATCTGGGAAAGTAACAATGCGCTGAGTGATGAGCCGGAATGGCACAGCATTGAAGGCGATCTTCCCGATATTCCTGTTTACTCCATTGTGTTACGTCCTGAAAATTCAGAAGTGGCATATATAGCTACAGAACTCGGTGTGTTTTTAACGGATACCATTAATGGCAGCGAGACCAACTGGCATCCCTGTTCCAATTTCCCTATAGTGCGCACCGATATGTTGCGCCTCCGCGTTTCTGATGAAATGATATTTGCCGGAACACATGGGCGTGGTTTGTGGAGCGCCTGGATGGGCAATGCAGGATTGGGTAATGAACTGTATTGGACTGAACGCGGACCTAATAATGTAGGTGGAAGAACACGCACTGTTATGATAGATCCCAATGATCCAAGCGGGAAAAAAGTTTGGGTGGGCAGCGTCGGTGGCGGGTTATGGAAAACAGCCGATGTCACTACGGTCCCTACGGAAGATATTCCGCTAAGCGCACAAGCGGATTTATTCAAGGTGTATCCAAATCCGGTAACAGGCGATCAGTTGCAAATGCAGTGGTATGCAAATAATAGTGGAACCGTTCGATTTAGATTATATGATATACGCGGCACCGCCGTTGCCGAAAAAGCAATTACCTGCACACAAGGAGAACAGAACATCAGCTGGAATATCCCCGCACATATAACTGCCGGAAATTATTTCGTTTCCATGCAAGGTGACGGGAAGCATTTCACTTGTAAGATCGTAATACTAAATAGGTAGTGACTCTTCACCATTTCGGTCGGTGCGGAAACTGACCGAAGTGCCGAAACGATCAGCTGTAAAATGGTTATCCTGTAAATAGCGCTTTATTTTCCAGTTGAGATCACAATCGGATAGGTGTAACTTTCTGTTTCGCTTTTTACCGTAAGTAAATACATGCCTGCCGGCCAGGACGACACTGCAATTGTCAGTGATCCTGCTACATTATTTTTTTCATAGACCCGCGCACCGGACGTATGCATTATGGCTAAGTCGAATTTCCCTGTGGCATGCTCCGGTAATTGAACAGAAATAAATGCGTCTGCTGGATTCGGATAGATATGTATGTCTTTTTGTTGTATCTCCTCCACGCCAACGGTTGGTTCCTGCAAGGTACATGCAGTTATCTGAACAGCAGAAGGGCCGCCATGTGCACCCATGTCGTTGTGCAATGAGCCCAATGCCGGCCACATCGGTTCCTCGGGTGCGGCAAGCGCAATATCGTTGAATAACATGTCGGGGTCACCGGCATCGATGCAGGGAGAAAGCGTATCCAGCATGAAACACATGAGTGTATCTAAAAACAGCGGATCTGCCGTGATATTTCCTGTGCCTGTAGTGGTATATTCCAGATTTGTATAATTCACATTGAGCAGTCCGCCGGAAACAAAGCATGAATTTCCGGTAGTTTGTCTGTTGCCAAAGGAAATGCAGTTGTGCAGATTCACAGTGGTTCCATACACCATGACGGCGCCTGCTTTTCCCGCAGTTCCGCCGCTGCCGATCGCATCATTTTGTACTATGGTGCAATTGATCACGTTCGTCACCTCTGCGGTGGTATTGCCAATGGAAATAATGGCACCTCCGCCGAAATCATCTCCACCTGTATTATGTGCAATGACATTATTTAACAGCGTTACCGTATCGCAATAATTAAAACAAAGTGCACCGCCATATCCTTTTCCTTCATTATTGATGATGATATTATTCTCCATGCGCACATTGCTGTCGCCGGCGCGCAAAGCACCACCACCGGTACTTCCCACGCCTGTGCCTAGATTCACATGGTTGTCCATGATATAATTATAGCGGATGATGGGTGCGGAATATTGCACCAGAAATCCGCCGCCTTCGCGATAATATCCGGCGCCGTGTTCATCGAGCCAGATGGTACCGCTTCCACCGGTCACCGTAAATCCCTGTATGATACAATCATTGGTTTCTCCGTTGATGATAAAAATAGTGCTTGCCGTATCGGCTTGTACCGGCATGCTGCCGTCAATTATGGTATTCGCAATATCTGCAGCATCGCCGCTGATGTAGAAATTGCTCGTCAGCAAAATATTCTTTCCGTTCAGGTTGATATTCTCGTAGTAGGTCCCTGGAGCAACCAGCACCGTATCACCGGAAACGGACGCATCGATGCCTTCCTGAATGGTAGCAGCATCTCCAGGCACATGGATGATCGTTGCATGCACCATCCCCAGCGTGCACACCGATAACAACAAAGTAAACAGAGTTCTCATACGCTTATTTTGGGGAAAGATAGTTGATCGGGCAGAATGCGTTTTCCCGGAAATGTCATTTTTTGGCTGAAGGAGCTAAGGGTTATGGGGTAGGAGTTAGGGGTTATGGCTGTAATTAAGGAAGAGTTGTGTTTAGTAATTGTGGTTGCCGATATGTTGTCAGGGGTCAAAGGTCAAGGGTCAGGGGAGTGCGCTTTCAATATTGATCTGCATTTAACGAAATTGTTTCCGCAATAAATTTTCAATGGTCATTGGTTTGAAACTATGTGTACGGATGACGTACTATTCACATTGGACATGGTAGTGCTTAATGATCTGTGTCAGGGTTTAATAATCGGTCACCAAAATAAATACTCATTTCTAACCGTGTTCCAACCAAACATTGTTCCTGCCCATTTGGTATTTGCGTTAATGGTTGCAAGGTAAATTTGCTTGATTATAGCGTCTTCGCTGGTGAAGGCTCCTTTTGTTTTTGTGACTTTCCTTACCATGCGATGGAAGCTTTCTATTGGATTGGTGGTATAAATAATTCTTTTAAGTGCAGCCGGATGTTGTAAAAGTAGCTAACCGGTCCCAGTTTTGTTCGCCAAACTTTTGAAAACCGGCGGGTATTTTTACCCATTTTTGCTCGGCTTGTTCCAGTAAATGCAGCCCCATATCCGCGTTGTTTGCTGATATATTTTCTTTAGATCAGACGTCATTTCTTTCTGGTCTTTCCAGTTCATATATTTCATACTGTTGCGCATTTGATGCACCAGGCAGAGTTGAACTTCCGTATTTGGATATATCCTCTATCGCATCAATAAACCTTTTAGATTGTCTATACAGCCCATGCAAATATCAACAACACCTCTTGTCTGAAGATCGTTGAGCACCTGGCGCCAAAATGAAGCGCTTTCATGATCCCCAAAATAATCCGATCACTTCTTTCTGACCTTCCAGTGATACGGCAAGTATGAAATAAATGGCTTTAGTTTTTACTACCCCATCTTCCCTCACTTTGAAATACATCGCATCCAGCCACTTATCACAGGATAAATATTCTCCAATGGCCCCTATTTTGCCATTCCTTGATCTCCGGTAGATCTGTTGGTTATCGCCGTCAGAGTCCCATCGGATATTTCAATGCCATACATCTCCCCAACATGCCGCTGGATGTCTGAGTAACTGGCTCCCATACTGAATAAGCTGATGATCTGTCGGTCAATGTCTGTGCTGATGGTCGTTTGGCGCTTCTCTACCGCCATCGGTTCAAACGTCCTGTCGGTCCAGGGAGTAAAAATTTCAAAGCCGCCCAACGAGCTTTGAATATTTTTTACGCGCGCAGCTCGTGCGCCGGTTCTTTTCTGTCGTTCTGGTATCTTCAAGATGGGCATCCATCTCACCTTCCATGGCTGCTTCCAGAATGCGTTTTAATAATGGCGTAAATACACCATCATTGCCCGTTAGCGGCTTCTTTTGCTTCAGTTGCTCTGCCGCCTGCCTGGCAAATTCTTCGAAATCAAATTTCTCCTTTTCCATTTTGTCGTCAATTTAGTAGTCATTTTTAAATTGACACAGTTTAGTAAGCATTCTCTTGGACATATTTAGAATAGACCGCTACCGCTAATTTGTTAGGTGCTAGGTGCTATGTGCTATGGCCGATGGATCATTGATTATTGATAACTGATTATTGCTTCCTTTTTCTTCATTTCTAACAAATCATGTTCCACTCACTTATGAATCAAAATCATTAAAGTTTACAACATGCTAATTGATCAAGAAGCCCCTGACTCCTGACCCATGACCTTTTTTCGTTAATCATCCTTGATTTGAATACCCAATAAATCATTCATACACATTTTAATGAAACTCCCCTCCCTGACCCATGACCTTTTTTCAGTAACCATCCTTGATTTGAATACCCAACAAATCATTCATTCACATATCAATGCAATCCTCCTCCTGACCCATGACCTTTTTTTCAGTAACCATCCTTGATTTGAATACCCAACAAATCATTCATTCACATAATAATGCAATCCTCCTCCCTGGCCCATGACCTTTTACCGGTAACCATCCTTGATTTGAATACCCAACAAATCATTCATTCACATAATAATGCAATCCTCCTCCCTGGCCCATGACCTTTTACCGGTAACCATCCTTGATTTGAATACCCAACAAATCAATTATTCACAGAATAATGCAATCCACCTCCCTGTCCCATGACCTTTTACCGGTAACCATCCTTGATTTGAATACCCAACAAGTCATTCATTCACATAATAATGCAATCCTCCTCCCTGACCTATGACCTTTTGTAACAGAAGAATGATATCAATATAGTTACTCAAAATAACCTAGCCCTTAGCCCATAGCTATTAGCCCCATTCCCTTCCCCCGAAGCAAAAATCATCCTCCGAAACATTAATCATCCTTAGCAGACCATCGGCACATTAGCTAATCAGCACATTGGCACATCACCTAATTACCTATTACCTTTGCGGAAATTTCAAGGCATGAGACAGATCAGATTCCGCGATGCACTCAGAGAGGCTATGATAGAGGAAATGCGCAAGGACAAGAGCATTTTCCTTATGGGAGAGGAAGTGGCAGAATACAATGGCGCTTACAAGGTGAGTCAGGGTATGCTCGACGAGTTTGGTCCGGATCGCGTGATAGATACACCTATTGCCGAGCTCGGCTTTGCCGGCATCGGGGTGGGTGCTGCCATGAACGGACTGCGTCCCATCGTGGAGTTCATGACCTTCAATTTTGCCCTGCTGGCCATCGACCAGGTGGTGAACAGTGCCGCCAAGACCCTGGCTATGAGTGCCGGACAGTTCAATTGCCCCATCGTTTTCCGCGGGCCTTCGGGTTCTGCAGGTCAATTGGGAGCCCAACACTCGCAGATGTTCGAGAACTGGTATGCCAATGTTCCGGGGTTGAAAGTTATCTCACCTTCTAATCCGTACGATGCAAAGGGACTTCTCAAATCCGCTATCATCGATAACGATCCGGTCATTTTCATGGAAAGTGAGGTGATGTATTCCGATACGGGGGATGTGCCGGAAGAGGAATATTATATCCCGATCGGGAAAGCCGATGTGAAACGCGCAGGGACAGATGTAACCATCGTTTCTTTCAATAAAATGATGAAGGTGGCGATGCAGGCTGCCGAAGAGCTGGAAAAAGACAATATCTCTGCCGAGGTGATCGACCTGCGCACCATTCGTCCTTTGGATGTGGCAACGATTGCCGAATCCGTAAAAAAGACGAACCGTATTGTTGTAGTTGATGAGAGCTGGCCTTATGGCGGTATCAGTGCGGAGGTTGCTTATAATATTCAAAAAGAAGTATTCGATTATCTGGATGCTCCCGTTCGCCGCGTGAACGGAGCCGATACCAGCATGCACTACGCACCGAACCTGGTTGCAGCGTATTTACCTTCGCCGGAGAAGGTGATCAAAGTGGTGAAGGAGATCTTATATCGTTAAATAGGTATACAAAGCGAGGCCACAAGGGCACAAAGTCTCTAAGGTGCACCAGGTTTTTAAGGATTTAATTTCTGCATTTAATCTTTACATATAGATACCGGAGTAATATGCATTATTCGGGCGCTCTCACTATTCCTTATTCCTTTTTCCTCATTCCTTTTCATGCCCAACGGGCATGAAAAAGCCCCGCTGTTCTCGAGCGAGAAACCGTGGCGGGGCTCACATTTGAAAACCCAATTACCCTTATAAGCTTAACCCATAGTTATATATTTTGTTCGGAAAGGATGGATAAAATCCTTCGATGATAATGTTCTTTCCCTCTTTACCCTGCAAACTCTTTGCCAAATCGTTATAATTCAAAACTTTTTTATCGTCTACACCTGTAATAATGAATCCTTCGCGCATGCGTGTCTGCTGAAACACTTTGCCATTGCGTATTGCAGTGATCTTCACACCTCCGTCGACTTCATAATATTTTGATTCTTTACTTCCGAGGTCAACCGTCTCAATACCCAGACTGTTCACTGCAGTGTTCACCTCGCGTGTAATGATCTCGGTATTTCCCTGTTGATTTTTGAGTAATACCACCACATTCTTTTTGTCTTTATCGCGCGTAAGGTCCACATTCACTTTATCGCCGGGTCCATATTTGCTCAATTGCTCCTGTAATTCGGGGAAAGTATGCACGGGTGCATTATTGATATGCGTGATCACATCGCCCACGCGAATACCCGCTTCATCTGCACCACTGCCATCCACCACATTGCTTACATATACACCGCCCAGATCTTCTTTAGTGATATCCACTTCCACACCAAGAAATGCGCGTTGCACCATACCGTACTGACGCAGGTCGGCGACCACTTTTTTCACGATGTTCACCGGCACGGCAAAAGAATATCCGGCAAATGTTCCTGTCGGTGTGGCAATAGCAGTATTTATGCCTATCAGCTCACCTTTCAGGTTTACGAGGGCACCGCCCGAGTTGCCGGGGTTAACGGCAGCATCCGTTTGAATAAAGGATTCTATCGGAGTGCTGGCATTCTCTCCCAGTATGTCGATCTTTCTGCCCTTGGCACTTACGATGCCCGCAGTAACGGTAGAAGTGAGGTCGAAAGGATTGCCAACGGCCATCACCCAGTCGCCCACGCGCACAGAATCGCTGTCGCCGAAACGTATCGCCGGCAGATCTTTCAGATCCACTTTGATCAATGCGATATCGGTGCTCGGATCTGTGGAAACGATCTCTGCATCTGCTTCGTGTTTGTCGAAGAAGACCACCTTGATCTCATCGGCACCTTTCACCACATGGTAATTGGTAACGATATATCCATCCGGATCCACAATAACACCTGAACCACTAGCTTGCTGCGGCTGCATGTCGCCGAAAGAAAAATTGTCGCCAAAGAATTGCTTGAAGATCTCACTGGTGCCATCCATATTATTGGCCTGGCGATAGGTTGTTTTTACGTGCACCACCGTCGGTGTTGTCAGAGCGGCAGAATACGTAAAATCGACCGGCGCCATACCGGCGGGAGCAACAGGAAAACTGGCATTGGCGAAACGAAAAGTGCCGTTGGGACCGCTGCTACCCAATTGCTCGGAAGAAAAAAATCTTTGGTAGGTGAAAAGGGTCGCAACAGATGTGATCACTGCGACCAAAGCGGTTAAAAAAATGTTCCTCGTTTTCATATACTGTCCTATTTACGATTTACCTTTCTATCAAAATTCGTGCACTAAACGCGCCATATTTGTTTGTCGTATTTTCGCTTAACAATTATTAACGCATTTTGCAGTCTTTAACGCGTACCATGCCCATTAAGTTTTACAAATATCACGGAACAGGTAATGATTTTATTCTATTCGATAACCGCAGTGGACATATCGGTAGAGAAAACAGGACATGGTTTGCGCACTTGTGCGACCGGCATTTCGGTATCGGGGCAGATGGTGTGATGTTGCTGGAAGAACATGCCGGTTACGATTTTGAGATGGTGTATTACAATGCAGATGGCAATCCGGGTTCCATGTGCGGAAATGGTGCGCGCTGCATGGTCAGTTTCGCACACGCCATGGGCATTCAAAAAGACAGATATGCATTTCTTGCTGCCGATGGCCCGCATAGTGCAGAGCGGAAAGATGGTCTGGTGTTTTTGCGCATGTCGGATGTACATACAATAGAAAGAAAAGACAATTTCACGCTTTTGCATACCGGTTCACCACATTATATCCGCTATGTGGATAGCGTACAAGATTTTCCGGTCGTAACGGAAGGAGCCGCGATACGATATAGTGATACATTCCGGGAGGATGGTATCAATGTGAATTTTGTAGAACGTCTGGATGACGGTGTTTTTGTGCGCACTTATGAACGCGGGGTAGAAGATGAGACCCTGAGTTGTGGTACCGGAGTAACAGCCGTTGCGATCGCATACGGAACAGAAAAATATCTCCAGCCCGGCAAGCAGAGCATTCCGGTAAAAACACTCGGCGGCAATTTGCGCGTAGAGTATACTTTATCGGAAAGCGGTTTGATAACAGATGTAATCCTCATCGGTCCGGCGGAGTTTGTGTTTGAAGGGATCTTGACAAGGCAGGCGTTCTAAATAAAATTGAAGGGGCAGGAGCAGGGGCAGGGGCAGTTTGTTCGATCGAAGATTTCATTTGATATGATATGTTGTCATCGATCAATGAAGGTGAATAGTGAATGGTGAATAGTGAATGGGAGAGTACTCACATTTATGTCAGCCCTAACCCCTAACTCCTAACGCATAACTAAGGAGCAGGAGCAGGGGCAGTTTGTTCGGTCGGAGATTTCCTATGATAGGATATGTTGCCATCGATCGATGAAGGTGAATAGTGAATGGTGAATAGTGAATTGGAAAGCACGCATAATTTTGTCAGCCATAGCTCATAACGCATAGCCCTTATTTCATGAATATTTTGTTCGATCGGAGTTTAGTGTCGATATGATGCATTGTCATCGATCGAAGGGGAAAGTGGACGGTTGCAGTTCGTTTTAATTGTTAGCACAATTATTTATAACGGATGTCACTAATTATCAATTACCAATTTCCCATGACCCATGACATTCCTTCAATAATCACATTTGATTTGAGTACCCAATATAACTTTCAATCACTCAATAATGCGAATGTCCCCCCTGACCCATGACCTTCCTTCATTAATCTAACTTGATTTAAGAGCCCAACAAATATTTCATAAACGCAATAATGAGTGCTGCCTCCCTGACCCATGACATTCCTTCATTAATCACCATTGATTTGAATACCCAATATAATTTTCAATCACTCTATAATGAGTCCTGCCACCCTGACCCATGACACTTCCCTTTCTTCCGAAGCAAAAATCTTCTTTATTTTCACAGACCATTCTTAGCAGGCCATTGGCACATCCACAAATTGAATTTCCGTAATTTAATTATCTTGCACCAAACTTAAATTCATGTCTTTATACCCTCTCGCCCCGGACAACAAATGGACCTACAAGTCAAACAACGGTTCAACATGGACGAACGCAGTGACCGGTAATCCGGCGCCCGGAACGTTTACGATGCAGAATAGTCTGACCCCTAATCCCGTGACCATGAAAATGGAAGGCAATGATTATCTGACCGACGCATTCGAAGCAGGCAATTTTCAGGTGATGTTGAAGGAAGGATTAAAAGCAGGTGATACCTGGGAGATACATTTTACTGCCAACACCATCAACAGCATTTTAGTTATGACAGTAAAAGAAGCGGGTATGACCAAAGAAGTAGAAGGGAAGAGTTATGCTGATGTTGTGTTCATAGAAGCAGAAAGCAAAATGAACATGAACGGAAATGTCATGGCCCTGAATTTCTTCACACAATATTATTATGCCCCCGGCACGGGACTTATTCTGACCACTTCGTCTGCCGGTGACAGCCATTCTTTGGTGAGCGCGGAGCTACATTGATCGATCCGTGTTCAGCGTTGATATGACGTATTGTCATCGATCGATGAAGGTGAATAGTGAATGGTGAATAGTGAATAGTGAATAGTGAATGGGAGAGTACTCACATCTATGTCAGCCATAGCTCATAACTCCTAGCCCTTAATACAGGAATATTTTGTTCGAACGGAGTTTAGAGTTGATATGATGCTTTGCCATCGATCGGAGGGGAAAGTGGAGAATGGAGAGTGGAAAGTTTACGGTGGACGGTTGACAGTTGACAGTTGCAGTTTGTTTTAATTGTGAGCACAATTATTAATAAAGGTTATCACTAATGGACAATTACCAATGACCTGAGGGCAATTTTTGCACAATGATTACGCACAAAAGACAAATTTTTCTCGAACATTTTCTCGGACTTTATGGAGTCGACAGAGTTGAAATTACCCGTCCCACAATCCACGAAATTTATGGATATGCTATTTATACGGACAATGACAATAGACAGGAATTTTGTTGGCATATGTCGGAAGAAGGTGTTCCAACGGATGATCTTATTCAGTTAATAAATGTCATCAAATCCAATGGCTTCAACCAATCAGACAAAATCATAGTTTCAGCAAACACAATATTTGAAAAATCGGGATGGACTGACAGGGAAATATTCAATATTGCCTATGATACATTGTTCGAAATTGAAGTCAAAATGATAGACGATGGAATAGAAACCGATGCGTACTATTTACATAACTAAGCTATAACGGATGTTACTAATGGACAATTACCAATTTCCAATGACCAATTACCAATTACCAATTTCCAATGACCCATGACCAATGACATTCCTTCATTAATCCTCCTTGCCCTGAAAACTCACTATACATTTCACGCACTCCATAATGTGGACCGCCACCATGACCCATTTTTTTAGTCGCAGCCACAGTCACAGTCGCAGTTTGTTCGATCGGAGTTTAGCGTTGATATGACGTATTGTCATCGATCGGTGAAGGTGAATAGTGAATAGTGAATGGTGAATAGTGAATGGTAAAGCACTCATAATTTTGTCAGCCATAGCTCATAACTCCTAGCCCATAATGCAGGAATATTTTGTTCGAACTGAGTTTAGTGTTGAAATGATGCGTTGTCATCGTGAGGAGGGGAAAGTGGAAAGTGGAAAGTGGAAAGTGAACGGTGGACAGTGGACGGTGGACAGTTGACAGTTGACAGTGGGCGGATGCAGTTCGTTTTAATTGTTAGCACAATTATTTATAACAAATGTCACTAATGGACAATTACCAATTACCAATGACCCATGACCCATGACTTTCCTTCATTAATCACACTTGATTTGAATACCCAATATAACTTTCGATCACTCAATAATGCGAATGTCCCCCATGACCCATGACCTTCCTTCAATAATCCTCCTTGATTTAAATACCCTCAATATCTTTCACTCACTCCATAATGCGACCCCTCTCCCTGACCCCTGACACATTCCTCCGAAGCAAAACTCTTCCCCATTGGAGTATTCCATCCTAAGAAAATCATTGCCACATCAATTAATTTGCCTATCTTTGCACGTCCAAATTCGTCACCCGGCAGATGGAAAGCGATGATCAAATACTACAAGAGATCGAATAATGCGATCCTTGAGATCGAAAAGCCTGAAAAAGACTGCTGGATAAATGTACACCCTCCCTTCGACCACAAGCGCCTCGCACAACTGAGTGACGCCATCGATATCCCGATAGATTACCTGCTGGACTCCATTGACATCAACGAGCGTTCGCGTTTCGAGCAGGACGACAATGTCAAGCTGATCGTCCTCAATACACCTATTGAGAATGATATGGAGAACTCCATCGATAATGAGGCATTCTATATCACCATCCCGATCGGCATCATCCTGACACAGGATTACAATATCATCATCAGTTCTGCGCAGAACAGGGTGATCGACTGGTTCTTCACCATTGCCATCAAGCATCTCTCGCCGAGCGACAAGGCCATGATCGTGATGAAGATATTCGAGAAGAATGTGTTCTATTTCCTGCAATATCTGAATGAGATGAACAAGAAGCGTTATCTCATCGAAAAGGAATTATTGCATTCGAGCAGAAATACCGAGCTGGCGAAATTGCTGAATATCCAGAAATCGCTGGTGTATTTCGTTACCGACTTGCGCGCCAATGAATTGCTGATGATGAAGATACAGCGCACCAATTTCCTGGGCATCAAGAACGACGAGGAGAAGAACGATTACCTCGGCGACATCATCATCGACAGCAGTCAGGCCCTCGAGATGGCGAACGTATACACCAACATCTTGAATGGCACCATGGATGCCTTTGGCTCCATTATTTCCAACAACCTGAACTCGGTGATGAAGCGCCTCACGTCCATCACCATCATCCTGATGGTGCCCACGCTCATCGCATCGTTCTATGGCATGAACTTCAAAGACCTTCCCCTGGAGCAGAGCGGCAACGGTTTCTTTATCATCATGTTCCTGTCGGTGTTGCTTTCCGTTATCCTGTATTTTATTTTCAGACGGATACGGTGGTTTTAGGAAAGCCGGAACGCACAATTTGTCCAATTTTTCTTACAGTTTATTAGAGCAGCATTACTCAATGTAAGGACATTTTTAGCAAGTTTAGTGCACGCTGATCTTACGGATTTTGAGCATTTTTGGTAAAATTCCTTAGATTCGCTATATGCCGGAATTACTGCCACAGCTCACTTTCAGCGAATTACATTACTATCCGTTCGGGATGGTAATGCCTGGGAGGACTTGGGAGGCTGCAGATGGCTACAGGTATGGGTTTAATGGGCAGGAACAGGATGACGAGATTTCCGGGAATGGGAATTTTAATACCGCCGAGTTTTGGGAGTATGATACTAGAATTGGAGTCAGGTTCAATAGAGATCCATATACATTACCTTATTTAAGTCCTTATACTGTGTTTGAAGATAATCCAATTATATTTACTGATATAAATGGAGATTATGTAACTTATATTGGGTCGAAAAAACAGCAAAGGAAAGCTGAAAAATTGGTAAAAAAAGCGATAAAGCGTGATCCAAATTTTGCTAAAATACAAGAAGATAGAGAATCCGAAACTAAAGAGTACATATATATTTATAGAAAAGGGAATTCCACTAGTTTAAATTCTTACGAACCAACTACAGTGCCAGCAGGCAAGAATCCTGATTATGACAATACGAAACCAAATCTGTATTGGGTTGAATACGGGACAATAGATCCGAAATATGAATATAGAAATATTGTTGTTACTCAATGGTTTAGTCAAAATATTGAAGTGCAAACAGGTGGAAAAGCAAGTGACCGTGAAGAGTTCACTACAACAATACCGGCAAATAAATTTGACCATTGGGAACCTCGAAAAAGTCAGTACTATACTAATGTAAATCAATCGTGTGGCAGCACCTGTTCTAATGTCACTTTGACAGCATCAATTTCAGCTTCAGCGTATGATATGTATTCTAAATCAGGCGATGGTAGTCATTTTGAAGTAAGCAATTCAGGCTCTGTTACATATACTGTTTACTGGGTTGCAATGTCGATTCCAATATTAGTGAAAGCACCAAAAGGAAATTTCAACCATAAATTAAAAAAGGGGAAAGTCTTTCTGCAGGATAATTCTGGTGAATATGAAATTAAAATCAATCGAAAGGATATTACAGGATATTATAGAGTAAATATAGATATTGTACCAGGGGCACTTCTCCAATTTTAATAATTGTATATAAATGAAAATTAATTTATTCATATTATTTATTAATTTATTCTTTTGCCATGAATGGTTACTTTCGCAATCACTAAAAGATTCAATCTTATATTTTGAGATTGACAGTGATGGTAGTTTGCAAATAGATGGTCAGTGGCTAGAAAGTCAAAATGGTTTAATGACACGAAGAGAATTTGATAATACTACAGGCTTATCAGGTAATAGAACTTTGAGTTCATATCGGATACGGATATTTGACAACACCAGTTACCCTCTAATTTCCTACAAATACAAATATTACAATTTCTATTTAGACTCAAGAAAAATAAGAAAAGATTACTTTATCATAGACTTTGTTATCCCAATTTACAAGGATATACGCTCAAAAATCAATTTAAATATATCCAATGTTTCAATTAATGATTCGCTCGATTTTGATTCGTTATACCTCAATCCAGTTTTAAAAGACTATATTAATTTTGAAGCTTCCTCCAAAAAAGCAAATTCAGATTGGTCTTTTATATATCTTAAACTTCAAAAATGTTCAATCCATTTTCAATTTTATAACAATCAAATTAGCAAAGTTGTCATTTTCCCTGTTTATGATGATTACAAGTAATGTCATTATCACTTTACTCGATTTAAAATATATTCTCGTAAAACATCCATTCTTATGATACAAAACCATTCTAAATTCGTATAGTTGCATACATGATAAAACCTTTGTCCTCTATATATTATAAAGCACAACTTTACTATCCGTTCGGGATGGTAATGCCAGGTAGAACATGGGAGGCTGCAGGTGGCTATAGGTATGGGTTTAATGGACAAGAACAGGATGACGAGATCTCAGGAAATGGTAATTTCAATACGGCTGAATTTTGGGAGTATGATACAAGGCTGGGAAGACGATGGAATGTTGATCCTATTGTAAAACCGTTCCTATCGTTCTATCAGGTTTATTCAAACAATCCCATTATTAGGGTTGATTTTTTGGGCGATGATGATTATTTTGATTTAGAAGGCAATTATTTAGGAACTGATAGAAATGGCTCACATCTAATAAAAGTAATAACAGACATTGAAATTAATGACGATATTTATTCTGATTGGGAAACAAAAACAATTGATCCTAATAAGGTATTAAATTGGTGTTTCATTGCCGATTTTACTTATGACTACCAAACAATGAGTAGCTATTATAACGCTTTTCGACTTGCCAAAATAACTAAACATTATACAGGATTTGAAATATATCCAGAGCCTTATGGCAATCCAAATTCACCCGCTAGCACGTCTGATCATATGAAAATAAACACTTATAATGGAAAGATTAGAAATGAAATAAATAACTACTATGAATTAAAATCTATTATAAATGATCACGAAAAACTTCATCTTTTTGATCATACTCATACAGGGCCAGGAATAACCTTTAAGAGACACGCAGAGATATACATAAACCAAATTGGTAAAAAAAATTTTAAAGAATCAAATGATAAACAGTTTCAAAGGGGTATTATAGCCTCTGGTGTAAACTATGCAATAAATAGCTATATACAGGAATCTAATAGTTTCTCTAGACAAGAATGGCAAGATAAATTCAACACCGCTTTAAAGGAAAATGGAATAAACATGCAAGTAACTATTAGTGGTGGAAATGGATTCTCATCAATAACATATAAAATTACAGATTTAGACAACAATACTGAGTCTGGGCCTTATTTTGCCGATAAATTAAACGACGCTAATTAAATTAAAATGAAAGTCTATATTATTTTTTTGATTGCTTTCTCCATTTTATTTTCTTGCTCCAATCTTACTGAAGATGGTACAAAAATACTTGGAGATAAAAACTGGGATTATGTTATGATCAACTCTGAGCCAGCAAATAGTGTACACGGCATTCATTTTACAAAAAAGGGTTATGCGTATATGTATCTAAATGACAATATTGATAGAGCTAGATATATCTCAGATAAGGTATATGATGGTGAAGCGACCAACCTTAACGAGGTTTATTATGTTTATAAAATTGATGTAGATGAAATGACTCTAATTTTAGATGATTACATTTATAAAATTATATATATATCTAACGATAGTTTGGTATTACAAAATAAATTAGACAAACGTGACATTTTAGTTCCTTCCAAAACAAATTATAGAGAAGATTGGCGTAATATTGATACCACAGGAATAAATAAATATTTATAAAATTGTGTAATACTCCCCAAATTCTGCACCAGAGGTTTAGTTTAAAAAATAGTTTAAAATTTACTAAACTCTGACAAAAGGAACGAGGCGCAAATTCAGCATAATCTTCAAGGTCAAGATTGCCTGAGTGGCTATTAAATATCAGAGAACTTTGGTACGGGTTAGCAAGCAGTATGATGTCAGTGCCATTACTTTATAAAAGTAATTCTACTATTATTTCCCTTCGATAAGATATTTTTTATAGGCTGAAATATCGGAAATTAAAATTGGTCTCAAATAAATTATTTGATAATTAAAATTTGCAGGAGACAATCTTATTTTTTGATTTGAACATTCAAATTCGAAAGTTGTGTTTATAGTATTTCTAAAATTTGCATATGGGAAGCCACGAACCGCACAATACAACATTTTTATTGTATCAACCTTATTACCGGATGAATCTTTACTTAATACAATTAAATCCGTAGCGATGCGATTTAGGCCACTTTGTTCCTTGTCGGAAATTTCATTCAATTCGTAACAATAATTTTGTCCTTTTTTTAATACTTTTTCAAAGCAATATGTGGAATCAGCAAACGGAATGAAAATTGAACGCTCATCCCAAATTAATAAATAACCGGCTTCATCGAAGACTATTCTACTTTTATGTACCATGGGAACAGATCCACATCCATAAATGATTTGGATTGCAAAACCAAATATGAAAATTCTCATTCGAAAATTAAAAATCTTCATATTGAAATTCTAATCTGTCTTTTTCCAAAATGGGATAAATATAAAACATATCTAATCGAATGCCGATGGGGCTTATTATATATTGTTTTCCTTCGTAATCTACGGCTAATTTCCTTGCTTTGTAGTTCGATTTGTAATCTGAATTTAAGGCCCTTATTCTAACATAACAATAATACATTGTGTCAGATATTGTTGTATTGTCAATTTGTGCCTTCGGGATTATTACATAATCCGAGCATTGCTCAAACGCACCTAATAGAGACGCCTCCAAACTGTTAAAAAGTATCGCATCTTTTTCGGCATATTTTAATACGCAACTTCCATCACAAGCAGAATCATTTGTTGCACAAAACAGACTATAATCACTATTAAAAATTAAATAACCTACTTTATCAAGTATTACATTTTCTTTCGGTACAAAAAATGCGTAATTACAGGAAATAAAACCCAAGGAAAAAATAATGATTGTGATTAATATATGTTTGAAATTTGGCAAAATTCTATTTGGGGTTTGTATAGGTTATATCATCGGCCACGTACTCTTTCGCCACAGAAGAGTCTTCCTGTTCAATGTTATCTTCACTGTATACAAAATTGGTTTCATTGGAGGCGTTTTTACTAGACTCTAAAATAGCAGTTCCAAGATTTGACCATTGAGTGTCATTTAGATTCATATTTTCAAGATTTTGATTCAAGGTTCCCATTGCATTTGTTTCATACCCAACATGAGGCGTCGACTCTTTATCCGTAACGCCAAGGAATGTGCCATCTTCGGAATATTTTTCATAAGTTACGTCAGAATATCTATCAATTAAGCCAATAAAATGAAGTCCCTCATGAATTGCTTCCCACCCATCTGCATAGTCATTCATACTTGCATACCTACGACCCCCTTTAATTACATAGCTACCATTCTCAATTATATGTCTATCTATAATATCAGCATGAGAACGAACATTTCCTTTAAATTCCATTAAATTTTCGCCATTTGCACCTGCTCCTGCACTTTTTATTCTTTCCACGTCTTCGTCATTTGCGACTTTAAACACCATGATAATTTCAATCTCATACTCTTTTCCGGAAGCATCCTTAAAAGTACTTTTATTTTTTCCGGCTTCACTCCATTCGTTAAAGGCTTCATTAAATTGCTTCATACTAATTTCAGCTCCATATCCAGTTAAGAATGTGGTAGAGGTGACGGTTATTTTATTCCCTTGAATTGTTATTTCTGCATCTCTACCACCTCCGTCAGTAAAGAGTACTGGATTATTTAAAGCATAGCTAAATGGAGATGAGCTTGGATATTTTGAGCACAAAGGATCAACGCTAAACCACCTCCCTATTCTAGAATCATATACCCTCGCACCAAAGTCCAAAGCATTTCCATTTCCCTCTATCTCATCATCTTTTTCCTTCCCGTTAAACCCATACCTATAGCCACCTGCAGCCTCCCAAGTTCGTCCCGGCATTACCATCCCGAACGGATAGTAACGTTTTGGCGTCGATTTGAGCTTGTTGACAACACTTTGCACCTCTAAATATAGGATATCCGTAGAGGTGCGTACCAGTTTTAGCCTTTGAAAAATTATGGGGATTCCGCCCCACACCACCCGGAAGCTATGCTAAAACGACCCCCAAAACCGGTTTATTACGCTTCCGGTGCCCTGAAGTGTGACAGACAGAGCGAGGCTCTGGATCGGGACAAACCCCATGTTTTCAAAGACAACACATCCTCAGGGTTGCGTTGCCCCCACAGGAATAAACTTTAGCGGTCGTTGATCAAGTGGAAAGTATGGTATACCCGGATAGCTCAAATACTATTCCCCCGCAGATATTCAGTGGTTGGCATCCGCTTCTTCCCTTCCACCTGTATCTCATCGCCATACACATATCCATCCTTAACCGCCCAGCGGATATAGGTTTTGTTGTCGGAAGAAATGTTGCCGGTTGTTTCGGTATGCGGTGTAATTTCAGCATGTGCAGCAAATATTTTAATGCTGCTGTTGTTGTGCAAGGTGAATGCACAAGGGTAGGGTGACAGTCCGCGGATAAAATGTAAAATGGTATCGGCAGTATTGTTCCAATGTATCAGACAATCGTTTCTAAATAATTTGGGTGCCGTTTTTTCACTGCTGCCGCTTTGCGGGGTTGTGGTATAGTCGCCGCTTTCCACTGCATGCAATGTCTTAATCATTAAGACTGCACCTGCCTCCATGAGTTTATCATGCAGGGTGCCGGCAGTTTCATCTGCTGCTATTTCAACTTCGGCACGGAAGATCATATCACCGGTATCTATTGCATGCTTGAGAAAAAAAGTGGTGACACCTGTTTTCTTTTCACCATGGATGATCACATGATTGATGGGTGCTGCTCCGCGATAATCGGGCAGGAGAGATGCATGCAAATTAATAGTGCCCAAACGCGGCATGCTCCACACCACTTCGGGCAACATACGGAAGGCAACCACCACCTGCAGGTCGGCATGATAACTTTTTAGTGTTTCGATGAATTCCGGATCGCGCAAACGCTCGGGTTGTAAAACGGGAAGGGAAACACTGCGTGCATATTTTTTCACGGCACTCTGCTGCAGCTGCAAGCCCCTTCCCGCAGGTTTGTCGGGGGAAGTGATCACAGCCACCACATTAAATCCCTCTTCAACCATGGCCTGCAAAGTGGCAACGGCAAAATCGGGAGTACCCATGAATATGATGCGCAACTTCTCCATCATTCGAAATCGGGGTATAACAAATATTTTTTGCGGATCTCCTTGAATCGTTTCAGATCATCTGCCCAACTGAGGGTTATTTCTTCTGCACTTAAACCGGCAGCAATTTGCTGAGCGAAAGTATCATTGCCCGCCAGTTTGTTGATGAAATGATTGGTCAGAAAAATTCCTTCTCCGCACTGAATCGTGCATAGGCATCCAGGATATAATCCAGTTGCAATCCTTCTTTCCGTATGCTTGCGATATCTTTTTTCCGCAGATCAACGCCATTGCATTTCTGCTGCATAAAAGGAGGAGATTTAGCACCTGGCCCGCTCTGTGGCGTGAAGGAAAAATCTCCTTTGGGTAAATACGGTGAACCGTATATCTCAAAAGGTGCATCGGTGCCTCTGCCTACACTCACATTGCAGCCTTCAAAAAAACAAAGAGATGGATACAGATAAATGGAACGCATGGTCTGCAGGTTGGGAGAAGGGGCAACGGGCAGTTCGTAATACGATGCGTGCGTATAGGCAGCGCAGGGGATGACCTCGAGGTCGCATTGTGCGCCGCCCGTCAAATATTTTTCTCCGTTGAGCATTTGGGCATATTCCCCGATGGTCATACCATAAACAACAGGGACGGGGTCCATGCCGACGAAGGATGCAAATTCTGACCGCAACATGGGCCCACCCACATAAAAACCATTCGGATTCGGCCTGTCGAGTACGATACATTTTTTATTGTTCTCCGCACATGCTTCCATGATATAATGCAGCGTGGATATGTAGGTATAAAAACGAACACCCACATCCTGTATATCAAAAACGATCACATCCACATCGGCCAGATCGCGGGCGTCGGGTTTTTTCTTGTTGCCATATAAGGACATGACCGGAATACCGGTTTTTACATCTTTGGTATTTTGTACCGTTGCACCCGCATCTTCCGTACCGCGAAATCCGTGTTCGGGTGCGAATATTTTTTCTATATATATACCTGCTGCAAGCAGCGTGTCCACAAGATGCGTGTTGCCCAGCAGTGAAGATTGATTCACCACCAATGCAATATGAGCATCGCGCAGCAAAGGGAAATACAATTCGGTGCGCAAAGCAGCAGGTATGATGTCGGTATCGTACAAATCGCTATCTGACGGATCAAAACCTGCACCAATTGCTAATTCCGCGCCATCCGCATCAATCGCCCCTTTCTGCGATGCGGAATGTGTATTTTTACATGCAATGGAAATGCCGAGAATGAGTGTTGTTATGATCGCGATGCGCATAGGCAATATCTATTCAATCCTGATGCCAAAGGTAAACAGCTTTTAGGGATGCGCTTCGCTTTTTTTATCACACGCCGGATCATACGCAACAAGGAGCGTTCCTTTTCGCGCCTCATCGTGGGTATTGCTCGCGTTGCCATCGCACTCAGTCTTGCGGTCATGTTGATATCCACTTCGCTGGTGAACGGATTTCGCAGCACCATCTCGGATAAGATCTACGGTTTTTGGGGACATATCAATATTTCCAAACAGAGTTTGCGCAATTCGTTTGACGATGAGCCCATATATTACAAAGAGGATTTTGTGGATGAGGTAAAAGCCATCCCCGGCATCAACGGGGTGCAAGTATACGCACGCAAAGCGGCCATCATCAAAACCAAAACGGATATTGAGGGCATTATCATGAAGGGCATCGGTTCCGATTTCGACTGGGCACATTTCGATAAATATATTGTGGACGGGCACGGACTGGATCTGCGCGACAGCCTCGTTTCCTATGGTGCCGTTATTTCAAAGACCACTGCCGACCGGTTGAAATTCGCTGTTGGTGATACGGCCCTGTTTCATATCATAGATCAAAAGGAAAATGGCGATTACGAGCAGATGTATCGCAAGCTGCGGATAAATGGTATTTATAATACCGGACTGGAAGAATTCGATAAATTATTTGTGCTGGTAGATATCCGGCATATCCAAAGGTTGAACAACTGGTCGTCGAACCAAATAGGTGGATATGAGGTGTTCATCAACGATCCGGATGCGATAGAAACGGTATCGAACGCGGTGGACCGTGCAGCGGATCCATTCTGGGATGTGCAGACGATACAACAAATGATCCCTTCGGTGTTCGACTGGCTGAATCTGCAAAAGGTAAATGAATTCATAATCCTCACCCTGATGGTGCTGGTAGCCTTGATCAATATGGTGACCTCCCTGCTTATTCTTATTCTGGAGCGCACCAATATGATCGGTATTTTAAAAGCACTGGGCAGCCATAATGCATCCATTCAGCGGATATTCCTGCTGAATGCGAGCAATATCATTTTATGGGGCATGGTATTCGGAAATATCATTGGTCTGGGATTGAGTTTGGCGCAACAATATTTCGGACTTATCCGATTACCGGAAGAATCGTACTATGTGCATGTGGCACCGGTAGATATTCGCCTGGGCTGGGTGCTGGCCATCAATGCGGGAACCTTCATTGTGTCCATGCTCTTTATGATCATCCCTTCTTTCCTGGTGTCGCGCATCCGTCCGATCAAAGCAATCCGCTTCGACTGATCATTTTTTTTCGCCTGTATTTTTCTGTTCGCCGGTATAGGGACAATGCCTGCAGCCGTTGCCGCAGCAATAGCCTCTGTCCAGCAAATATTTGGTGGTAAATACGAGTAAGCCGTTCTTGTCGATGTAATAATCGACACCTTCTACTAAATTATTTTCAGGCATGTTATATAAAACGGTATCCTGTATAATTAAAAGGCGTAATGCTTTTCAATTGTTCTTTCACATCATGGGAGATGTTCAGGCCATCGATGAAAGCGGCGAGTTTGTCTTTGGTGATAGCTTCGCCACTGCGTGTGAGCTCTTTTAATGCTTCGTAGGGTTTAGGATATCCTTCGCGGCGCAGAATAGTTTGAATGGCCTCTGCCACAACTGCCCAGTTATTATCCAGGTCGGCATGTATCTTCGCTTCGTTCACTTCGAGTTTGCCCATTCCTTTCAACAGCGATTTACAGGCGATGACCATATGTGCCAACGGCACGCCGATGTTGCGCAAAACGGTGGAATCGGTCAGGTCGCGCTGCAAGCGGGAGATGGGTAATTTTTCAGAAAAATGTCCGAATAATGCATTTGCGATACCGAGGTTGCCTTCCGCATTCTCGAAATCGATAGGATTTACTTTATGCGGCATGGCAGATGAACCCACTTCATTGGCATTTATTTTTTGCTTGAAGTAATCCATGGAAATATAGGTCCATATATCCCTGCACAGATCCAGGAGTATGGTATTTATCCTGCGCAGACCATCGAAAGCTGCTGCGAGGTTGTCGTAATGTTCTATTTGTGTAGTGTAGCGGCAGCGCTCCAGTCCCAGGCGGTCGCCCACAAAGGCATCAGCAAATAACACCCAGTCGATATCGGGGTATGCCACATAATGTGCATTGAAATTTCCTGTCGCCCCGCCGAATTTCGCTGTAAAGGGAATGGTGTTGAACAGGTTGCGTTGTTTGCTCAGACGTTCAATGAACACGCGCATTTCTTTTCCCAGCATGGTGGGCGATGCGGGCTGTCCGTGTGTGCGCGCCAGCATGGGAATATGTGTCCACTGTGCAGCGCGCTCGCCTAAGGTTTCTATCACTTCTTCCAACAGGGGAGATAATACATCGATGAGAAAATCGCGGAACGAAATGGGTATGGCGGTATTATTGATGTCTTGTGATGTAAGTCCGAAATGAATGAATTCTTTGAATGCTTCCAGTCCGAGTGCATCGAATTGTTCTTTCAAATAATATTCCACTGCTTTCACATCGTGGTTGATGCTGCCCTCTATCTCTTTGATGCGCTTGCAGGCATCCATGTTGAATTTCTTGTAGATCATGCGCAGGGCACCGTGTTTATCGGAGTCGAAATCCTTTAAACGTGCAATGGGCATTTCGGTAAGCGCAATGAAATATTCCACTTCCACATATACCCTGAATTTCATGAGGGCATATTCGGAAAAATAGGGTGCGAGTTCTTTGACCTTATCCTGGTAACGTCCGTCGATCGGGGAGATGCTTTTCAACGCCTTTTCATCCATAGTAGAAAATACGCTGCAAAGGTACACTTTTTTGCGCTATTCCTTGTTCAGCGGGGCTTCAGGCGGGGTTTAGGGATTGCAGTTCCATGCATTTAAAATGTCCTTTCGGACATGTGGCATAGCCTATCTTGGAACAGGGACGACAGGATAATCCTTCCACTTCGCGTATTCTGCCCGATCTTTTTTGCTCGGCTAGCGAAAGGGTATTTCCATAATATGGATACATGCCGAACGCGGGGATGGTATTTCCCCAGAAAGAAATAATATTCTTTTTACATGCCGCCGCGATATGCATCATACCCGTGTCGTGGGTATATACGATATCACTTTGTTCAATAACAGAAGCCGAGCCGTGCAGGGAATATTTTCCGCAGGCATTGTATATTTTCTTATTGGTGCTTGCCGCAACAATGGCATCACCTGCAGATGCATCTTCCGGTCCGCCGACCAGTACGATCGGTGTGGGGATATTATTGCACAGCGCGATGAGTTTGTGTTGCGGCAATTTTTTGGTGGCATGCAGTGCGCCGATGACCAGTGCAGCATATTTGGTATTGCCGAAAGGAAAGGATGCGGTATCCACTCTTTCATTTTGTGGAATAAAATGATCGAGGCCCGCGCCGTCATTGTGAATACCGAAATCGGAGAGCGTTGCCAGATAGCGGTCAACGATATGCAGATCGGGCAATGTGTTCCAATGCAGTTTTACGGCAAGCCATTTTCTGAAATTCAGCTTGTTGAATTTCCTGCAGGGGATATTGAGGTTAGATGTGAGGAGAAAGGTGCGCAGGTTGTTGTGCAGATCCAGAATGAGGTCGAATTTTTCCTTTTCCAGTGCATCGGTGAGTGCAGGTAATTTTTTGTCTTCGAATACATGCACCTTGTCGACATACGGATTGCTTTCCAACAGTGCCGCATATTGTTTTTTTGTTGCATAATGAATGGATACATGCGGCATGTGTTTTTTCAGACAACGCATCACCGGAGTGGTGAGAACAATATCTCCGATAGAGCTGAAGCGTATGATCAGTATCTTCTGCAACATGCGTAAATTTGTACAAATATCCGAAATGTTAGGTTTAAAGCTGCCAACCGATCCGCGCTGGGTGAACCTTGCCGGAAAAAGTATGGAAGAGATACTCACCGATCATGCGTACTGTGAGCAAAAAGCTGCTTCCACCTGTATCAGTTTGGTGCAGCAGTTTCCGGAGAGAGAAAAATTAGTGGAGGAGGTGACGCCGGTGGTGACGGAAGAGTGGGGGCATTTTCGCATGGTGTTGAAAGAATTGAAGAAGCGGAATTTGAAATTGGGCAGACAGCGCAGTGACGCATATGTCCACGCATTGATCGCTTTTCAGAAAAAAGGCGGATCGCGCGAGCAACAGTTACTGGAAAAATTATTGATGGCCGCTTAGATAGAGGCGAGAAGATGTGAGCGCTTTAGATTGTTGAGTGAGGGACTGGAAGATGCGGAGATGCGCGCCTTTTACCGCGAGTTCATGATCAGCGAGGCAGGGCATTACCGCATGTTCCTGGATTTGGCATATACCTATATCGATAAAGATGTGGTGAAAAAAAGATGGGAAGAATGGCTGGCCTATGAAGCGGAGGTAATGCAGAGGATGAAAGTGGATGGCGAACGAATACATTGAGATGGGAACACAGATTGAACGGGTTGAACGGGTCAAAACGGATATCTCTTCGTGCCTCCTTTGAGTCTTAGTGCCTTAATGGCCTCGCAAGAAATTAATATTCCTTTTTAAACCTTCAAATTTCGTCCTGGTCACTGCTGTTTTGTTGAACAGTTCACGAAATACATCTTCCGTTATCTCCATCCAATCGCTGTCCCGCATTTCCGTTAATTGTTTTTTCGGATCGAATTTAGGTTCATTATGTGCCTTGCTGAATCGGTTCCATGGACATACATCCTGACAAATATCACAACCATATATCCAATTATCCATCTTCCCTGCAAAAGCATCCGGAATAGCATCGCGCAATTCGATAGTGAGATAGGAGATACATTTAGAAGCATCTATCAGATAAGGTGTGTGTAATGCATCCGTCGGGCATGCATCCACACAGGCCGTGCAGGTGCCGCAATGATCTCTGATGGGTCCGTCGGTGGTAAAGGGCACATCGCAGATGATCTCCGCCAAAAAATAAAACGAACCCGCTTTCGGATGTATGATGTTCGTATTTTTTCCCTGCCATCCCAGGCCGCTGCGCAGTGCCCATGCTTTTTCCAATACAGGAGCAGAATCGGTGAACACACGTGCAGTAAATGCACCGATGCTGTTCTGCAGATCGCTGAGCATATGGCGCAATTTTTCTTTTAAGACATCGTGATAGTCGAGCCCCTATGCATATTTGGAAATTTTAAAGGTGCTTTTCGATAATTCTTTTTCCGGATAGTAATTGAACATGCAAGTGATCACCGATTTTGCGCTGGGAACCAGCAAGGTAGGATCTATGCGCTTGTCGAAATGATTTTCCATATACTGCATGCTGCCATGCGATCCTTTGTGCAGCCATGCCTCCAGTTGTGCGGCTTCCGTTTCCAGTTTTTCTGCCCGCGAAATGCCGCAAAAAGAAAATCCCTGTGCACGTGCGATGTTTTTAACTATCTGTCCGTCGTACATGTTCATGCACGGAGATATTTAATTCCTTTATAGAGTAGAAAACAAAAGAAATAATACAGGGATGCGCCGAAAGAAAGTTTCTGATAGCTGCGCAGCAGTATCCAGTTATATTTTAGAACAGAGAATTTATTTCCACTCAGTGAACTGCTGCTTTGCCGGTACCAGGCAAGTGATTCCGGCAGACAATATACTTTTTCACCGCGTTTGGTGATGTCGAGCCATAGTCCGTAGTCCTGTCTTTTGCGTATATCGGGCATATGCATTTTTCCCAGGTTGTCTGCATCATACATCGCAGTTAAACAGCCAACGGTATTGTGTTTCAACAGAGCTCTGTAAGTTGCTTCTGTAGGTGCTTTTATCCTTCTGCCTGTATGATGTCCGTCGATATCTATATGCTCGTACCAGGTGCAGGAAAAGGATATATTGTTATCCTGCATGAAGCGGACCTGTCTTTCGAGTTTATGTGCATCCCAGAGGTCGTCGGCATCCAGAAAGGCGATATATTTTCCGTGCGCAGCATCTATACCTGTATTGCGGGCAATGGCAGAACCACTGTTCTTTTTCAAGGTGATATGTCGTATGCGCGATTCGTCTGCTGCATATTTTTGAATGAGGGCAGAAGTATTATCCGTTGAAAGGTCATCCACGATGATCAACTCCCAGTTTGCATAGCTTTGTTTTACTACACTTTGTATGCTGTCGCCGATAAATGCTGCTGCATTATATGCGGGCATGATGATGCTGACCAGTGCTTCAGGCATTGTGCAGATATTTTTTTCGTCCTTCAGCCATCAGGCGATAAAATTGCCAAAAAGAATAAGCAGAGGACTTGTATTTCTTCCAACTGAAAACATAGTTATAGAGCATACTTCTCCCTTTGAACACCCGCGCGAACATGGCGCCTTTCCCGATGATCTGTTCTGCATGAAATTGCTGGCCGCTGCTCTCTGCGGAATGTACGCCGATATGTCTTGCGCTATGTATCACCTGTGCTCCCTTCCGCAATGCGTCCGTAATAAAAATATATTCTTCTCCGGAGGGATAAGTGGATGCAAGTCCGAATGCGGTGTCAAAACGCAGCGTATGTTGTTGGAGGAAACGGGAAGATATTAATATTTCCACGCTGGAGATGCGCGTGGCGCTGCGCAAAGTATATGCGGTGCCATCGGCCGGATATTTTTTATAATCATTTCCTTCGGGTGTATGCATGCGGAATGTGAGGATATCGGCCGACCTGTGATTTTGTATGCTGTTGACCATGGCAAGATAGGTGCCTTTTTCCGGCAAGACATCATCATCACAGATCCATAACCAATCGCCTTGTGCATTTTCCAAAGCTGCATTGCGACTGATGCTCAGTCCTTTTCCCTGTAAAGTGATGATGCGGATACCCTTGTCGGTAAATCTTTTATATAGTGCACTGTGATCTGCAGCTTGCGTTACCTGATGCACGATGAGCAAAGAAAATCCCTCCTGCAGAAAAGTGTCTGCAGCAATGCGGTGTATTCCATCATCCAATGTGCTGATACAGGTTTCAATGCGCATGCTCCTGTGGTTTTTCTCCACCTAAACGCGTGATCTGCTGTGCGGTAAGGGGTAGCAGACACAACAATATAAAGATACGATTCTCTGCTGCCAACATAAGGCTCAGTTCACCACTTGCCACCAAAATAAGATATGTTATAAGCGCTTGCCATCCGGGAAATGCTTTTTTATTCTGCATCAGAGCCCACAAAGCAAGGATTAGACAAGCGACATAAAAAATGCCATCGACCAATAAAACGGGATGCTCACCCAAAGGGAAATTGCTGAAAATGGGAAAGGGTGTTGCGATGCCCTGCAATGCAATAAAAATGGAATCGATGAGCACCTGTCCCCAATGTTGCCATTGCACATTTCCGAAAAGTAATAAGGTGGGGTTGTCCAGCAGCATATTGCGTTC
Organism: Chitinophagales bacterium; assembly: GCA_041392955.1. GTDB lineage: Bacteria > Bacteroidota > Bacteroidia > Chitinophagales > BACL12 > UBA7236. The sequence continues at coordinate 28,650 of JAWKLB010000003.1, read as the reverse complement.
TTCAGCCAGCGCTTCCGGCGATTGTATGCCTGTAATAAGACCATATACTACTGCTCCTAACAACAGAAGCACTGCTGTGACCATCCAGCGATATAAAGAACGCACTCCGGCTTTATCTAAAAAGGTATACACCAGCAATAAAAAAATAAAAGGAGCTATGCGAATATTGATAGCCGAGATAAGTATGGCACCCAGCAACATTTTGAGTGGTTTTTCACCTGTGCGATATGCAAGGTTGCCCCGCAGAAATATTGCAAAGGCAAAAATGCTGAAGCCTATGCGGCCGAGATCGGAATGGAAAATATACAGTGCGGGGTAGCAAAGCAATAACAGCGACATGATATAGATCTGTCTATTGGATACTTTCCCGAATGTTTGAAAACCTGCAAGAAAAATGACCAGTCCGCATGCCAGAAAAAAATTGCACATCATAATAAAAATGAAGGGCGAATTCAGGCAAACGATCTTGGTATAGATAGCTATATAATATACTGCCATCAAATTGTTGGGGGCATCCTGCGGATATAGGCTCGTATTGAGCATATAGGCGTAATAGGTGGATTCCGTGCGAACGGGAATAAATGGATAGAACAGGTTCACCAATATAAGTACAAAAAGCACCTGATATAACAAGACGATATTCCGCAGAACCTTTTTCTCCAGATGACGTATCTGGCCGATGCTGTAAAATACATAGGTGAACATCACATTATACACCAAAAAGATGAGGTAGTCGTACCAGTGCAGGTCAAGAGTGTGGATGTCCATCCGTATGCATCGCTTATATGAAAAGCGGTAATTTTACCGCTCCGCCAAAAGTATTGAAACTGGATGAACAATAAAAGGATAGCATTCCTGTACCCACCCATTTTTCCGGTTACCGGCGGAAGCAGTTTGCATGGTTACTATCTGGCGAAAGGATTGACGGAGGCAGGGTATACGCTATATACCTTACAGGATACACAGGATGGATTTACGCAGAACAGGAAGCGCAGTCCCTTTAATATCCTGCGCGCTTTATGGAAATGCGACCTTGTGTATATGCGGGTCAATTTATCGAACCGCGCTGCTTATATTCTGCCCTTCATTCGTTTATTCGGAAAGAAGTACATCATTGAGCTGAACGGCCCGGCAGATGAACTTGCCGCAGAGGGGCATGCTGCTCCGGGAGCGGTCGAGAAAATGGACGGCATATTGGGATCCATTGTTTCAGGTGCACATAGCGTTATTACCGTAAGTGCTGTTATGGAAAACTATGTGCGCACCTATTTGCATTATCAGCACGTAAGAGTGATCGAAAATGGCGGTGAGCAGTTTGTTGCATCAGAATTGCATCCGGATCCGGCATTGCAACAAAGCATAAACGCATTAAAAGAAAAATATGAGCGCCTTGTTGTATGGAGCGGTACCGGATATCCATGGCAAGGTATACAAAAGATAGAGATGCTGGCAGAAAAATTGCCTGCAGGTGCTTGTTTGCTTGTGGTGAGCAACGACATGGTGGTGCACGATGCACTGAAAGATATTCCCCATGTAGTGCTGTTCCGGCGTATGCAACGGAAAGATCTGAACTGGTTGATCACGCAATGCACCGTTGGGTTATGCATATACGGCGATTTTTCCTGGAGCAGACTCGGGGAATTCCACGGCAGCTCGCTGAAGTTTTATGAATACTTTGCGAATGGTTTGCAGATCATTGCAACACCCACAGGACATATGAAAAATATACAGTCGGATGCCGTCTGTTTGACTGATGATGTGGATACTATGAACGCCTGCATAGCGGGGGCTCATAAACATAGCGTACCTTCGTACAGGAGTTGGGATGATGTGGTGCAGGAAACAATAACGGTAATAGAAAACCTATAAGATGCAACACGGTAAGAAAGCATTTCTGGAAGCAGCTTTGGTCTTTGCATTATGCGGATTATCGGGGATATTATTGGAACAATATCTTCCCGGTTATGGCATCTATCTTTTTTTATTCGCTGCAGTATTATATCTGTCGAGGATGATCTTCCTATATTATTTCGATCTGCACACACAACAGAAAGAAAAGGCATGGGAAATATTGAAGGCGCAGGAAGCATGGCAATCCATATATGCGCAATTGCATTTCTCCGGTCCGTTGCCGGCAACCAGCAGTTTTTCTATTGCGCCCGACTTTGCACAGTATCTCATGCGGCATATATATATCCATAAGCCCAAAAAGATCATGGAATTGGGTTGTGGATTTTCCACTTTGATCAGTGCGCAGTGCATGAAGGAGTTTGGTATCAACGGACATATTTATTCCTATGAAGGGGATGCGCATTTTATGGAGGAATGTGCACAGTGGTTGCAGCAATTGGGCTTGTCAGCGCATGTAACGCTTACACATGCACCTTATAGCGAACAGGAGATAGATGGAAATAAAAGGCCGTATTATATCTTGGAAAATATGCCACAAGATGTGGACCTTATCGTGGTCGACGGGCCACCAAAAGTACTGACGGCATTATCCAGATATCCGGCCATGCATTTTTGTTCGCAATGTATTTCCGCAGATGGATCTATTATCTGCGACGATGCAGCACGCGATGATATGCGTACCACCATGAAACTCTGGGAAACAGCATTTCCCGCCTTTACCTATACCTATATTGCCCTGGTGCGCGGTGCATTGCTGATCAGAAAAAAATAACATGCAGATATCTGTTGTTATACCTGCTTACAATGCCGCCGATTTTATTGAAGAGGCGATACGCAGTGCATGTGCACAGGAAGAAACTGCGGAGGTGATCGTTGTGGATGATGGTTCTACCGATGAAACACTGGCTATTTGTCTGGCCTTATCTACTGAGATCCCCATCCTGGTCGTATTACAACATCCCGATAAACAAAATCACGGCGCCGGCCCGACGCGCAATGTGGGCATAGAGGCTGCACAATATCCCTTCATTGCCTTTTTGGATGGTGATGATGTATTTCTACCCCGCCGTTTTGCGGAAACAAAGAAAGTGTTTGAAAAATATCCTGATGCAGACGGAGTGTATGAATGCCTGGGCATTCGCTTTTCCGATGCAGAAGTGAAAACACAATGGTATAAACGTTTTAATTACAGCAATACCACTTTGCGATCGGTGGTGCCGCCGGAGGAGTTGATCTTCTCTATGGCACCTCTGGGAGATAAGGGTTGGTTCAGCGGTGATGCGTTGACGGTAAAAAAAGAAATATTTCAAAAGTGCGGATTGTACAGCGATCTGCGCTTGAGTCAGGATACCGAATTGTTCATGAAGATGGCCATCACATCGCGTTTGTACCCGGGCAATATCGAAACACCGGTGGCTGAACGCAGGGTGCATGCGCATAACCGCATCACCACATCACCGGCACATTTTTATGCAAACCGCGTGCTTTTCTGGAGGCGGATGATACGCTGGATGCGTGCGCATGCCGTGCAAAAGAAAATACGTTCAGCATCTTACAGGCAATATCGCCTGCACGTTTTAAAAGCCATTAAATACAGTAAACAATTTTCCGGTAAACTACAGTACACTGCCGTCTTCGTCAGGCATATCCTCAGTTTCGGTTATCTGCTCTGAAGCAGCGGTTGGTTTGCGCAAAATGGACAGCGCAGGGAAAATAAATACGGTGCGCAGAAAACTCCTGTTCTGTTCATAAAAGATCATGCGCGTTTTCGGATTGAGATAATATGCGAAATGATATGCCAGTGCGTAGCTGATGAGTGTGGCATAGGCGGCTCCCATAATGCCCATCGAAGGGATCATGATGAAATTCAGGAGGATATTCAATACAGCACCCAAGGCCGAATTCAACATCCAGAATTTTTGTGTTTTTTCCAGAATGAGCCAGCGGTTACTCAAGCTTCCCAGAAAGATGAACAAACTGCTGCAAATATGTACACGCAGCACATTGGCACTGTCGGCATATACATCGGTAAAGATGAAACGGATGATAAAGGGAGCGAAAAGGGCTATGGGAATAATGACGAGTAAAGCGATACCTATAAGTATCACATACAGCTGACTGATGCGTATCCGGAATATCTCCTTATTGCTTTTATAACTGTTGACCAGTGCAGGATACATGCTACCTGAAATGATCCAAGGGATGGTTATCCATGCTTCGGAGATCTTTACTGCCGCTGCATATAAACCAACAGAGGCATCATCCATTAAATTTCCCAATATCACCTGATCTATTTTCAGATAGATGGTGGTGAACATGCCGCTGAAAATAAGCGGCCAGCTTTCTTTGAGCAGTCCTTTAGCAATGCCTTTATCAAAATACCAGGTGAAGATGCGCTTGCCCAGTTTCCTGTAGAAATAGATCATGCTGATACCTGTTATCGCGCTGTCGAGTGCGAGCAGATACATGAACCAGACCAGGGAGAAATGTTGCGTAATAAATATGATCTTCAAAAGGGAAATGATACCCAGTGAGATCAATTGTGCGATAACCGTGAATTTACTTCGCACCTGCGCCTGAAAATAAAAGGCAATGACCTCAATGGAGCGCACAATGGGTTGCAGTGACGCGAGAAAAAGGAAAAAGCGCACAGCCTGCTGATCTTCCGTGAACATGCCTGTGATCAAAATACAGGCCGTTGCAACGATGCTGCCACCTAAACGCAGCAGCAGGGAAGTGCCAAGCAATACATCTTCCGATGCTTCTTTGTGCAGCATGTCGCGCACCATAATGGTGCCAATGCCCAGAGAGGATAGAGCGGAAAATACCCCGACAAAACTGATCACATAATTATAGATACCATACTTTTCAGGACCCAGATAACGGGCCACCATAGCACCTATGATAAAGGCGAACAGCATCTGGATGCCACGCGCACCAAGCAGCCAGCCTGTATTGCGCACATAGCGGCTTTTCTGACCGGGGCCGAATATCAGCGATCGTATTTTGGTGAACAGGTTCATGCGCCGTTCTCTGCTTTAGGTTTTTTCTTGCGCAGGAATTGCAGGAAAATGATCTGTCTGCCTTCAGAAGTATGTCGCGCATAGTATGCTTTCATCAAAACAAGCACAGCATAGCCGGCAATGGTAGCCAAGGCAGCACCATTGAGATCATAGGCAGGGATCAATATAAAATTCAATGCTATGTTGGTACAGGCTGCGATGATGGTGGCTTTTACTATGCTGAAATCATTCTTGCGCACATATAAAATATAATGGAAGATCAGCGAGATGTTGAACACCATCTCCGCGACGCACAATAATATAAAGGCGCTGATGTTCTCCAAATAAGCTTCCTTCTGAACTATATATTTTAAGATGGGGTAGATCATGATGGCCAGAATAGCGGCACCTGCCAAATTGAACAGAAATAAATTCTTGCTGAATTTGGCATGTGTTTTCCGGTACATATAATTATTCCGGTGAAAGGCATAGATGAGTTTCGGGGAGAATATGATGATGGTGGTGGTATGCACAAAGATCTCTATCATATTGGAGAGGTTGGCATATAAAGTATATACACCCACATCTTCCCGCGTATGATAATAATCGATGAAATACCTGTCGGCGAACTCGATGGCCTTAAAGCAAATGGTCGCAATAAAATAAATGAGCGACACCTGTATCCCTTTGCGCAGCCATTTCCAGTCAATGGGAATTCCTTTCACCGAATTAAAATGAAACCTGCTCAGCATGACGATGGTCACAATAAGTGCAGCTGCACCACCGCCCATCCAGAACATGAGCACACTTTTCAATGTGCGCAGTTCGTCATTACCCATGATCCATAATATGATGATGGCCATGGTCCACAAGCCTGTGCGCAGGAACAGCACAACATTTGCCGTTATGGGTTTCCCGAACAGCACAAAGGTGCGGTACGATTCCTGTGCTAAATGTTCAAACACCAGGATGATATAAAAGAAGAAGATCAGTTTCCATTCTATGGCATCTACAAAGAAGAGGACAGATAAAAGCGGAAACAGAATGGCATAGGATATCAGATAAAATACCATTTGGTCGCGCAGAAAATGTCCGCGATCGGCCATGGGATATTCCAGTAAGGTGCGGCTCGAATAAGTATAAAAATCCAGCCCTATCAAATACAGCGACAAGGATATGGAAGTACTGAAAATACCCCATTCACCCATTTGTTTTTCGGTGAGCTGGCGCGCAAGCAGAATAACAAAAAAGAATTTACCGGCAAGGGTGAGCCCGCGAATGATCAGGTTAATGGTTGTCGTCCTGTTACTTCCACGAAAAAGATCGGCAATATATGCGATTCCTGATTTTTGCCGCATGGCGCGTTGGCAGGCAGTTTTGTTGAGGGGTAAAATTACGTTTTTCTGCCGCTTCGCAGGAAGCTGAACCACAGCATAAGCGGCAGCATCATGGAGGCACTCAGGCCGAAGGTGGCCGCGGAACCAAAAGCAAACCACAACCAGCCTGCAAGCGAACTGGCGATAAAGGCACCGATGCTGCTTAAGGCTGTGTACAATCCAATGGCCGTTCCGGTTTCAGAGGCCGGCACCACATTGCTGATCCATGCTTTGGCAATCCCTTCTGTCATGGCTGCATACAAACCATATAAAAAGAAGAGTATAAAAAATAATGATCTGCTGTCACTGAAAATAAAACCGCTATATACCAATCCAAAAATGAATAGTCCGGTAATAAAAACAGGCTTCAATCCCATTTTATCGGCCAATATACCCATAGGCAAAGCAGACAGGGCATATACCAGATTATAAAAAATGTAAATGCCGATGATCCATTTTTCATCTATGCCGGTCTCGCGCATTTTCAATAAGAGGAGCACATCCGAACTGTTCACCAATGCAAAAACACATAACCCGAGCAGCAATTTTTTAAAAGCGTCATTCGCTTTCGGGCTGTTCGTATCTGTGGTGCGCAGATAGGTGAAATACGAAAAGAAGTGGACTTTCTGTTCTTTAGGTTTTCTTTTTTCCTCTTTCAAACGAAAGGTAAAGAGCACTGCGATACATCCCGGAATAAATGCGAGCAGGAATAAAGTATTGTAATCTGCGGGATAGAAATATAAAAACAAGAGCGCAGCAAGCGGTCCCAGTACTGCACCGAAAGTATCCATGCTCCGGTGAAATCCGAATACCCTTCCTTTGTATTCTGCTGTGGTGTTATCGGATAACATGGCATCACGCGGTGCGGTGCGGATGCCCTTTCCGAAACGGTCGACCGTGCGGACAAAAAATATCCAAACGGGTGCAGTGAAGAAGGTGAACAAGGGTTTTGCGATGGTACTCAATGCATATCCCAAATGCACAAAAGGGAGACGTTTTTGACGAATATCAGAAAGCTGACCGAAATATCCTTTACTCAACCCGCTGGTCATTTCTGCAACACCTTCCAATATACCTATCAGCAAAATGGAAAATCCGATCGACTCGAGAAATAAGGGCATGATGGGGTAGAGCATCTCACTTGCCATATCGTTGAAGAGAGATACAACACTCAATACCAGGATAGGACGGGTGATATAGTGTAATCTGCCACGCACCGAATGCGGATTTCTGCTAAAATACTAAAAGGAATATTGTATCAACGCAACATGCCCTGTTCAAGATCGATGTTCTCGTCGCCGGCTTGATAAGGCACCACGGTGATGATGAATTGCAACATTTCATTGGTGGTGCGCATGCTGTCGAAGCTGTCGTTCCTGTCGATCACCACCTGCGGAGGAAAGAATGGATTATTGGGATTTTTTTCCGTGTTGTCATAGGACCCTTCCACATGTATCACAGAACCTTCGGGAAGGATCACCGGATGTTTATAGGTATAAAAATATTGCCATCTGAAATCCCATTTCGGGATGCGAATGAGTGGTATGGTATCGTAGTCAGGTGTAATGGCATAAGCCAGGAATGTTTTTCCCAATAAATGCATATGCGGGTTAACCGTGAGCAGGGATATTTTTTGCGGTACGGTCCAGTCGATATAGAATGTTTTTTCAGTATTTGCCGGTATCACCAGTTTGGGTTTTACCTGCGCATGAATACTTAAGGAACCAAGCAATATATCATGTGTGGGCCTGCGCGGAGCTTCTTCTGCATAAAATATATTGAAATGGGAACCGCTGTCAATGGTATCTACAGGATTGGGACCGAAATGATAATCATTAATGAAAAAAGTGCCTTTTTCCGGTAAGCGATATCCGCCTATCCCTTCGGGATATATCGAGGGGCTAACGCCGGGCAGATAATTGCAGACATTCGGGATGAATTCCGGGAAACTGCCGTCATCATTCAGGTTGTCCATCTCTTTTTGTATGGTCATGCCATCACTTGCCAGATTTGTTGGAATGATCTTTTTACCCTGATACACATCTTTTTTGGCATCGTTCTGATAGGCGATCAGATTTGCATTCATGTGATGCGCGTATTTTTTATTTCCGGGAACGAATTCTATGGTCTTTACATATTTTTTTTCAGGCAAAGTGAATGGCACCTTCACCAGAAAAAAATGATCACTGTTCGTTCCATCGATGAGAATATCCGGAAAGTATATAACGGTATCCGGTTTACCCAACAGGGAACCGGCAGTAAATTCCGGTACGCGCAAATGTGCGGTGTCTCCGGGCGGGCATCCTGCATCCGACCAGGCTTTGAGCATGGCTTTCTCCGTATCACTCAGTTTTTTCTCGCCTGCGAAGGAAACATATTTGGTGTCGGCAGGCCAGGGCGGCATAAAACCTGACTGTGTGACCTTTACAATGGTCTTAGCTTTTTTCCGCACATCATCATAAGTGACCAGATTGAATGGTGCACCTGCATCACTGTGATGGCAAGGGGAACAATTCGCATACATGATCGGTGCGATGTCCCGCGCAAAGGTCACTTCACCGGTAAATGTATTCTCCCCGCTATCCGCTTTTTTATTTCCGCACGAAGCGAATAAAAAAGATAAAACAAGTATGACAATAGGGATATTTTTTCTCATTCGTGTGCAGGCATTTCTATGGAACAACCAACAGGTTCGGTTTTGGAAATGGCGACGGGCATATGTTGTAATAAGGGAATGTATGGCATCCTTAAAATAAAATGCGGTAATGACCTGTCGCTGTTGCCCGAGATCGACATACCAGTTATCTATGCTGCCCTGATAGCGCAAACTGTCCTTTGCGTCAAATAAAAATATCTCGGGAGTTGTAGTGGCATGCAATTGACTTGTTAATTTCAGATCCGGATCGAGCAAAACAGGTGCTTGTAGATGATATTGCGCTATGAATTGACCGATCTGTTCTTTGGAATACATCGTTCCCGGAAAAATGCAAGTCAAACTAAGTCCGCTGTCAGCATATGTGGTGGCGAACATATTTATGGTTCGTGTATAATTTTCGCTAAGCGGACATTCGGGCGATAAAAATACACAGGCAAATAAGGCGGTTTGCATATGCGCACCCAATGTGCTTGTTTGTCCATCCGGATCCTCAAGGTATATGGCACGTATCCCGCTTTCTTTTTCCGAACAGGAAAACAAGAGAAGACATGATATGGCCGTAAAGAAATTGCGCACTATTCCATATTGCTTTTTAGTGCCAGATTGCACATCTTATATAATAATCGTGCACCTACAATTGCATCCCAGCCGTCTTTTGCCGGAGTTACTTCCACCAGATCGAAACCTACGATCTGTCTGCCCGATTCAGCAACGGCACGCAACAGATAAACTGCTTCGTCAAAACTCAATCCGCCCGGAACGGGTGTGCCGGTATGCGGACATAATTTCGGATCCAGGCCATCAATATCGAAACTGATATATACTTTCTGCGGTAACTCGCTGATGATCTGGGTGCAGACGGAATTCCAGTCGATGCCACGGAATTTTGCTTCCTGCAATTCGTGATTGAAATGTGTGATGATGCGTCTGTCTGAACTGCGGATGATATCCATCTCATCGTCGCACAGATCTCGGATGCCTACCTGTACCAATCTGCTTACCTGTTCATTTTGTATCGCATTGTACATGATGCTGGCATGCGAATAGGTAAATCCTTCGTAGGCAGCACGCAAGTCGGCATGTGCATCAATTTGCAAAATACCGATGGCACCGTGTTTCTCTGTCAGTGCATCTATTAATCCGAGTGGCGTGCTGTGATCTCCGCCAACCAGTGCGGGGATCTTATCATCCGCTAAAATGGCCTTTGCATCTTTTGCTATTTGTGTGCGCAGTTGTGTGCAGGCTTTATTTACCTGTTCGGTGATATTTTCTGCGTCTTGCTTTTTACCTTTTTCCAGTGCATGAATATGCTCTGCTGCTTTTTTGCGCAGTTCTGTATTTCTTTTTTTAGTTGCAGCGGATATTTTTTGGGTGAAGATCCCCTGATGCCATCCATCGGGCAGATCATGGTCAAATAGATCGACCTGCGTTGATGCATCCAAATGCCCTCCGGGCCTTTAGCCGTTCCTGCGCGATAGGAAACGTCATGCTCCAGGTATGGGCATAAATGGGACAAGGCCATCTTGCTATGTAAAAGGCAGTCCGAACATTTGTTTATTCGCCACGCCCACACCATTCGCATCGAATTGTGCGATCTTTTTCTGTTTTTCCGTCCTTTCCATGCTGCAAAGATACGGCGAATGAAAATCCTGAAAAACAAGCTGTAAATCCTTATTTCCTCCATGTCGGCCACAACATAAGATCCCCCACACCAAATCGGTATGCTTCTCCAGTCGCCTTCACTGGTCTTGCGGTATAATAATCTGTTGCCGAACAGTCCGGCACAAAACATGAAACTGGTGGTCTTGTCGGGCAGGTCCATGATCCATTCCAGACTCAGAATAAAATCATCTTCCATAACGATGGAGTATGGATCGAGGTTGATCACTCCATTCTGTTCTGATCACGCACACATTTGACATAAATGGGAAGGCTGTGCATGAGAGGTCCTACTTCACCATGTTCGTAGCTGTAAATATTCACGCGGAAGAGAATGCTGTCGCACATTGACATTTGGCGATATTGAAAACGGCACCTTTTAAATAATATTTCTTTCCTTTTTTCACCCGCATGATGGTTCCCAGTTCACCGCCCAGATCATCTGTCAAAGTTCGCACTCACGGCAGGACTGTTGAATGTATTTCCCAGGGTCACCTCTTTTTACTTCACGCGGCCTGATCTCCACTTCGGTCAGTTCCTGCACATTTTTTGAAACATTCTGATCGAAGTGGATCCCCACTCGGGAATTTCGCTGCAAGATCGCCGATACGAAAACTCAGGGTCTGATAACCTACCATGCTAAAGCGCAGGCTGTCGTTCTGCATATCATCGGGCAATACAATGCGAAAGGTTCCATCGCCTTGCGCAACCGTACCGATATCGCGATGCGGGACGCCAATGCTCACATAGGGAAGGGCTTCGCCCGTTTCGCGGTCGGGAGACAAGGCCTTTGCAATACTCGCGCGTGCAAGGAAATCATGGTTTGCATGCAGCATGCCAAGGCAAGAAAATATTTTCTCATATTCTATTAGTCGTATGATTCTGCAAAAAGTTACAATACATCAACCCAGCATCTGCATGTCCCGCATCCAGCGTATGGTTTTGTGTATACCTTCAGCCATTGTGGTTCTTGTATATCCCACGACATTTTCGGCATGTGCACAGCTCACCTGCATCGGACTTTCCTGCAATGCTTTGATGGATTTCGGATGTGAGCAGTGGAGCCTTGCCGCTTAATTTTCCCTGTATGGTAAAAAGGAAGCACATATTTTAGAAAGGCGATGGAAATAATGAGGCCTTTTTCAGCTTCCTGTTTCCGGCAATAAATCCTCCAGTTCTTTCAGCGTATGATAGTAACCGCTGAAAATATATTTATCTCCTTTTTCCGAATCCATTGCAGATAAAACAATTTGCAGAAATATCCCCGACAAAACAAAATCATATCCGGCCGAATAAGTGCGGGCACTTTCCCATTTGCCAGGTCAATGATGGCATGACCCAGCAATGAAGGATAGTGATCGTGCACCATATACAGATGTGGGCGCGATGATCATAGCATCTAAGCCATTGTCGACAGCATCCATCACCATTTGTCTTCACCGCGATCTTCGATGCATCATAAGTTGTAGTTCCCGATTGTCGTAAAGGACGTTGTTCATTCAATGCTTGATCGCGCGGAAATGGGTCCATGGCATGAATAGAACTGAAATGGATCAAGCGTTTATTTCCGTCGGCTTGTATTGCCTTTAAAACATTTTTTGTTCCGGCTATATTTATTTCTGCAACTTTTTGTTCATCATGTTTATAAATACTTATCTGCGCTGTTGCAAATACCACATCTGCGTTGGGTACTACAAGTCGCGCAGCGATAAAAGCAGGATCTAATATGCTTCCATGAAATAATTCCATGCGCAATCCCTTGCAGGGCATCGGCTCGATCAGTATTGGGTGCTGACTTGATATCCGCGTTCTATCAGCAGGCGGCACAAGTTATTGTCGACATGCCCGTCTGCACCGGTAAATCGCAACGCGCGTCATACGATGAAAGGAATAAGTGCTTTTCTTTTTCTTGGATAATCGGAAAATTGTTCCTATACCATGCGTGGTGATTGAATGCACGCAAAGAGATTCACAAAAGTCCAAATGGCGAAGGAGAGAGGAGGTAGGGCCCAGGCGGTGAAATGGCAAACCGATCCGATTTGATCTCGCCAAAATGATTCGGACAACTGGATCCTTTTCGGAATAACCATCCTTTGGGGAATTACATAACCACTTTGTTGTTTGCGAGCAATGAGTTTATAATCGGTGATCATATTGATGGCCATGCCGGTGAAAAACAAAAGAACACCGATCACACATATAGCAGTAGAAAACGGCCGCGGATCATCTGCCAAAGCCAAGCCAATATCCGTTGAAAAAACCGTTGATCAGATTAAAAAACATAGCTGATACAGCAACAGATTTTCTCACTGCATCTTTTTTATTTTTTGTGCGTATGCGGAAAGGAAATATCAATACGCGACGCGTGTAGTGTGGCGGTCCACATCCTGATCAACAACCAGGTGGAATCCGTTTTTTTCGGATGCTTCTAAATGGCCAGCAGTGGGAAACACCAATAAGGCGGGAAATTCCGCATCCAGAACCACCCCCAAATGATTATCTATTGTTTTACCCCATCCTTTCCGCCAGTTTTACCATATGGCGCTCTGACAAAAAAACAAAAAGGGAAAATAAGGACGCCGGAACCTATCCAGATCCATAGTGCCGTGAACCAATGCGGCATGATGGGCTGAAATTATACACCCCCGGGATGCTGTTCTCTTATACAGGCAGGTATTCAACAAACAGGCAATTTTTTCTTAATTTTAGGCGCAGGCATACAGCCCGGAGGGCTTTTCAGTGAATGGATACATCCCGCGAATTTGAGGCATTATTCACTACGCATCCATCGGCATAAGATTCATGCGATGGCGGAGGTGTTATCCGGCGGGTGAATAAAATGGCAGAAATGTGTTTGCGTATGAAACGCGTTGAACTGCTGGGGCAGAAAATAGAACTGCTGGTCCCCGAATCCATTCTGCGCACAGAGTATTTTACATCACCGCGAAGGATTTGCCAAACATCCGCACAACAGGTTACTGTGGTTAACTCAGTTACATGGCAGGAGTGAAAAGATGGCGCTATTTCCGTTGAGATAAGTCGAGCCATTTCTCCGACGCAGACGCTTTTTGGCGTCATTGCATTTATTATTGATATCACCGAGCGACGGTGGCAGCAGAAGATAAATGCATCAACAGCAAAATGAGCTGCTGGAAAAATCGAAGATGATCATGCCCTGAATGCCGAGTTGATGAAGCGTAGAGGATAGGACCAAGATGTTGCGGGAGACATTAAAGGAACTGGAGTCATCCAAAGATGAACTCAGTACACTGAAAAAGAAAAAGAATTAAGGATCTCAAGTCGCGCTTCGTAACCATGGCAGCATCGCATGAAATTCCGCACCCCACTCAGCACGATACTTTCTTCGTGAGCCTGCTGGCGAAATATACCGATGTTAATTGCTAAAGACAAGCGCGATAAGCATATTCAACGCATACAGGATGCTGGGAATATGAAAAATATTTTGGAAGATTTTCTCAGCCTGGGGAAACCTGAAGAGGGGCAATGTGGAATCCGGGACCGGTGCACATGGATGCCATCTTCCCAGGAATTGACAAAAGACACCATTTGGATATGTTGCAAATTTGTAAAAGGCCAGGAGATCAAATGCCAATGTGATGTGTCAGGAAAAAGTTTTTTTAGATGGCAACTCTGTTTAAAAATATATTATGAACCCAGTTATGAATGCCATTAAATTCTCTTCCGGAACAAAAGTCTGATCCAGGTATCCCTGACCACCATGCGAAAGGTGTCCCCAAGCTGTATGCTTTCGATGATAATGGCATCGGTATCAGCGAGGAAGACCATGCGTCATTTATTTGAAAGATTTTTCCTGCGCGAAAAATGCCACCAAATATCCAGGGTTCCGGTTTGGGTTTGCATATTATCGGGAAGTATGGAATTGATGCGCATGGCAGCATTACCCTGGACAGCACCCATAAAAAGGAACAACATTTACAATAGCTATACCTAATGCACAATGATATGGAAGAACAGCATTGATAGAAGACAATATGGAGCTGCGCGAGAATACCGCTGAAATCCTGGAGCTCGCTCATTATAAGGTATTTAATGCTTTCGAGAATGGCAAGGTTTGTGATGTGGCCATGCGTGAAAAACCCGAATCTCATCATTTGTGATATCATGATGCCGGTCCCCGACGGGTATGGCGTGCTGCATTTGTTGGGTGCATGAAACGAAGAAACGAAATATATCCCTTTCATATTCTGACTGCAAAAACAGAAAAAGAAGATTTTCGCAAAGGCATGGAAATGGGCGCAGATGATTATATCACCAAACCATTCAATGATATTGAATTGCTCAAAGCCATAGAAGTGCGTCTGAAGAAAAGCGAACAGATGCGCAACACTTTCAGCGGGCCCGCAGAAGATATGCAAACATTCCTCGACGCAGCCCAAAGCACCGGCGGATTGCAATTGAATGCAGAGTTGAATGAGGTGCACTCCATGAAAAAGAAAAATGTGCTGTATGCGGAGGGTAAGCGCGCATATTATGTATACTACATAGTGAGCGGGAAGATCAAAACCTATATGGTGAACGACGACGGAAAGGAATTCATCACCGGAATACATGCCACCGGTGATTTTATCGGTTATACCACCGTTCTGGAAGACAAGCCGTACACCGAAAATGCGGAAGTATTGGAAGATGCGGAATTGATGTTCATCCCGAAAGAAGATTTTTTGAAATTGATCGAGTCTGATAAACTGGTCGCCGGGCAATTCATAAAGTTGCTCACGCGCAATGTGCTCGACATGGAAGAGAAGTTATTATCCCTTGCCTATAGTTCTTTGCGCAAACGTATAGCTTCTGCATTGATGGAAGTATATGATAAATACCGGACTACGGAAAAGGATATCGAAAAGATCGAGATATCACGTGAAAATCTCGCACACATCGTCGGCACTGCCAAGGAAAGTCTGATCCGCACCCTGAGTGATTTTAAAAGCGAACACCTGATCGATATACAAGAAGGGAAAATATATATCCGGGATGAGCAGAAACTGCGCGACCTGCCGTATTAAGCACTATTCATATAATGGGCTGAACAAAGCGCCTTCATCGTTTTGTCGCTTCAGCGACCAGTCTTCCGTGAGGGATGTCTCTATCCAAACTTTTCCGGATTGGCGATAGATCAAAGCCAGTATGCCCATGCCGCCAAATACCTTTTTTACATGGGCCACTTTCTGATTTTCATCCAGGTCGAGGTCCATTTCCTTCGGAATGGAAGCGATGGCAGAAAATTTCAAACGCGGACTGAGCTTTTCGGGTTTTTTATCTGAAGCATTTTTCCCGTCCGATTTTGCGAACTCGATGCGCAGGTACGGGAACAGCATATTGAATTCATGCTGAATATCGCCGATCAGTGTCTCTTTACCTACATGCATCATCGTGATCATTCCGTCGAATTTTCGAAGGTATAGCTGCAAAATTGTCGAATTGGTCGAAGTGCTTCCGGTGACCTGAGTCATCAAACAAGGTGATAGTGCGCACAGAACACCGGGCTGAGGGCACAAAAAAAGCCCCTCGGAAGGGGCTTCTCGATAAGAAAGTATTTATGGGAAGATACCCATCGCCATATAATCGCCCGCTATCGTATTGATGGCAACCACAAAGGCCGCCGTACGGAGGTTGTTACAAGCTTTGTTCGACTTCCACTCCGTGCGAATGGTATGGTATGAATTGATCATGGTCTCTTCCAATCCGCTGCGCACCAGATCGATCTCATCCGGGCCGCGCACGATCATGGCGATTTCGGCCGGGGTCAGTTTTTTACCGCTCAATTGTTCGAGCGCTTCCATGATGCGGCTGTTGCTGCTTTGCTCGAAGCGTTTTTCCAAACGGCCGAAACCCACATGCGAAAGATTCTTCAGCCATTCGAAATAGGAAACCGTAACACCGCCCGCATTCAGATACATATCCGGCACGATCATCACGCCCATGGTATTGAGAATGTCATCCGCTTCTGCTGTGATAGGCCCGTTCGCCGCTTCACCGATCATTTTTGCTTTGATCTTATGTGCATTTCCTTCATGGATCACATTTTCCAGTGCGGCGGGTATTAATATGTCACATACCTGCTCCAGTATCTCTTCTGTTTTTTCCAGATTGGTAGCTCCGGGGAAATGCAAAATACTACCGGTGCTTTTTCTGTGATTGAAAACTGCATCTACATCTAAACCTGCTGCATTGTAAATAGCACCTTCATATTCACCGATGCCAACGATAGTGGCACCACCTTCCTGAAAAAATTTCGCAGAATAATAACCCACGTTGCCCAAACCCTGTACTACGATCTTTTTACCGGCGATACCTGCGGTCAAACCGATAGCTTCCATGTCTTCTGCATAAGTACAAGCTTCACGCACGCCGAAGAAAACACCTAAACCGGTGGCTTCGCGTCGGCCGTTGATACCTTGCTGTGTTACGGGTTTTCCGGTAACGCAACCATAACCATCCACATTGCCGGGATTCAATGCCATATAGGTATCTACTATCCAGCTCATTTCGCGTTCGCCTGTTCCGTAATCGGGAGCAGGAACATCCAGTCCGGGTCCCAACATATTCTTCTTACATAATTCAGCAGCATACCGGCGTGTGATACGTTCCAGTTCTTCTGCCGTAAACTCTTTCGGATTTACTTTAATACCGCCTTTGGCACCACCAAAAGGAACATCTACAATAGCACATTTATAGGTCATCAGAGATGCCAGCGCCATCACTTCATCCTCATTCACCATAGCATCATAACGTATACCACCTTTTGTGGGTGTGCGATGATGACTGTGTTGCACGCGCCATGCTTCAATTACCTGAAATTCGCCGCGGATCTTCACGGGGAATTTCATCCTGTACACACTGTTACAAACGCGTATTTGATCAAGGAGACCGCGCGGATGCCCGGTGATCTGTGCTGCTTTTTCAAAGTTTTTTTGCACACTTTGAAAGAAGGTCATATTACTCATATCAAGTTGTTGATTAGGTTAATTGTTGTTTGCAAAAGCTCAATGCTTTTCCTTGTGCTCTTTTTCCAAGCGGGAGATCTTTTTGTCGATGGAGACAAGGTACAGGATCAGACCGATGAGGATGATGAGGATGACACCCACTACCACGAATATCATTCCATTGCTGCGTAAAAGATCGTCCATGGTATTATTTTCGTTTGCTTCTTGTGCCTGTAAAGCGGGTGCAAAGGTAATGGTTGCGCAGAACAATAAGAACCGCATCCAAAAGTTTCCGGAACGGGTCATTAGTTTCATTCGATATCGATATGATGCTGTTTATAATGTAATATGGAAATGCGGATCAATAGCGATGAGATCCACAATCCAAGCGTCGTATATGCGAAAACGGCAGGATAGAAAACCATGCGCAAATGACTATCGAGGTCGTAAACTGTAAAAGTCGCGTTGCCTCCACTTCCCGGGTGCAGGGAATCTTTCAGCCTGGGCACCACGTTGATGGCCACATTGAGTAACACAAAAGCAAAAATGCTGTATACCGCCGATACCCGGGCGCGTTTCTCCTCGTCGTCGATAGAACCGCGGAGTATGAAATATGCAAAGTAGATGAGCAGTCCGATAGCAGCGCCCAAGGTCTTCGTATCACTGGTCATCCAGCTGGTCAGATTGCCCCAGGTATAACTGCCCCATAACATGCCGGTGATATAACCCAGAACACCGAACAACAGCGCCACTTTCAGCATATTGGTGGCAACCACGTCATAGATCATCCTGCCCTTTCTCAGATACATCACACTGTATATCAGTGAAGTGAGCATGAGCAGGAGCATGGCAAACCAGCAGGGCACATGGAAAAAGAGATTGCGGATTGTTTCGTGGAGTAAGACCACATTCGGTGTAGGAACAAAAAGGCCGTAGCCAAAAGTGTAGAGCAATAAAACCACACAAAGAACCTTCCACCACTTATTATGCAGTTGTTTCAGCATGCTATCAGTCGCGCCAAAGATACGGAAATAATATCAGTGCCATGCCGATAATAAGGATGTTCAAACCCGTAAGATAGAGCAGGTCCTGGGCATTTGCAGCACCGTCATTTGCTGCTATGGCTTTTAGTGTGATACGTATCAATATGATCAAAACAGGTATGAGCATAGGGAAAGACAAAATGGCCATCAAAGTCCCGCTGTTGCTGGCCTTTCCGGCAATAGCAGATATCATGCTGAAAATACTGCAAAAGCCGTTGCGCCCAACAGAAGAGCCAGCATGAAAGATGTATCGTCAACAATGGGAAATCCGCAGGTGATGCCGTAAAAACAAACTGCAAGTGCTGATAATACGAGCATCACAGCCATATTGTATATGATCTTCGCCAGGATGATGGCATGCGGACCGGCAACGGTGTAATAATATAGTTGCCGTGCAGGCCCCTCCAGCAGAAAGCTTTTCGCTACGGCATTCACGGCAGTGAACAGGATTACGATCCAGAATAACACCACCCATACGGGGTCAGAAACGGAATCGCTGAAAGTGAGGAACAAAATAAATACGATACACAGCATGTACAGCAAAATGCCGCTGATGGCATATTTCAACCGCCATTCCAACAGCAGGTCTTTCCTGAGCAACGCTATGACAGATGGCCAGAATCGCACGCCGCAAAGGTAGTGTTAAATCGAGCGCAGCATTGCGCTTTCATTTGTCAAATTTTCACACATCTTTGCAATATGCCGGAGATCAGGAAAATTTTAATAGCCAACAGGGGAGAAATTGCCGTGCGCATCATGCGCACAGCCCGCGAGATGGGTATTGCAACGATCGCGATATACTCGGATGCCGATAGAGCAGCGATGCACACTACTTATGCGGATGAAGCCTATTATATCGGTCCTGCACCTTCGGCCCAAAGCTATCTGCGCATGGACGTTATTATTGAGATAGCAAAGCAGGCGGGTGCGGATGCCATTCATCCCGGTTACGGCTTTCTCAGTGAGAATGCGGCCTTTTCCCGCGCTGTGCAGCAGGCAGGTTTGATATTCATTGGCCCCGATCCGGAGAGCATAGAGATGATGGGCAGCAAGATAGCCGCAAAACAGGCTGCGAAAAAGCAGGACATTCCTATGGTTCCGGGAACGGATCATGCCATTTCCGATCCGGATGAAGCAAAAAAAGTAGCCGAAAATGCAGGATACCCTATTTTGATCAAAGCCAGCGCCGGCGGTGGCGGAAAGGGTATGCGCGTAGTGCACGATGCGGCAGAACTGGAAGAACAAATGCAGCGCGCCATGAGTGAGGCAAAAAGTGCATTTGGCGATGATGCAGTATTTATAGAAAAATATGTCACCTCACCGCGTCATATCGAGATACAAGTGCTGGCAGATAAACAGGGCAACGTGGTGTATCTGTTTGAGCGCGAATGTTCCATTCAGCGCAGGCATCAAAAACTGGTGGAAGAAGCACCAAGTGCGGTTGTTGGTGATGCCATGCGCAAAGCAATGGGAGAGAGCGCCGTGCGCATTGCCCAGGTTTGTCATTATGTGGGCGCAGGTACGGTTGAATTTTTGGTAGATGCCGATCTGAATTATTATTTCCTGGAGATGAACACCAGGTTGCAGGTTGAACATCCGGTGACCGAATTGATCACGGGTTTGGATCTGGTGCGTGAGCAAATACGCATTGCCGCAGGTGAACCACTCGGATACCGGCAGGAAGATCTGAGCATACGCGGACACGCCATTGAATTGCGTGTTACTGCTGAAGATCCTGCCAACCAGTTTTTGCCGGACATCGGCACTTTGCAAACATACAGAAGGCCGCAGGGACATGGCGTGCGGGTGGACGACGGATACGCAGAAGGCATGGAGATACCCATCTATTATGATCCCTTGTTGGCCAAATTGATCGTGCATGCGGATACACGTGCTGATGCCTGTGCTAAGATGATACGGGCCATAGATGATTATATCATCAGCGGCGTAGTAACCAATTGCCCTTCGAAAATTTGTGATGGGTCACGAGGCATTTACCTCGGGTAATTTCAGACACGCGTTTTATTGAACTATATTTTAGCGCGGAGGCTTTACAATCAGATAACCGGGAGGAAGCCGCGATTGCGGCCTTTCTGGCGGCACATGAGTTGGCCGGAAACGGAAAAGCAGATCAACAAACTGATGTTGCAATGGCTGAGATCAGCAATTGGAAACGCAACCGAAGGTAATTCCGGCGCTTTCCATACTTTTTCACGATTTAGATGCGTTTTATCTCTAATTTACGTCACATGAAAAAATTATTCACCCCGGTACTCATTGCTTTATGCTCAACCATGGCCTATGCGCAGCAAGGTACAGATCAGATACAGATCATAGCAGAAGACGACAGCATCAAATTCATCATGAATGGAGAAGTTTCTTCCATAAGCAATGATGATATGGCAGATTATTATCTTGCGCAGGGCATAGAAGCTGCAAATAATGGTGATTTCGCCTCCGCCGAAGATAAATTCCGCGTAGCACTGCTGTATCGCACCAATGATCCCGAGATACTATATAATCTCGCTTTGTCCATGTTCTATCAGGAAGATTATACGGATGCGATCCACATGCTCGATATCACCGCAGATCTGGAACCCGACAATGAGGATATTTATAATCAAAGAGGATTATGCAAGGCCATGATGGGAAATTACGAAGCTGCAGATCTCGATTTTAAGATCATGCTGAAATATGCACCGGATTTTCCCATGGGAAATTATAACTATGGTATTTTAAAACTTACTACAGGCGACATGGAAGAAGCTTGTTCCTACTTGCGCAAATCAGATACACTGGGATACGAAAGTGCCCCGGCTATCATTGCAAAATACTGTGGTAATTCCATGGATTACAGCGAATAAAAAAAGCCTCCTGTCAGGAGGCTTTTTTACTGCTTATTACTTATTACTTATTACTTATTGCTCACTGCTTATTGCTCACTGCTTATTGCTTAATGCTCACTGCTTATTCCTCATTCCTCCCTACTTATTACATTTATCATTATACTGTGAGGTAGCATTCTCATCACCCACTTCCATTCCTTTTTTCCAGTCGCGGCATGCTTCTTCATCCATGTATAAATTGTAATACGCATAGGCGCGTTCATTGTATGCGTCACCATCCTGTGGATTTAACGCGATCACTTTATTGTATGCTTCAATAGCATCGTTGTAGCTTCCCTGATCGTTGTAAATATAACCGATCTGATACCATGCGTCCTGGTCGGAAGGATCGAGTTGTGTCACTTTTTTGAAATCGGCAAGTGCCAGTTCCCTGTTCTCTAAATTATAGTTGCTCAATCCTCTGTTGTAATAAGCATCTACATCGGAGGGGTCCATTTCCAAAACGCGATTAAAATCTTCTACAGCTTCGGCATACATCCCGAGGTCGTGCTTGGTAAAACCGCGTTCAAAATACGCATCTATATAACCACTGTCATAATAGATCGCTTTGGAATAGGCTGCAATGGCTCCTTGTTTGTCGCCACCATCATACATGGAAATGCCTTTCCAGTAATAAGCCTCTGCATCGCCGGGAGATAGTTTGGTAACCTGATCGAAATCAAATGCTGCAGCAGAATAATTTCCGGTGTAATAATTACTCAGACCGCGATTGTAATAGGCTTGTTGATAATCCGGAGCCAGTTTGATACACTCAGTGTAATCCCGAACGGCGCCGGCATAATCGCCGCTTTGATATTTTGCATATGCTGTTTCAAACCATTGATCGGCTGTTTGTGCGAATACTGCAATGCTCATGCAAATGGCGAGTGCGCTTGTTAAGAGATGTTTCATTGTTAGTCGTTTTAAAAGTGATTGCAAGATAGCAAATAATGTTCCTATTCATTTGGCATTGGGATGAAAGGAGTGGGTGGATTCCATACGCACAGAGAAATTTTTACTAATTTTTCGTTTAACTTTATTGAAAATCAAATTGCACGTATGAAAAAAAATCTACTCTCCTTAACCGTTTTGATGCTTGCCGCAAGGCTCCTTTCGGCGCAAACGGTAGTCTTTTATGACGATTTTGAGGCAGGTCTCGGCAACTGGACCTATACGGGACTTTGGAATACGACCACAACGGATGCCTACAGCCCGACCCATTGTTTTACGGATAGCCCCGACGGGAATTATCCTGATATGTTCAGCAGCGAAGCAGAGATGGCAGTTGGTGCCGATCTGAGCACTGCGCTGGATGCCGATCTGCAGGTTTATGCCTTAGTTGACCTGGAGGAAGGCTTCGATTATGTATATGTTGATGCCTCCGGCGATGGCGGTGCCAGCTGGACCCCCGTATACACATTTAACGGGGAAGGTTTGTTCACCTGGACCCTGTATGATATTCCACTTGGAGCATTTGTGGGGAACAGCGATGTGCGTATCCGCTTTCGCTTTGAGAGTGATGCGGCATATAATGTTGATGGTCTGTATCTGGATGATTTCACCATCACTACATATAATGTGGATGGCACACCACCGCTCATCCTGCATACACCAACGAATTTGTATGAAGGTACTTTAGGCGAAAACCCATTGGAAGCGGTATTACTCGACCCTTCGGGTATTTCAGTTACAACCTTGTGGTATAGTGCAGATGGTGGACCCTATACCCCCGTAAGCGGAGTGAATACTATGGGAGATACCTGGCTGTACAGCGTGCCCGAACTTGCTCCCGGGACCTGGGTAGATTATTACATCGAGGCTACAGATGCCTATGTGATCCCCAATGGAACAGCTACCGATACTTATTCATATATCGCCGGTAATTACATAAGTTATGACGACGGCGCTATAGATTTTGTTGCCGATATCGGTGATGCAAGTACTATAGGATATACATCAGCCGCCGTTAAAGTGACATTGGATGGAGTTACCGACCTGGTGGCCGCAGTAATTCAGAATTATACGGATTATATGCGCCCCAACCATGATATTGAGGTGCATGTGTGGGCAGATGAAGCAGGATTGCCCGGCGCTGATCTGATCACGCCCATCGTTGTTTCACCTGAACCAACACTGGAAGATCCGAATAAAGGCACGCGCATCGATCTGCGCGGTATTCCCGAACTGGAAGGCATCTATGGCGATGTGTATGTAGGATATACCGTAACCGGGGATGTTGAGTGGCTGAGTTATACCTCCACCGGTATTGTCGACCGTTCTTACGTGGAGACCGCCTTCGGATGGAGTTCTTTCTTCGGCGATTTTCATTTCCGCGCAGTGACCTCGGCGCTCGAAGGGGCACCTGTAGCATTATATACATATGACCTGGCAGGTGAACCAGCCGTTGATTTTACCGATCTGAGCACGAATTCACCGGACACTTGGTATTGGGATTTTGATGACGGCACCACATCCGATCTGCAAAATCCGACACATACCTTTTTAACGAACGGAACATATAACGTGTGTCTGACGGCATCTAATTTCCTTGCAGCGGATACCTATTGCGATCTGGTAACTATTGATATATATGCTCCACCTGTTGTCGATTTCTCCTTCAGCGGCGACCCCGATGTTGATTTCACAGACCTCAGCATCAATTTCCCGACTTCCTGGTCGTGGGATTTTGGCGATGGTGGTACCAGCACATTGCAAAACCCGGTACATAGTTATGCGGATGACGGAACATTCAACGTTTGTCTCACTGCAACGAATGCGGAAGGAAGTGCTTCCGTTTGTAAAGACGTGAGTATAAGTAATTCACCGAAAGCTCCGGATGTTGATTTCAGTTATACATTTTCGGGCAGCAATGTGATTTTTACTGACCTTTCGATAAATACGCCTACAAGTTGGGACTGGAGTTTCGGCGATGGCAGTAATTCAGCTGAACAAAATCCGGTACACGCCTATGCCGTTGCTGATGGCGCATATACGGTTTGTCTTACAGCGGGTAATATTATCGGTGAGAATACAAGCTGTAAAGTGATAGAATTTCCCAATGCAGTTGTGAACGCAGATGTGGAAGCATTGACGATCACACCAGTGCCTGCAGATGCTTACATTACCTTGCATGGAACTTTCGGCAGTGATGCACACGTTTCGATTCTCGATATGATCGGTAAATCTGTACGCGTAGTTGCATTGCAAAACGGGAATACATTGGATATCCATGATCTGGCTTCAGGCACTTACTTACTCAGAGTGGAAGACGGATCACATACATGTATCGGTGTGATGATCAAAAAATAAGGATTAAGCACATGAACATATAATGCGCACCCTGCAGGAAATGCAGGGTGTTTGCGTTTTATCACTTTTGAATGACGATAGTCCGTATCTTTGCGCCCTAAAATCAGAGTATGGGTTTAAAATGCGGGATTGTTGGTCTGCCCAACGTGGGGAAATCCACCTTGTTCAATGCCCTTTCTTCAGCAAAGGCACAGGCTGCCAATTTCCCCTTTTGTACGATCGAACCGAACGTCGGCGTTGTGACCGTTCCGGATAAGCGACTGAACAAATTGGCAGAATTGGTTCAACCGCAAAATCTGGTACCAACAACTATCGAGTTCGTTGATATCGCAGGTTTGGTAAAAGGTGCATCAAAGGGTGAAGGACTGGGAAATAAATTCCTTGCGAATATCCGCGAAACGGATGCCATCATTCATGTGATACGTTGTTTTGATGATCCGAACATCGTTCACGTGCACGGTTCTGTGGACCCTGTCCGCGATAAAGAGATCATTGATTACGAATTGCAATTAAAAGACCTAGAGACCATTGAGAATCGGGCTTCAAAATATCGGAGAGCTGCGGCTATCGGCGACAAAGAAGGGAAGAAGATCGTTGAAGTGGCCGATATGTATAAAGCACATCTGGAACAAGGTAAAAGTGCACGCAGTCTTGTTGTTGAAAAAGAAGCACGTGCTATCATCGATGAATTTTTTCTGCTGACCATCAAACCCGTTATCTATGTGTGTAATGTGGAAGAAAAAGATGTGCATGCGGATAATGATTTTGTAAAAAAATTGAAAGCTGCCGTTGCCGACGAGCAGGCAGAAGTTATCTCCGTTAGTGCGGCAATTGAAAGTGAGATCGCTCAGTTGGAAAGCTATGAGGACAGAATTGCATTTTTACAGGACCTGGGTCTGGAAGAAAGCGGATTAAGTGTTCTGATCCGCGCAGGGTATCATTTATTGAACCTGATCACTTACTTTACAGCCGGAGAAAAAGAAGTGCGCGCATGGACCATCTTACGCGGTACATTGGCGCCACAAGCCGCCGGCGTTATTCATACCGATTTTGAGAAAGGATTTATTCGCGCGGAAGTGATCGCCTATGCCGATTATGTACATTATGGCAGTGAAGCTGCCTGTAAGGAAGCGGGAAAATTGCGCGTAGAAGGGAAAGAGTATCTTGTGCAGGACGGAGATGTGATGCATTTTAGGTTTAATGTGTGAGAAGAAGCAGGAAGCAATAAGCAGGAAGCAATAAGCAATAAGCAATAAGCAGAAAGCAATAAGCAGAAAGCAATAAGCAGAAAGCAATAAGCAGAAAGCAAAAAGCAGTAAGCAATAAGCAATGTCTCCCATCTCTGGGCCACTGTGTGAAATATAAGCAATGAGCAGGAAGTAATGAGCGATCAGTGATCAAAAATTTTTTGTCGCCGCAAGGCGAACCTCTGCGTCCTCTACGAGCGAAAATAGACTACACCATTATAATTACCTCTGTGCCTCTGTGTCTCTGTGCCCTCTGCGTGAAACAAAAGCAATAAGCAGAAAGCAATAAGCAGTGGGTGAAGTGCAGCCAATAACTTTTCCATCGCCGCAAGGCGAACCTCTGTGTCCTCTACGAGCGATAATAGACCACACCATTATTATTATCTCTGTGCCTCTGTGTCTCTGTGCCCTCTGCGTGAAACAAAAGCAATAAGCAGAAAGCAATAAGCAGTCATTAGTGATCAGTAATCAGGCTTATGTCGCAGGGTCTTGCCAACCTGCCGATGATCTTTGGGCAAAGACCCTGCTGGACCAAAAAAAACCAACAGCCTCGGAGAGGCGATATAATGGTAACATCGATGCACAGATAATCTCCTGAAGCCCCGGAGGGGTGACATATATATAAAATTGCGAGCACAGGGTCTTGCCTATCTGCCGATGATCTTTGGGCAAAGACCCGGCAGGACCAGTTAAAGCAATAAGCAATAAGGAATAAGGAATAAGGAATAAGCGGTAAGATATTGATCATAATGTACAAAAAAAAGAGGCTACTTATCGGTGGCCTCCTTTTTTATTTTCAGTTTCTATTTACTCTTTTACAAAAACACTGTTGTATATTCCTTTGTTATCCTGTAGAGTGATCACGTATGTTCCTGCGGACAATGCATGTACATCTACAGTAGTTTCTATTCCGATATTATTTCCGGTAAGTACAAGTTCTCCCACACTATTATAGATCATATAATCCATGCCGGATAATTCCGTATGTATGGTCAAAATATCCTGCACAGGGTTTGGATATATCTGAAATACATTGGAGATATCTTCGACACCATTCTGCAATGCACCCTGATTTATCGTAAACGTCTTATCAGCATAATTAAAAGTGTACGAGCGCGGAATGAACTCCGTATTCATATCCAGCGTGTATTTGAAATAACCATCACCCGTGCCCGCACTTGCAGTTACCGTGATCCATGCGGGAGGTGCAGGACTGAAATTCCAGTGACATGCCGAAGTGGTTTCCACATGCAAAGAATCACTTATCCCATTATAATCGTAATCTGCTGAACCACTTTCAGGTCCTATGGAACAGGCAACATATACTTCAATACAGGAGTAATTATTGGCTTCCATGGATTCGTCAACGGCATCATCTTCGTCAGCATATAATAATATCTGTCTGATCCCTTCTGACGATGTTTCAGGTATTGTTATCGTATTTGTCAACAGGGTAGAAGCACCGGCATCCAAAGCATCCACCGAAAAGATGTCCGCCGCCTCATCACCACCCGGAGCACAATCTGTAGAAACAAAGAATTGATGATTAAAAGCACCCGCACCGGTGGCGCCGGAATTCTCCAAAAAGTAATTTAATTCCACATCTTGTCCGGGATACACTGTATCCTCGCTCACCGTATTGATGCCGCTGATCAAGTCGGCTTTAAAGAAATTATCTATGATGCTGTTCAATGCCGCACAGGCATTCACACGTCCATATCCCAGTTGATTCACCCAGGTGCCATTCGGATGACCCGCAGCATCGGCATAAGTATAACCTCCCACTTTTTCACAGGTGCTCTCCAGATAAAATCTCGCCTGGTCGTATGTCATGTCCGGGGCAAGGGCGAACATCAGGGCAACAATTCCTGCGGCCAGAGGTGTAGCACTGCTGGTGCCGTTGAATGTGAGATAATAGTCATTTGGAGAATAACCCAGTGATCCGGAAATATCCGTCGACGGGATCTTTACACCCGGCGCAGCGATATCCAATTTCAATCCGAAACAACTTCCCCAGAATGTTTCCCCATCGCAACTCGAAGGTGATTTGCGCTCATCACACATGCTTGTTGCTGCAACGCCAATACTATTTATATAGCTACCCGGATATATCAAGGTGCCTGCATTATAATTTCCAGCAGCTCCAAGAAAAACACCCCCTTTGCCGCCTCTTGCTTCGGTTATACAATAATCGATAGCATCATCAATAAAAGCAGGGTCATCTCCCAGGCTATAGCTGTTACTCAACACATCGGCACCTGCTACATCACATGCCCACATGATAGCATCAGATACCCAGGTATATTCCAGTGTCCATCCGCCAAATCCGTTTTCATAGGCGATATGTACAGGAATTACTTTGCTTTCAGGTGCAACGCCGGTAATGCCCAGTGCGTTATTTCCGACAGCGCATACAATACCGGCACAGTTCGTGCCATGTGCATCATTCGTTCCGGCTATGGGTCCGCCATATGTGTCGGTGCCTGTACCACCGCCGGCGTACACAGCGTCATAGCCTGTGAGCAGATTATCTATCAGATCCGGATGCGAGAGATCAACTCCTTCATCCAGGATCGCCACCTTGCTTCCCGCACCTT
>JAWKLB010000029.1:0-40011 GCA_041392955.1 Chitinophagales bacterium | reverse complement strand
GTTATTTCCATGCAGCACACCTTCGGTTGTTTTGCCAAACCGCTCATCAATTGAAACGCCTCGCTTTCATACAAGCCACTTTTCACCGGCGTGCCTGTTCCCCGCGATACATTCGCATCCATACTGTCCACGTCGAAAGAAACATAAATGCGGTCGCAATGACTCAATTTCTGCATGGCATCCGCAATGACGGATTGAATCCCTGTTTCGCGCATTTTCTGCACGGAATAATTGCGCACGTTATTTTTCTTCAGGATAAATTTCTCCGCTTTCTCCGTGTCGCGCACTGCAATATATACCAGGTCCTTAAAGGTGATCTTCGGAGAGATGCCGCCGAGTTTCTTCAATTTCTCCCAGGCCTCGATCGTTTGTTTCTCCGGCTGGTTGATCTGGCACACTTTATTGTCCAGGGCGGTAGCAGAGGCCAATGGCATACCGTGTAAATTTCCGGAAGGTGTGGTGTAGGGTGAATGGATGTCGGCATGTGCATCTATCCAGATCACGCCCAGTGTTTGTTTGGGAAAGGCCATCTTCAATCCGGCGATGGTACCGCCCGCATTGCTGTGATCCCCGCTTATGATCACCGGGAATTCTTTTTTCTTCATGGTATCGACCACCACCTCGGCGATCTTCTTATACATCTCCACGATGAATTGGATCTTGATACTGTAAGCTGTTTCGATGTCGTCGAGCACCTCATCGTTGTTGCTCTGCAGGATCACCGGAGGGTGTTCCTTGAAGTATTTGCTGCCCTTTGTCCAGGCTGCTACACGTATGGCGTCGAAGCCCAGACCGGCCCCGCGGGTGCCTGCTCCCAATTCGCTGTTTACCGATATGACTTTGACACGTTTCATACCTGCAAAGTTATTATTTTTGCCCGCAAGAAAAGTCCTTCGTCACCTCTAAACCTGAACTGAACGTTGAAAAACACCTACCTTGACCTCATCCAGCAGACATTTTATTTTCCGCAGGATGGATTCGAAGTGAAGAACAACTACCTGTATTTTAATGGTATACCACTGAAGCAGATGATAGATGATTATGGAACACCCATGCGCATCACCTATCTGCCCAAGATATCAGAGAACATTCAACGGGCCAAGAAATATTTTAATGACGCAATTGCAAAGCTCGATTATCCGGGCACGTATAATTATTGTTATTGTACGAAGAGCAGTCACTTTGCACATGTGCTCGAAGAAGCATTGAAGAACGACATCCATCTGGAAACATCCAGTGCCTTCGATATCGATCTTATCGAGAAATTATATCTCAATAAGAAAATAAACAAAGACACGCTGATCGTGTGCAACGGTTTCAAAACGAATATCTATACGCAGCGCATCAGCAAACTGGCAAACCTCGATTTTAATGTTGTTCCCGTGCTCGATAATATGGACGAGTTGGATCAATATGAAAATACGATCATCAACTCCTGCGATCTGGGCATTCGCATAGCAGCAGAAGAGCAACCGGAATTTCAACTCTATACATCCAGGCTCGGCATTCGGTACCGGCAGATAAAGGATTTTTATGAACAAAAGATCCGGCACAACCCGAAATTCAAATTGCGCATGTTGCATTTCTTTATCAACAGCGGCATACGCGACAATATTTATTATTGGAATGAATTGGGTAAATCGCTCAAGGTATATACAGAATTAAAAAAGATATGCCCCGAACTCGATGGATTGAATATCGGCGGCGGCTGGCCATTCCGCAATTCGCTCGGATTCGAATACGATTATCCCTATATGGCGGAAGAGATATTAAATAAAGTGAAGCAAACCTGTGAAGCGGAAGGCGTTCCCTGTCCGAATATTTTTACGGAATTCGGCAGCTTCACGGTTGCGGAAAGCGGCGCATTCATATTCCAGGTGCTGGCCGAGAAACATCAGAACGACAGCGAGCGCTGGTATATGATCGATAATTCCCTCATGACCACCATGCCCGATGCCTGGGGTATCAATTCTAAATTCATTCTGCTTCCGATCAATAAATGGGGCAATGAGGTGCAGCGTATCAATATCGGCGGTTTGAGTTGTGATCAGATGGATTATTACAATTCAGAAGCGCATTCCAACGAATTATATCTGCCGCTCATCAATAATCAGGAACCTTTGTATATCGGATTTTTTCACACGGGTGCATATCAGGAAAGTATTTCGGGATATGGTGGTACAAAACATTGTCTGATACCGTCACCACAACATATTTTGGTACAGAAAGATGCAGATGGAAATCTTACGTATGAGACATTTGCCGAGCAACAAAAGGTCGAGGATATGATGCATATCCTGGGATACGACAAATTTGATACGGAAGAATGATCGGATATCAGCCGACTTTCACAAAGCGGAAATT
Organism: Chitinophagales bacterium; assembly: GCA_041392955.1. Lineage (GTDB taxonomy): Bacteria > Bacteroidota > Bacteroidia > Chitinophagales > BACL12 > UBA7236. The sequence continues at coordinate 37,647 of JAWKLB010000029.1, read as the reverse complement.
CCGGTACTGCAGAATGGTAACGTGCTTGTTTTCTAAATAATCCGTTCTGCCATCCGCGCCACTCGTCTCAAAATAATACGGATAGAGCATTTTGAAGCGAACCGGGTTGTATACATCCTGATCAAATCCCAATCCCGGCCCATAAGTGAACAACATGCTGCCGAAATACAGCGTGAGGTCGTAACCCCGATAGGCGAATCCCGAAGGGCGTATTCTATATTTTTCTGTAAAGCCGGTATTGAAATCGCGCACACGGGCAGTATTTTGATCTACCCAATAGGATGTGGCGAATTCCAATTGCAGGTTTTCAAAATAATCAAGCGGTATGGATTCCATGCTGGTGATGAATTCCATGCCGAGTAATATGATATCGTTGTTCCTGGATAATTTACTCAATTCGCGGAGCGAACTGTTTATATATAATTCATCGGCGGATGCAATAAATATATAATTCTGTTTTGCTGAAAGGGCAGTAGTGAAGTGCCCTGCAACTGAATACGGTTTTGCAGGCGCCTTTGCCTTACCGCGTTTCATAAAGGCTTACTTGAATGTTGCTGCCAGTCCTTTCCACATTGTTCTCCGTGCGATACATCAAAATAAAATGCGCACCCGGTGTGGAATCCGCGGCATGTTGCAGGAGGGCTGCCAACTGTGTTTCCAGAGAGCTGTTCGCCATGATATAATATGCATTGAGTCGGTCACACCTTGTAGAAGGGCCTGTGACCACCATGTATTGTCATTTTTGTTATTTGAGCAGCAGCGCGCAGCGATTCGTTGAACACCGGGCCTATAAGCAGATCCATGGTGTGGAATTCATAGCCGTTAAAAGAGGGCAGTGGACAGGCTGTCTTTTTTTATTATCATACGTGCACATTGAAATGCACGCCCATTTTTTTCAGCGTGTCGAGTGCCATCAAAGCGCCTTCATAAATTTGATGCAAGCGGCTGATAGCCGGTAATATTTTCCCTCTTCAATCAAGCCCAGTTCGTTCTGATCGGTGGAAAAGGGAAGCATATAGCGATATTGTAAAATTTCTTTCTTATCCATCATTTTGTATGCGTGGTCTCTTATACCAGAATCGGCATCCGGTATTTCGTGATGTGCGCAGTATCCACTTGTGCATGCTCATCGCCGCGATCCTCATCAGAGCGCGGATAATGATCGCCGGGACCTTTTGTATTCCCGTTCTGACCTGATTGAAATATGTTGGTATAATTTCTAAGGAAATGAGCATGCACAACCAAACAGCAGGAATAATTTATTCCCATTCAATGGTTGCCGGTGGTTTGGAGCTGATGTCGCATACAACACGATTGATGCCTTTAACGTGGTTTATGATATCGGATGAAATGGTTGCCAATAATGGATATGGAAGATGACTCCAGTCGGCTGTCATCCCGTCGGTTGAATTTACACAACGTAAAGCCATTCATTTTCATGTGCGCTCATCGCCCATAACGCCAACTGTTTGTATCGGCAATAAGATCGCGCCGGCCTGCCATACCTTATCATACCAACCCGAACTTTTCAAAATGATCGATAAATATGGCATCAGCTTTCTCCTGTATCGATGCGCACTTTTTCTGCGGTGATGCTGTCAATGATGCGAATGGCCAAACCCGGACCCGGGAAAGGATGCCGGTGTAATATTTCGTGTTTTAACTGAGGGTGTCACCACGGCGTGGCGCACTTCATCTTTGAATAAAAAGCGACAATGTCAGCGACTTTAAATGGAGCTTTTCGGGAAGTCCACCCACATTGTGATGCGATTTTATCGTTGCGGACGGGCCGTGCACAGACACAGATTCGATCACATCCGGGTAGATGGTGCCCTGCGCAAGCCAGGTGATGTCGTTTAATTTTTTCGCCTCCCGTTCAAATACCTCAATGAAAATACGGCCGATGGTTTTTCTTTTTTTCTCGGGATCCGTAATGTCTGCTAATGCCGAAAGAAATTCCTCTGAGGCATCCACGCCAATCACTTGCAAGCCCATATCGCGGTAACTGTGCATCACCGTTTGGAATTCATCCTTGCGCAGCAGTCCGTTATTTACGAATATGGAAAACAGGTTGTCGCCGAGGGCGCGATGTAACAATAAAGCTGCAACCGAACTATCCACTCCGCCACTCAATCCAAGAACCACTTTCTCCTTTCCTACTTTTGCTTTGATATCTGCTACTGTTTCTTCCACAAAAGACTCAGGTGTCCAGGTGCACTTGCATCCGCAAACACGCACCACAAAGTTCTCCAGTATCTTTTTACCTTCTTCCGAATGCGTTACTTCGGGATGGAATTGAATGCAATACACCGGTTTTTCAAAGGTTTCCGGATCGCTGGCATATGCTGCCACCTCAATACTTGCCGTTTTTGCAGTCAGATGAAAACCTGCAGGCAGTTTGGTCACCGTATCACTGTGGCTCATCCACACCTGGCTTTCATCGGAAATGCCGTAGAACAAGGGACTTTCTTTTTCGAGGATATGCAGAAAAGCACGGCCGTACTCCCGTTTGCTGGATGGTTCAACTTTGCCGCCAAAGGTATCGGCCATGAATTGCGCACCATAACACACCGCCAGGACAGGCTTTTTATTGAGGATCTTTTGATAGTCGAAAGCGGGCTTGTCGGCAGAGGTAACAGAAAAGGGGCTGCCGGATAAAATAATGCCTGTAATATCGTCGCCTATCTCCGGAATATGGGTGCAGGGAACGATCTCGCTGTATACATTCAGCTCCCTGACGCGCCTGGCTATCAGCTGTGTATACTGGGAGCCGAAGTCCAGGATGAGAATTTTTTCAGTCATGTGCAAAGATACATGTTCAGCGCACACCACTAAAGCCGATTATCAACGATGCCGGCTTGTAGAGAAATGTGGAGCACTGTGGAATTATTCTACACATTTTGGGGAATGATTCCACAATATGTTCCACACTCTGTATTTTATGATTATTCCTGTTTAAGGAAGCGTTGAACATAAACCGGGGATAATTGGGATAGCAGAAGTTCGTGATGCGCGCAAAGAAGTCCTGTTTTCGTTGTCGGATCACCTGTGTCCGGTGTTCTGAGGCCCTGCTACTGCTGGGTTTTGCGATATGAACGGGATGTGGGGAGGAGTGGATAGATAATTACAAAAAAAAAGCAGAGTTCACCTTGAAGGTTCCCTCTGCTATCCCCATGAAAACACACACGATTATATAATAGGCAATTGCTGTGCCAAGAGGAAGGGGAGTCTCAGTCTCAGTCGCAGTCACGGTCTGCTCCGTAGGTATAAGTACTTTTTGATAGTGGGGAAGGTGACAACCTGCCAACGCGACAACCGGTCAACCTCTATAAATAAAAAAGCAGAGTTCACGGAAGGACTCCGATCCCTCTGCTATCCCCATGAAAACACAATAAGGTATAGTAGCGGCATGCGCCGAAACAATTAATTAGGATATACAGAACGTTATGCTTACAAATGTATAAACTCGCTCAACAATTTACCAAATTTTTTTTCGGAAAACAAGGTTATTTGTCCTTGAAGCCGCGCGGTCTTTTACGTATTTTTGAAAAGAATATATAACGATGAGAAAAACACAAAAGCTCATATTGTTCAGTGTGGCGATCTTGCTGGCCGGGGTCAGTTTTTTGAACTTCAGCTGGCAGCCTACCAATAAGCCTTTTACAGAAGATACATACGTATATCAGGCGCTGACCGATCTGGGCATGCCCAAGCCGATCTACTATCCCGCAGAGATCACAGAGGAGCAGATACAACAGGGAAAGGACATCGTTTTTCACGGGCACACCGAAAAACCGGGAGGCGGGAAGTCAAAATATGTGAGTTTGTATTATGTGTGTACCAATTGCCACAATACCGTTGCCGAAGATCCGGATCTGGCAGTGATGGACCCCACAGCGCGTTTATCCTATGCCGTAGAACACAACCTGCCTTTTTTGCAGGGGACCACTTTCTTCGGAATCGTGAACAGGGAAACCTGGTATAACGACGACTATTATAAGAAATACGGAGATCTGGTTAAACCGGCTAAACATGATGTGCGGGAAGCCATTCAATTATGTGCCAAGGAATGTTCTAAAGGTCGCTATCTGGAAGAGTGGGAGGTGCAGGCCATACTCGCTTATTATTATTCGATCAGTTTTAAATTAAGTGACATCATGTCCGCAGATGAGATCGCTTCCCTCAATACCAAATATGTGAACAATGGCGATCATGAGATGCTGATCGATTGGATCAAGAGTAAATACGCTTTAAAATCGCCGGCCACATTTATCGACCCGCCGTATAACCTGGGAGGTGATCTGCCCAAAGGCGATCCGGAAAATGGCAAGCATATTTTTGAACTGAGTTGTCAGACCTGCCATAAACCTTATGGATGCAGCGACAATGTGTTCGACAGCAGTCCGTTCACCATGCGCAAATTCGCAAATGACTTTGACAAGAATTACTGGTGGTTATTTGAAGCGGTGCGCCATGGATTTTACAGCTATCCCGGACATGAACCTTATATGCCGCATTATACAGCCGAGCGCATGACCGATCAGCAGGTAATGGACCTCAAGGCGTATTTCATGCATGCAGCAGGGAAGATGTAATCCCACTATCAGATCATATCCAGCGGCTTGTCCGTAGGGTTGAACCTGCTGTTGTATGTTTCCCGGATCTGCTCTGCTGCACGTGCTGAATGCATTGCTTTTACCAGTGCTGCTATGAAAATAACGCGCATCAGCATACCGCGATAAAAAGTTTCCGGACTCATTACAATATCTAATACGATCAGCAAGCAATACAGCACCAAACCTATTGTGACGGAAAGAACAGGTTTTTTCATTGTGAAGTAACCGAGTGCTATAAATATTGCCGCAATAAAAAGTGAAACGCCTAAAGTATACGCATTGACGGGAGCAGGTTGTTGCGTGTAAAAAACAAATCCCATTATAGCCTGAAATGCGCCGATCACATAAAATATGATGCGCGCTGTTTTGAGTTTGCTAAGTGCCTCGCCCAATACATGCTCATCCAATGCTTTTCCCTGTTCGTAATTGCTGATAAGCTCGTCGGCTTTTTGTTCGTTGCTCGATTCCATCTGTGAATAAAGATACTTATTCCTGTGCTTGGAATAAAGTGAAATTGTATTGCAGTCCGACACCATATGTAAACGCTCTTTCGGCCACTCCGGGATGTATCATATAGCCTATTTCAGGCCGCAATGCCCATTTCTCCAGGTTGCTGCTCAACCCCAATCCGGCTTGCAGACCAATGGGAATATCGTCATCTTTTTCGAGGAACAGATCGGCCTTTGCAGAAAAAGTGATCTCGCAACGCGCGTTGAACGGATAGGTGAACATGGCCTGCGGACTGAGCACATAAACAGGTTTTTGTTCTTCTGCAGCATATACGCCCAAAGGCAAACACAAAGCCAGTGTATTTGGAAGAATGCTGAACTTGGTTTTAATTTCTGCGTAATGGTAAAAGTCAGTTGTATTGTCCGGGAAATCAATGACCTCATATCTGCCGGAAATATTCCATCGTGTATTCAGACCATAGATGATCGCGAGGCCGTAATTGGTATTCGACCGGTCGGTATTTCCACCCGCGTTATAATAATAATCCGAACCGTTACCACGTATACCAAGTTCACCTTTCTCCAGCATCCTGGCACTATCGAAAGAGGAATTTACGGGAACGCATGCGTGTATGATCAAAAGGATAGAAAACAGGAAAGGGTACATTCTGTTTTTCATCCGCAGAGTTTAAGTTGCGAAATATAGACAATTTCACGCGTTCAGGAACTTACTTCCTGCATATTAGTCAGGTTTTATTTATGCAGGAGAACATACCGGAACTGCAGCGACCCATTCCATGTAGCGTCCAGGTAGGCATTTCCCGCAACCCAGCCCGCTGATTTATACCCTCCGCGCAGTCCAATCATCCAATGATCATTCAGTGCGAGGTTGCTTTCTGCCGAGCAATAAAAACCCATTTTCCCTTTTTCATCGGAGTAAAGCAAAGATTCCGGTTGCGACCATACGGAAGCCCTGACCTTCGAATAAAATTGTTTGGATCCGTGGGTCCAGGGTTTGCCATATGCGAGTTCCAGTCCACCGAAAGTTTTATCCCGGTTATTATATGTTCGAAAAGCGATATCATATTGGGCATTTTTATGCCCCGCAGGAACATGCAGGGCCATGCTGTTTCCGTATGGTGTAGGATAATAATCCATAAAAGGCAGAAAATACCAATCATTTTTCAGGTTGATGCGGTTGATCATGAAAATGGCGGGGTTGACAAAATTGAGCAGGGCAAAGTCTTTTTGTTTTTGCAAATAAGCTTGTCCCGCAGGACTCAAATCGCTGAAACCTATTCTTCTGTTCACACCGGTCCCGTTTGGGAAAGTATCGCGATCGGTAAATGGTGCATCCGGTGTGAACATATCGTACACCCAGGCGCTGAGATCGGCTCCGGCGAAATCGCGCTGCAAGGGATCAGCGGATTCATACTCAGGTGCGATCAACTTTACGCTGTCGCTCAGCGCTGAACAACTGAATCGGAAATAATTCCAGACATAATAAGCGTTGTACAAATACAGCGGATTTTTATAGAAGCTGCGATCATAATAAACATCTTCTGTTACCATTTGGGAAGTGGCATAGGTTTCTGATCCCACACCGGCAACAAAGGCATATAAAAGTTTTTGTGGTGCTGTGGCTTTCAACGCACTCATGTCTTCGTCGCTGACACCATACACCGTTCCATCCCATCTGTTCAGCAGCCAATTCCCGTTGTATGGACGGATATTTTCCAAACCCAGAACCGCCGCATGGAAATTTTCATGATTCCAAACGCCGAGCGGAATGGGCAATTCGCTGCCATAATAGGCAAAAGCCGCACCCAGTGCATAATACATCCCTTGTTGTAACAGCGACCCTTCGGTTTTTTGGCTCAGCGATGTGGTGAGTGTATTCGATAATGCAAATATTCCCCAATAGGATACATCATACAGGTTGTTCGAAAGTTCTGTAGATTGCTGCATGGAAGGGAAATGATAGCTGAGATCGCTTTGTGCCGGCATATTCACAAGTGATTGGTTCAGGCGTAGGGTATAAGTACTGCTGTCCTGCGCATATATGGAACCTGTGATCAGGCAAATTGTTATGAAGTGTAGGTACTGTTTCTGCATAGTAGTAAAAATAGAACGGCCGCAAAAATGCAATTTCCCGTCGGAAATTTTTTCTTAGTATTTGTTAAATCACGTGCATAATTCTAAACCTGATAAAAATATAACATGGAAGGCGTCATCTATTATAAGTACACGACAATGACCGAAGCGCTATCTGCTTTGGCGGAAAATGGCTACGAAATAGATTTTAATATCGCGGGCAACCGGAGAACAGCAGGTTGGGAAAAAGATGCCGACGCTGTGATACACATCATCTACCGGTATGAGGGGGAAACAGATCCCGCCGATGAAACCGTTGTATATGGTATTGAAACTACTGCGGGTGTCAAAGGTGTTTTTGTTGTGGCTTATGATTCACATAACGGAGCAGGGGAGATCATTGCGGGAGTGGAAATGAAGAATGAAAAATGAAAGATGTCCGCCAAGGGCGGATCACCCGTAGGGTAGAGAGTGGAGAGTGGAGGGTGGAAAGTGGAGAGTGGAGAGTGGATAGTGGATAGTGGATAGTGGAAAGTGAATGGTGAATGGTGAATTTTTGAGCGGCGATAAATTAGTCTATTGCCGATTTCCAATGACGAATGACGAATGACGAATGACTAAGTCACAGTCACAGTCGCAGTCCTGACTTAATTATGAGTACTCTTAAAATTAGGTATCAGTGATCGCTCATTTTTTTCAAAAAAAAACGCCTGCATTTCGCAGGCGTTCTATGTAATTGGATAATAGATGTGTCACACTTCTGCTAATTCTTCTTTATGCGCTTCCATCAATTGCTGTTGTACTTCGAATGGAACAGCTGCATACTCCAGGAATTTTCTTGTGAACTTTCCGCGACCCTGTGTCAGCGAACGCAGGCTGGAAGAATAATCATATAATTCGGAAAGCGGTATACGCGCAATGAGCTTCTGATAATGACCATCACTGTCCATGCCCATCACAATACCACGGCGTGTTTGCAAGTCGCTGATCACCTCACCCATATAATCGCCGGGTACCAAAACCTCTAACTCATATATCGGTTCCAGGATCTTCGGATCTGCTTCCTTAAATGCATTCCGAAACGCCATCATACCGGCCAGTTTGAATGCCATATCATTGCTGTCGACCGGATGCATCTTGCCATCATAAACACTCACGCGCACATCGCGCACATAACTTCCGGTGAGCGGACCGTTGTTCATTTTTTCCATTACACCTTTTAATATGGAAGGCAGGAATCGGGCATCAATGGCACCTCCGACGATACAATTATAGAATACGAGTTTTCCTCCCCATTTCAAAGGATATTCTTCACGACCCCGCACGGTAATATCTTTCGGATCGGGCATGCCTTCGTAATATGGTTCTACCAGCATGTGCACTTCACCGAACTGACCGGCACCGCCACTTTGTTTCTTATGGCGATAATCGGATTTAACCGCTTTTTGTATAGTTTCGCGATATGGAATACGCGGGCGGATAAAATCAAATTTGATATTGTATTGATGTTCTATCTTCCATTTCAAAACTTGCAGGTGTAATTCACCTTGCGCATTGATGATGGTTTGTTTTAACTCCATATTGTGATCGATCAGAACCGTGGGATCCTCTTCGTGAATATGGTGTAAAGCAACGCCAATTTTTTCTTCATCCCCTTTATTATGCACTTCGATAGCAGCTTGTACTTTCGGTTCCGGGAAATGTATAGGCACGATGGAAACATTCTGGCCTTTCACTGCAAGCGTATTATTGGTATGCGTTTTTTTCAGTTTTACCGTAGCTCCGATATCACCGGCCATCAATGTATCTACATTCTCTCTTTTCTTTCCCTGCAGTATAAAAAGTTGACTAAATCTTTCAGAGCTGTCATTGGTGGTATTGATCATATCCATGCCGGAAGTAACTTTTCCGCTGCACACTTTGAAGAAACTCATGTCGCCGAGATGTGGCTCACTCAATGTTTTAAATACAAAGGCAATGGCAGGGTTATTTGCATTACAGGGCAGGTCCTGTCCGTTCGTTAATTTTTCAGGCTGCATATGTGCGGCACTCGGGCAACATTTATCTATGAAACCCATGATGCGGCCGCTGCCCATATTGTGTTTCGCGGAGACACAGAAAACAGGGAACAGATCGTGATGTCGAATAGATAACATCAGGCCCTGTACCATGTCATCTTCCTCCAATGTTCCTTTTTCAAAAAAATGTTCCATCAGCGTTTCATCATTCTCGGCGATTGCTTCAACCAGCTCATTGTGCAGTTGTTTTGCCTTTTCCATTTCCTCGGCCGGGATATCTACCTTTTCCGGTTTGCCGCCATCTGTTTTAAATACATACATCACCATGTTGAGCACGTCGATGATGGAATTAAAATCTAATCCTTGATTGTACGGATATTGCACTACAGTGACCATTCTTCCAAAGCGTTCTTTGGCTTGTTCTATGGTATTGTCGAAGTCTGCTTTTTCCTCATCCAGATGGTTGACGGCAAAGAGCATCGGTTTTTTCAAATGATCGGCGTATTCCCAAATGATCTCGGTGCCCACTTCCACACCATGTGCCCCGTTCAGCACCATGATCCCTGTATCGGCAACTTTGAATGCGCTGATGACCTCACCTGCAAAGTCGTCCATACCGGGTGTATCAATGATATTGATCTTGGTATCCTTCCATTCGGCATGCATGAGTGTGCTGAAAATGCTGTTGCCTCTTTCATGTTCGAGTTCGGTGTAATCGCCGGTAGTATTGTTATCGGCTATTGTCCCTCTTCTGTTGATGGCTCCGGCTTCAAACAACATGCATTCTGCCAGTGTTGTTTTTCCGGAGCCGCTATGGCCTACGAGAACCACATTTTTGATATGTTCACTGCTGTAAGTCTTCATAAAATCCTCCTTTTACTTTGTTAGGGCTTGCAATATAAAGAAGAAAGGTTTGGAAACAAAGGAGAAGTATCATTAATGATTTGAAAAGGGGAAAATGTCTGAAATAGCCCATTTTGCTGATAATTTCAGGCAAAAAAGAAAGCTTAGACGGTAATTTCAACCTGCTTTTTGTCCATTCCGGTAAGTGCGATTACTAAAACTTTTCAAAGAAACCTGTAACAACCCTGTCATCTATATGTAGCACAATGGCATATAACCCTTCCTGCAGGGTAGAAATATTTAATGAAGACTCGTTGTAATCTATATTTTGGGTTATGACCTTTCTTCCGGTCAGGGAATAGACTTCAACAGAACATTGTGTAAAGTTGTCTTTGATATCTATATACAAGATATTATGTGCAGGATTCGGGTAGATGGAGAGCAGATCACTTTGATTGATATTATCAATGGCCACATCTTCACCAACAACCACTGTCCCGAAGGTTGTGCAGCCGAATGCATCTGTTACCGTTACACCATACAATGCCGATTCCTCCACAACGATATCGGGTTTGGTTTCTCCCGTTCCCCAGAGGTAGGTAAACGGTGGCAATCCTCCTGCTGCCACTTCCACGCTTGCCGATCCGTCTGAAATACCCAATATCACCGGAGTGGAGGTGAATGTTAATTCTATACTGTCTATTTCTTCTGCAAACAGGGTATCGAACAGTGCACATCCGGGCAGGTATTCCATCTCAACGGAATAATATCCTTCTGCATCCACAGTAATTTCCTGTGTGGTATCACCTGTGTTCCAGAGGTAATAGGATGAAGTGGTGTCGGGCCGGATAGTTATACTGTCACCCCAACAGAATAAAGTATCTGTTCCCAATACATTTTTAGATACATCACCAATTACAGTTATGGTATCAACAATAGTTCTCGGACAAAGTGTGGGGGTAAAGCGAAAGGCAGTGTCGTTTGCACCGTAGAACCACACTAAGCCAATGTCGTTTGTTACGTAATATTGGCTGCCGTCTATATTGGATATAAACTGCGCAAAACCCCAATCATCTACCACAGACAGGTGATGCACGACTATGTCAATAACATTACTTGATTCGTACAGAATTGCTGTAACATTTACATAAGCTGATGGGGGATCATAACGATGAACATCATCAAATCTCAACTGAAACTTTCTGTTAGGTGCCGTTCCTTCCACAGAATAATAAATGGATCCTCCGGTGGGAACCAGGTCGTTTCCTGCAAGCATTATCAGGTTATTGATATCACCGCCAGGTCCGGGAATAAAAATCCAGGCAATGGATGGTTCGCCAAAACGTGCATAGCCATTGCTTGACACATATAACGTGTCATAAGTACCGGAAAAGAACATAAAATCAAAAGGTAACACCACTGTATCCACATCTTCATCTGAAAGCGGTAAAGTGACCGGATCAGTAAAGACAGGCTCGGTATAGGGTATGGTAGTTTTGGTATATCCGATGGCGGTGCTGTACGTGTAGGAGACAACTGAACTGTTTCCCAATCCGATAAGTTCAGGATCAAAGACCCCGTTTGCCGTATCTGTGATGCCCTCACCCTCCCAATAACCGAGGGCAACTTCCGGTTCAGCAGTAATGAGTCCTCCATAAGCACATACTTCCGTTGGAATACCTGTGGTGGTTTCAGCGGAACAGATATTGGTTACTGTATAATACAATGTATCATTTTGCGGAATGGTGTCTCCGTCAAGTGTTGTCCATACTTTGACCGTATGTACACCACAAACAGAAAAATCACCCGGAGTAAAGAAAGACAGGGTGTCTGAAAGATAGGCAGGTATATTTGTAGTAAAGGTTTCTGTTGTCACCTCACCATCATCTATAGTGTAGCTCATCTGAAAAGTGTCCTGATCTGCATATCCGAAATTGTGTACCAATACAGAAAGCATTTCTTCTTCACCCATATTACAGGCATCATCAGGGAGTATCAGATCCGTCTGCCATATCATCAGAACTGTGCAGGCAGGGCGAGATGCCAGAGGAATGTTTTTACGCAAGGCGAGATGTTCGGCGGAGTAATGATTGAAAATATGATAAAACTGACTGCAAATAATTTGATGACCATAATTTCTATGCAGCAAGTAAATATGAGCCCCTGAGGTATCCACGACAAGCGTGTCAAAATTTGCGCCGTAAAAAGTGCCTATAGAATTAAGTTCTCCGAGTATGGGTGAAAAATCAATAGGGTTACTGATGGGGAAAAATGGTCCTGCAAAGATGGTAAGATCATTGCTGACATAATTACCCTCCCAGTGTAATTATCAGATTTGAACGCCAAATAGAATCAAAACCTAAATAATAGGAGAAGCCCGGGTAACCATTCCAAGGATTGACATACACGCGGCCCCCATTAAATACGTATTGCTCTACATCTGGCCGGTATATCATAGAATGCAGTAAATTCATCACTTACATCATCAGACCCTTCAAAAAAGATCAGGCATGTATTTGTCGAGAAGAGTCCTGTAGTGTCTATTCCGGTGTAATGTATCTCCTCCCACCCATCTTCTCCAAAAACATCATCCATCAGATCACGGTTATAGGAATTATCAATATCTCCGAGCCCATCATCCGTAATGTAGATTATTCGCTTGTCAGGAGCTTGACCGGCCAGATCGCTCAAAACACAGCAAAGTGCCAAGAAGAAAAACCGGTATGCACTTGCCATTTTTTGGGGAATCTTTGGACGTATTGTTAAGAAAGGTATAAAACTATTATAAAATTTCAACCTGTTGTGCTATTGAACCGGGTTGCTTCTCAACGCATAAAATGAAAACACCCCGGATATAGGTAGCTTTCACACTATTTATTGATGCATATGAAGTGTTTGCAAGGCAGCTTTGCTATGCTGATACAAAAAAAAATCGGAATGTCAAATGTGCCTATGCTATCAACAGCGCGCTTATTTGCTGTTCACAAGTTTGCCGCCGTATAGTCGCAGCTGCAGCAGGGCTACGGATTAATTTTACGCTTTGTTTGAAAACAAATGAGCGGGATTCGTGTAACATATTACGGACATAGTTGTTTTGGCGTGGAAGCAGGCGGTAAAAACCTGTTGTTCGATCCCTTCATCACAGAAAACAAAATGGCAGAACATATCGATGTGTCTGCGATCCCGGCTGATTATATTCTTTTGTCGCATGCGCATTTCGACCATACGAAAGATGTTTTCGCCATAGCACAACGGACCGGCGCTACCATCATCGCTAACTGGGAGATACCTCCTGGTACTTTAACGTCTGGGTATCGCGCACGCATCCATGAATATCGGCGGCGAAACTTTGCCTTCCCCTTCGGAACAGTGAAAATGGTGTATGCGTTGCACGGCAGTTCATTCGACGATGGCACCTATAGCGGAACTGCCGATTCCTATCTGGATACGCCCCATAGCCGAGTTCTATTAGGAGATACGGCATTGCATTACGATATGAAGTTGCTGGGAAAACATCTGGAGATCGACTTCGCCTTTCTGCCCATCGGCGACAATTATACCATGGGCGTTGACGATGCATTGATCGCATCAAAATATATCAAATGCGATAATATCATCGGCATGCATTTCGATACGGTGCCGTTTATCCGCATCGATAAAGATGAAGCCGTAAGAAATTTCAAAACCGGGACAAATTAACCCTGATGCAGATCAGGGGAAAGCATACTATTTTAAGCAATTGTAAACGTTGTGCAACATTATGGGAAAGATCATAGCTATTGCGAATCAAAAAAGGAGTAGGGAAGACCACCTCCGCCATCAACCTGGCTGCCAGCCTGGCGGTGTGGAATTCAAGACCTTGCTGGTAGATGCGGATCCGCAGGCCAACTCGACCAACGGTGTGGGTTTCGACCCGAAGAAAACCGTATCAATATCTATGATTGTATGATCAACGATAAACCGGCAAAGATTGCCTGCTGAAACGGAAACTTCAGCACTGCCTTGCTGCTAACCACCTCATTTAATTTGGGCGCCGAGATCGAACTGATCAACCATCCGAACCGCGAGCGCATCCTGAAGCAAGTATTGCAGGAAGTGAAAGATGATTACGATTATATCTTCATCGATTGCTCGCCATCCTCGGTCTTTGATCACCGTAAATGCGCTTTCCGCCGCCAGTTGTTGATGCTCGTTCCCGTTACATGCGAATACTTTGCATTGGAGGGCCTGGGCAAATTGCTCAATACCATCAAGATCGTTCAGAACAGACTGAACGACCACCTGCAAATAGAAGGCATTTTGCTCACCATGTACGATGCGCGCCTGCGCCTAAGCAATCAGATCGTTACCGAAGTAAAACGCCATTTTTCAGAAATGGTGTTCGATGTGATCATCCACCGCAACACCAAACTCGGTGAAGCACCCAGTTTCGGCAAGCCCGTGATCATGTATGATGCGGATTGCACAGGCGCACTCAATTATCTGAACCTGGCGAGGGAGATATTGCAGAAGAATGGCAGCATCAACAGCGATCATGTCAATGAATTGCTGAACATTACCAGTGAAAATGCGTATACAGTGCCGTCTAATCCGGTATATTTAAATATGAGTAACAAGAAACCGGATCTGGGTAAAGGTATCAGGGCTCTGCTGGAAGGCATGGAATCTGACCCGTCTGTGGACATCAGCAAAGAAAGGTAGTCCGCGAGATGTCATCTGCCATGCCATTCCGCTGGATCAGATCAAGGCTCCAGCCCCTTCCAGCCTCGATCCGATTTCAATGATGTTGCTCTGCGCAGGAACTCGCCGATTCTATCAAGATACACGGCGTAATCAGCCTCACTGTCCGCAAAGTGGCAGCACCAAATATCAACTGATATCCGGTGAACGCCGAGTGCGCGCCTCGAAACTGGCCGGCAAAACAGAGATACCCGCTTATATCCGCAGTGCCAACGATCAGGAAATGCTCGAAATAGCATTGATCGAGAACATTCAGCGGGAGGATCTCAATGCCATAGAGATCGCCATTCATTTTCGCAGATTACTCGATGAATGCAATCTGACACATGAGGGACTGGCAGAGCGCCTGGGCAAAAGCAGATCATCGGTCACGAATTTCCTGCGCCTTCTGAAGTTGCCACCCGACATTCAACGCGGGTTGAAAGAGAAAACGGTTTCCATGGGTCATGCCCGCGCACTTATTGCATTGGAAGATCCCATTGCGCAGCTTGCAGTATATAAGGAAATGGTGCAGAAGAATCTTTCTGTGCGCGAAGTGGAAGAACTGGTGCGCAGATATCAGGTGCGCAAGCCGGGCACGAAAACACAGAAAAAAGAACAGAGCATCCCCTTCGAAGTGCGCAGGGTGCAGGAAAAGCTCGCTTCGCACCTATCTACCCGTGTTGTTATTCACCGGAACAATGCCGGAAAGGGTGAGATCGTTATTTCTTTCTTTTCAGATGAAGACCTGCACAGGTTGCACGAGATCATTGAAGATTAAAACGCCATTTCTATTCCGCATGCTTCTCGCATTCCTGCTTGTTGCAGGAAGCGGAGATCTCGTATTGTATGCACAGGTTGATTCCACCGCGCAGGAAATGGAATTCGATACCCTCATACAAGAACAATTAAGCATAAGCGATACCGGTGTGCAGGCAAAAGGCGGTTTCTGGTCGCATGATCCGCATTCACCCGGTAAAGCTGCTTTGTACAGCGCCATCTTACCGGGTTTAGGTCAGGCTTACAATGAAAAATATTGGAAAATACCCATTGTATATGCAGGGATAGGCACCTCCGCATATTTCATTTATTACTGGGACAGTTTTTATAAAGACCTGAAGACGGCATATCTCGCCCGGACAGATGAAGATCCGCTTACAGTGGATACTCAATACGACTACATCACGAGTGATGCTACCTTGTTGCAATATGTATATCAGACAAAAAAGTACAGCGACCTGATGGTGGTGGTCACCTCCTTTGTGTATTTATTGAATATTGTGGATGCCATTGTGGATGCGCACTTATATGGATTTGATGTGAGTGATGATCTGAGTATGTATGTACGGCCCGACCTTTCTGCACATTGGAACGGTGTGCAATCCACATCCTTTAGTCCGGGCATAAATATTACCTTGCGACTGAAATGAAAGTAGCACTTATCGGTTACGGGAAAATGGGTAAAGCGATAGAATCTGTTATCGCAGAAGATAATGCTGCAGGTACTTTTGAACAGATTGACATCGTTTTTCGCGGCGATAGTAAAAGTGATCTGCTTGCTATGCACGGAGCAGATGTGGCCATTGAATTTACTTCACCACAACATGCAGTACAAAATATACGCACCTGTTTTGATATGCAGATCCCTGTAGTAAGTGGTACTACCGGATGGTATGACGCATTGCAGGAACTGCGATCATACTGTGCAGAAAAGGATGGCGCTTTGATCTATGCTTCTAACTTCAGCATAGGCGTGCATATGTTCTTTCAGTTGAATACAATGCTCGCACAGATGATGAGCCGGCGCAAGGGATATCGGGTGCGTATAGATGAAACACATCATACCGCTAAAAAAGATGCACCCAGCGGTACTGCTATCAGATTGGCAGAACAAATTATGCAGCATGATCCGGCATTGAAAAAATGGATAAAAGGTGCATCGGATCTGGAAACAGATCTACCGGTGTATTCATACCGGGAAGAAGATGTGCCCGGAACACATGCCATCCTTTGGCGATCGGAAATTGATTCCATTGAATTAAAACATACGGCACATGGCAGAAAGGGATTTGCACAAGGTGCACTCGAAGCTGCGCGCTGGATCCAAAATAAAAAAGGTGTGTATACCATCGACGATATGATGGGCGTTCAATAAGCACCGTACAAGGAACATGATGAGAAGAACCGCCATACTTACAGGAGCAGTGTATTTATTTTTAGCGCATGCTTTGTTTGCACAAACCAAAGTGGATGCGACAGGACTTGCCCAATTGCAAAACGGATTGCAGAGTTTAGCAAAAGATGATTGCCTGGTGCATGCCAATTGGGGCTTTTGTTTGATGGACCCGGCAACCGGAAAGATCATTGCTTCACATGAGCCGGAGAAAAGTCTGACACCCGCTTCCGGTATGAAAGCTATTACCACCATGGTTGCCCTGAATACTTTAGGCACAGAATATCGCTATGCTACCTATCTGGAAATAGATGGCACCCTGGGTGCGGATTCTGTACTGCATGGCAATCTGTATATCCGCGGCACAGGCGACCCGACACTCGGCAGCGGGCGGTACGACAGCGTACCCAAATGGCCGAAATTGATGGAACAGTGGTTGGCAGAAATAAAGAAAAAAGGCATCAATCATATTACGGGAAATATCATTGCAGATGCCGGTGCATTTGAAGATTATGCGGTGCCCGGAAGTTGGAACTGGGATGATATCGGACAATATTATGGAGCCGGTCCGTATGGATTGAACATCAATGAAAACGCATATACCATTTATTATTCCAGCTCAACCGTATCTGCAACCATTGACAGCATCGTTCCGGAAATTGAAGGTCTTACCGTGCACAGTGATGTTACTGTGAGTGGCAGTTCGGATAATGCATTTATTTATGGAGCACCGGATAATTATTACCGCTATGTGGTAGGCACTATTCCCGCAAAAAGAAAAGCGTATTCGGTGAACGGCTCCATGCCCGATCCGCCCTTATTCCCTCGCGTTGGAATTAAAGAAAGCATTGATCAATGCTCATGTGCAGGTAGATGAACAAGCGACCACCGTGTATGCCATGAAAAGAGCACGCATTAAAGTGAATTATGACCGCAAGGTAATTTATACGCAGTATTCACCTACCCTCCAGGATATTGTTGCACAAACTAATTTACACAGCATCAATTTATACGCAGAGACATTATTAAAGACTATAGGTCTGGTTGTCGGGAAAGACGGTTCGGTTTCTACCGGTCAGAAAATGATGAAGAATTATTGGGCGGCAACAGGCATAGATATTTCAGGATATAATCAGGAAGATGGCAGCGGTTTGTCGCGCCTGAATTATCTGACCACACACCAGATGGCCTCTTTTTTGGCTTATGAGATGAAACAACCCAGTTTTGCATCTTTCAAAAATTCGCTCCCTATAGCAGGACAAACAGGCACTTTACAAAATATAGCTGATCATACCACTGCAGAAGGAAAGATCTTTGCAAAAAGCGGCTCCATGTATAAAGTGCGCAGCTACTCCGGATATGTGTTGACCAAGAATGGCGATCTGCTTACCTTTAGTGTAATGGTAGATAATTATACCTGCGGTTCGGCCGAGATCCGCTCCAAGTTGGAGAAGATCATGATCTGGATGGCGGCATTATAAAATCTAATTATGAAAAAGACCGCATACTTTCCTTTCATACTGTTATTTCTTGTTTCCTGCAAAAGTTGGGTGAGTATACCCGACGACTTTGACTATGGCCGCATGGAAAAAGGAAGATATATCAATGATTATTTTTCTTTCAACTGTGGCGTCCCCGATGGTTGGCAGGTGATCCTGCATGATGGCCTCGACAGTATTACCAAAGAATCGCTGGATGCCATGCGCGACGATAATCCGGATGCCGTTAAAACTATTGAGGCAAGTTCTGTCCGCAGTGCACAATTGGTAGCCATGACACAAACAGAAGGCGATACGGGAGAATACCTGATGTCGAGTTTTGTCATTACCGTAGAAAATGTGCGATTGAATACCGATATAAAAAATGGCAAAGATTATTTGCAGGCAGCAACAGAAACCTTGACAAGTTCAGGTTTGCACATGGAAGTTGCCGGTGATATAACCGCAGTGACCTTGGGCGGGAAGGAATTTTATAAGCTGCCCATCAATAATGCAGAAGGCCTGTTCACCTTGCACCAGTTATTTTATGCAACCATCATCAACCGTTTTGCCTTTGTTGTGGTAAGCACATATGATACGGACAGCCAGCTGGAAAAACTGGAAAAAGCACTGGGCGATTTTGTCTTCGAAAAATGATCTTTCAGATATCCCGGTGATTGCGCACAAATAAACTGAGCCAAAGAGAGCGCGAAAAGCGGAATAAATAGGGCGAAATACCGATCCATATCAGGGCCACGAGGATAAAAGACCACAATACATCCAGTTGCACGATAAAATGAAAGATGGAGAAGACGAGCAAGCTGGAAAATACGCCGATCAGGTAACTCAGGTACATGGCACCATAGTAGAACCCTGTCTCCGGTTCAAATTTTAAATGGCAGTTCGAACAGGTTTTATGCATCTTGCCCATATTGCTCAGATGATAGGGGTTCGGGTCGATGAATAATTTTCCTTTGCCACACCTGGGACAACGGCCACTTGCAACTATGCCGAATCGGGTATCTGAAAAAGCCATATGCAAATTTACGATTGCCCGCATCATAAGTAATAAAAAAAATGGGGGATACGTTTTTACGGGTATGAAACACACACTTTTCCTTCTGGCCATACTCTGCCTGCTGCATACCGAAGTGCAGGCCCAGAAATACCTCGACAATTACCACAAAGGGAATTATGTAAAAGCATTGGAGCAATCTAAAAAAGCTATTGATAAGGATAAAAAGGATATGGATGCTTATCTGGTGAAGGCAATGTGCTATATGCATCTCGGAACGGATACTGCTTACAAAAGTGAATATGGCTTTGGCGTGGAAACTGCGCTTTCTTCCCTCAAATATCTGATCAACAAAGACAGAAATAATACCTACATGCCGGCACATGCTGCAGAACAGGATTCCATTTTGCAGGCCGGATATGATAAAGCGCGGTCCTATTTTGCGCAAGGTGATGACAAACGTTGTGCGAAAGTGGTGGACCGTATTATGGATATTGAGACCACACCGGAATGTTTATATTTTAAAGGAAGCATTTTGATACACGATGGCGAAACGGATGATGGTATGGATATGTATAACGCGGCAGCTGCGCGCATATATAAGGAGTATGTGAAAAATGGTGTTCAACCGGATCCTTTTCTGCTGAAAACATTCACGGCGTTTGCCATGCATTTAGGAGAAGAAGATGCATGGAGTGCAGCGTATACTATCCAATCGCGCGGGGAAAGTGTTTCACTCTTCTGAAAGTGATGCTGCATATATCGCGTTGCTTGAAAAGCAAATGGAAAATACAGATCAGTATTCTACAGATGATTGGTTCGTGGATTTTATACAGAATCTGGATACAGTAAATACCTATGTGACGGATCCCGAGATATTCGCTGACCTGAAATGGGGTATGATAGAGGATTATTATGTTTTTTCGTATCACAGGGAACAGGCTGATTCGGCCTTTAACTGGATGATGCGTTATACATGCGCTGAGCAGAAGGTAGATATGATCGATTTCATTGCACGACAGATCAGTTATGATACCTACGTATACAACAACTCCAATGGCATTTCGGTGGAAGGCAGTGATCCTGAGTTCGGTTTATGGAAAGAGATCTTGTCCTGTTTGCACCCGGGAAATGATGCGAACAATGATTTGAGTGCATATATCCGCACACTCATTTCTGACGGTGCATTTATGTTATCGGCAGAATTGTTATACAACGCCAAGCGAAACGGCATGCCGAAGAATATTTCACAGGATCTGGAAAAGCGATTATATGATGCCATTTCCATGGATAGTGCAGCGGAGTTATCGCATGTGGATCTGTATTATATTTCCAAATACCTGCCCGGCAATTCGTATATATCTTCCCTGCAACAAAATGCAAGCATAGCCGCCATTGATAAATATATCGCACAAAATAAATTTAGTGAGGCCGGTGCTTTGCTCAGGCAGCAGATCGCCGAATACCCGAACGACAAGACCATCAATATGCTGTATGTGCAATGGGTGATGCAGGATTATGCGGTCAATTACATAGGTTCTATGACACCCTATGATATGCTGGCCGTTTCAGATCCCGATAATTGCAAGGCAGGGAAATTATCAAAAGAATGCCAGGATTTATTTCTCAAACGATTGAATTATGTGCGCAGATTGGCCGGTGTGCCGGATCAATGTGTACTGCGCGAAGAGTGGAATAAAAAATGTCAGGATGCCGCACTTATGATGCAGGCGAATTACAGTTTGTCGCATGGACCGCCGGATACCTGGTCGTGTTACTCGGCATCGGGATATGAAGGTGCGTCACATAGCAATTTAAGTTTAGGAGAAGCGGGGAGTGCTGCGTTGATGGGACAAGTGGACGATTACGGGTCCAATAATACTAGTGTGGGGCATCGTCGATGGATACTCAATCCGTACCGCAAGGTATACGGACATGGTAGCAATACATCCTCCATGGCATTGTGGGCACTGGGCGGCACGGATTCAAATTATCCCGATTCGCTGACGGATAAATACGACAATCAGTTCGTTGCCTGGCCGCCTGCATATTATTGTCCGCTGCCATTCTTTACACACCGATGGTCTTTTTCCTTGAGCAATGTCGACTTTTCGGAAACAACAGTAGAAATGTACCGGGGCAATAAAAAGATAAAAGTTGAAGTGCTGGAACAAGAATTCGGCTATGGTCAAAATACCATTGTTTGGGAACCCGATATGGAATACTATTTGAACAGTCCGGATACCTTCAAGATAGTGCTCAAACATGTAAAACAATATACCTACGATCCCGTCACTTATGAAAGACAGGAGCGGGACGAAACGTATACCTATACTGTGCAATTTATACAAGTGAATTAGAACCTCGGGATTACCTATCTTAGCGGGAGAAGAAACTGTATGGATATCCTGCTGATCATCGTGATCATTATCATCGGCGTATTGCTCATATTTGTCGAATTTTTCTTTATCCCCGGATTTAGCGTTTTTTCCATTCTGGGAGGCATAGTAGCCGGTGTTGGTGTATATCTCACCTACCAGAATTATGGCCAGACGGCGGGAAACTGGGCACTTGCGGGTTCCATAGTCCTTACCGGTATCATTTTATATTGGGGCTACCGCAGGCTGCGATCCAAAAAGTGGGCCCTACATACCAGTATCGACGGAAAAGTAAATAATGAGAACATTTCTGCTTACAAGATCGGGGATATGGGTAAAACAATTACTAATTTAAGGCCTGAGGGGAAAGCGATCTTTACCGGAGAGGAGCATATCACCATTTACAGTATCGGTAATTTTATTGATAAAGGAGCTGATGTGCAGATCGTACAGATACAGGGAAACAAAATATTTGTTAAACAAATAAATCATTGATTATGGATTCTAGTCAGATCATTACCATAGGGATCGTTGTTGTAGGTATTATCGTGCTGATCATCTTTTTGATGTTCATGCGCTTGTTCGGTTTGTGGTTTACAGCACAACTTACCGGTGTGCGCGTGAGCTTTCTGCAACTCATCCTCATGCGCTGGAGGAGGGTAGATGCCCGCAGCATCGTGGATAATATGATCACTGCACATAAAGCAGGCATTCCGCTTACGCGCGATCTGCTCGAAGCACATTATCTGGCTGGTGGTAATATCAAGCGCGTGGTAAATGCATTGGTGAGTGCGGATAAAGCAAACATCCCACTCGATTTTAAAGCTGCCACAGCTATCGACCTCGCCGGTCGCGATGTATTTGAAGCGGTGCAGATGAGTGTGCAGCCGCGTGTCATTGAATCACCTCCGGTAACTGCCGTAGCAAAAGATGGTATTCAGCTTATCGCAAAAGCACGCGTTACCGTTCGTGCAAATATTCAGAAACTGGTGGGTGGAGCAGGAGAGGAGACCATCCTGGCGCGTGTTGGTGAAGGTATTGTAACTACCATCGGTAGTGCTGCAAATCATAAGGCGGTGTTGGAAAATCCGGATACCATTTCTAAAACGGTATTGAACAAAGGTTTGGATTCAGGAACTGCCTTCGAGATATTATCCATCGATATCGCCGATGTGGACATTGGAAAAAATATCGGTGCCGAATTGCAGATCGATCAGGCGAATGCCGATAAGAATATCGCACAGGCAAAAGCGGAAGAACGACGTGCCATGGCGATAGCGGCAGAACAGGAAATGAAAGCAAAAGCGCAGGAAGCACGTGCAAAAGTGATCGAAGCCGAGGTGCAGGTTCCGCTGGCCATGGCAGAAGCATTCCGCAACGGCAATCTGGGCATCATGGACTACTACAAAATGAAAAATATTCAGGCCGATACCGATATGCGGGATTCTATCAGCAAGGGAGGAGGGAAGAAAGACGACAAAAGTTAATGTGCTAATTCGGTAATTAGCCAATTAGCCAATGTTCTTCTAAGTATGCCTTGCTTTAATGTATTTTTTCTTTGCTTCGGTTGAAGGGGGGGGATAGGAGCTGGGGCAGGAGCAGGAGCAGGTGCAGTGTGATACAAGAGCGATCATCTTTAGGGATAATGTTTTGTGCTAGAAAAATAAGGAATAAGGAATAAATCCGAGTTCAATGATGTGACGGCCCTAACGCTTAACTCCTAATCTTTAACAATGGTGAATGGTGAATAGTGAATAGTGAATGGTGAATTGTTGAGCTGCGTTGTATAAGGCTAATACCGATCTCCATTGACGAAGGCCCAATGACTAAGGACTTAGTCGCAATCGCAGTGTGATACAAGTGCGATCACCTTTAACGGATATTGTTTTTGTGATAGGAGGAATAAGGAATAAGGAATAAGGAATAAGGAATAAATCCGAGCTCAGTAATGTGACGGCCCTAACGCTTAACTCTTAACCTTTAACAAGGGTGAATGGTGAATAGTGAATAGTGAATAGTGAATGGTGAATTTTTGAGCTGCGTTGTATAAGGCTAATACCATTCTCAATGACCCGAGGCCAATGACTAAGGACTAAGTCGCAATCGCAGTGTGATACAAGTGCGATCACCTTTAACGGATATTGTTTTTGTGATAGGAGGAATAAGGAATAAGGAGCAAGGAATAAGGAATAAATCGACTCAGTAATGCATGACGGCCCCCTAACGCTTAACTCCTAACCCTAACCCCTAACCTAACCCTAACTTCCCTAATGCTTTTTCCTCTTCAATATCTCCATCACCTTCCGATCTCCCGGTAATGTCAGAACCGTTTCATTTATATCGGCAAGCGGCAGCCAGAGGGATTCTATTTTTTCATCGGTGATATGCATGGAGGTATTGTGTGTCTCGACAGAATAATAAATACTGATTACCTGCTGTTCGGGATTCAGTGCACTGGGAATAAAAAAATCAGTAGTGTATATATGTGTTGCGCTACTGATCTCTACTTGTAATTCTTCCCTGAATTCGCGCTTCAGGCAGTCTATGGTACCCTCGCCGAATTCCAGTCCCCCGCCGGGAAATTTTGTTACTATTTGATCGCCGAGGGGTTCGCGCAGCAGCAGTATATTTTCTCCCTGTTGCCAGATCCCATATACGCGCACATTGAATAAGATGAAAGACATGTTTCAAAATTACGTGAATTGAAAAAAGAAATCTGATTTGAATGTTGTCCGGATTTAAAAACTAATGGAGAGGAAGTTAGGATCTGCATTCTTATCTCTCGCAGAGCCGCAGAGATCGGGAGAGTATTCCATAACACAGATCATTGATTCCTGCTCATTGCTCCCTGTTCCTTCGCACATATCTCAGGTCCAGCATATTCAAGGCATTCGGTTCAAGACCGCTGAGGTCTTTTTGTGCAAATCGATATACTTCATCATAAAAGAGCGGAACAATGGGCGCATCCTGCATTAAAATACTGTCCATGCGGTAGTAAATGTATTTGCGTATCGCGTCGTTATTTTCTTCTGCCGCAGCTTCATACAAACTATCGAATGTGGCATTTTGATAATGCGTATAATTTGGCGGAGCTCCGTTCTTACCGTAAAAATTGGTGAGATAATTTTCCGCATCGGCATAGTCGGCTATCCAACTGCTGCGGAAGAATGCAGATGCTTCATTCAAACGCATTTCGCGGAGGATGCGGGGGTCTACCGTTTCAATTTTGATGGCGATGCCCAGATCTTCCAATTTATCTTTTATATATACTGCTATGTCCTGGTATTGCTCCGTCGTTTGCAAGGTGATCATCGGCAAACCGATACCATCTTCAAATCCCGCTTCGCGCAGCAATTGCAAAGCGCTGTCGGCATTGTAGCTATATCCGAATGCAGGCATATCGGCCGGTAACAAACTGGGCGGCACGATACCACCGTCGGCCGGAATGCCGCGATTGTTTTTTAAAAATAGCAACATCTCTCTCCGGTCAAAACCCATGTTGATCGCTTTGCGGATATCGGGGAAGATCAAGGGATTATTCTGCATGACCGCAGCGGTGCTGTCCATTAAAAAAGAAAAATATTCCGTATTCAAATACGGCCCTTTCAGGAGTTGTATCTTCCCTTGGTATTTATGGGCTAGTGTTCCCTCCGGTGTAAGTATCTCCTCTTGTAAAGCCGCATCGATATCGCTGACAAAATCCAGTTCGCCGTTCAGGAATTTGAGAAATTCGGTGGATTTATTCAGTATGAATTGAATATTCACGGCATCGGCATAGGGCAGGCGATTACCTTCCGCATCGCGTTCAAAATATTTTTCATTCTTATGCAAAATGAGCAGTTCCCCTTCATCCCATTTTACAAAAGTGAATGGTCCTGTGCCAACCGGATGACTGCGAAAGTCGAGCCCATATTTTTCTATCGCTTCATGCGGAACTACGGAGCAATATTGAATGCTCAATCTCTGCAAAAAGGCGGCGAATGGTTTTTGCAATTTGATCTCCAGCGTGCTGTCATTCGGAGCGTAAAAGGGAACGATGCTGTCTACAATATGCTGAAACACCCAGTTGCCTCTGGCAGCAGTTGCGGGATCCAATAAGCGGTTAAAAGAATACACAAAATCTTCTGCGATCACTGTCCTGCCTTTTCCCCCCGCAAAACAGGGGTCGTCGTGGAAATACACATCGTTTCGCACATGGAAAGTATATTCCCTTCTGTCCGGCGATATCTCCCAACTCTTTGCAATACCCGGCACAACATTCAATGCACTGTCGAGTTGAACCAGTCCGTTGAACAACTGATTTACACTCCATGTGTTGGGTTGGTCACTTGCAAAAGCGGGGTCGAGACTGGTTACAGCAGCAGATAGATTCAGCCGTATGATGCTCTTATCATCGTGCCTGTGCTCGCGGTTACAGGAAGGGAAAGACACCAGCAGTATGCCACAGAATGCGAGGATCTTATATGATGTCAGGGACCGGATACGGGCAAAATTACCCTGCAGGCCGCATTCTCTGTGTTCAGTTGTGCACATCGCTCAAATGCAGTACATTTGCACCCGTTTTGGTCCCGTAGCTTAACTGAATAGAGCATCTGACTACGGATCAGAAGGTTAGAGGTTTGAATCCTCTCGGGATCACGAAAAAAGGACGCCACAAGCGTCCTTTTTTTTATTATAAGTATACCTTGTTAACCGCCCTGTTGTAAAGCCGACAAACAGTTTTTTATCGCTTCGAAATCTGGAATCTCGCCGGCATTTTCCAATATCTCCGCATATTGGATCACACCCGATGCGTCTATCACGAATGCGCTGCGTTTCGACACGCCTTTTAATTCCATTCCCCAACGGTCGTAGATACAACCGTACGTTTCACTGACCACCTTGTTGAAATCGCTCAGCAGATCAAAATTCAGTGCTTGTTGTTCCTTGAATATTTTCAGGGAATAGGGCGCATCTACCGATATCCCGAAAACACGTGCGCCGATATTATTGTAAAATGCGATGTCATCCCTTGTTGCGCACAATTCTTTCGTGCAGGTAGACGTGAAGGCAAAAGGGAAAAATAACAGTACAACATGTTCCCCGCGCAAGGCGCTGAGGCGAATGGCCTGCCGCTCGGTATCATACATGAGGAAATCGGGGGCTTCCTGTCCAACTTCTAATTTCATGATCTGTGTTCTGGTGTAAAAATAGAGTGTTTACATGGCGACTGAACACTGCTTTTACACAAATGTTCACTTTTCAGGTTGTGCGGACGCTCAGAATTAATAATTTTTACCCAACAAACGAAAAGACATGAAAAAACTGATCATTGAATTTATCGGCACCATGTTCCTGGTTTTCACGATAGGTGTTTCCGGGAATCCGCTTGCCATTGGCTCTATATTAATGGTTATGGTATATATGGGTGGCCATATCAGCGGCGCACACTATAACCCTGCCGTTACTTTTGCCATCTTGCTGCGGGGAAAGATCCAGATGCAGGAGGCAAGCAGATACTGGATAGCACAAATAGCAGGAGGACTCCTCGGAGCAGCGCTTTCCTATTGGATCACAGATAAAGCAACAGCAGTTGCAGTAACTGACGGGATGTTGCTGGAGGCTTGTGCCGGAGAGATACTCTTCACATTCGCTTTGGCACTTGTGGTACTTAATGTGGCTACTTCCGGAGAAACCAGCGGTAATTCCTTCTATGGACTCGCGATTGGTTTCACTGTTTTTGCCGGGGCCATGACCGTTGGCAACATATCGGGTGGTGCGTTCAATCCTGCCGTTGGTTTCTGCCATAACCTCTTTGCCAAAAACTGGGGAGATATGTGGGTGCATATCGTTTGTCCGGTGGTTGGAGCAGCAGTGGCGGCAAGTGTCTATAAAATGACAAATGCCGACTGATCCGGGGCATATCGGAGGTTTTCGTATTTCGGATATCTGTATATTTGTTGCATAATTATTTAAACCATTAAACAGATCATATATGAAAAATCGTTTACTATTAGCTTGTTCTCTTATCTGCATTAGTGCATTGGCATACAGCCAATTGCCGAACGGTGGCATGGAATCCTGGAGTCCTTATACGTCTGCAGCATTCGTTACTGTTGAGATCCCCGATGGTTGGGACACTCCGGATAAGATCGCGGCCGATCTGGGTATAGACGACCCCACGGTTGAAAAAGAAACCACCGTTATCAACAGCGGTTCTGCTGCTGCAAAACTCACAACCAAGACTTTGAATGTACTTGGAACTGACCTGGATGTTCCCGGTACTATGACAACCGGAACGATAGGTTTTGACTTTGTAACATTTACACCTTCCGTTTCCGGTGGTGCCAATGTGAGCGTAGCCTATGAATCAGTGGAAGGAAGCTATCGCTATTCTCCTGCCGGTGCAGATACTATGAGTGTTCTGGTATTTATGTTCCTCGGAACGGATACCGTAGGTGCCGGCCAATACCGCGATGAGGCAACCACTACAAGCTATGGTACTTTCAGTTGCCCAATCACCTATTTTGCACCCGTCATCCCCGATAAAATGCAGGTTATCGTAACTAGTTCCGGTGGATTTACTTCGCTGGTTGCAGGAAGTGTTTTATATGTAGATGACATGAGCGTTACCGGTGGTGTTGCCATCGATGATCTGAGTGCTTATGGTATAGAACACAACATCTACCCGAATCCCGCTTCAGATCATATCAATATCCGCAATCCTTTCCAGGGTGAAGTCACCATGGAAGTATTTAATCTGAATGGTCAGAAAGTGGATGAGCAGATACTGAATGCCGATATTAATAGCATCGGATTGGAAAACTACACAAGCGGTGTGTACATGTTCCGTTTATTGAATAACGGTGTTGAAATGTACAGCAACAAATTCGTTGTTAAGAAATAAAGTAAACGAATAGCATAAAAAAATCCGTCCCGAGAACTCGGGACGGATTTTTTATTATCCCACTACACACTTATCGAATTTCAATTTTTTTGGTATTGATCTCCGGCTTCACTTCTTTTTTAGGCAACACCAGATTCAGGATGCCATTCTCATAAGACGCGTCGATGCGCTCATGATCCACATTTTCCGGCAAAGTGAACATGCGTTCAAAGCTTGCAAATGCAAATTCCTTTCTCGTGTAGTTCTTCTCTTTGCTATCCTTACTCATCTCTTTTTTACCCGAGATCTTGATGTGATCATTTTCAACGTCTACGGTGAAATCTTTCTTGTCGAATCCGGGCACGGCAAATTCCAGATGAAACGCCATGTCATCTTCGGAAACATTCACAGAAGGCATGAAACTGCCTTTCTCATCGGTGAAACGATCTGCATAGGTGCGGTTGAACATATCTTCAAATACATTGAAGAGCGTCGGGATGCCATTTGGCCTGCGTTTTACAGTTAACATAGTCATATTCTTTTTTTGTTTGTTATAAAATGTCTATGCTCCCTCATCATCAAAGGAAGTACCACCCCGATTTTAGGTACAAAAAGTGCAGAAATAGGCATCTATGCGAATAAAATTGCGCCAAAATGGCGCTTAGGATGTGTAATAGGTGACAAAAGAGCAGTTTGGACTTACTTTTTATGCAGAGCGCCGCGTTTGCCTAATTCGATGACCTCCATGTTTTCCACCTTCCCGCCATATAGCTCGAAACGCAACATGGTGCGCATATGATGGAAACCATGGACGCCCGCAGCACCCGGATTCAGGCAAAGGGTCCCGGTTTGGGCATCGCGCATTACGCGGAGAATATGACTATGGCCGCAAACGAAAAGGTCAGGATGTTCTGAGATGAGCCTTTCCCGCACGCGTTTATCAAAATGTCCCGGATAGCCTCCGATATGTGTCATCCAGATGCGCACACCTTCTGATTCTGAAAAAACATCCAAGGGGAAAGTGCGACGGATCTGAGCATTGTCAATGTTTCCATAAACCGCCGTAAGCGGTTTTATTTTTTGCAATGCATCTGTTACCGCAAGGTCGCCGATATCGCCGGCATGCCAGATCGCATCTACTGTTTCCGCGTATCGCAGAATAGCATCGTCGATATAACTATGTGTGTCGGAAAGCAACAGAATACGCACGCATCAAAGGTACCAAATTGGGCTTCAATGCGACATATCCTCTTCTATATACTGCAAAATGGAAGATATATCTTTTGGATCAAAGATGCGGTATCCGGCCGACCTGAACCAGGTCATCTGCCTTTTGGCATAATTGCGCGTATGTTGTTTGATCTTTTCTATTGCGGTATTGAGATCACAGTTCCCGTCAAAATGTTCAAACAGTTCACTGTATCCGACTGTTTGCAGTGCGATCTCTTTTCTGAATGGCAGCAATGCACGCGCTTCTTCTACCAGGCCATCTGCGATCATGGCATCTACACGGGCATCAATAATGCCGTATAATTTTTCACGCGGAATATCCAGGCATATATATATGCTTCTAAAAGGACGTTCTTCCGGTTCTTGCTTTCGGAAATAGGAATATGGTTTATACGTTTGCAGACACACTTCCAAAGCGCGCATCAGGCGATGCGGATTTTGCCGGTCAACAGTTTTATAATACTCCGGATCTTTTTCTTCCAGCATGCGCTGTAAAAAGGGCAGTCCGTTTTCCAGATACATGGATTTGACTTTGTTGCGTATTTCTTCCGACACATCGGGAATAATATCAAAACCTTCTGTCAGCGCTTTGATGAATAATCCGCTTCCTCCGCAAAGGATAGCGACATCTTTTTTAATGAAGATATTTGACAAAAGCGACAGTGCTTCATGTGCAAAGGTGCCTGCATCCCATGGGTTATGAATAGATATATGATCTATAAAATGGTGTTTGACCTTTTGTAATTGTGCTTGGGTAGGTTTAGCGGTACCGATGTGCATTTCGCGGTAGAACTGGCGCGCATCTGCCGATAAGATCTCTGTATCAAAATGTTGCGCCAGAGAAATGGCGGTTTCTGTTTTTCCGGTTGCTGTTGGTCCGCAGATAACGATACAATATTTGGTATGGGCAGCCATGATCTATTTGGTATGGACCCGGGTCAATCCCATTTCGCTGCCTTTTTTCAGCATGAGGGCAAATGCTTCCGTATAATCATTGGATATATCGCCATCCAATATCGCTTCACGCACAAATTCCTTGATGGTACCTACCTCTTTCCCGGGTTTCAGTCCAAAGGTTTGCATGATGATCTCACCGGTGATCGGCGGTTGAAAATTGCGGATATGATCCCTTGCTTCCACATCGCGCAATTTCTCGCGCACCATGTCGAAATTTTCCCGGTACCTTTTTATTTTCAAACGGTTTTTCGTGGTGATATCCGCATTGCAAAGCAGCATCAGTTTTTCCAGGTCTTCGCCGGCATCAAATAATAACCTGCGAATGGCAGAGTCGGTCACATTTTCTTTGGTGAGGGAAATGGGGCGCAGATGCAACAAAACCAGTTTTTCCACCATGCGCATTTCTTCGTGCATGGGCAATTTCAATTTGCGGAATATTTTTTTCACCATGCGCGCACCCACTACTTCATGACCATGAAATGTCCATCCCAATTTTTCATCGAAACGTTTGGTCGCGGGTTTGGCTATATCGTGCAGAACGGCGGCCCAGCGCAACCACAGATCGTCGGTCGTTGCACAAATATTATCCAGCACTTCGAGGGTGTGGTAGAAATTATCTTTATGTCCTTTGCCGTCAATGATCTCTGTTCCGTGCAAGGCAAATAATTCGGGAAAAATGATCTGCAATAAGCCGGAGGTGCTCAACAGTTCCAGTCCGATGGAAGGTTTTTCACTGTGCAATATTTTATTGAGTTCATCGGTAATTCTTTCCTGGGAGATAATGCGAATGCGCTCTGCACTGCTTTGAATGCCGTGCCATGTTTTTTTATCGATACTGAATTGTAATTGTGTTGCAAAGCGAATGGTGCGCAACATGCGCAAGGGGTCGTCAGAAAAGGTGAGCTCGGGTTCCAGCGGAGTGCGCAGGATGCCTTGACGGAGGTCGTCCAGGCCATGAAAAGGATCGAGCAGTGATCCCATGTCTGTTGCATTCAGTGAAATGGCGAGTGCATTGATGGTGAGGTCGCGGCGATTTTGATCGTCCTGCAAAGTGCCTGCCAACACAAATGGTTTTCTGGAATCACTCCTGTAACTTTCTTTGCGTGCGCCAACAAATTCTACATCTATGCCCTGAAAATGAAAATGGGCGGTGCCGAAATTTTTAAATACGGAAACATTATTTTTTCCGGGCAGATAGGCGGCAGTTTTTTCAGCAAGTGCAATGCCATCACCGATACAAACAATATCTATATCTTTTTTATAGTTGCGTTCCAATAATGCATCCCGCACAAAACCGCCGACTACATAAACCGGAAAGCCAAGCGTGCGTGCGCACTCGGAAACTGCGCGAAAGAGCAGTTGTTCCGTTGCACCGGCATCTTGTAAAATGCTCTGCGGTTCGCGTATGTGCACGTTGGTTTGCATGCTGAAAAAATAAAAATATAGTTTTTATACCGCTACATTATTTTCGCGGAGTGCGTCGTTCAGACTCGTTTTTTTATCTGTGCTTTCTTTTCTTTTACCGATGATGAGTGCACAGGGAACCTGATAATCACCTGCAGGAAATGATTTTGTATAAGAACCGGGAATGACCACACTGCGCGCGGGAACCCTTCCGGAATATATTACAGGTTCTGCCCCTGTCACATCTATGATCTTTGTGGATTGCGTGATCACCACGTTTGCTCCGAGCACGGCTTCTTCTTCAATAAGTGCACCTTCCACAACAATGCATCGGGAACCAATGAAACAGTTGTCCTCGATGATAACAGGAGATGCCTGCACAGGCTCCAGCACTCCGCCAATCCCCACACCACCACTCAGATGTACATTCTTACCAATTTGTGCGCAGCTGCCAACGGTTGCCCAGGTATCCACCATGGTGTTTTCATCTACGTAAGCACCTATGTTGACATAACTCGGCATGATGATCACCCCTTTGCCGACAAAGCTGCCATAGCGAACGATACCATGTGGCACCACGCGAACGCCTTTTTCCGCAAAGTGCTTTTTCAGTGGGATCTTGTCGTGGAATTCGAAAGGCGGAAGTTCCATGGTCTCCATCTTCGCAATGGGAAAATACAGGATCACCGCTTTTTTTATCCAGGCATGCACTTCCCATGTGCCGCCTATTTTTTCAGCAACACGCAATGTGCCCGAATCCAATGCTTCCACCGTGTCGCGGATAGCTTGCTGCACCTCTGTGTTTTGTAAAAGGCTTCTGTCATCCCACGCTTTTTCTATCCACTCTTTCATCCGACAAAAATACGCATTCGCGGGATTGTCTATTTTTGGTGAACGCTGTATGCTTCAACGGAAAAACATCCTCATGCTCGCCGGACCTCTGCTGGGGTTCCTCGCATCCTATGCTTTGTTTGCTGCCGGCAATGACCCGGTAATGTGCAAGGCCGCAGGTGTACTTGTTTTAATGGCCTGGTGGTGGATCACGGAATCAGTGAACATATTTATTACCAGCCTCATGCCGGTTTTATTATTTCCCATGTTGGGTATAATGGATGTAAAAGCAGTAGCACCCGAATATATGAAGGATGTTATCTTTTTATATATCGGTGGATTCGTGCTGACCTTTGCCATCGAACGGTGGGACCTGCATAAACGCATATCGTTAAATATCCTGTTGCGTTTCGGAAATACACCGAACAGATTGCTGTTGGGTTTCAGTTTATCAGCATACCTGATCTCCATGTGGTTGAATAATACTTCTACCACGTTGATGATGTTGCCCATTACGCTTGCTGTGGTAGACCAGCTACATGGTGGTGATGCAAAAAAACGAAGCGGGCTTTCCGTTGCCCTTTTACTTGCGATCACATTTGCATCTTCCATCGGTGGCACGGCAACACTTATTGGTACATTACCCAATATGGTGATGAAGGATTTTTATGACAAGAATTTTCCCGATGCAACGCCATTGAGTTTTACGCGCTGGTTCCTCATGGCGTTGCCCATGAGCTTATGTATGCTGGCTGCTTTATATTTTATTTTGCGTTTTTTATTTCTGCGCAACAGCGATCATATTCGTCCGGATCTCAGTATGTGCCGGACAAACTTGCAGGAATTGGGGAGAATGGGTTTTGAAGAGAAAGTGATCGGTTGGGTGTTTGGTTTTGCTGTTCTGCTTTGGTTTACGATAGATGATAAAACCATAGGCAATCTGCATATTCCGGGATGGAAAAATCTGTTTCCCGATCCGACTTTTGTCAACGAGAGTTATGTAGCCGTGGTGATAGCCTGTATTTTACTTTTCTTCCCGTCAAAAAATAAACGCGGAGAGAATATCGTCACCTGGGAAGAAGTAAAAAAGATACCTATCGGTATCATCTTCTTATTTGGAGGCGGATTTGCGCTTGCAAAAGGTGTGGTCGTGAGCGGTTTGGATAAATGGATAGCAGGTAACATGACCGCATTGAAAGACCTGCCCTCCTGGATACTGATATTTATTTTATGTCTTTCCACTACCTTATTCAGTGAATTCGCTTCAAATACGGCTACTGTGAATGTGTTCATGGTGATCATGGTGCCCGTAGTACAGATACTGCAGTTGCCGCCCATGCTCATATTGTTCCCGATCACCATGGCGGCGAGTTATTCTTTTATGTTGCCGGTGGGGACACCGCCCAATACCATTGTATTCGGCACGGAAAAGGTCACAGCGCGTCAGATGATGCGAGCGGGATTCTGGCTGGATGTAGCGGGTGCGATCATTATTACAGGGTATATGGTGTTGATCGGAGGGGGGAGATGAGGGGAGAAAAATGAAAAATGAAAAATGAAAAATGAAAAATGAAAAAGGAAAAAGGAATAAGGAATAAGCAGGAAGGAATAAGGAATAAGGAATAAGGAATGTATTACCGTATTTGATAAGTATAAAAAAAGGCTCCTGAATGATCCGGAGCCCTGTCTTTCATCGATTCGAAGTATGTATGTTCAATGCATCACCTGCAAGCGCATACTTTGTTGCACTGCACCCTGACGTACTTGTATGCAATACATACCGGAAGGCAGATCACGTGTAATTATGTGCACTTCATTACTGCCCGATGGCATGTCGCCGCTAAAAATGTTTTCTATCAGCCTGCCATACATATCAAACAATTGAATGGAGGTTTCGCCATTTTGTGCAAGCGTCAATTGCAATAAAGCTGCATCATCTGCTGGGTTTGGATATAATTGCATAGCACCATCCAGGGTATTTTCAATAGCGGTCAATCCGGTGATGCGCAACCCTTCAGTGCGTTTAAATCCAATATTTTCGTCGCCATAACCGATCTGCGTTCCGGCGTCATTGAATATTTTATAATAACCGGTTCCGGTTATGCCGTCGCCACCTGTATCGTAGATATTGAAAGCAAAACATCCTGTTCCCGGTAAATACACATCGCCATCGAATGCGATGGTATTATTTTGCGCATTGCTGTAAGGTCCGTCATTCGCCATTATCGTTCCGGTCTCTGCATTTAAGATCTCCCAGCGGATCTGCGGTGCGTGGTCATCGGCTTTGACGGTTATATGGATGGTATTGCTCACATTATCGGCAAAACCCAAATCCTGAACGAGCACATTATTTACTGCATTATCATCGGGTGTGGTGATCTCAAAACTGAGTTCATTATCGGGGTTGGGCAGCACAATGTCACCCATATTCACTTCTTCTTTTTCAAAAACGCTCAAATTTCCTGTCCACGCTTTACTTGCCAATTCGGTGGCACCGTCAAATACTTTGATCGTGCAGGCGGTGAGGTTGTCGAATCCGTAATTCTGTAATTCCACACGGATATTCACATCGGCACATCCGCCGGCATCACCTGTATAGGCCACGATAGCTGGATCTGCATCATATTCGGCAAAGGTGCAGGTACCTAATGAATTGTAAAGAGCGGTCATGCCAATCTGCCCAACTTCCTTGATGATTCGATCCGGACAAATGCGGTATATGGTAGGGAAATAACCTATATCATAATCCTGTATCATGGTATAACTGGGAGATCCATAGTGCGTAAGTATGGTGGGGTAGGTAGTGCCTGCCACCCAGTTGCCAACCGTGCCACCGCCGAGACCATATAATTGATCTTCTGTGCTGGTTCCGTCGCCTTCGATCTGAAATACCATCAGTTCGTCTGTTCCTTCCGGTCCGTAGGCGGCATAGAGATCGTCGAGTGCGCCGGTGCCGTGATAAGCCCAGCAGGGGCCGCACCAAACTGCGAAAACGTCAATAAAAACCGACTTATTCTGGTCCAGAATGTCATATAAATGCCATATATTGCCATCTATGTCGGTCAGGGTCCAGTCCGGTGCAATTGCACCGTCTTCGAGCTGAGCCTGAGCCTTGGGCATGCAAAGCACTGCCAGTAGGGCGATAGCGAGGATCTTAAAGGATTTATTTCGCATAGTTTTGAGTAATTGCTTGCCAAATCTACTACTTTAAGCACTTCGCGCGTAGAACTATGCACATTGTTCATGCACAAATGGGTAAAATTTGATGAAATTCTGTATAAACATTTGATTAAATTTACCCTTGGAATCAATAACCTTATTTACAATGAAAAGATTTTTACTCCTGGCACTTGTGGTAACTGGGTTATCGCAAGCTACCAAAGCCCAATACCAGCGCATGGTATTGTTAGAAGAATTTACCCAGGCAAGCTGCGGTCCTTGTGCTTCGCAAAACCCGGGTTTTAATGCCATTTTACAGGCTAATGAGGATAAGGCCATTATCCTGAAGTTTCAGGTATGGTGGCCCGGATTTGACCCCATGTACCTGCAAAATCAACCGGATGTGGATGCCCGCGTATCTTATTACGGCGTTACCGGCGTTCCGCATGCTACTATGGACGGTGTAAACGTGGTGAATGACTGTGGATACTATGAAGGTGCTCCTGCCTGTGTAAGTGGAGCAGAGATCACTACGGAATACGGTGTTACTTCACCTTTCGAGATCAACGTAACACATTCTTTCAGCCCCGACTATTCCACGATCAATATCCATGTGGATGTTACTGCGGGTTCTGATATGACCGGTTCGCTGAAACTGCGTTGTGCCGTTGCCGAGAAGAATATCAACTTCGATACCCCTCCCGGCACCAATGGTGAGACAGAATTCCTGGGTGTAATGAAAAAAATGCTTCCCGATGCAAGTGGTACTTCTACCGGTGATTTTTATGGTGGAGAGACCAAATCCTACGATTTCTCCTGGGATCTGGCCAACATTTATGACATGAACCAGATCGAAGTTGTTGCCTGGATGCAAAACGACGGAACGAAAGGTATTATGCAAGCAGCGGTGAGCGATCCTATCGGTGGTCTTCCTGCTATTGACTATGCATCCACCGATGTTTCTTCCATTTTCTGTACCAATTCATTCGATCCGGTTGTAAGTGTTGCAAATAATTCCGACGATGCTTTAACTGCCATCGATCTTTCTTACAGTGTGGATGGTGGTGCTGCTTCCGTTTACAACTGGACAGGTTCTATAGCTGCACATACTACCGGCAACATCAATTTGCCAACGGTTACCGTAGCTACGGGCGGAACACATACTTTAGGTGTGACACTGATGCCCGTTGGTGGCACTGTAGATATCAATATGGTGAACAACAGCATAGCCAGCAATATCAGTGTGCTGGATGCGACGCAGGTATCTGTGGAAGAAGGCTTCCAGGGTGCAGATTATCCTCCTGCGAATTGGGCTGTAGATAATCTTTCTACCGGCGACGGCTGGGTGAAAGGTACCGGAAACGTAGGTGGTTATGGTGAAAGCACCATTTCTTCCAAAGCGAATTTCTATTATATAG
>JAWKLB010000028.1:0-42228 GCA_041392955.1 Chitinophagales bacterium | reverse complement strand
GATTTCGATCAGCAAAAGCCCGCCTTATTACCCGGATTTACCCTGCATCATGTGGGCATGATCAATGCTGCGCGCAATCCTGTTTTATTCTGGAAAGTGCTGCATGATCTGTGTAATTCCGAGCCGGGTTTTTCGGATGATCTGCATATTCAATTTACCGGTCGTGCCGATTTTCATGTGATCGAATCTTTGCGTGCTCATGGTTTGGATGTACATTTGCGTATTGTGGATCAGGTTTCGCATAGGGAAGCCATCCGCGCCATGCAGGCGTCACCGGTGCTTTTATTGTTATTGAATGATGCACAGGATATCGCCGGAAGGATACCGGCTAAGTTATTCGAATATATGGCATCCGGAAGGCCCGTATTATCTATAGGAGATACATCCGGTGATGCTGCAGCGATCATAAAAGAAAGCGCTTGCGGAAGCACGGCATCCATGCACAGTGAAGAAGAGATACGCAATGTGGTTTTGGATATGTATCGCAGATGGAAACAAAATGATCTGCCCGCAGCAAAAAATATCAACAAATACAGCAGGAAAGAGGCGGCGAAACAATTCGCTGAAATATTAGACAGTATTCAAAGCACAGCTGACAAAACCTGAAACATTCTCTCGGTTGCATGTCCGTCCCATAAAGCCGGAATGCTTCCCACTTTATACCTTCCCGAAATTATTTCCTGCAAATAAGTTTGTAAAGAAGTTTCATCCCAATGGATCAATGTATTCGTTCCTTCGGTAACGGTAACAGGCCGCTCTGTATTTGCACGTAATGTCAAACAGGGCACCTTGCGAAAAGTGGTCTCTTCCTGAATGCCGCCGCTATCGGTGATCACACATGTTGCGTGCGCAATGCATTTTTGAAATGCAAAATAATCCATGGGTCCGCACAGTCGGATATGAGGGATCTGTTCCAATGATGCGAATAGTCCGAATTCTTTGGCTCTTTTTTCTGTCCGTGGATGCAGGGGAAATACCACCGGAAAATACGTACTCGCTACAGAGATCGCATCTATGCATTTCTGCAGGGATTTTTTATCATCCACATTGGAAGGACGATGTAGAGTGATCAATATATACTTTTGCTTATCGATATGCAGATCATCTAAAACCTTTGACGTCTGTATCTGATGTTCAAACGCGACCAAAGTATCTATCATCGTATTTCCGATGTAAAAAATAGAATCGGCGGAAATGTTTTCATTCTGTAAATTTTCAGCAGCAGCCGGTTCGGTCGTGAAATGGAACGTGCTCAAAGCATCGGCTATGATCCTGTTCTCTTCTTCCGGCATGGTATTATCGAAACTGCGCAACCCGCTTTCCAGATGGGCCAATGGAATGTGCAATGCATGTCCGGCTTCTGCCGCCGCGCGTGTGCTATGGACATCACCCACTACCAATAAAAGATCGGGACGCTCTTGGGATTGCAGAAAGCTTAATATAGCTTCCTGCATAATAGACGGATCTGCGCCGGTTTGGGAAGAAGGTATGGAAAGAAAATGATCAGGTTCCATGCCGAA
Source organism: Chitinophagales bacterium (assembly GCA_041392955.1). Lineage (GTDB taxonomy): Bacteria > Bacteroidota > Bacteroidia > Chitinophagales > BACL12 > UBA7236. The sequence goes on along the minus strand of JAWKLB010000028.1, from coordinate 40,708 downwards.
TTGCTTGAAAAAAACACGGGACAATGCCTCATCATAATGCTGTCCGGTATGTATCATTTCTACCGAAAATCCATAATGGGCCGCGTGTACCTGCAATTGGGAAACCTTGATAAAATTAGGCCTGGTCCCAACTACAACATATATTTTTTTCATGGTAGCGATGCTGCCAAAGGTAGACAACAATGTGGAGTGTGCGGGTTTGTAAATCAGGATAGCAGGGCTATTTTTGTTGGCTCAATAATCATTATGCCAGGAGATACGATACTGATGATCGGCGCATGCGGACAAATTGGTGCTGAACTCACCATGCAATTACGCGCTGCTTTCGGAAATAGTCAGGTTATAGCAGCAGACATCAGGGAACCGGAGGGAGATCTGAAAGAAAGTGGTCCATATGCGATATTGGATGTGCTGGATAAAGACCGGATGGCAGCATTGGTCGCTCAGTATAAACCAACGCAGATCTATAATATGGCAGCCATGCTATCGGCAACTGGTGAACGCAAACCGCAACTCGCATGGAAACTGAATATGGATGGATTGTTGCACACGCTCGAAATTGCACGCGAACATGCGGTTGCGAAAGTGTACTGGCCAAGTAGTATTGCGGCATTCGGACCAACAACGCCAAAGAAGGATACGCCTCAGATCACAGTAATGGAGCCCAATACGGTGTATGGTATCAGTAAACTTGCCGGCGAACGCTGGTGTACCTGGTATCATGAAAAATATGGTATGGATATTCGCAGCTTGCGGTATCCCGGGATCATCAGTTATAAAACAGAACCCGGTGGAGGAACTACGGATTATGCCGTTGACATTTATTTTAAAGCAAAGGCAGAATCAAAATATACCTGTTATCTGGCTGCCGATACCATGCTCCCGATGATGTATATGACCGATGCTATTCGCGCGACCATGCAATTAATGGATGCTCCCGCAGATGCCATTACCGTGCGCAGCAGTTATAATCTGGCCGCGTTCAGCTTTACTCCGGATATGCTGGCCGAAAGCATCCGCAAAGTGATCCCTGCATTTACCATTGATTATCAGGTGGATTACAGGCAGGGTATTGCAGAGACCTGGCCCGGAAGTATTGATGATGCTGAGGCGCGCATAGATTGGCATTGGAAGCCGGCTTTCGATATGGATGCCATGACTGTCGACATGTTGGCAAATGTATGATCACATCGGAATGATGCCCAACGCGCTGCTTTCTGTATTGTATCGATCGCAACACATCGCATGATATTTTTTAACCGCAACGCTAAACCTGTTCATGATCTCAGCGGTATTTTAATCTTATCGCTAACCCGTAACTTTGTGCCGGTATGAAAAAGATAGCTGTAATGACCAGCGGCGGTGACTCGCCCGGGATGAATGCATGTATTCGCGCAGTAGTGCGCACTGCCATTTATCATGGATTGGAAGTGCACGGTATCAACAGAGGATATGAAGGCATGATAGATGGCGATATTTTCAAAATGCAATCCCATGATGTGAGCAATATCATTCAACGTGGCGGTACCATGTTGAAAACGGCACGCAGTAAAAGATTCATGGAGAAGGAAGGTCGCCTCAAGGCATATGAGAGATTAAAAGTGGCGGGCATTGAAGGTTTTGTAGCCATAGGTGGGGACGGCACTTTTCGCGGTGCGACCATCTTCGGACAAGAACATGGCATTGCATGTATAGGTGTTCCCGGAACTATTGATAATGATCTGTATGGAACAGATTTTACGTTGGGTTTTGACACTGCGGTCAACACTGCAGTTGAAGCAATAGATAAAATTCGCGACACGGCGGATGCACATAACCGCTTATTTTTTATTGAAGTGATGGGACGTGACGCGGGATTCATTGCCCTTGCGAGTGCAATTGGTGGTGGAGCAGAAGCGGTTGTTATTCCGGAAACTCCGACCAGTATTGAAAACCTTATTGAAACACTGGAACGCGGTTGGTATCACAAGAAAAGCAGTGCGATAGTCATCGTGTCAGAACATGATGAAGCGGGAGGTGCCTATGAGATCGCACGTAAAGTGAAGGAAAAATTCAATGAATACGATACACGCGTTGCCATATTGGGACATATACAACGCGGTGGCAATCCCAGCATGCGCGATCGCATTCTCGGCAGCCGCCTGGGTATGGCTGCGGTGGAAGCATTAATGGAAGGAAAGAAAAATATGATGGCCGGAATTATCAATGATGAAGTGGTATTTACTCCCTTTGAACAAGCCACCAAACATCATATGGATATTAACCATGACATGTTGCGACTGGTAGAAATACTTTCGCAGTGATCAGTACACAACTTTTTCAGAAAACTTTTGTCAGATTTATTGCAGCCACCAACTGAAATTGTCAACTGCCAACTACTTTATTTCTCTTCTCTGCCGCATTACCTCGTATAACACCATACCTGTTGCAACACTTACATTGTACGAATCAAATGCATTTTGCATGGGTATATGTACTGTATGAGAAATAAATTTACGTGCAGAACTGCTAATGCCCGTATCCTCCGATCCCATCACCAGAGCAGTGGGCAAGGTGAGATCCACCTGAAAAACCGGTGTTGTAGCCTGTGCATCCAAACCGATGATCTGCATGCCATTCAAAATGAGGAATTGTAAAACCTGATCGAGATTTTTTTCCCGGCAAATGGTCATATTGTTCAGCGCGCCTGCACTTGCTTTGATCGCATCGCCATTTACCGGTGCGGCGTGTTGCGCCATAATAACAATGGCATGCACACCTGCACCATAAGCCGTTCTGGCAATAGCACCGAAATTCCCCACGTCCGTGATGCCGTCGAGAATGAGCAGCAGGGGCACTTCGCCTTTTTCAATAATAAATGGTAACACATCTTCTATGTGTTCGAAGGCAATATCGGTGGTGAATGCAATGACACCCTGATGATTCCCACCTGTGAAACGCGATAATTTTTCAGCCGGCACCTGTTTGACTGGAATATGTCTGCTCTGTGCCAGGCGTATCATTTCCTGAATGATAACTCCTGTAGCACCCTGTTGAATGTAGAGGGTATCTACTTCTTTATCGCTCTGCAGCAATTCAACGACGGGTTGTCGTCCGAAAACGATGTTGTCAAACTTTTTGCGTTTGAAATGGCCGCCTTTATTTCTTTCCATTTTGATTTACAATGCCATACTTCACTTGCAATCCTTCCCAACGTGCCTGCAGGGAATCAGCAGTGTCTTTATCACCGATCTTCTTATACATATCAATGGAATAATAAACGCAGGTCTCAGCACTGTACCGGTCGCTTTTGAACATGCTTCCGAGGAAATTACTTTCCTGTGTCATGCGATAGAAATAATCCAGATCGTTGAACGCCCGTTCGGAAATAAGATCAATGATCTCTCTGGCTTTATCATTATTTCCCAATTGCTGGTACAACTGTGCCACACTCGCCATATTATAGTCATACGGAAGCGTTTCATCCGGAAATAATTGCATCATCAGGTCAAGCACTTCCAATGCCTTTTGCTTCTTCTCATTGCTTTCATCCATCAATTGTTTGCCCACTTCATCGTATTCCTGATTCACGGTGTCTTTCATCATCTGTTTTGCTTGCGCTTCCAGATAGGTGCGTTCGCTGTTCAATGATTTCACCAACTCGAAGTAGTTGAGATATTTAGCGGTGAGTACAGAACCCATAGCGCTGGGATCCACATACATCCGTTTACCGCGTTCCACGCCCCCGTAAGTGAATTTATCTTTTTGATTCACCAACAGGTCGTACTGGATATCGGTATTCATATCTTTTTCAAAACCATCCATAACAGATTTGCTGTTCTCCATTTCCACCGGCATGAGCTGATAAACCATATTCCTGTGCATGAGATATTTTTCCATACCCAGATGCGAATCAGGGGTAACGCTGATGGCAAAACAGATAGGCCGGTCATTGATATTGTTTGCAACGATATCCAGGGTCATGAGATCATTCTTCAATAATCCTGCATTGCGCAACCGGAAGGTCAGTACATTCTGTATATCCGGCACGAGATCTTCCGGTACGATACCATTTGATATCATAGCCGCAGAGTCTATCGTTATTTTCAGATTTTGTGTTGGCGAATAGCTCAGATAATCTTTCAGTACTTCACTATAAATCTGGATCTTCGGATCATCTGTGCCGATAAATTTCACAAAGTCGCTCAGTTCAAAGGTCTGATTGAGGAATTTGCTCTTCTCATTTTTAACGATCTGGTTCCGCTTGTCACCCATGATCTTGTCCGGGGTAAGGGATAATTTGATCGGCGGACTGTCGTTCGTTGCATGACGCAATTGATTGATATACCAATCTACGCCCAATAAACTGAGGTTGATGATCTTCACATCTGTGCGGATGCCTTCCACTTCCTGCGCATACCACAATGGATAGGTATCATTATCTCCCTGCGTGAACAGAATGGCATGCGGCGGACAACTTTCCAGATAATTGCGCGCAATATCCCGTGCGAATGTCCGGTCGGACCTGTCGTGATCATCCCATCCCTGCGCACCCATAAGTAATGGTGCGGGCAGGCATATTACAAAGGCCACTATGGACATGACCATTGCATTTTTGCCTTTTGAAGAAAGAATGTTCACCAGGAATGCGGCGATCAGCATGAATAATCCGGTATACAACATGACATACAACAGGGTGGTCACGTGATACATGGTAAGTCCGGTGAGGAACATACCCAGAATGATAAATCCTGCATACAATAAATATTTTTTGATCGTATCCGCGGTGAAACTGCGGGCCAGATCTACCAGTCCGGCAACACCCATGCCTATCCAAAGTGTAAATGCAAAGAATGCCCCGACCTGCGCATAATCACGTTCTCGCGGTTCCGTTGGCGGTTGGTTCATATTAAAGATATTCATGAAGCCCATGAACACGAAGAATATCAATATGACGAGGAAGCCTCTCCAATCCCGGCGCAATTGATACACCATTCCTATGATACCGATGATAAAGGGCAACATATAGAATACATTGTGGCTCACCACATCCGTAAATTCTGCAGGCTGGTGATCCAACTGCGGATTTTTTGACTTATCAATGGTTTGAATACCGGTGATCCAGTTACCATCTTTATAACCATCGTAGAAATTTCCCTGCGAATCATTTTGTCTGCCGCTGAAATTCCACATGAAATAGCGCCAGAACATGTGCCCGAGCTGGTAATTGAAAAAGAAATTCAGGTTGTCGGCATAGGTTGGAATATAGGAGTCTTCCTGACCTTCCGGGACGTCAACCCATTGATAATATAATCCGGCATGCCGGTCTTCCGGCGAACCCATGCGCGGGAATAAAACTTTTTTATTTCTTTCGATATCCGTGCGGTATTTCGGATCATTCGCATAACTCTGATATTCTGACGGGAAGGAATACACCGGTTTGAATTCATGCGATACTACTTCATATTTTTTGCTGTCGCCTACGATACCATATTTGGCTTTGCCTTGTTCGTATGAGAATGGTTGTGCGGTCCAGAAGGGGCCATAAAATATGGCACGTGAACCGTATTGTTCGCGTTTTAAATAACTGAGGAAAGTGTGTACATCGTTTATCCCGTTCATATTGATAACAGGATCGGCTTTTGCGCGGATCGTCACCATGGCATAACTCGACAGACCGATGAGCAGCATGATGGTAGACATCAGAACCAGGTACATGCTGCGCTGACTGCGTTGGATAGCCCTGCGAACACCATAGATCAAACCGCCAACGATTAGTATACCATAGATCAACAGACCGGAACCGAAAGGCAATCCGATGCCATTGACAAAAATGCGATCCAGGACAGCCCCTATGCCGATAAAATAATCCAGCATACCATACAGGATAACCGCAACGATCAGGACGCCAATAATTATGGTGTACCAAAATCCTCTGTGTGAATAGGTATAATTCCTGAAATAATAGATCAGACAAATAGCGGGAACTACCAATAATGCTAACAGGTGAACGCCGATGGACAAACCCATCAGTAAGGCGGCAAATAATATCCAGCGGTCACTATCGGGACTATCTGCATGTTCTTCCCATTTTACGATACACCAGAATATGATCACGAAGAAGAATGTGGCCAATGCATACACTTCTGATTCTACAGCTGAGAACCAAAAGGAATCCATCCAGGTAAGTGCAAGTGCACCGATAATTCCGGAGCCCATGATCATAAAGATCTGTGCACCTGTCATTTCCTCATCTTTTGCCATATTTCTGCGCACCAAACGCGTGATGATCCAAAATGCAAAGAGCACGGCAAATGCGCTGGATAAGGCCGAGAAGAAATTGGTCATCGTCGGAACATGTTCCGGGCTGGAAGCGAACAGCGAAAAAATGCGTCCGATCATCAAAAAGATAGGTGCTCCCGGTGGGTGCACCACCTGCAATTTATACGTAGCGGCAATGAATTCTCCACAATCCCAGAAACTGGCCGTTGCTTCCATGGTCATCGTAAAAGTGACAAGAGCAATGGCGAAAACAACCCATCCTGTGATGTTGTTGATCCTACTATATCGCATCATCCTGAACTGATTTTTTTAAGTGCCGTAAAGATAAAGAATAGAACAGGAAGCGTTTTCACAAAAAATGTTAGCGTTTGCTGCAGCCGGAAGCCGCGCAAATCCTAGCAGTGCGGGCATTTTTTAATGACCTTCGGCTGCGGGCATGCTGCTGATGCCCTGTTTGCCAAGGATATTGCCTACATAAGAGGCAAACCAGAACAGATACAGGAAGCAGGCGACCGGGATCCAGTAGCTGCTGTGGATGCCAATAGTATCGGCGAACCAACCTTGCAGCGGGGGAATAACGGCTCCACCCAGGATCATCATGATCAGGAAAGCAGAGCCTTGTGAGGTGTATTTGCCGAGGCCCAGAATGCTGAGGGCAAATATGCAGGGCCAGCCAATACTGCAGCATAATCCGCCGCTGATAAAAGCAAATTTCGCGACATCTCCGGTGGTCATCAACCCGATCAGCATGGCGAGTACACCCATACCTGCAAAAATGCGCAACATGGCAGCAGGTTGTTCTTTGCCCAGAAAAATACCGATGATGAGTATAACAATGGATATCAGATACACATACAAACCGCTGACATCATTTCCGCGGAGATGATTTACCAGCAATATGATGGCAAACGCAATAAATGGAACGATGACAGTGAGCAGATTCTTAGTTCTTTTCTGCAATTCAAAGGCACTTATCGCACCTGTCCATCGGCCTATCATCAAACTTCCCCAAAATAAACTGATATAGATAGAGTTGTGTGATTCATCAATGCCCCCAAATGCTTCTGTTTTCAAAAGGGCACCCATATTACTTTGAATGGTCACTTCAACACCAACATAAACGAAAATGCCGAGCATGCCCAACACAAGTTGCGGATATTGCATAGCGCCCCAGCCGGTGGAGTCTTTTCGGGATGCGCGCAGTGCATTCAATAATACCAATACAGTGACAGCTAAGGTGCCGAAGATCAAAAAACGCTTACCTGTTTCACCAAATTCTGATTCGATGAAACGATTCATGAAGATCAATAGAAATACCGGTATGGAAATGATCAACAGGGAAACCAAAGCCTTATTGCTCTGCTCCATTTTATCATTGGTATGGGTAACGGGTAGCTTGCGTATAAAAAGAAATAGTGCGACCACGCCGAATAATGCAGCCAGAACATAATAGATAAGCCGGATATTCGCCAGCGTGGCCTCGTGTTGTTTACTCACCAGCAAACTGCCAAACAACATGAAACTTACAATGATGGGACCGAGCAATGTGCCGAAGGAATTCACTCCGCCGGCAAAATTCAAACGATGACTTCCGGTTGCCGGATCGCCCAATGAAATGGCAAAAGGCTGCGCCGCGGTTTGCTGCAGGGAAAAACCAAGTGCAATGATAAAAAAAGAGATCAGCACCATGGTAAAGGTGGCGTTTATGTTTTGGGAGACCAATGCAAGTGCAAGAGATCCCACCATGGATATGACAAGACCTATGATAATACCGCTTTTATATCCTATGGTATTGAGTATGTCGTTTTTGCGGACAGAAGAAAGCATGTATAATATCAAGGAGCCAAAGAAATAGGCACCGTAAAAACTGGAATCTATCAATTGTGATTGGTATTGGTTCAAGTTGAAATGTGCTTTGCAAAATGGAATGAATACGCCATTGCTTGCGGCAACAAATCCCCAAAAGAAAAATACGGTGACCAATGAGCTGAGCGCACCGTAATTCGTTTTCACAGGCATACTACTTGTGTTCTCTGACATGATATATTTTTTGCCTAATGTTTTTTCGATTATTCTGAGCGGGTCCAAATGGTTTCATCTGAAAGAAAACCTTCCATATGCATCGAGCCCTTTAATTCTTTTCGAAACGCTTCTATAGATGTGATGGAATCAGATCCATTCACCAGGAAGGAAGCGTCATAGGTCAGGAGTTTTCCATCCCGTATAGCGTATGCATAGGTATAATAGGAGACAGTATCTACATTTTCTGGTGCAGCATAGATAAAATGCATTTCATCAATGGAGGTATTCCATGCAGTGAAACTGCGTTCTTCCGGAATATAGTTGTCGGTTATCTCCAATACTTCAACCCGCATGCTCGTCTGATCTTTTGCACTGATCCGAATTTTCAACATTTCCTTTTCGCCATCCGATTGTTCCCAGGTGCCAATGAGTTGCTTGTCTATTTTTTCTGTTCCGGGATGTCCGGGAGGATAAGGTTGATCGACCGGGCAACCGGCCAATGCAAGAACGGTAGGTATTGCGCAGAATAAGAAAAGTCGTTTCATCTGTTTGGATTTCCAACGAAGATATAATTTGTTGGGGAAACAAACCCCTTTCCGCCCGGGTCGGGGAAAGATATTCCGAATGCCTGTAATCGACTACTGCTTTTCCGCGTAGAAAGGGCAAGTCTTATCGCGGGTATTTCAGCTCTCTGCTTATTGGACAGTTTTAGGGGATGATTCTTGAATAAATTGCAGGAATGACATTTCCCATTTATCGCGCAGCACACGGGGCAGTTTGTATTGATTCCCGCTGCGCCCTTCTTTTTTCATCCATGCAGAAAATAATTTGTCGGGGAGACAAACAACTTCCGGAGCATCCAGCAGAGAAATGCGCGCCGTGCGGTAATCATCGTTTGCCTTTTTCAGGACACTGTCAATTCGTTTGGCGCATTTCTTTGCATCGAGGTCGGCACCTATATACCAGACATGTTTGAATCTCCCGGCTCCCTGATGAATGCGTATGGTATAATTGCGGACTTTAATACCGAAATATTCCGCTGTTTTTTCCATGCAATCCAGAATATTTTTATCCGACACATGTTCACCACATACACTCAGGTATTGATTTATTCTGCCGGTAAGTCGAATCTCACAATTTTTTGTATCCACAAATTGCAGGGTATCGCCGAGCAGGTAGCGCCATGCGCCCGAATTATTGCTGATCAGCAAGGCATATTCTACCCCGGCTTCCACCTGATCGATAGTAAGTGTGCGTGCTCCGGTAGGGATTTTACCGTTTTTATCAAATACATCTTTGTGATAAGGTACAAATTCGTAGAAAATGCCGTTTTGCAGGGATAGGCGAATGCCTTTAGCGGTCGGACCTGGCACATATCCAAAGTACCCTTCTGATGCCATATACGTTTCTGTATAGATGACCGCTTTTCCCAACAGCGATTGAAAACTTTCGCGATAGGGTTCAAAAAAAATACCACCATGAATATATAATTGGAGATTGGGCCAGAGTTCATGGATATTTTTCAAATGGTATTTTTCAATGATCCTCGTAAACAGCAATTGCACCCAATTGGGGATCCCACAAACAATACTGATGTCCCAATGTTTAGCTTCTTTCACCATAGCATCCAGGCGCGCTTCCCAGTCGGCAATATTGCTTATTGCATAGCCGGGAGCATAGAATTTTTGCGCAAACCAGGTTGGCATAGCATGTAGTGCGCTGATGCCGCTCATGTCCCCATAAAATTTGCCGTTGATTTCTTCCAAACGAGTACTTCCACCCAGCATGAGTACTTGTTTGGAAAAGGTCTTTGCAGGTACTTTGAAATGATGCAGGCTATGCATTTGTCGCATCGACATTTTACGCACACTTTTCAACATCTGCTTACTAACCGGTATAAATTTGGATGAGGCGCCCGATGTGCCGGAGCTCAGTGCAAAATATTGTATTTTGCCCGGCCAGGCTGTATCCTTGTCGCCTCTGCGCATGCGCTTCCACCATTGCGTATACATGTCTTCATACGTGTGTATGGGAACCAGTTTCCGGAAAAGGGCTATATCATAATCGGCATTAAGTATTTGATCGAACTGATACTGTTTACCGAATTCTGTATCCATCGCTTTCCTGATGAGCTTGCGAAAAGTTTTCCGCTGCTGCTGCATCGGATCCTTTTTGGATGTTTGTTTGGAAGTGTATTTTGCCGTGCGGCGGATTATTTGTCCAACTGCCATCGTATCTGGTGGTTTTCAAACAGTTGATCCAAATTTACCCGTGTTATGAATTAATGGTTAAGCCATAGGGATAATTGATGTATTATTAAATTGGACTTAGCTTTATCCTTACATGGAGTTTACGTAAGGAGGGGAGGAATGAGGAATGAGGAATAAGGAATAAGGAATAAGGAATAAGGAATAAATCGATGACCACCTAAATGATGGTCCTAACTTCTAACACTTAACCCCGGACAAAAAGTCGCAGTTACAATCACAGTCCTGTATTAATTATGAGTACTATTAATAATAACAGCCCTGACCCCTGACCCATGACTCAGTCGCAGTCGCAGTCGCAGTCCTGTATTAATTATGAGTACTATTAATAATAACAGCCCTAACCCCTAACCCCTAACCTTCTATTCTACACCCTGCATTATATGAACATCTAGCCCTTTTTTTCCTTACTTTGTTCTATGCCTTCCATAACCGAAACACTGCAAAACTGTGGACTGCTCGATAAACTCGATGCATCTGCCGTTGCGGAGGTGAGCAAAGCGGCACAGAGCAAAACATATGCGGCGGGGAACATACTTGTCCGCAAAGGGGAGGTGCCTCCATCCTTCATGATCATCCATAAAGGAAAAGTGGGCGTATATAATGAAGATGTGCTGCTGGCAGAACTGGGAGCCTGTGCAATCATTGGTGAAAGTTTTATCGCAGATTCTACCGCAACAGCCACTCTCCTTACTCTGGAAGATACCGAAGTACTCAGCCTGGAAAAAGATACTTTTTTCGGACTTATTGCTACTTATCCGCGCATCATGCAGAATTTGTTTTCCCGGACCATGCAGCGTTTACTCGCTTCGAATGACCAGGCTCTGGAGAAGGCGAAAAAAAGAACTGTAGAATTGGAGCAACAGGTAGATGAGCGAACTGCAGAATTGAAAAACACACTGGAAGAATTAAAATACACACAAAAATTCCGTGATCAGTTTCTCGCAAATATGAGTCACGAGATACGCACGCCCATGAATGCGATCGTTGGTCTGACTAATTTATTGGTAAAAACTGCACTGAACGAACAACAGGAAAAGTATCTGCAGGTGATACGCAAAAGTGGAGATAACCTGCTGGTCATCATCAATGATATTCTCGATCTGTCTAAGATAGAAGCGGGGAAAATGGAACTGGAAGATGTGCCCTTCGATCTGCCGCAGGCTGTGGAACAGGTCAGGGCCATTCTGGATATAAAAGCAAAAGATAAAGGTATCGGTCTCGAAGTGCAAATAGGGGAAGGTGTTCCGCAGTATGTGCTCGGAGATGAAACGCGCATCACACAAGTGCTGATGAACCTCACCGGAAATGCGATAAAATTCACGGAAGAAGGCAAAGTGACCATACAATTGGAAAAAAAGGCGGATGCAGTACATTTTTCCATTCGCGATACGGGTATTGGTATCCCGGAGGACAAACTTTCGAAGATATTTGAAAGCTTCGGGCAGGCATCGACAGACACCACGCGCAAATACGGTGGAACAGGCCTGGGTCTCAATATAAGCAAACAATTAGTAGAGATGCATGGCGGTGAACTGGGCGTGCACAGTACCTATGGTAAAGGGTCGGAATTTTATTTTTCCATAGCCTACAAACCAACAGAGAAACCGCAACAAACGATTGCTGATACCCTGGAAGGGGATGCGCGAATGGACAACAAGAAAATACTACTTGTTGAAGATAATGCGTTCAATCAGTTAGTAGCCGTCGATACACTGGAGATACTTTTTCCCGGACTGCAGGTAGATGTTGCCGACAACGGGCGCAATGCCATAGCAAAAGCTTCGGAAGGCGGTTACGCTTTGATATTAATGGACATTCAGTTGCCAGACATTGACGGTATGGAGATCACCCGTTTTATACGCTCCGAATTAAAAGAACCGGCAAGTAAAGTGCGTATATGTGCCATGACGGCGAGTATAACCCAAGCGCGGATCACAGCATGTATGGAATCGGGAATGGACGATTATATGTATAAACCCTACACACCGGATGAGTTAAAAAATAAGATCATTTCAAACGTATTTGGCAATAAATGATGACGGAAACAGCGAGATACAAAAAGGTATTCGAGCGGATGGAAACATGGCAAAGGGAAGAATTGCCGGTGGGTATGTATTATCACAGCATACACCACGTGCTGGATGTTTTACATGTTGCGCAAAAATTGTGCGCCATGGAAGGAGTAGATGCGGCTGATACGGAATTGGTAAGCGTGGCGGCATTGTATCACGACAGCGGGTATATTTTTTCACCCATCCGCCATGAAGAAAGAGGTTGCGCACTGGCAAAAGAAACACTGCCTGAATTCGGATATAACCCTGTCGAAATAGAAAAGATATGTCATATGATCCTGGCTACACGTCTGCCACAGTCGCCGCAAAATTTATTGGAGCAGATATTGTGTGATGCCGACATGGACTATCTCGGCAGAGAGGATTATGATATCATTGCACAAATGTTATATCGTGAATGGCATGCGTTGGGCGGACCCGGAAGCTTAGACAATTGGGACCAGCAGCAAGAACGCTTTTTACAGGCACATACCTACTTCACCGATTCAGCAAAGAATTTGCGGGAAGAAGGCAAGAATGCACATCTGCAAAAGATATTGGAAAGGATGAAAAATGAAAGATGAAAGAGGAGTGATCAGAAATGTAAACCTTAAACAATCGATCAATGACTACTGACCAATGACCTAATACCCACCACCGAACATTCACCATTCACTATTCACCACTCACCATCCTTTATTTCCCGTCTAAGGCTTCCGCTATCACTTAATTCCTTCGCGTGAAACCTACTTAGAAATTCACCTGCATGTGCAGATGCTTATCTTCCGGTTCGTAGTATAAGGTAATATCACTCTCGCGGAACGCATGCATGTTCGCGATCTTATGCGCGGCCAGGGCCATTTTCTCATTGATCTTTGCGATCTCTTCCGCCGTGAGTATACCATCCAATTCTGAAGGTGCGATGGCATGTACGGTTATATTGTTTGTTGTTGTCATATCTGCAATATTAATATTGGCAAGGTTAAAAATAACATATTTACAGAGATGATATTCGTCATACCGCAGACTAATTCAGATTATCATAATACTCTTTATTCATGGACTATCTCTACCATGTATCGGCCCTGCTGACCTTCCATGCCTACTTGTAAGCAATAAGTTCCTGCAGGCAGCGAACTGCAATTCCATTGCATTTCCGTGCGGACCGGGAAAAACGACTGATACACCATCTTGCCCCACATGTCGAACAAAGTGATACGGTCAAAACCACCGATTTTTCACCCGGTGAGCTTATATCAAGGCCGGATTAGATAAACCACTATCTTATTATTATAGGAATTCACCACGCCGTTGCAAATTTCAAACACAAAATCATCCGTCGCTTCGGCTGAACAACCATTTGCATCCGTATAGGCATATGCAGGTGACCACATGTACTAAACTAAGAGGTGTCGGGTAAAATGGTATTCCCTTCCATGTTATCAATAATATCGTTTCCGCCCGCAGGTGATCGTCCGAAACGATAAAAGAAGTGCCTTGTGCACATACATAAGTAAACGACAGGTCAAGTGTTACATCAGGTCATGCGTTCACTGTGAGAAATACAGCATCTGAATCCATGCAACCGGTTGCATTCGTAACGATCACCGAGTAAACTCCTTCTGTATTCACAGAAATAATTTCCGTATTTGCGCCGGTATTCCAGACATATGTGCAATCTGCAAGGTCTGCATTAAAAGTTGCAGTTTCCCCTGCACAAATGGAAACATCCGGACCCAGATCTACATCCGGTGCGTCCAATTCCACGGCGAGGGTAGAAGATGTATTGTCACAACCAATGGCATCGCTCACAGTAACAGAATATATTCCACTGCTGTAAATAGTTATCATTTGTGTCGATTCTCCGGTGTTCCAGAGATAGGTGTAACCCGGATTTTCCGCATCCAATTCGGCGCTTCCTCCGGCGCAGAAATAAACAGAATCGGGGAGATCTATCTCCGGAAGAGCCTGCACATCTACATGTATCGCATCACTTCCGGAGCAGCCAATGGCATCTGTTAACAGTACGGAATAATCACCTGCAGCATCAATGAATATATTTTGCGTCGATGCACCTGTGTTCCATACATAGGTATCCCCCGGATTTTCTGCGTCCAATAACAGTTCATCGCCAAAGCAGATGGTAGTATCTGCGCCCAGATCTACAACAGGTAAAGTCTGAATATATATATGTTTAATATCGGTAGCTGCGCATCCATTTGCATCCGTTACCGTTACACCAAAATTACCCGCTGTATGTACATCGATGAATTCTGTCGCAGCACCTGTGTTCCATGCATACATTGCGCCGGGATGTCCGGCGTGTAATGTAATGGTGTCGCCCATACAAATAGTGGTATCAGCACCGAGATCTGCTATGGGCAAAGGATTCACATCTACATGTATTACATCATTGGCTGTACATCCTGCAATATCTGTAATGTTCACGGAATAATTCCCTGCCGTACTAACTGAAATACTTTGTGTTGTCGCACCTGTGTTCCACAGGAAATCAGCACCGGGATTTCCGGCATCCAATAGAATAGTTGTTCCGGCACATATTGCCGTATCAACGCCAAGATCTACGACAGGTATATTGATCTGCAAATGTGTGATCACAATGCTGTCGCATCCTTCCACCGGCGTATAATAATCATAATAATCGCCCGCTTCCGTTTGCCATGCTCCACCGGCGAAATAACTTTCTCCTGCACATATCTGCACATAGTCATTAATGGTATACACGGTGCAATATTTAGCAAGAAATCCGTCATTACCTGTGAAGCCGGTATTTAGATTAAACACTTCTGCACCCGGATCAAAATCTACCGTTCCATCAAATGTACCGGCGAGAAGTATGGCAGCTTCTGCATCCAATGCTAATGCTGCGGGCCATTCAGAACCTGTCCCCCCTATCTGTTGCGCATCGATCAGTGCGCCGGTATTATCATAGCTAGCCAGAAAAATATCTGTATATCCAAGGGATGTGATATTAAATATATCTCCGCTGGGGTCGAAATCGCAGGTTTGTTCAAATGGTCCGCATACATGGATATCTCCCGATGCATCTATCTGCATGTCCACAATACTCTGATATCCCAATCCACCGAAAGTGATACCCCAATCAAGTGTACCATCTGTTGACCATGCACAAATAAAAGGATCCAGATAACCCGCGGCAGTGAGATTGTATGTACCCGGACCCGGATCCACATCTATCGTGTTCTGATAATATCCGGCAAGAATGATGCGGTCCGTATTTGTATCATATCCAATATTCGTAACCTGCTCATCACTGCTGCCCGAAATTTTATATGCCCATATATAATCACCGGCTTCTGTCAATTTCAACACATAGGCATCAGCGCCAAAACCGGCAGCGGATAAATTATGTACACCTGGACCGGGATCAAAATCCACAGTACCCCAAAATTCACCGCCCAGATACATATCACCTGCAGGATCGAAGAACAGTTCATTGCAATACATGCTGGAAACATTTTTAGCCCATTGCAATGCTCCTGTTGAAGAAAGTTTTACAAGGAAATCGAGGCCGGAACCGGTTGCGGTCAGATTAAAAGTTCCCGGACCCGGATCAAAATCTATTGTGTTGTGATAATATCCGGTGATATATACATCACCTGCATTATTTATTTCGCATGCATACGCTTGTTCAGTACTCGTGCTGCCATATTGCACCACCCAAAGAAAATTCCCCGACGCATCATATTTTGCGAGATATGTATCGTCGCCACCAACAGATGTAATATTATATACCGCAGGTCCCGGGTCAACATCCATGGTCAGACTAAAAACACCAAAAACGTATATATTGCCTGAAGCATCGGTTTTCAGGTTGACGATCTGATTTAGTCCGTTTCCGCCTATCTGTTTTCCCCAGACAAAATTGCCACTTGCATCCAGTTTCACCAGGGCGAGGTCCATGGAACCTGCGGAAGTGAATAAAGTGGTGCCGGGACCGGGATCGGCATCCACATCCCCATAAAAACGCGTCACGGTAATAAGCGAACCATCCGCCAGGGGCGCAATGGCTGCGGTGCCCTGATAGTCGTTGCCGTGAAAACGATCGGCATATACCAGACTTTGGCTTTGGGCAGAAAGGGAGGCAATACAAATAAGGCTCAGGTAGAGATATCTGTGCATGTGCTGTAAAATTGGACAGGTGGAAGATACAATTAATGTGCCAGTGCGATCGGACAAAATGGTGTGCGTATCGCAGGGTAGCTTGAAGGGCGCATGAACTGATACGAAATGAGGTATCTTCGAAAAATGGAGAGCAATATCTTTTCCGGGAAAATACTGCGGATGCTGCTGCTGCTGATCTATTTATTTTTCTGCATCCTCATGCTCGGCATTGTATTGCAATACATCCCTCCCGGAACCGATACTGCATTTCTGGGTATCAAACAGGACTACGTTGAACTTCCCTGGTATCTGCCCGCTTTTTATGTGCATGTGTTTACGGCCATATTCGCCTTGCCGGCAGGTTTCACGCAGTTCTCTCGGTATATCCGGAAAAAATACCGCCGTTTTCACCGGACGAATGGTAAAATATATGTCTTTGCGATCTTATTATTTGGTGCGCCATCCGGATTTATCATTGGCCTGTATGCCAATGGCGGATGGAGTTCTCAGATCGCATTTTGTTTATTGGCGGTGCTGTGGTTCTGGTTCACGTTGCGCGCATTTGTGTATGCCAGGCGAAAAGATTTTCACAGACATCGTATATTTATGTACAGGAGTTTCGCGCTCACCTTGTCGGCGATCACCCTGCGCGCCTGGAAATATGTGCTGATAGCGACACTGCATCCGCATCCGATGGATGTGTACCGTGTGGTAGCCTGGTTGGGGTGGACATTGAATCTGGCGATCGCGGAGATCCTGATCTATAAAAAAATAAGAAAATGAAATATCTGTCCCTTTTGAGTATCACTCTGTTATTCGCTGCCTGCACCTCACATACAGCAGGACCGGACGCGGACGAAGCATCCATTAATTCGCTGCAGTTGAAATTGGCGTCCAACAATTTAAAGTATGCGACTCCGATGAAGGAGTATGGTATCGAAGGATATTATACAGGCCCTTTTGTTGCCGATGAAATGGATCCGAATAAAAATGGGATGTATGCCAATAAGATCACCATATCCATTGACTCTCTGGTCAATATGCAGGTTTACGGACACAGTATCGTTGCGGGAAATTTCCGGCCATTTAAAGGATCTTATACACATGAACAGGCACTGTGGACCTTTGATGTTTCCGAACCGGGCGATAATAAATATGATGGCAAGTTTTCATTTACCTTAATGGATAATACCATTTGGCTGGAAGGCACCTGGGTGGCAAATGATAAAAATCTGGCTGTGTCGAGCAGAAGTTACAAATTGGAGAAAAGAGACTTTGCCTATGACCCGGAGCTTGCCTTGCCGGAAGATGTCACCTATGATGGTGTATACGGTTCGTATAAAGAAGACAACGACGAAAGTGAAGTGATCACGAGTGATGCATTGAAGTTCAATGCATCAACGCAGTTGTTGAAGAAAGAAGATATAGAGAATATGTACAAGGCAGATCTCGAAGTATTGCGCAACAGCATCTATGCGCGCCATGGTTATTCTTTCAAGAACCGCCGCATGCGTTATGTGTTCGACAATTATGTGGATTGGTATATGCCGGTATCTGTAGATATCACTGCAGATCTAACCGAACTGGAACGCAAGAACATCGAACTCATCAAGCGCTACGAAGTGCATGCTGAGAAGTATTATGATGTGTTTGGGAGGTGAGTGAAAGAATTGGCAAGTAACCAAATGTATTCAAACAAAAAAGCAGGCATTTTGCCTGCTTTTTTCGTAGCCCGTACGAGAATCGAACTCGTGTTTCAAGAATGAAAATCTTGCGTCCTAACCCCTAGACGAACGGGCCTGATATTTTTCGGGAAAAATCTTCTTATAAAGTTGCTCTTTTTCCCAACTGTTGTTTTTTAATCTGAGTTCGCGCTTTCTGGCATCTGTTTTTGAAATGTATTCCTCAACATACACCAATTTAAGCGGAATCTTATTTTTTAAAGATCGTGTTTGACCGGCATTATGTTGCCTAAGTCTTAACTCTACATTTTCGGTATATCCAATATAGGTTGAACCGTCTTTTAAGCTTACTAATACATATACAAAGAACATAACCACATCATTTTCCTTCATCACAATCGCCACCCTGCGGGTGGTCCCCCGCAGGGGGAAAAATCTTGCGTCCTAACCCCTAGACGAACGGGCCATTTTTTGGAGTCGCAAAGATACGCGAAATTCCTGCTTCCTGAAAATTTCATGTAAAATTTTCTACCCTAAACCCCTTACGCCCTACCTTTGTGCCCGTCATGAGTACCTATCGTATCGCTATCAACGGCTTCGGCCGCATCGGCAGGATCTTCTTCCGCCGCATCCTCGAGAAAAAGAATATTGAAGTGGTCGCCATAAACGACCTGACCGACGCCGCCACACTGGCCCACCTCCTGAAATACGACTCCATTCATGGTCGCTTTTCGGGAACAGTGCAAGCCGATGGCTCTGATCTGGTCGTGAACGGTAAAACCATACCGGTATATGCCAAGTCCAACCCCGGCGAGCTGCCCTGGAAAGACCTCAACATTGACCTGGTGGTGGAATCGACCGGATTCTTCCTCGACAGGGCCAAAGCAAGCCTCCATCTGAACGCCGGTGCGAAAAAAGTGGTGCTCTCGGCTCCACCAAAAGGTAGCGACATCCCCGCCATCGTGCTGGGTGTGAATGATGAGGTGCTCACCCCCGACACTACCATCATCTCCAATGCGTCCTGCACCACCAACTGCGCAGCACCCATGATCAAGGTGATACACGAACATTTTGAGATCGAGTCGGCATATATCACCACCGTGCATGCCTATACGGGCGATCAGCGTTTGCATGACGCACCGCATAAAGATCTGCGCAGGGCAAGAGCAGCTGCCGAGAATATCGTGCCCACCACTACCGGTGCGGCCAAAGCTATTACCATGACCTACCCCGACCTGACAGGAAAGATCGGCGGCGCGGGTATACGCGTTCCGGTATCGGATGGCTCCCTGACAGATATCACCTGTATCGTAAATAAAGATTCGTCAGTTGAAGAGATCAACGCATATTTTAAAGAATACGCTGCCGGTTCCTTGAAAGGCATTTTGAGTTATACAGAAGAACCCATCGTTTCAAAAGATATTGTCGGCGATCCGCATTCCTGCATCTTCGATGCCCAACTCACACACGTGATCGGCAAAATGGTGAAGATCGTAGGATGGTATGATAATGAATTCGGATATTCATCGCGACTGGCAGATCTGGTGGAGAGGATGGCGAAGATTTAGTAGGCAGTCGCAGTCACAGTCGCAGTCCGACGCCCTTGTGCCTTCTTTGTGCCTTAGCGACCTGGTGGTCTCGCAAGGAGAAGATGAAAGATGAAAGATGAAAGATGAAAGATGAAAGATGAAAGATGAAAAATGTCCGCCGGTGGGCGGATCACCCGCAGGGTGGAAAAATGTCCGCTGGTTGGCGGATCACCCGCAGGGTGGAAAAATGTCCGCTGGTTGGCGGATCACCCGCAGGGTGGAAATATGAATAGGCGCCGGTAAATAACATATGACCCCTGACCCCTGACCCCTGACAAGTAACCCAAACCAATATAGCAACCCTATCATGCAAACTGTAAACAACATCAATTTCCGAAATCTAAAAGCCCTCATCCGTGTCGACTTCAATGTGCCATTGGATAAACAAACTTTTGCAGTAAAGGACGATACGCGTTTGCGTGCAGCACTGCCCACCATCAACAAAATTCTCAGCGACGGTGGTGCAGTAATATTAATGTCGCATCTCGGTCGCCCGAAAACCGGACTGGAGGATAAATATTCCCTGCAACATGTGGTGAATCAT
Organism: Chitinophagales bacterium; assembly: GCA_041392955.1. Taxonomy (GTDB): domain Bacteria; phylum Bacteroidota; class Bacteroidia; order Chitinophagales; family BACL12; genus UBA7236. The sequence goes on along the minus strand of JAWKLB010000028.1, from coordinate 20,143 downwards.
TTATCGGGATTGTTGGGAAAGGAGATCCAATTCATTCCCGAGTGTATCGGAAGCGATGTGCAACAAACTGCAACTGCATTGCAACCCGGACAGATATTATTATTGGAAAATCTGCGCTTTCATCCGGAAGAAGAAAAAGGCGACGAAGCTTTTGCACAACAGCTGGCCGCTTTGGGTGATGTGTATGTAAATGATGCATTCGGAACGGCACATCGCGCGCATGCATCCACAACCATAGTGGCAAAATATTTTGATAGTGACCATAAAGTATTCGGCTTGTTGATGGCTGCAGAACTGGAAGCTGCGAACAAGGTGTTGCACAACCATAAAAAACCTTTTACTGCCATTATCGGTGGAGCCAAAGTGTCGGATAAGATCTTGATCCTGGAAAGATTGCTTGGCCTGGCGGATAATATTATTATCGGTGGAGGCATGGCCTATACTTTTTGGAAGGCAAAAGGAGGGAAGATAGGGAATTCCTTGTGCGAGGACGACAGGATAGAAAATGCACTGCAGATCATGCAAAATGCAGATAAAAATAAAGTGCGCATCTTATTGCCGGAAGATTCACTGATCGCTGATGCCTTTGATAATAATGCAAATATCAAATCGGCGATGAGCAATGAAATACCCGATGGTTGGATGGGTTTGGACATTGGTGCCGCTGCAAATAAAATGTTCACCGACGTGATCAAACAATCGGCAACCATTTTGTGGAACGGCCCCATGGGCGTATTTGAAATGGATAATTTCCGGATCGGAACGGAAGATATTGCCTATGCCGTGGCCAAAGCAACTGAAAATGGAGCTTACTCGCTGGTGGGTGGTGGTGATTCCGTTGCCGCCGTGAACACCTTCGGATTGGCAGATAAGGTGAGTTATGTTTCAACAGGTGGTGGTGCCATGCTCGAATTTTTTGAAGGGAAAGTTTTGCCGGGCGTTGCGGCAATAGAAAAGGAATGAAAAAATTATTTTATTCCTGTACGCTTTTGGCGGAGGACAGTATTATGATCTAAAGCGCTCTAAGTATAATGAGCGCTTTTATATTTTATATTAAAAAGGCCGGGAAGACGGGAAGGCGGTGAGGAGCTGTGCATAATCCTGTTTACATATAATCTCTCATAACCTACAATTAATTTTCAAATCAATAATAGCTCCGAAACTTCCCGCCTTCCCGTCCTCCAGGCAAATATTCTGTTCTATAATACATCCGCTTTTGGAGCTGTGAGGCAACAAAGGAGCGCAAGGGAATTTATCATTAAAAGCATACAATCCACTTTCCACTTTCCACTTTCTACTGCGACTGCGACTGTGACTGCGACTTCTATTTAAGTGTGTACATTCTTTTTTAATCAAATAGTCCTCTCTACATTGGCGACTTAACCTCTAAGCAATGTCGCCGTGGAATGCAGTGCCGCTGTTCCGCATGGTGCTGCCTTTTGTATGTGGTATCGTGCTGGTCCGTGTTGTTGAGATGCCCCTGATTTTCGCCGGTATTTCATTTTTATTTCTCTTGCTGTTGTATTTCCTGTTACAGCGCATCCCCAGATGGGCGGGTTCATACAAACTGCGACCGCTGCATGGCGTCTTCTTGCAAATGCTCTTTTTTACCTGTGGCATGTTTGTCATGACCATGCTCTTTCCGCAAAACCGGACGGATTATTTTATGGATAGATCGGATGAAGCGACAATATTTATTTGCAGGGTGCGCGCAGTGCCGGAGGAGACCGATAAAAATTTCAGATTATATGCAGAGGTGGAATATGCTATCCGCGACAGTATGCAATATGCCGTGAGCGGACACACCATTTTATATATACGCAAAGACAGTGCAACAAAATATCCTTTTGCTTATGGGGATATCCTGTATGTAAAAAATGTATTTGTTCAACCACCCGCACCGCGCAACCCCGGTTTGTTCGATTATGCGAAATATCTGCGGACAGAAAATATATATCACATTGCCTATTGCAAGCAAGATGATTATTATGCAAGCGCTGAAAGGAAAACGTCCTTTATCTGGGAGCATGTTTTTGCATTGCGCGCAACATGTGCAGCACATCTGCGCAGGGTAATTTCCGACGATGATCTGTATGGTATAGCAGCAGCGCTTGTTTTGGGTGAGCGCTCTGATCTCGCCGATGAAACAAGGACAGAATTTGCACATGCCGGCATAATGCACATTCTCGCCGTGAGCGGATTGCATGTAGGTATTTTATATGGCATACTGGAAATGCTCTTCCTGCCCTGGATGCGCTTGTCGCAATATGCGAAAGACAGAGGGAAACGCATGCGCATTTTTAAAACATTTGTTGTGTTATCGGTGATCTGGCTATATGCTTGCATCACCGGACTCACACCCAGCGTGTCGCGCTCGGCGGTGATGTTCAGTTTTTTATCGCTGGGCACTTTGCTGAACCGGCATGCACATGCATTCAATATATTATGTGCATCGATGCTCGTGTTGCTGATAGGAGATCCTACCCTGATCGCGAATGTGGGATTTCAGTTGAGTTACCTCGCCGTTGCAGGAATATTGTTTCTGCAGCCTCCGCTCGCAGCCTTGTGGAAACCCGGAAATGGTTTGCTGAAATATTTCTGGTCCCTGATCACAGTATCTGTCGCGGCACAAATTGCCACCGGCCCGCTGAGCATTTACTACTTCCATTCCTTTCCGGTTTATTTTTTATTGAGCAATCTGTATGCGATACCACTGGCATTTTGTTGTCTGATCATAGGGATCATTGCATGCTTGTTTGGCGGGGTTACTTTTCTGATGCCCTTACTTTCTGCCATCGCCTCTTTTTTATTTTATATCCTCCGTACGGCTACCGCATGGATAAATACCATTCCGGGAAATACAATAAGGGATCTCTATATTCCGATTTTCATGGTATGTGTTCTGTATGGCACTGTATTGTTCCTGTCCATTGCCATCCTGCGGAAGAAGCGCCGCTTCATTATCGCCACCCTGGCTTTGATCTGTTCGGGGTGCATTTTCAGCGCTTGCGCCTCCAATAAGCAAAAGGCACAGCATGCTATACAGTTCTATGACCTGCACGACCGCACTGCCATGGCGTTTATATCCGGATCGGATGCGGTGATTCTTTCCGACAGTTTCGGTTTGGCCGACATGCAGCTTATCCGGGACAATATCATGCCGTCGATACTGGCTTCGGGAATAAAGAATCCGCTGTATATCAATTACTTAGACAGCAGTTTAGACTACACCATCCCGGGTTTATACATTCGCTACCCATGGATCAGCTTTGACGGTACACTTATATATATATGTGATAAACGCTCGGTCCGCAGGCTGCCGGAAGCCTCAAACGCCCACTATATCTACCTCACAGGATCACCCTGGCTGCGGGTGGACAGCACTGCGAGGCGCGATGCGGTTTGGATCATTGGCAATGAGAACGCGTGGAAGAGCAACAATTACTGGATGCGCAGCATGGGGGCATCCGGGATTTCCCACCACAGCATGAAAAACGACGGATTTTGGGAGATATGTCCCACTAAAGCCGGTTTTTAGCCCCAATTGCCTCCCAAAATGGCCAAAGTGTACTTGTGGCGCATGGCGCGTACCGCGGTGGAAACGCTGTGTATTGCAGATGCAAATTTCTCCCAAAAACCTTGTCCCATAAGCCTTTGAGCACTATGCACAAATGTGCAGAACCCATGTGCATTTGCTGTGCAAAAATTTTCAAGTCCGCAAAGTGGGAAAAAGTGTACTAAAGTGTAATAAAATGTCTTACTTTACGTTCAATTCAACCCAAATCGAAGGAATGAACTACCTGTTAGGCGTATATGAGGTCACGATGGATGCGAAACAACGCATCAAGGTGCCGGCCGGCCTGTTGAGCCAGCTGCCGCAGGAAGACGGTGGAAAGCTCGTGGTTACTATCGGGGTGGACAAGTGCCTGTATCTATACCCCTACAGTGCATTTCTCAAAGAATTGGACATTATTTCCAAAATACCGGATCATATTGAGGAGAACCGGCGCTATAAGGATGTATTCTTCGCGGGAACACATCCCGTGCTGATCGATTCGGCGCAGCGCATCCTCATTCCGAAACTGATGTTACAACATGCAGGCATCACCAAAGACATGCTGCTGAATTGTCAGGGCGACAAAGTGGTGATGTGGGATACCAAAACATATAATAGTTATGTGCAGTCGATCAGCGACAGCAAGTCCTACCAAAGTCTGTATGAAAAGGTCAGAGGTGCAGGGAATAATACATGAGTGGACAATACCACATACCCGTTCTTTTACATGCAGGCGTACAGGCGCTCCTTACCAATGTCGACGGAATATATGCTGATGCCACTTTTGGCGGCGGCGGACATAGTAAAGAGATACTTAAACAACTCGGGCCCAACGGAAAATTATTTTGTTTCGATGTGGACCCGGAGGCAAAACAAAATTTCATCAGTGATCTTAGCGCTACACAGGCAACTTTCATCCCGCAAAATTTTCGCTATATGCAAAAGTTTTTGCGGGTGGAAGGGGTCCAACAGGTCGATGGCATTTTTGCAGACCTCGGTGTAAGCTCGAGGCAATTTGATGCTGCTGAACGCGGATTTTCTTTCCGCTATGATGCTCCCCTCGATATGCGTATGGGCACCGCAACACATTCCGCTTTTGAGGTAATAAATACATACCCGGAAGAACAATTGAAAAATATCTTCTCGCTGTATGGCCAGGTGCGCAACGCAAAACAACTGGCACATATCCTGTGCAATGCGCGCACGAAGTTAAATGGCGGCATTCAAACCACTTTTCAGTTGCGCGATATTGCCACATCGGTGGTGAAAGGTGAATTGCACAATTATCTCGCGACTGTTTTTCAGGCTTTGCGCATAGAAGTGAATGACGAGATGGGTGCCTTGCGGGAATTGTTGGAATCCTCGGTGCAGATGTTGAAACCCGGCGGCAGAATAGTAGTGATCAGCTATCATTCACTGGAAGACAGAATGGTGAAGAATATGTTGCGGACCGGGAATGTGTATGGAGATGCGGAAGAAGATATGCGCGGTGTGAAGCCTTCGCCTTTTACAGTGATAACGAGAAAACCGGTGCTGCCCGATGCAGATGAGATACGAAAGAATTCCAGATCGCGCAGTGCGAAGATGCGCGTGGGAGAGAGGAGATAGGTGGCAGCCCTTGAGAACCATTGCGACTTAGTGTCTTTGTGGCCTCGTAAAGTAAAATGAATAATCAGTAATCAATAAAATATTACAATGTCAAAGAAAGAAAAACGTTCAGTTGCAAGTTTGCTGAAAAGCTTCGATGAAGTTTCTTTCTTCCGCCTCGAGAACCTCATCCGCAATATTCCCTTCTTCCTTTTTTTAGTTGTGCTCGGCATCTTCTATATCTGGAACAATAACAAAGGCGTGTTCATGGAAAGGGAAATAAAAACCACCAACGAGCAGCTCCTCGAAAAAGAATTCTATTTCAATTCCACCAAAGACTCACTCACACAGCACAGCAGACAAAGTACCGTAGCCGATATGGTAGACACACTGCACATGCAGGAATTATCACATCCACCTTATACCATTAAAGTAGAACATGGAGAACACTAAGAAAGATATTATGTGGAGGTTGTACCTCGTGTTCGCCGCGCTGCTGGTGACCGGGCTCCTGATCTCCGCACAGATCATCAATGTACAATTTGTGCATGGCGCTGAATACAGGGCCATGGCCGACAGCATGCATGTGAAACAAATGAAGATAGTTCCAAAGCGCGGAAGTATTTATTCCGAGCGTGGAGATATTCTGGCAACCTCTTATCCCTATTTTAATATTTACATGGATCCGGTTGCGCCGGATGCTGCCGATTTTAAAAAGAATATTGATTCCCTGTCCATTTGCTTGTCGCATTTGTTCGGCGATATGTCGGCCGCACAATACAAACAAAAGATCACGCAGGCGCGCAATAAAGGAAAACGCTATCTGTCCATTTATAAAAAAGCAACGCTTCCCGATAAACAGGAACTGGAAAAATTTCCGCTCTTCCGCATGGGAAAAAATAAAGGCGGACTTATCACCGAACCGCTGGAACGCAGGGCATATCCGTACAACAGTCTGGCAAACCGCACCATCGGTTATGTATCCAATAACGGAGCTATCGGTTTGGAAGGTGCATATGATTCCATCCTGGCAGGAAAACCCGGATTGAGTGTGATGCGCAAAGTGTCGGGCGGCAACTGGATACCTGTTGGTGATGAAAATCAGATAGAGCCGGAAGATGGCATGGATGTGATCACCACCCTGGATATCAATATGCAGGACATTACGGAAACTGCATTGCGCCATTCACTGGTAAAAAATAATGCAGCATGGGGAACAGCCATAGTGATGGAAGTAAAGACTGGCAAAATAAAAGCCATCGCCAATTTATCACGTCGCGGTGAAGGAAATTATGTGGAAGATTATAATTATGCCATTTCTACTCGTGTGGAGCCGGGCAGTACCTGGAAGATGATATCTCTTCTCTCCATGTTTGAGGACGGACTTTCCATAGATGATATGGTGGATCTGCATAATGGTTCGTATCAGTTTGCGAACAAGACCATGTATGACAGTGAGGGACATCATAACCACCGCGATGAAACAGTTAAAACTGCATTTGCACTTTCTTCCAACGTGGGTATATCGAGGCTCGCATATAATTATTATGGAAGTGATCCCCAAAAATATATCGACCGTTTGGAAAAGTTGGGTGTAACACATAAAACAGGGATTGAAATCGCGGGTGAACCAACACCTATCATTAAAAACGACCCCAAGAAAAGTAATTGGTATAAAACGACCATCCCATGGATGAGCGTAGGATATGAGTTACAGGTTACTCCACTCCAGATTTTGACTGTATACAATGGCATTGCCAACGATGGTAAAATGATGAAACCCTATCTGGTGGATCGCATTGAAAAATATGGTGCTACAGTTGAGGAACATAAACCCGAAGTGCTCAATGATAAAATGTGTTCTAAAAGGACTCTGGAGGAATTGAAAGAATGTATGGAAGCCGTGGTGGATTCCGGAACAGCTAAGTCATTGAAGAATAGCTATTATGATTTTGCAGGTAAAACAGGTACAGCGCAATTGTATGATCCTGCATTAAAAGCATACGGACATAATTATTTGGCAAGCTTTGCAGGATACTTTCCGGCAGAAGAACCGAAATATACCATCATCGTTGTGATCAGCTCGCCGTCGAATGGTGTGTATTATGGTGGTTATGTGAGCGGTCCTGTATTTCGTGAGATCGCCGACAAAGTGTATTCCCATTTTATCAATATGCGCGAACCTGTGAATGAACAGGATAGTCTATTCGTGGGTGTGCATGCTTCGACAACAGGTTATACGGATGACCTGCGCAACATCTTCGATTTTCTGCATGTGGATGAAACATTCGATGACAATACCTCCTGGATTCATGCAGAGGCGAACGGTAAAACTTCCACCTATTCCACTTTGCAAACGGCCGATAATATCATGCCCGATGTGCGCGGTATGGGTTTGCGCGACGCCATTTATTTATTGGAAGATACCTATGGATTAAAAGTGGATGTGCAGGGCGTGGGCAAAGTGGTGCAACAAAGCATATTACCCGGACAACAGATCAACAATGGAAATTACGTCGCATTGAGATTACATTGAAAACCCTGAACGACATATTGACGCAAGCCGGTGTGCAGGCAGAAGTGCATGCAGATACTGCTATGGTGGTAACAAATATCACCGCAGACAGTAGAAAAGTGTCTGCAGGTTCTTTGTTTGTCGCCGTGCGCGGTACAAAAAGTGACGGTCACGATTTCCTTGCACAGGTGCGCGATGCCGGTGCTGCTGCATGTATCATAAGTGATGTATCACGTGTTGTGGATGGACTGCCCTTTATTCTCGTACAGGATACTGCTTCAGCACTCGGAAAATGTGCACATGCGTTTTATGGTTCACCTTCCGAACACCTGCAACTGATCGGCATCACCGGAACGAACGGAAAAACAACATGTGCAACATTGACCTATCATATGTTGCGCAGCTTGGGTTATGCATGCGGACTGATCAGTACCGTTGAAAATAAGATCAATGATACGATCATTCCTTCCACACATACTACACCGGATCCCGTAGCGCTGAACGCATTGCTTGCCGACATGGTAGCTGCAGGTTGTGCGTATGCCTGCATGGAAGTGAGTTCTCATGCAGTGGATCAGAAACGTATTGCCGGTTTGCAATTCCGCGGTGCCGTGTTTACGAATATCACACACGATCACCTCGATTACCACGGCACCTTCGAAAAATATATCGCCGCTAAAAAAGCATTCTTCGATGGTCTTCCGAAAACGGCTTTTGCTTTAGTGAATGCAGATGATAAAAGGGGAGAAGTGATGCTACAGAATTGCAAAGCAAAACATGCATACTTCTCAGTCCGGGGTCCTGCAGATTTTACGGCACGCATCATTGAAAACGCGATCACCGGATTGGTTCTCCAGCTCGACGGGACAGAGTTACACACACATCTACCCGGAGCTTTTAATGCATCGAACATTACCACAGTATATGGCATCTGTCGATTGCTGGGCCTGGAAAAACAGGAAGTGCTCACGGCATTGAGCAAGCAACTGCCGGTGGAAGGCCGGTTCGATGTGGTGTATTCACCGGCCGATAAACTCGCCGGCATCGTCGATTATGCGCACACTCCCGATGCAGTAGAAAAATTATTGTCGACCGTGCGCAGTATGCTGAAAAAAGATCAGCAACTGATCAGTGTGGTAGGTTGCGGCGGCGATCGCGATAAAGCAAAACGTCCGGTGATGGCAGAAGTTGCGATCAAATTCAGCGACCGTTCCATTTTCACATCCGATAATCCGCGCAGTGAACAACCCGATGCCATCATTCATGAAATGGAAAAGGGTGTGCCTGCAGATATGCGCGCAAAATATCTGTCCATTACCGATCGCAAAGAGGCCATCAAAACTGCCGTGATGCTCGCCAAAAAAGGCGATGTGATCTGCGTTGCGGGTAAAGGACATGAAAAATATCAGGAGATCAACGGGGTGAAATATCCCTTTGACGATAAACAAGTGCTTTTGGAAACCTTTAAAACCCTGTCCAGATAATGTTATATTATCTCTTCAACTGGCTTGACGATGCCTATGGTGTACCCGGAGCGGGATTGTTCCAATATCTCTCTTTCCGCGCGGCGATGGCATTTATTTTTTCTATCATCATTTCCATCGCTTTCGGTAAACGCATCATCGAATACCTGAAGAAAAAGCAGATCGGTGAAACGGTGCGCGACCTCGGCCTGGAAGGGCAATTAAGTAAAAAAGGCACACCTACCATGGGTGGTATCATCATCATCCTTGCATTGCTGGTGCCGGTGTTATTATTCTGTGCATTGGAAAATATTTATATCATTTTGATGCTGATGGTGACCGTTTGGATGGGATTCATCGGTTTCCTCGATGATTATATCAAAGTATTCCGCAAGAATAAAGAAGGCCTGCGTGCAAAATTCAAACTGATGGGCCAGGTTGGCCTTGGTGCGATCGTTGGATTGGTACTTTATTTTTCCAACGACATCAAGATCCGCGATTATGAACATATCTATGTGTATGAAGTGCGCGATGGCGATCCCGTTGGTAAACCCATCGAAGTATATGATGCGCACGATGTCCGTCTGGATGGAAAAGGTGTACTTGATGCGAACGGCACGCGCTTTTTAAGTCATGATACCAGAAGTACAACTACCACTATTCCACTGGTAAAGAATAATGAGTTCGATTATAAATGGCTCATCAACTGGGCAGGCGATAATACGCAACGCTGGTTATTGCCGGTATTATTCGTGTTGATCATCATATTGATCATCACGGCTGTTTCGAATGGTGCAAATCTCACCGACGGGCTCGACGGATTGGCGGCAGGAACATCTTCGGTTATTGTGATCACATTGCTGGTGTTCGCATATATTGCCGGTAACGCCATTTTATCTGATTATCTCAATATCATGTACATCCCCGACTCGGGTGAATTGGTGGTGTTCAGTGCGGCATTGATCGGTGCTTGTGTCGGTTTCCTTTGGTATAATGCATATCCCGCACAGGTATTTATGGGTGACACCGGAAGTTTGACCATCGGCGGTATCATCGCCTCCTTCGCCATCATCATCCGCAAAGAATTATTGATACCGGTGCTATGCGGCATTTTCCTCATGGAAAATCTCAGCGTCATGATGCAGGTTGCTTATTTCAAATACACCAAAAGAAAATACGGTGAAGGCAGGCGCATTTTTAAAATGAGTCCGCTGCACCACCATTATCAAAAAGGCGGCATGTTCGAGACCAAGATCGTAACGCGGTTTTGGATCGTCGGGATTTTGCTCGCTATTATTTCCATAGTAACACTGAAAGTGCGTTGATGCAAAAGAGGATCGTCATATTGGGTTCAGGCGAAAGCGGCACGGGTGCAGCAATACTTGCACAACGTGAGGGCTTCGACGTGTTCGTAAGCGACAAAGGGACGATCCGCGATACATATAAAAAGAAATTACAAACAGCAGGTGTTGCCTTTGAAAGCGGCACACATTCTTTTGACAAGATCCTGAACGCCGATGAGATCATAAAAAGTCCGGGTATCCCGGAAAAAACGGAGCTCATGCAGCAAGTGCGTGCATCGGGTATTCCGGTGATAGGCGAGATAGAATTTGCATGGAGATACTGCAAAGGAAAAGTGATCGCCATCACAGGAAGCAATGGCAAATCTACCTGCACTGCCCTGACCCACCATGTATTGAAACAAGCGGGATTGAATGTGGCAATGGGTGGGAACATCGGTAAAAGTTTTGCTGAACTGGTAGCAAATACAACGCATGCTTATTATGTATTGGAAGTGAGCAATTTTCAATTGGATGATGCACTGACCTTCAAGCCATTTATTTCAGTATTGCTGAACATAACGCCCGACCATCTCGATAGTTACGATTATCAATTCGAACGCTATATCGCATCCAAATTCCGCATTACCATGAACCAGGATGCGCAGGACATTTTTATTTATTGCGCCGATGACCCCGTTACGGCGGCGCATCAACACCTCGTAATGACCCATCCGGTCACTTACACCTTTACACTACATGACCAACCGTGTGCAGGTGGCTGGATCTCTGATAATACCATCCATATTCAGTTAAACAACCAAAACAAATTCAAGATGACCATCAATGAATTAGCGCTACAAGGGAAACACAACCAATACAATTCGATGGCTGCTGCTATCGTGGGGAAAGTGTTGGACATCAAAAATGAAAATATCCGGGAGAGTCTGATGGACTTTACCGGTCTCGAACACAGGCTGGAGTTTGTAGCCAAGGTGCATGGGATGACGTTCATCAACGACTCAAAGGCTACCAATGTGAACAGCACTTGGTACGCCCTGGAAAGTCAGCACGAACCTGTGATCTGGATTGCCGGTGGTATCGACAAAGGCAATGATTACAGTCAGATCACCGAGTTGGTGAAAAAGAAAGTAAAGGCAATTGTTTGTCTCGGTAAAGACAATACAAAATTACACGAAGCATTCGGTCGCCATGTAGATATCATTATCAACACCGATAATATGAGTGATTGTGTGGATATGGCATATCGCCTGGGAAATAATGGTGATGTGGTTTTGCTATCACCTGCATGCGCATCTTTCGATCTGTTCGAAAATTTCGAAGACCGAGGAAATCAATTCAAAGCAAAAGTGCGGGCGTTGTAGGAAGGAAAGAGGAAAAATGAAAAATGAAAGAGGAAAGGGAAAAAGGATTAGGATTAAAAGCTCTTAATTACATCAGCCCATAGCTCATAGCCCATAACCCATAGCCCTTATCTCATAACCCAACACCATCAACAAAAAAAAAGAACATCATAAAAGAGCACCTATGAATCGTTCCATCAGCTTCCTGCTCAACAAGATCAAAGGCGATAAATACATTTGGTTAAGTGTATTCGTGTTGTCTGTATTCTCCATTCTGGCAGTATACAGTTCCACACGCACGCTGGCATATCGCTATGAAGGTGGCAACACAGAATATTATCTGATCAAGCATACCACTTTATTGCTGTTCGGATTATTCCTGATGTATCTCAGCCACCTCATTCCGTATAGATATTACAGTCGTATATCACAGATCCTGTTGTGGATTTCTGTTCCGGCACTTATTTATACCATGACACAAGCAGGAGAAGTGAACGATGCATCCAGGTGGATCACATTACCCGTCATCAACCTCACCTTTCAAACTTCCGACCTCGCGCGTTTTGCACTCATCATGTATATCGCGCGCATCATGTCGAAGAAACAAACGGAGGTGCACAGCTTCAAAAAAGCATATCTGCCGGTCATACTTCCGGTGGCCATTATATGTGCATTGATATTGCCGGAAAACCTGTCTACGGCATGCGTGCTGTTCTTTACTTGCATCGTTTTGATGTTCGTGGGTCGTATGAATTTTAAATACATTTTGTTCACCATGTTCGCCGGAATTATTTTATTGGGATGTGTGATCGGACTATCTTACCTCATTCCGGATGTGGGCCGCTTCGGTACCTGGAATGCACGCGTCGAAGCATTCATACATGGTGAAAGTCAGGATGAAGATTTTCAGGTAGAACAGGCCAAGATCGCCCTGGCAAATGGCATGGTGCTCGGTCGCGGCCCGGGTAATTCACTGCAAAAGGATATTTTACCATATGCCTATGCCGACTTCATTTTTGCGACCATAGTGGAAGAATATGGATTGATAGGAGCCTTCCTGCTGATATTTATTTACCTCGCCATCTTATATCGCTGCATACGCATTGTTTCGCATGCACCCACCAGCTTTGGGGCCTTTCTCGCCGTGGGTCTGGGTTTGTGTTTCACTATTCAGGCACTTATAAATATGGCCGTGGCCGTTCATTTATTGCCTACTACCGGTTTGACCTTGCCGCTGGTCAGCATGGGTGGAACCAGTATGTGGTTCAGCAGTTTGAGTATTGGTATCATTTTAAGTGTGAGCAGAGAAATTGAAATGAAGAATAATAAAGAAGCGGAAAATGATGATGCGCTTTTAGAAGAAGATGGTCAAGCTGAAAATACAGAAGCAGAGAATAAGAATAAAAAAGTAGCGTGAGAGAAGATATGCATATATTGATCAGTGGTGGTGGTACCGGAGGACATATCTTCCCTGCCATTGCCATTGCGAATGAGATAAAACGCAGGCATCCGAAGGCAGAAATATTGTTTGTAGGTGCCAGTGATAAAATGGAAATGCAAAAAGTGCCTGCGGCCGGATATCCTATTGAAGGTTTGTGGATCAGCGGATTAAAACGCAGTCTGGACCTCAGTAATCTCATGTTCCCGGTTAAACTAATTTCCTCCTGGTTCCGCAGTGGTAAGATCGTGCGCAGATTTAAACCCGATCTCGCCATCGGCACCGGTGGATTTGCCAGTGGACCGGCATTGAATGCCGCCATCCGGCATGGTGTACCGGCATTGATACAGGAGCAGAATTCCTATCCCGGCATCACCAATAAAATATTGGGTAGAAAGGCAAAAAGGATCTGTGTGGCATATGATGAAATGGGAAAATTCTTCCCGCAACAGAAAATTGTAAAAACAGGAAATCCTGTGCGGCATAATATCGTGCAATGTAATATTCGCACGGAAAAAGCACGTACAGAATTCGAACTCGATACAGATGATAAAGTGATCCTGGTTGTGGGCGGAAGTTTGGGCTCGCGCACTTTGAATCACTGTATGATCGGCGGACTGGACCATTTCCGGGAAGCAGGAATAAAGGTGATCTGGCAAACAGGAGCGGGCATGTACGATATGTGCAGAAATGCAGCAAAAGGCTATGAGAATATCCGTGTACATGATTTCATCGGAAATATCGATCATGCTTACGCTGCAGCCGACATCATCATATCCCGCGCCGGTGCTATCGCAATATCTGAATTGTGTATCGTGGGCAAGCCGGTCATATTGGTCCCATTCCCGTTTGCTGCGGAAGATCATCAGACAAAAAATGCGTATGCATTAGTTAAAAATGATGCGGCGCTCATGATCAGCGATAAAGAGGCACCGGTGCAATTGCTGCCGGCGGCTATTTATCTGATGCAGGACGAAATGAAAAGAAAAACCTTGGCAGAACACATTCGCGCCTTTGCCATTCCGGATGCTACGGAACGCATCGTGGACGAGGCCATGCAATTATTAGAAAGCAATTAAACGGATTGACACCCATCGACCAAAATATTGAACAATTGATCGTCGCACCGGAAAAGGGCACGCATATTTATTTCATCGGTATTGGTGGAATAGGTATGAGTGCGCTGGCGAGATATTTTTTGGCTCGTGGATGCGTGGTGAGCGGTTACGATAAAACGGAAACGGCGCTGACCAAAAAGCTGGTGGAAGAGGGGATCAGGGTGCATTATGTTGACGACATTAATCTATTTGATCACAAAGCAAGTCTGGTGATCTATACGCCTGCCGTTCCGGGTAATCATATCGGTTTACAATATGCAAGCAGAGATGGCTTTCGATTGCTGAAGCGTTCGGAGGTGCTGGGCGTGCTCAGCAGAAATTCATTTAACATATCGGTAGGTGGCTCGCATGGCAAGACCACAGTGACCAGCATGATCGCATGGATCCTGAAACACAGTGAGTACGATTGCACCGCATTTTTAGGAGGTATCTGCACCAATTTTCAATCGAATTTTGTGGCAGGAGAAAATGATGTCACCGTAACGGAAGCCGATGAATTTGACAGAAGTTTCCTCCGTTTATCCCCGGATATTTCAGTTATCACAGCGGTGGATTCTGACCATCTGGAAATTTATGGTTCACAGCGAGAGATAGAAAATGCATTCATAGAATTTGCGAATAAAACATCTGCAAGCGGACAAGTAATAGTGAAATTTGGTCTGCCTATCCAGGCATTTATTACCATTCCGGTGCATACCTATGCACTGGATGATGCACGTGCCGATCTGTATGTGCAGGAATATAGCGTGAGCGAGGAAGGCAGCAAAGTGTTATTGAACAACGGCATGCGGTACACGCTGCAATACCACGGCGTACACAATATCGAAAATAGCGTTGCGGCGGCCTCCGTTGCCCTGCTGCTGGGCATTTCAGCCGATGCCATCGCAGATGCGCTCAATACCTTCAAAGGCATTTATCGCCGCTTTGATGTGCAGGTGCGCAATGCAAAAACAGTATATATCGACGATTATGCACATCATCCCGAAGAAATTAAAATGTTCCTCGGATCTGTGCGCAAAATATATCCGGGCAGACAAATTACTGCCATTTTTCAACCGCATTTATTTACACGAACCAGGGATCTGGCAGATGGCTTTGCACGAAGTCTCGAAGCGGCAGATGAAATCATTTTGCTGCCCATTTATCCGGCGCGTGAACAACCTATTCCGGGTGTTACCTCCGAGATCATCGCCGAACGCATGCATACCAAACATGTACAGGTGATGAGCAAGGAAGCATTGATCGAACACATAAAAACAACACCTATGCACATTGTTTGTACCATTGGCGCGGGCGACATCGATAATCTGGTGCAGCCCATTGCACGCATTCTTGAAAAAGCGTAAACCATGAAGAAGAAGCTGCTTAAAATTACCGGTCTGCTCTTTCTGCTGCTTTGTGTTGCCGCCGTCTTTTACCTGACGAAACGCAATGCCGAAATGCAGGACGAGCAGATCTGTTCCGATGTGGTGGTCAACATCGACAAGGGCAACGGTGTGGGCTTCCTCGTGTCGACCGACATCACCGATCTGTTATGGAAGACCTTCGGTGATTCCGTTCGCGGTGATAAGATCAAAACCATACCCGTGAGCAGGATAGAAAAAGTGGTTGCACATGATCCCTACGTGGCAAGCACCCAAAGCTATCTCGATGCCAACGGCAAATTGCATATCGACATCGTCCAGAAAGAGCCAATAGCAAGGGTTATTAACAAATATGGTGTGCATTATTACATTAATGAAAACGCTAATAAGATACCTGTCAGCAGTAAATTTACGTCTCGTGTACCCGTAGTGACAGGAGACATCGACGAGGGCACACGAAACACAGATATGATCGAGACACCCGTGCTACAAAATGCGTTGGAACTCGTTCGTTTCATGCATGCACATCCTTTCTGGAACGCCCAGATCGAGCAAATATCTGTCACTGCGGACGGCAACTTCCTGCTGGTACCGAAACTGGGCGATCACATCATCGAATTCGGTAAAGCGGAAAACATAGAAGAGAAATTCCACAAGCTGGAGATCTTCTACAACAAAGGCCTGAGTTATACAGGTTGGGATAATTATTCAACGATAAACCTCGACTACGAAAATTTAGTCGTTGCAGATAAAAAAGAAAACTATGGCCAATAGTAACGAGCGTATCATTACGGGACTTGACATCGGAACGACCAAGATCTGTGCTATCGTGGGCAAAGTGAATGCACATGGTAAGATCGAAGTGTTGGGTATGGGCAAAGCCGATTCATTCGGCGTTATGCGCGGTGTGGTTGCCAACATCGATAAAACGGTGGAAGCGATCAAACTTGCCGTGCAGGAAGCGGAACAAAAATCAGGTCATGTCATCCGCGAAGTGTACGTGGGTATCGCAGGTCAGCACATTAAAAGTTTGCAACACCGCGACATCTTCACGCGCAGCGACGCCGATACGGAAATTTCTCTGGAAGATATCGATCGTATGGTGGAGAATATGCATCGCCTCGTACTTCCTCCCGGCGACCGTATCATTCACGTTTTGCCGCAGGAATTCATCGTTGATGGCGAACAGGGAATTAAAGATCCCATCGGCATGAGCGGTGTGCGCCTCGAAGCGAACTTCCATATCATCACCGGCCAGATCAGTGCCGCGAAAAATATTTTCAAATGTGTGGAGAAAGCAGGCTTGCAAGTATTGGATCTTTTTCTGGAACCACTCGCTTCGTCCTCTTCCGTGTTGAGTGAAGAAGAAAAAGAAGCCGGAGTTGCACTGGTGGATATCGGTGGCGGAACAACAGATATCGCTATTTTCCAGGATGGCATCATTCGCCATACTGCTGTTATCCCACTGGGAGGAAATATCATCACAGAAGATATCAAAGAAGGCTGCATGATCATGAAAAATCAGGCCGAGATATTGAAAGTGAAATTCGGCTCAGCACTCGCAACGGAAACAGAGGATAATGAGATCATTTCCATCTCCGGATTGAAAGGCCGCGAACCGAAAGAAATAAAAGTGGAAAATCTGGCGCGCATCATTCAGGCGCGTATGGAAGAGATACTCGAACATGTATATTACGAGATCAAATTATCCGGATACCAGAAAAAACTTATCGGCGGTATCGTGATCACAGGTGGTGGCGCACAATTGAAACATATCGTACAACTCACTTCTTATATCACCGGCATGGATGCACGCGTTGGCTATCCTACGGAACATCTGACAAAATCAAAAGTGGAAGATATCCGTCACCCGATGTACAGCACCGCTGTTGGTTTGATCCTGCAGGGATTCGGCGACAGGAATTTCCGCGAAAAAGAAGAAGAAGAACTGGTAGCGGTGGAACAACCTGTGCACAGCATGGAACAAAAAGAAGAAACAACACAACATGTGCAGGAAATGGAAGAAGAGGTGGAAGAAGTGGTAAAAGACAGAAAGCATGCTAAACCGGGTTGGCTGAAAAATATGCTGTCCAGTACCAAGCGATGGTTTGAAGAAGATGATGTTTCGGATTTTAATAAAGAAGGATGAGATGGTGAATGGTGAATAGTGAATGGTGAATTTCGATTGGTAGCTTAAAAAAAAGCATAGAAACAGGAATTTCACTTCCATCATCACCAACCTAACCTGACAACCTGACAACTTGACAACTTGACAACCAACACACATAACTTAAAATATAAAACAATAATAATAAGTTAACGAACCAATTTAGCCTCAGAGAGGCGACATAACTGTAAAAGCGCTACAATGTATTTCGATATTCCAAAAGAACAGTCCTCCATCATCAAAGTGATCGGCGTGGGCGGTGGCGGCGGAAATGCCGTGAACCACATGTTCATGCAGGGGATAAAAGACGTGAATTTTGTCATCTGCAACACCGATGCGCAGGCACTCGAGATGAGCCCCATACCGAATAAAATTCAACTCGGTCCCGGCCTTACTAAAGGTCGCGGTGCGGGTTCCCATCCCAGCGTGGGCCAGCAGGCAACCATGGAAAGCCTAGAGGAAATAAAATCCCTGCTGGAAAAAAATACCGAGATGGTGTTTATCACCGCAGGTATGGGTGGTGGCACCGGAACAGGTGGTGCGCCCGTTATCGCAAAATTGCGAAAGAGATGGGCATACTCACCATCGGTATCGTTACGGTTCCTTTCGGCTTTGAAGGCAAACGCAGAAAGACACATGCCACTGAAGGTTTGGAAACATTGAAGCATTATGTAGATGCCATTTTAGTGGTGAGTAATGATAAGTTGCGCGACATGTTCGGCAATCTCGCATGGAATGAAGCATTTGCCAAAGCGGATGATGTGTTGACAACAGCTGCAAAAGGTATTGCAGAGATCATAACCGTTCCGGGATATGTGAATGTAGACTTTGAAGACGTGAAGACGGTGTTGCGCGACAGTGGTATGGCCATCATGGGTAGCGGTACTGCTATGGGTGAAAATCGGGCGATAGATGCCGTGAAAATGGCATTGGAATCACCGCTGTTGAATGATAATGATATACGCGGTGCACGCAATATTCTATTGAATATCACTTCCGGTTCTTCGGCTGTGTTGATGGATGAGATCGCAGAGATCACCGATTTTGTGCAGGAAGCCGCCGGACATGAATGCGATATCATCTGGGGTAATTGTACCGATGAATCTGTTGGTGAGGGCCTGACCGTTACGGTTATTGCTACCGGTTTTGAAACGATGGAGCAGCGCAACAGCCGCATCAAGCAATCGACGTACAGGATCATGCATCTCGATACGAACGACAAAACAGAAGAGTCTGCTGAAGTGGAGACGATGGAGCAAGTGGTGGAAGAAAAGGTAATGCAGATAGAAAGAACTGAAGAACGGGAAGAAACTTTCGAGGAAGAAGACCAGGGGATCACGATCAAAGTGAACGGGGAGACCAAATACGAAGAGAAAAAGCAAAAAAAGGAAGAAGACAAGGCCAATCCGCGCCAGTTTACCTTCGACTTTGGTATGTTCGAGCAACATGCGGAGGAGGAAGAAGAAGAGTCTGTTGCAGAGATAACGGAAACACCCGTTATGGAATCGCCTATCACGGAGATCATTTCTGAACAGGAAGAAGAAAAGATAGAAGAGTTGATCGAAGAAAAAGAAGAGATCATTTTCGAGGAAGAAAAACAGGAGCCGGTATTTGAGATCAGAAAGGAAGTGCGACAGCCGGAATATCCGGAAATGAAAAAAGAGGAGAAGGAAGAGAAGAAAGAAGAGGCGCCGCAGATACAGAAAAAAGTGCTTTCAGGCAATGACGACAAGATGCATATCGTGCAGCATCAGAACAGTGATCGCATTAACCGATTAAGAAGCATGAGCACCAAGCTGAACAGCAACTATGATGAGATGGAAAAGGTGCCGGCTTATTTACGCAGAAATGTAGAGCTGGAAGAAACACCCGATGCCCGCGAGATCAACGTCTCCAAATACCAGGTTGAGGACGGCGATAACGGCCCGGAGATCAAGAAGAACAATAGTTTTCTGCATGACAATGTAGATTGATAAACAACACGGATATCATTGAGAACGGCTATCGGATGGTGGCCGTTTTTTTATACCAGGATACTGCAAATTGCTGGTTTTGGAGGGCAATGAATCCATGGGTGGAAATTCCGACAAAACAGACCCCATTTGACCGCGTGAAACTGACCCCACCTCTGCGCATGTAATTGACCCCACTTCTGCGCGGTAAACTGACCCCTGTATTTTTGATTTGATCATACTGTTTTAGCATACTGATTTTCAGTTTGCAGAATCGTAATATCCGCTTCTGTAAACGTAATAAAATCATGGCTAATAAACCAATCAGTATGAGCAAGG
>JAWKLB010000027.1:0-43487 GCA_041392955.1 Chitinophagales bacterium | reverse complement strand
GTATTCTGCATTTTCAGAGAGGTCGCCCTTTTCGCGTGCTTCCTTAATGGCCCTTGCCATTTCTGCACGCCCTTTGGTCTTCAATTCCTGAATCTCTGCCTTTAAGTTTTCCATTCCTTCTTTCGATAAATACGATATCTCCGCCATGCTTTTTCGTTTAATACGGTTAAAAAAAAAGAAACGTTTCCGGATAGAAACGTTTCTACAAAGGTAAATTGTTTTTTATCAGAAGCTCAAACGCATACCGAAGCAATGCGAACCATTGAATTGATATGAAGTGCGATAAGAATAGCTGATACCAACTAAGTTATTTCCTAATTTATCGATCGGGTACTGAAAAGTTATACCGGCTGCCAGTCCTGTTGATGCTGTTGTGCGATCCACATCACTGGTTATACCTTTTTCATACCGATACCCTGCACGCACCATAAACATTTCGGTGTTCTTAACGCGCAAACCATATTCTAAGCCAAGACCAAATTGATCTTTATAAAATGAGTTAGAGATAAAAGAACCTGCTGCGGTCAAGCGGTTTTGCATGCCAAAATAAAAATCATAAGATACACCAATGGCCAATTGCGAAGGCAATTCAAAACTTTCAGATCGATAATTTACGGTCATATCATAACTACCTTCCGGAACATTGCCGCGGAAACTCAAACCATCGCCACCGAATTTCATCGGTGTTCCAACGTTGCGCAGCGTTATACCCATTTTGATCTGCTCAGGATGTGCTTCGGGTCCACTGATATATTGAATACCCACGTCCATTGCAACGCCAATTGCTTTTACGTCGGCAACACCTTCTGAAATAACGCGCACTGTAATACCGCCGCTCAGATAGTCGGCAAAATTGCGTGCATACGAGACACCAAGATTAGAAAAGCGCGGTTTATAGGTTGCGCCGGTACCATCAGGGTTATCTGTTGTGGTCACTTCAATGGCGCCGAGGTCCATGGATGTCAGTGTAAGGGCTATTGCTCCATCACCTACTTTGCGGGCAAAACCGAAAGTATTCAAACTAATATCGGTACCCACCAGCCATTCTGTGCGGTCAAACTCCAGTTGCGAACCGGTAATGAAAGAAAGACCGGCTACGTTCAGGTTTGGTGCTTCCACGCCACGTACTGATGCTATGTTCAAACCATACCAACCGCTGCTTTGTGCCCAGGGGTCGATAAGCAACTCGCTCGCTCCGGCTTCACCTGAACGGTCGGGGTTACCTGCTATCAACGCCGCAGGCAACATGAGGACCGCAAATGCTATATTTTTCATTTTCGTCATGTGTTTCAGTTTTAGAAAGTGTCCAGATCTATTGGACGCATTACACCAAACCATTTGATTGTTTTTTCTCCCAACTCACCTGCATCTATATGAATAATATACATGCCACTGGCAAGCGGAACATTTTTATTGTTTTTCAGATCCCAGTCAATGGATGTATCCAGGTTACCGCTCTTGCTATTCAATTCACCACCCGAAGTATTATCTATGGATACATCGCGTTGAAACCTGCGCACTAAAGTACCGTCCAGCGTGAATATGGAAACTGAACATTTAGCCGGAAGGTTGGTGATCTTAACCCGATTGTCAATCGGACTCGTTTCATAAGCCGAGTAAGCATAATATGGATTGGGTACCACACGTATCAAGTCGAGTGCAGAGCTGGCAACAGCGGCATCACCGGTAGTAGCGGCCAGTGTTTTAGTTGAAAATGCATATACCGGTTTCCCAATATTGGTGCCATCTACATAATACTGCACATATGGTTTAGTTACACGCAGGCGCACGGTTGTTTCCGTTGGTATTTCCATTGTCTCGCCAACATTGGAAGAATACCCCTGATTCAGGAACGGCATGGTGATCCAAACTACATTCTTAAAGATGTCTTTATAATAAGATGTCTCCGGTTTCACACCGCCAACCCATTGCAAGGTATCATGGATGTTCTTACACTCATCATATGTTGTTTTAGAAACATAGATATAATGTTTACCGCCATATATCGCATTGGTAAATGCAGGATCGAAGAAGTCAGAAGATGGATTCCAAACCATATCGCGACCGCGTCCATCCAACTGGGTAGGACAGCCGTCCTCCCCAAAGAATATGTTCAAGCGGCGGCCACTTTCCACATCCACAGCATAACCGGGGAACCAGCTGTATCCTTTGCTGCCACCGTCAATGGTGCCATCAATATTGCGGCTTGACATCTGGCGCATATCGAGTTTTATCTCACCCGCACTCAATGTATTGGTGCATTCACCGGATTCAAGAACAACGCAACGCGACCATTTCGATTTGTCAGATGTAAATACCACATCCACACCAACGGTTTTTTCAATAGGTATTTGCGGACGCAAACCAACAATAGATCGCAGCGGAACAAAAGGTACTTCAGCCGTGCTGAAAGCAACCACTTCTGTCGGTGCCCAGGTACCGCCCAGCACTCCTTCATACACCTGATTCTCATCTGGATTTGGCAGCACATCGGCAAAAATACCATCGGCAGAACCGGATCTGATCCAATCCAAAATAGTTCCATCTACATCTTGCACACCTGTCAACCACTGCCGGCTATTATCCGCATAGGTTAATGAGGCGCCAATGAAGCCATTGTTTTCCTCATGTTCAATAAAAGTTCCTGCCACATCTTGTCCACCCGGATCAGCAACGGCATGCACGGTAACAGATAATCCCCATTCCGGTATGATCTGCTCATTCACGAAGTTGATCGGGAAGTCAGATACTACCGTAGTTCCTTCTGTCAAATTGGTCAGCACCCACCAGGTACTGTCCGGTAACATAGGATCACTATTGGATGAATCGACCAGTTTTAACTGGAAGTCTGCCGCCGGCAATCGCACAGGATCATACACCATCACATCGATAGGTGCATTTCTTCCTTTATACACCGGATAATCCACCACCTTATCTGTCAATAATTGATCAATGGTTTCTTCTGTAAGCATCTGGAAATTTCCACCATTTCCAAGACCTTCGATCTTCGTAATGTCCGGACCATCTCCATAATTTGCATTCAGGACCATACCGCCGTTTTCAGGATCGGGTTTATGTGGAACTGCAGTATAAATTTTAATATTTTTTCTTCCTTCGAGATAGGCCCGTTTTTGTGAGTTAGGATCTATCGGATCATAGGGAAGGAAGTTATTATAAGCATACGCCACAACAGAGAAATAATACGTTTTAAAGTTTACCAGTTTGGTATTACCCGTTGCAAATGCATCATCAGTAATTTCGAAAGTGTGTCTGATACCATTGTCGTTGCCGGCCACCATTAATTCAGGAACATCGGAAGCAACTACAGCATCAAAAGAATAATTAACGATCTTATCGACACCATCTTTCAGATCACATTGATAGATCAATTTTGCTTTTGTAACATCTGAGTATTCCGATGGTGAAACGGATGCATTTTCTAACTGATAAATTTTATACCCCTGAAAATTATAGGTTGAGTCCAAAATACCCGGATTGGCTTCAATAACACTATCGGGTAATTCGGTCACTATACTTACGATCAGCGGGTCGGTCTCTTCATATGATTCACCAATGTTATTTGAAGTTGGACCATTAATCAGCGACAATACCAGAGATTGATCCAATTCGCGCACTTCCATATCCGGCGCGTCGGGTCCACCGATCAATTGGAAATCAGCATCAAATAAAGCTTGCGCCTTTTGATCGGCAAGTGCCGCCATGTCGAATGCGGTCTGACAACCACCGGACACCGGAGGTCGCACCCAAAGTGCACCCATCACCACTTCATTAGCAGCACCGGGCAATAAAGTGAAAGGGCCTGAAGATTGCAAATATCTTCTGTCAGCAGGAACGTTACCTTCGGTACATTCACTCCAACCCGTAGGATCGGAAGGATCGCTTGGGAATATATAATTAGATAATGTTGTTCCGCCATAACCGGTACCGCCATATGTAAATGGAGAACCGTCTTTCCAGGTACCGGAAAGGTAGCCGTAATAATGCGCAGCAACTTCCGGGTTACCGGTGATAGAGAAGTCGTTATTATAATATAAGAAGGCCGACATACCCAAACGAATAGAGTCTACGATGGCTCCTTCATCCATGATATATTTAATCGGACCCTGGAAAAAGTCAGTTCCAAAGATCGGTGGGTTAGCACCATATGCAGCAGCGGCAGGGCCATCCACTGCATCGCCGTTATAACACATACCTAAGGATAAAACAGTATCACAACCAACCCAGTCATCATTATAAAAACCAAGGTCAGAGTCAACCCACTGGCCAAAATATGTGGAGTCGAGTGCCGACGTCGCATAGTTGGTCACCTTATATCTGTAGAAGGTCATGTTATTGATATCGTCATTGGTTTGAAACGCAAAGGCCAATGCTCTGATCTCCAATCCGATGGCATCGCCACCCGATTCTGTGTGGATGTTTCCTTTGTCATTATATACCCAAAATATCGCCTGATCACCATCTATATCGGGATAATCTCCAACTGTCGGGTCATATATTCCATCGAAGTTCACGTCAACAAAAGGCGCGAGATCTTTTTGCACATTCAATATCTCACCTGCTTTACCCGTAGCATTCACGTTGCCCAATGCAGGCCATTCGCGGATGATGGCAGGTATTTCTGCTTCAGGTATTGCAGCAGTTGTTGGCGAAACACCGGGAACACCACCATAAGAAAGAATGGTTTCAAAGAAATCGTCTATGGTGGTCCTGTTGATCTTCCAGTGGCGGTCATACGCATTACAGGTTGATTCGTCAATAGTCCCGTCTGCATTCAGCGGACCGGGCCAGAAATCGTTACCACTTTGGCGATAGGTTTGTGCCGCGATCTTCAACTGACCACCGGCGTCGATACCACCGATCCACAAGGCACCTGCAAAACTGGAGCTTACCGGAATGGTCCCGGTAGTCGGGTCAACTTTTGGTATCTCGTACTTTGCGTCGTTCTGAAGGTCCCACCAAAAGTCACCGGCACCTAATAAGCGTGCGCGCACGTTGTTGATATCCAGATCGACCTGGGTAGTTGCGTCCGCACAACCGGCATTGAGTTTTGCATAAGTAGAACTGCGTTTTCCCGTGACGCCGATATTCTCCTTTGCAGAGGCTGAATATCCGATAGCGAGCATCAGGATAGATAAAACACTGATCTTATATATAGACATATCTGCTTTATTTATTTTTTAAAAATCAAATGATACACCCAAACGCACCCTGCGCGGAATGCTGTAATTATCCGGATTCATCATTTTTACTGAATAGAGATCGTAAAATGCTTCCGGAGAGAGTTGTGAACTTACATACTCTGCACCTTCGGCAGATGTGAGATAACCATCATCTGTCGGGTTACCGCTGTAGGCATATACCGCGATCACGTTCTCATTATTAAAGAGGTTTTGCACCCATACATATACATCTGCAGAAATCGGCCTGTCGTTTTTACCTAGACCAAAGTAGAATGCTTTATCTAATTTGATATCTGTTCTGTAGTGCCAGGGCAATCTGGAACCATTGATGGAACCTTCCAGGTTAGCGCGGTTGTTGATACCGAACTGCGCTGTAGGCAGCGGGTTCGACTGACGCGTATAAGGTTCACCGGAACGCGCATTGAAGGTCACGTTCAATCCTGCATCATTCAACCATTTAGGTTGTCCTGCTTCCGGATCCTCAAAGCGATAATCCATCACCAGTTTGAAGTTGTGGCGTGAATCGTAACTCAGTGGAATGATGGTGCGGAGATTCGGTTGACCTGCACCCACGAGATTGATCTGAGAGGTTGCACTGGATCCTGTTCCGTCAGCGAATTGCAATGTATAACTGGTAGATAATTTCAAGTTGCGTGTTCTGCGTGCGATATCATACGACAAGGACAAACCTTTAACGGTTCCAAAGTCGATATTTCCATAAGTGGAATATGACAGCGGATAGGCATAAGGCACGTTGATGATCTGGATCATATCGCGCAATTCTTTATAGAATGCAGATATCTTGATCACAGATGATTTGGATAGCTGTTGTTGGAAACCTATCTGATAGTCGATGGTCCTTTCCGGTTTCAAAGCCGGGTTATCCAACAGAGCACCGGCGTTCTCCAGGAAGAAATAATAATCAGCTGCAGTTGCAGATGTTCCTGTAGGCGGACGCTGTGTTAAGATGTCATAATGCGCAAAGAACAGTGCTTCGCGATCTTCTTGTTTGGAGATCGGGAATGAAAATGCGATACGGGGCATTATAGTTATCTGCGGAGTATAATCTTCAAAAGAGGAATTCGGATCGAAGTTCTCGTCTTTGATGTTTGCATCCGGATCAACTACGTATGGTGTAATAGTACCGGTTGCAGAGTTGATAGCGATAACGTTCGGGTCGGCAACTTCTTCACCATCGGCATTATACCAGGTGTCTTCATTGCGATATCCAACAATATTCGGGTTCGGGCTGTTAAAGTCATCCACATATACAACATAATCATTTCCAATATTGCCCGGGTGATTGCCATTGGGATTGAGACTTCCGTCCACTTCAGCAACAGAATACAGATCATACAAGCTGTATTTATCTTTCAGCACTTTGCGGTTGGCGTCATAGCGGTCAACACGCACACCAACGCGGAATACGATATCGTTGAAGTTGAAACGGTCTTGAATATAACCGGCAGTATACACAGGGCGGAATGCATCCAATGGCCTGGTATATTCGCCATCTACTTGTTTCGTAAAGAAATCATTAAAGGAAGTAGCACCGTTCACTTTATTGCCTAAATAATCATATCCGTTATAGGTAACCAATGAACTACCTTGGTTGAGTAATTCATCTGCGTTGAACAGATCCAGTGAAAACACATCTAAAGGCAGATTATCGATATTGATATAATCGAGTGCTCCAATATTATAACCCATTTCATTTAAACGGTTACGCAATTGTTTATCGAAATACGATTGGTCCTCAGAAAGGAATAATCTGTTATAATTAATGGTATCAGTTGTTCCGAAGAACAGATCGGGATTACTTAAATATTCTTCATACGTATATTCCTGACCGTCGATCACCAACATCGGATTTTCTGTATCCAATGTCAATATATGTTTATTGGTGAGCTGACGCGCGATAGTCCATAAGTTGATCGGGTTCACACCATAAAAACTTTCCACCCGCTGTTGGAATTCGAAACCAAATTCCAGAGAGTGTTTGGAAACGTTTTTAGAATTCGGGCTCTTCAGATCAAGTGCGGCGCCAAAATTCAATGAATACTGATCCGTATTGGTTGTGGAATAATTAACCCACGGCACGCCGTAGTTATACCACATACTATAGGTTGTCAGGAACAGAGAGGAGGCATCGCCATTCAGCAAACCACCACCTAACTGAATATCAAAAAGGCTTGAAGGAGGAATTCCGCTTCCCGCATAAAAATCTGATGTATAGGTTGCAAGTGCAGGGTTTGCTTCACCCGGTGAAAAGGTGACCAGCGTGTCCTGATAACCGGCCAGCACATACCCTGTAAGACCTGTTGTCTCATCTGTTGTATAGAAATATACAGGGGCTTTGTAGGTATTATATTGACCTATATAACCATAAGAAAATGGATTCATCTTATGGTCTGCATCCTGACGAGTCCCTATGAATTTTGTATAATCAAGCTGTATTGAGTAATAAGCGTTTCCGACCAATGATTCCTTATCGCCAGTTGCAGAGGCTTTTTCCGGAAAACGTTGTGTAAACCGCAAATATCCTCGATACGTATTCTGATCATCTACGGGGTTATTATCGGAATTATACAGTGCAAATGTGCGCACATAGGTATTGGCATGAAAATTTCTCCAACTCAAACCCAATTGCAGATTTGTATTTCTGGAAAATTTATAATCGAGTTTAGTAGAAAGTGCTAAACCGTAGTTATTCGTATTTTGTTTGTAGTCGATCTTTTCCAGGTCATCCATGGTGATGAACTCCGAGTTCTTGTTGAAACCAAGACCGCTCACGCTGGGGCGCAGAGGATCTGCTATCAATCCCTGCATAATGTCATCCTGAACTTTATAATTACCTACTGCCGATGGATCCGGATCTTTTTCCATTTCCAATTCGGCTGCGAGGAAGAAACCAAATTTTGCCAGCGCAGAATCTGTGCCTTTGTTCTTAACAATGAAAGGTCCGGTCAGGAATAAGCTGGCCAGATTATAACCATACGGATCGAGGAATTGGGAAGTGGCCAGCTCGAGGCTACCGTTGTAATCTTTGGAAGGACCTCTGGTTGTGATCGAGATGAAACCACCTGTAGCATCACCATATTTAGGGTCCACACCGCCGGTGATCACCTCCAGCTGCTCGATGGCATCCTGGGGAAGTTTCAGCGAACCGCTCACGCGCACACCGTCAATGATATATTCTGTCGCATCTCCGCGGGAACCTTTGATGTTCAATCCGCCGCCTTCATCGCTCTGATAAACCCCTTCTTTTGTGGCTGCAATGGATGTCACATTTCGGGTGGCGATCTTCTGGATGTCTTCTTTTGTCACCACACCACCCGTACTGGTGTTCCCCTTGTCGACGAGCGGGGCTTCATATTTAACAATTACCGTTTCCAGGACCTGTTCACTGAGAACGATATCCTTCATGAAGACGATACCATTGGATACCGTGATGTCCGTAACCCTCTGTTTCATCCCCACATATGAGGCCTCCACATCGTATGTTCCCGGTTCGAGGGCTGGGATGGAATACAAACCGTCAAAATCAGTGGTTGCGCCGGTTTGCAACACCCCGTTCTTGTAAACTACCACGTTCGCGAAGGGGATCCCCTCACCTTTGGCATTCACAACTTTCCCTTGAATCTCACCCGACTGCGCTAGAGCAGAACTGACACACAAAACGAGTACGGCAAGTGCGTAAAGGAGTTTATTCATAGACCGAAGTTTTTTAAAATATGTTAAGAGTCGCTAAATTATGTAAATAATTGACAACAAAAATATAACTCCCATTTAATTTTTAGGTCACTAAGCTGTCACCGAACCCTCATTTTTATGTCACTTAACTATTTCAGGCAGAAGGTATTTTATCTTTTCAACCAGGATTCCGCTCAGCTTGTAGAATGACTGGTGTGTCCATCCTGCGATATGGGGTGTGAGGAGAACCTTTTCCGACGACCTCAGCGCTGCCATTTCGGCCTGTTCCGTAGGTGTTAGGGTGTCAAATTGCTCATTTTCGTATACATCCAGAGCTGCGAGCTTTACTTTACCGCTGTCCAAACCCCTTAGCAGCGCATCGGTATCTACTACTTTGCCTCTGGAGGTGTTGATCAGGTAGAACGATCGTGCGCATTTGGCAATGAAATCATCATTGAGATAGTGATGCGTTTGCGGTGTATGCGGCACGTGGAAGGTTATGATGTCGGCATATTTTTGCAGTTCCTTCAGGGTTACTTCTCTCACTTTTTCGGTCCCGAAGCCACTTTTATATTTATCATATGCCAGCACTTCAGCATCAAAGCCGGCCAGCTTATGCGCCAACCTGGACCCGGCATGACCGTATCCTATGATCCCCACTGTTTTACCATCCAGTTCTTCGCCCCTGTTCTCTTCACGATGCCATATGCCGTTGCGCATCTCACGATCGGCAATATGCAGTTTGTTCAGCATAGCAAGCAGCATCCCGATAGTATGTTCCGCAACAGCGTTGGCATTTCCATCGGGAGAACTCACTACATGTATCCCTTTGGCATGGGCGTACAAACTATCGATATTTTCCATGCCGCTTCCAGCCCGGGCAATGAATCGAAGCTTTTCGGCCTTATCCATAAGCACCTGCGTCACCTTAATTTTGGTGCTGATAACCAAACCGGTATACCGGTCAATTATCTCGCTC
This sequence comes from Chitinophagales bacterium, assembly GCA_041392955.1. Classification (GTDB taxonomy): domain Bacteria; phylum Bacteroidota; class Bacteroidia; order Chitinophagales; family BACL12; genus UBA7236. The sequence goes on along the minus strand of JAWKLB010000027.1, from coordinate 33,614 downwards.
AGGGCCTCATTGGTAATATCAGGCACTAAGTCTACTTCAAATCCCATATCTATCAGTCCATCGAACATCACGGGATGCAGGTAATCTGTTATGATCACTTTTTGTTTCTCAGCCATAATCCGGAAATTTCACCACACATAAACTTTTATTTTTTCTCTTCGAGTGCTGTTGCTAAATATATAAAATTTTCTACACTCAGTTGCTCGGGTCTTTTATCAGACCAGCCCATAGCCGATAAGATCTCACCGGCACCCGCAACCGGTTTCAATGCATTATGCAATTGTTTACGCCGTTGATTGAAAGCTGATTTTACAACGGTGCGCAACATGCGCATGGAACAAGACGGAACTTCTTTTTTCCTGATTAACCGGATAACCGCACTGTGCACCGCAGGCGGTGGGTCGAAGGCGTCAGGAGGCAAGGTAAATACCAATTCGGTATCATAATATGCCTGAACGAGCACAGTGATAACACCGTATTCTTTATTGCCATGCACTGCACAAACCCGCTCAGCCATTTCCTGCTGGAACATGCCCACCACAACAGGAATACCCTCTTTGTGATCCAGTACTGTAAACAAAATCTGGGAGCTGATATGATATGGGAAATTTCCAATGATGTGCAGATCATCTGCTGCAAACACGTGCAAATCTGCTTTCAAAAAATCACCGGTAATAATATGATCAGATGCGATATGCAGATCACTCCGGAGCAGTTCTATAATGCGCTCATCTAATTCACTGCAATAGAGGTCGGCTCCGGTTTGTTTCAAGTGTCGGGTGAGTATACCTAAACCCGGTCCTATCTCCAGCACTTTTTTATGTTGCACATCACCTAATAGTGCGACGATACGCTCAGCCGTATCGGTACTTTTCAGGAAATGTTGACCCAGTGCTTTTTTATGTTCGAACCGCCGCAATACAGGTTTACCTTTTACTATGAACAAAATGGTGTATCAGCGCGCAAAGTAACACCTGATCCGTATTTTTGTCAAAATTCAAAGATAGCAAGCACAGGATATGGAAAATAAGATCAGGATAGGATTTACCCTGGGTGATGTCAACGGCATTGGTCCGGAAGTGATGATCAAAGCACTCCAAGATAAGCGTATCCTGAATATGTGCACGCCTATTATCTATGCTTCAAACCGCATCATATCCTATTATAAAAAAATGTTGCAGGCAGAACATTTCAATTACAGTAACTGCAACAACCCGGAAGATGCGAATACAAAGACAGTAAACATCATCAATTGCATTCAGGACGATGTGACCATTCAACCCGGGATGGAGACCGAAGCGGGTGGAAAATACGCAACCGTCAGCCTCGACGCAGCAACTGCCGACCTCATGGCCGGCCATCTGGACGCCATGGTCACCGCACCTTTTCACAAAAACAATATGCAGCAGGCCGGTTTCGGGTTTCCGGGCCATACTGAATACCTGCAGGATAAGGCCGGTGGCAAAAACAACCTGATGTTCCTTTTGGGGGATAGTATGCGGGTGGGCCTGGTCACCAATCATGTACCGGTCAAGGATATTGCCGCACATATCAGCAAGAACGGGATACTCGAAAAGATCGAACTGATGCATAAGAGTCTGATGATGGACTTTGCCCTGTTCAAGCCAACGATCGCGGTTTTGGGGCTCAATCCGCATGCCGGCGACAGCGGCGCATTGGGCGATGAGGAAAAAAACATCATTATCCCGGCCATCCGGGAGGCACAAGAGAGCAAAATATTTGTTTCGGGTCCTTTTCCCGCCGACGGATTCTTCGGTTCGGGGAACTGGCAGAAATTCGATGCGATACTGGCTATGTATCACGACCAGGGCCTGGTTCCGTTCAAAGCCATGCATTTTGGGGCGGGTGTGAACTTTACCGCAGGATTGCCTTTTGTGCGGACCAGTCCGGACCACGGAACGGCCTTTGATATTGCAGGTAAGGGGCTTGCCCATCCTGACAGTATGCTACAGGCCATTTTCACCGCTATTGACATCGTGCGCAACCGCCGGATCTACCTGGAAGTAACGGCAAATCCGGTCAAAAAATCGGTGGTGGAAAGCGAGAAAGGCTAAACCTTTCACTACAATGCTGCCGAGCCATCCTTTTTTATAAAATCTGCCTTTTGTTGCCTACCTTTGTCAGCCTTTTTAAAAAACTGAGGTGAAAGATCTGCGGGCATATCAAATACCCTTTGTGGGTTTGAAACTGGGCCTGCACCACTTCAATTACGCACTGGATGGCTCTTTTTTCAGCCATTTTGAAGGTTCTGAGGTGGAGGAAGGACAGGTCTTTGCAGATCTGGCGTTTGATAAAAAGGAACGTTTGTTCGTGCTCAATTTTGATATTTCAGGCACGGTTTTGACAGTTTGCGACAGGTGCGGACAGGATTTCGACCTACCTATTCACGGCAATTTCACCGTTTACGTGAAGATCGGCGATAAACGGGAGGAAGACCGCGACAGTGAAGAGGTTATTTGGATCCCCGAAAGTGAATCCATCCTCGACATTTCGGAGATGTTGTATGAATTCACACATCTCAGCCTGCCCATGTTGCGCGTGCATCCGGACAGGCCCGATGGTAAACCCGGTTGTGATCCCGAGATCACCAGGTTGCTGGAGAACGAAACAGACGAAACAGAACAAGAAAACCCCGACCCGCGTTGGGACATATTGAATAATTTGAACGAAAATTAAAATTAGATACCATGCCAAATCCTAAACGTCGCCATTCCAAGACAAGGACCCGCCAGCGCAGAACCCACCACGGTGTGGATGCTCCGCACGTTGTGAATTGTGCCAACTGTGGCGCTCCGGTATTACGCCATCGCGTATGCTCCGAATGTGGCTATTACAAAGGCAAGATCGCCGTGGAGAAGAATGCCTGATAAAGCCTTCAATCACCAGACCCAAATTTTACAGAGAAGCGCATGCAAAAAGTGTTTGCAGCAATAACAGGAGTTCACGGTTATGTTCCCGAATACAGGCTCACCAACAGTGAGCTCGAAAAAATGGTGGATACATCCGACGAGTGGATACTAACCCGAACCGGGATCAAAGAACGGCGCATTCTGAAAGGTGAAGGACTTGCCACCAGCGATATGGCCTATGAAGCCGTAAAAGGTCTGCTGGAAAAAACAGGCAATCAGGCAACGGACATTGAGATGCTCATTGTTGCCACCACCACACCAGACATGCCCTTTCCTGCAACTGCCAACATCACATGCGATAAACTGGGCTGTGGACATATCCTCAGTTACGACATTAGCGCCGCTTGCAGCGGCTTTTTGTATGCCCTTACCACAGCAGCGAAATTCATTGAAACCGGTACCTATAAGAAGGTTGTGGTAGTTGGTGCGGATAAGATGTCGTCGATCATCAATTACCAGGACCGAACAACCTGTGTCATCTTCGGTGATGGCGCCGGTGCAGTTTTGTTGGAGCCCAGTACCGAGCCTTATGGCGTGATCGATTCTGTCCTGAAGACCGATGGCTCCGGAAGACATTTCCTGCATCAGAAAGCGGGCGGCAGTTTGAAGCCGGCAAGTCATGCAACAGTGGATGGCATGGAACATACCGTGTATCAGGAGGGCAAAACAGTATTCAAATTTGCCGTGAAAAACATGGCCGATGTGGCCGAAAATATCATGCAGCGCAATCATCTCGATTCTGATGATATTGCGTGGTTGGTGCCCCATCAAGCGAACCTGCGCATCATAGATGCGACGGCCGAGCGCATGGGACTGCCGAAGGAAAAGGTCATGATCAATATTGAGAAATTTGGAAATACCACAGCAGGAACCCTTCCCCTATGCCTCTGGGAATGGGAGCCGAAGCTGAAAAAAGGGGACAACCTGGTACTTGCAGCCTTTGGTGGCGGATTTACCTGGGGTGCGACCTATATTAAGTGGGCTTACGATACCAATTGAGCCCGAACACGTTAAAAATAACTTAGAAATATGGCTAGTACCGCTGAGATCAGAAAAGGGCTTTGTATAGATTTCAACCATGATATCTGGCAGGTCGTAGATTTCCAACATGTAAAACCCGGTAAAGGAAATGCCTTTGTGCGGACAAAATTGAAAAGTCTCACAACCGGCAGGGTCCTGGAGAACACATTTCCCTCGGGTGCAACGATCAATCCGGTGCGTGTGGAGCGCAGGGTATATCAGTACCTCTACAATGATGAGACCGGCTATCATTTCATGAATAATGAGACATTCGATCAGGTGACACTGGAAGAATCCATGGTGGAAGGCCACGAATTCTTTAAAGAAGGCCAGGAAATTGATATTTTATTCCACGCGGAAACGGAAAAACCTTTGTTTTGCGAATTGCCCGCGCATATTATTTTAGAGATTACATTTGCAGAACCGGGTGTCAAAGGGAACACGGCCACCAATGCATATAAAAATGCTACGGTAGAGACGGGGGCAACCATTCAGGTACCGCTGTTCGTGGAAACCGGCGACAAGATCAAGATCGACACCCGCACATTTGAATATGTTGAACGCGTAAAATAACCCGAAATGGATTTTAAAGAGATTCAGGAACTCATCCGCATGGTAAATAAGTATAATGTGGCTGAGCTTACCATCGAAGAACAGGAATTCAGGATCAAGATCAAAACGACGCATGGGGCGAGTGCTATGCCGAATCCCGTGGTTCTTCCGCAAATGCAACAGCCGGTGATCATGCAACAAGCACAACCTGTTGCTACGCCGGTAAAAACAGAAACAAAATCAGATGATGCCTCCAAAACAGAATCCTCTGCCGGCGGTGATAATCTGATCACGATCAAATCTCCTATCGTTGGAACATTTTATCGCTCCGCCGGACCGGATAAAGATCCGTTCGTAAAAGTTGGTGATGAGATCAATGTGGGTTCTAAACTCTGTATCATTGAAGCGATGAAATTGTTCAATGAAATAGAAAGTGAGCACAGCGGACGCATCGTTAAGATCCTTCTGGATGATGCAAGTCCTGTCGAATACGATCAACCCCTTTTCCTGATCGAGCCTAAATAATTTGCGATGCACACAGTCTGTTCTGTGTGCATCTTGTTTTTTCCAAAACATCAGCATGTTCAAAAAGATACTTATAGCTAACAGAGGTGAAATTGCTTTACGCATTATTCGTACCTGCAAAGAAATGGGCATCAAAACCGTTGCAGTATATTCTACTGCCGACAAAGAAAGTTTGCCTGTTCGTTTTGCTGATGAAGCTGTTTGTATCGGACCACCACCATCAAAAGAATCGTATCTGAGCATTCCCAAGATCATGGCCGCTGCCGAGATCACGAATGCGGATGCGATACATCCCGGCTATGGATTTTTAAGCGAGAACGATATGTTCTCCGAGATCTGTGCGAAATACGGGATCAAATTCATTGGCCCTTCCCCGGAACAGATCCGGAAAATGGGTGATAAGATCACCGCAAAGGACACCATGAAAAAAGCCGGCGTGCCGGTGATCCCGGGAAGCGAAGGTTTGCTGAAAGATATTGCCGAAGCGAAAAAACTCGCCAAGAAAATAGGATATCCCGTTATCATGAAAGCTACCGCAGGTGGTGGTGGAAAGGGTATGCGCATCGTGTGGAAAGAAAGTGAGGTGGAAAATGCTTTCAATACAGCAAGTATGGAAGCAAAAGCTGCGTTCAGTAATGACGGACTGTACATGGAAAAATATATTGAAGAACCGCGCCATATTGAAATTCAGGTTGCGGGTGATCAATATGGAAAAGCCTGTCACCTGAGTGAGCGCGATTGTTCCATACAACGCCGTCATCAGAAATTGGTAGAAGAAAGTCCTTCTCCCTTCCTGGATGAAAAATTGCGCAAGAAAATGGGTGATGCTGCAGTGAAAGCGGCCGAGTCGATTGCGTATGAAGGTGTAGGAACCATCGAATTTCTGACGGACAAACACAAGAACTTTTATTTCATGGAAATGAATACCCGTATCCAGGTGGAACATCCGGTTACGGAAGAAGTTGTTGATTTCGACCTGATCAAAGAACAGATCAAGATAGCAACCGGAGAAAAGATCAGCGGTAAAAATTATTTCCCTTTATTACATGCCATGGAATGCCGCATCAATGCGGAGGATCCATCCAAAGGATTTCAACCGAGCCCCGGACGCATATCGAGTTTCCATTCGCCGAAAGGACATGGTGTTCGTGTTGACACAGCAGTGTATGCGGGTTATACCATCCCTCCTTACTACGATAGCATGATCGCAAAACTGATCTGCAAAGCGAGAACACGGGAAGAAGTGATCTTAAAAATGCAACGCGCATTGGATGAGTTCATCGTTGAAGGAATTAAGACAACCATTCCTTTCCACAAAAAACTGATGCGCGATCCGAATTTCCGCGCCGGAAAATTCGATACCAGTTTCCTCAACAATTTCGATCTGAGCGATCTGGAGTGATCCCTGTTACTTTATGTGCACTTTAGCGGCGGCAGCTTGTGCTTTTTCTACTAAGGCATGCATATCTGCAGCAGTAGCATCGTATACCAGTGCAACGCCCATACGCCTGTAAGGTCTTGTTGTTGGTTTACCAAAAATTCTTACATCTGTTTGAGGTAATTTCATGACATCCTCCAAACCTGTTACAGCATAGTCGTCCGCTTTTTCAGCAGCCAATATCACCGCACTTGCACCGGCTTTTAATAATACGATCTCTGGAATGGGCAATCCCAGTACTGCACGCGCATGTAATTCGAATTCGCTTAGATTTTGTGTTCCTGCCAATGTCACCATACCGGTGTCATGCGGTCGCGGACTCAATTCAGAAAAATAAACGCCGTCTTTTGCCAGAAAGAATTCAACGCCCCATATGCCAGCACCGGTTAGTGCTTCCGTAACTTTTGCTGCAATGTGTTGCGCTTCCTGTAATTGTTCCGGAGGGATAAGTGCCGGTTGCCAACTTTCCTGATAATCGCCGCGCTCCTGCCGGTGTCCGATCGGGGGACAAAATAAAGTTGGTCCGTTTTTTTGTGTAACGGTAAGCAAAGTGATCTCTGCATCAAATTGCACAAATGCTTCCACGATCACTTCTGCAATATCCCCGCGTTTTCCGCTCTGTGCATAATCCCAGCTTTTCTGAATATCTGCTTCCGTTCTGATCACACTTTGTCCTTTACCGCTTGAACTCATCAGGGGTTTTACCACACATGGAATTCCTGTATATGCAACCGCTTCGCGCATTTGCTCCATATTCGTGGCGTATGCATATTTTGCGGTGCGCAATCCCAATTCTTTCGCAGCGAGATCGCGTATGGATTTGCGGTTCATGGTATAATTGGCAGCACGTGCACTTGGTACAACTTGTATGCCCTCCTCCTCGTATGTATAAAATCTTTCTGTACGTATAGCTTCAATTTCCGGCACGATAATATCGGGTTGATGTTTAGCGACAATCCGATCCAATGCATCGCCATCCAACATGGAAATGATCTCACGCGTATCAGCAACCTGTTGTGCAGGTGCATCATCATAAGCATCTACTGCAATGACATACTGGCCCAATCGCTTGCACGCGATCACAAATTCTTTACCCAATTCACCACTGCCCAGCAGCATGATCTTTTTTTGTTGCATCATTTCACTATACATTTTTGAATGAACTGCCTGCTGCTATTTTCTATAAAGAGTACATAAACACCGGAAGGCAATGCAGAAACATCCAGGTTCACCAGACTTTCCTGTCCGGAAATAAAGGTACTGTTCCGCATCACTGCATCCGACGCAGCGTTGAACAAGGTGAATGTGTAAGTATCTGCATCGCTTTCGAATAATTGGATGTGTAATACATCATCGGCAGGATTCGGGAATACGCTGGCCTTGATCACACCGGGCGGCAGATCCACCTGAACGATGCTATCCTGTGCATGCAATAATGTGAGGTCCGGATCGAGCAGCAATTCTTTTACCTCAAAAGGAACATTCAGCAAAACAACCTGGCCATTCGCAGTATGTTTTATGACAACATCCAGGGAGTCAGTTTCCCCTTTTAATCGCACCGGTACATCCATATGGAAGAAGGACACAGATGATGGCATACTGCTCTCCTGGGAAAGCGCGATGCGCACATGACCGTCGGCATCATCATTCCACATAATGCGATATTGCGGATATCCTTCTCCATAGAACCATTCATTAAAAAAAGTCGTGAGGGATGTATCCGCTGCAGCTTCCAAATGCGCAATGAGATCATCGGTATGCACAAAGCCATATACCAGCGCAGGGTCGGTGATGTAATGCAGTATCCCATTGAAAAAAGCCGTATCACCCAACTGATGGCGCAGCATGTGCAATAACCAGGCGCCTTTATAATATGTTAAGCGGCCGTCAAAAATGCGACTCACTTCTGTTGTGTCATATACAAAGACACTGCCGCCGGGTTGTGATGTAACAGTATTGCGCGTGCCTTTCAGCCATGCTTCGTAATAATGTTCGGGATCTTCTTTAAAATCATAACACAACCAACTGGAATAGCTGGCAAATCCTTCATTTAACCAGATGTCTTGCCAGCTGGCGCAGGTTATTTTATCGCCGAACCATTGATGCGCCATTTCATGATTGAGCAGGTCATATCCAAAATTCGTAACAGAACTCATGGTTTGATGTTCCATGCCGCCGCCCCAACCAAATTGCATATGTCCGTATTTCTCATCTGCATACGGATAATCGCCATATATCTCTGTGTACAAAACAAAAGAAGGAATAATGGCACTTATACCATCCACTGCAGAGACACTGTCCTCGGGATACACCAAGTTGTAGAATAAAACAGAATCTTCATGATGCGGAGCATACAAGGTGATCTCCGCGTAATTACTCACGGCGATACCCAATAAATACGTTGCCATCGGATACTGTGTTTTCCAATGCCAGGTATCGTGTATACCATCCGTTGTAATTTCCTGCAACAGCCCCGGACCGCCGCTTTTATATCCCACAGGCACGGTCACATACACATCCAGCGAATCCACTTTGTCGTTCAGCGTTTGTTTGCATGGCCACCAGTCGCTGGCGCCATAGGGTTCAGACAAGGTCCACAGGCAATATCCCGTTTCTGTTTCTTCTCTTTCGAAGGAACCAAATCCGGTGCCTGTTGGCACACCATGATAAAATACGGTAACAGAATCTGTGACACCCGCCGCAAGCGTTGCCGGAAACGGGATCTCCAGCGCATTGTCAGCATGCACATAAGCAACAGCTGATCCGTGATACATTACGCTATCGACCACAAGCAGGTCAGACATGTCAAAATATATATGCTCCGCATCTTCTGTGAGCGTATACGATGTATAAATACTTCCGGAAATAAATAAAGTATCCGGTTCGATATGCCATCTGCATCTTTGGTATTGCAGATCATAGTTACCGGTGGGTGCAGTTTGGAAAACAGTGCTCTTTTGTGCCGGCATTTCCTTTTTCATGTCATTCAGATATCCCGCTATGTCGGGCATCTGCGCCACAGACGAAATCGCTGTTCCTGCTAACAGGAAAAGGAAATAGATCTTCATTTGTTATCCGGTGTTTTTTGTTTTTCCGGTTTTTGTTTTTCTGTCCTGCGCGACAAGGATACCAACTCAATGGTCTCAAAAAAGAGAAAAGAAAAATAGACGATGGCAAAGGGGATGATATAATTGACATCTCTGGCTTCATGACCGGCCCTATACACAATAACGATAATTGCAGTAATGATCAGCTTAGAAAAAATACTGATAAAAAAAACGCTCATGAAGCTGCTGAATTTTTTCGTTATGGTTTGCATGGCAAAATAATAGGTGATGATATTCAAAACAAAAAAAACAGCGAAACAGATCCATGCAAATGTCATCACTTCATCAAATCCGGAGGCAAAACCTAAAATGACCAGTATCAGGGCGATAAGTGCGGCAAAGGGGAGAAATTTTTTCAGATATTTTATCATGGCAGTATGTTAACAGCACAAAGATGCAAACTTCATTTTTTGCGTAAAAAATCATGTAGCACGGCATACATCCCTGCACATATACCGAGCAGGGAGCATAAAACCGTGAGCCAGGGTCCGGTATGGAGCCATGCATCGAGGCGCATGCCTCCCCAAACGCCTATGAAGATGGCGGCGAATAGCTGAAACGCCATCCCACTGTAGCGGATGTAACTGTCAAACTGTTGCTTCTTCGAGGGCTGCGACGGGTCTTTCGATGGCATTCTGTACGTTCTTGTCTTTCGTGCCCATGTTGCAAATACCGTCAAAATGTGCACCGTTCTCTATTACGATCTTTGCGGTGTAGATATTGCCTTCCACGATCGCGGTGCTTTTGAGTGTAAGCACTTCGGAAACTTCCAGATCGCCTATGATACGCCCTTCAATGTCCGCCGTTTTGCAATGGACATCACCTTCTACTATGCCGGTTTGACCAACCGCCACTTTAGATTTGATGCGCAGCGTTCCTTTTACCGTTCCTTCTACACGAATATCGCTATCGCTTTCAATGGTACCGGTAAATACAGTGCCGTTATTTATTCTATTGGAAATCAATGAATTAGGTGTCGCCGGGTCTGAGGTGTTCTTTGTTCCAAACATGCTCCGAAAATTTTAGTTGAAATTAATAAAATCTTTTGGATTGAGTGGTGTTTTCTGGTGCCAAAGTTCAAAATGCAAATGCGGCCCTGTACTCATTTCACCGGTATTGCCGATGACGGCAATAACATCACCTGCACGCACATTATTACCTGCTTTTTTCAAGATCTGCGAATTGTGTTTATAGAAAGATATCAAGCCGTGATCATGCTGAATAATGATGACATTTCCGCTTTCCAGATTCCAGTATGCATCGATCACGACCCCATCCAGACAGGCCTTGACCGGGGTATTCTCCGGCGCCACGACATCTATACCGTAATGCCCCTCCCGGCTGTTGAATTCACCTGTTATGGTACCCTTTACCGGAGGAAAAAAATGCAGGGATTCGAGGTTCTGTTCCCCGGTGTTCTCTTTTGGGTTGGAAACACCCAGGTTAAAGAGGTCTTCCTGTGTCACCTGTTCCCGGAGGCTCTTATCCAGGTCGGAAGGCTTATCGATAGATATGTTGCTGTAATCTTTGTTTCCTGTAGAATCAATCGGTGCAATGGAGTCAATTTCACCGTTTATGCGGCGTTTCAGGTTGTTCAGATACACATCGTAATATTGCATGGCCTGCAGCAGGGAATCGGATATCCGGTTATTCTCTGCGATCTGACGGGAGGTGGAAACCTCTGAATAACCCACCACAAGCTGCTTTAGGGGAGTGAACACCAGAGCTGCATAGAGGAGAACGCCCACCACCACGATCAGCGTACTGCCCATGATGATGATATTGCCCAAACTCAGGCGCACGGAAGCCTGTACTTCAAAGGTCTTGTCGTGCATGAGCACCAACTTGTATTTGGTGCGCAAGCGCTCCAGCCATTTCCTGCTTTTGGTATTTCCCGTTTTTGCCATAAAGCCCCTGTTTCAGCTACTTTTTCTGCATTTATTAAAATAATTTTGCTGAAATCCTGTTATATAAGAAGTGTAAATGTAAATAGCTTGAAACGAAATTTCTCCATTTTTATTTTTTCTGTTTTTACGCTTATCCTGATCCCCTCCTGCCAATCCAGCAAAAGCTCAGGTAAAGGATTTATCGGGCGAAGTCTTGACGACCTCATTGCGCGGGACAATGGTTATTTCAATGCGCGGCTGATCATGGAATCCTCTGAAAAAAATCTGTGGGATCAACAACAGGATAACTACGAAGGGACGCTTCCCATTTTCAAATACGGCACGCAGGAACAGGCGGCATCCGTTCAACCCAACATGGATGAGGTCATTGCCAAAACAACCTTTGTGATCCAATTGCACAAAAAAAGCAAATGGGTAGACGACTGTTATTTCCTGGTGGGCAAATCTGATTTTTATAAACGCGACTACGACAAATCACTTGTTGCTTTCCGATATATCATTTCTGAATATTCCAACATTGTCGAAAAACAACCGAAAGCAAAACGCATAGAAGAAGATGCAGACGGCACGCTTACTTTATTGGAAAAACTGAAACACCAACCGGTTTCTTTTGAAGCTGGCATCTGGATCGCACGCTCCTTAACAGAACAGGGGAAATACAGCGATGCCCATACCGTAATATCGGTTTTGCGCAGCAATGAAAATTTTCCGAAATGGATGGTCGGCGAATTACATGCCGTAGAAGCCGATTGTTTCATGAAACAACATCAACCGGCGAAGGCCATTGAACCTCTGCAGATTGCTATCGCCAACACGGACGACAAACAATTGCAGGTGCGCTATAATTATATTCTCGCTCAGTTATATGTGCAACAAAAAGAATTTGATAAAGCGATAACTGCTTTCCAGGAAGTAATAGACGGCAAGCCCAGCTATGATATGGGATTTTACGCCCGTTTGAATATCACCAAACTCAGTATGAGTAATTATGGCATCACCGGCAGTGAAACCAAGGAAGACCTGTTGAGCTTATTGAAAGATGAGAAATACAGGGAGTTTTATGGCCTGATCTATTATACTCTTGCTGAGATCAGTTTATCCGAGAAAAAAAGAGAAGAAGCAGAGAGTTACCTCGGACTGAGTGTGCGCAATACATTGGATGCAAATCAAAAAGGTGCTTCTTATGTCAAACTTGCCGATCTCTATTACACCGATCCTGTTTATAAAACGGCTTATGCCTATTACGATAGTGCACTTACAAATCTCAGCAAGGATTATGAGAACTATACCGAGATCAAATTACGTCACGACAACTTAAAACTACTCGTTGACCAGTTGGAAATCATCGAAACAGAACGGAAATTGCAATACTGGGCAAGCCTATCAGACCGCGATCTGGAAAAGGAATTGGAAAAGATCATTGCCCAGGAAGCAGAAAAAGATACCACCAATAACGATTTCCCCGGACAAGATGTCAATGCACAAAACCAGGTTACCGGCGGCGGCGGCGATTTTTATTTCTATAATCCCACCCTGCGCGGACGCGGTTTCTCCGAGTTCAAAAAGGTGTGGGGAACACGTCCATTGGAAGATAACTGGAGGCGTATCGAAAAAGGAACATTTGACAATCCGGAAGATAAATATGCACAGGAAGAAAATGGCGACAAGCAATTGGATCTGGACAACAAGAATTTAAAGATGGAAGACATCATTGCTTCCCTCCCTAAAACACCGGAACAGATCACAGCTTCCAATGCGAAGATCGCTGCCGCATTGTATCGTTCGGGCATGATCTACAAGGAAAATTTTCTGGATGCCGGTAAAGCGCACAGCTCTTTTACGGAAAATGTGGAATCGTATCCCGATAATGCCTTCGAAGTACAATCGCTTTTTCAATTGTACCAATTGGCGAGCGGAGCGGAAAAAGACAAATACAAACAGGAGATATTGGAGAAATATCCCGATAGCGACTATGCGCATCTGATCCGCGACCCCGATTATTTCAAGCACAAAAATGACACTACAGAAAATGTCCTCGATAAGTACTATACCGAAACATATAACCTCTTGCAGGACAAACAATACTTTGCCGTGCGCGCCCGTGCATTAGCAGCAGATACTTTATTCATTCCCAACCCCATGAAACCAAAGTTCGAGATGCTTTCTGCACTTTCTTTCGCAAACCCGGACAGCATCGATGTATTTAAAAATGAATTGCAAAAGCTTGCGATCAAATATCCAAATAATGAAGTAGGCGACAGGGCACAACAAATTTTGGATTATTTGCGCAGGGGAAGTGTGATAGATGATGCGGGTAATAATACAGAAGCCGTCGCCTATATTTTCAATAAACCCGAGGAGCACTATTTCATCTTTATTATGCAAGGTACCGGCAAAGATGCCACCACTTTGAAAAACAATCTGTCTACCTATAATGCTTCAAATTTTGCCTTGGACAATTTGAAGATATCCAGCATTTTGATCGGAAAGGACAATACACTGGTCCTGGTTAAAAGTTTCGCAGATGGGGACAAGGCGTTGGCCTACTACCACGCGGTTAAAGATAATGCCGCTATATTTGGAGAAATGAACAAAGAACAGTTCTCCCCCATCATCATTTCTAAATCCAATTACGTTTTGTTTTACAAGGCCAAGGACATCGACGGATATTCAGTCTTTTTTGAATCAAACTACTTCAACTGACAGCGCGTATGTCGATCAAAGAAGAATTTCAGCAGTATAAAAAATATATCAAGTGGTTCTGGGGCATTTTAGCCGGAGGTTTCCTGCTGGTAGTGCTTTTTATTATGCTTCTGGGATTTGGCGTCTTTGGCAAGTTGCCGGGATTTGACGAATTGGAAAATCCGCAGAGCAATCTGGCCACGCAGATCATCAGCAGTGATGGCGAAGTGCTTGGAAAATTCTATCGGGAGAACAGAACAAATGCCACCTATAGCGAGATACCCCCTTACCTCATACAGGCATTGGTTGCGACCGAAGATGTGCGCTATTATCAGCACAGCGGGATCGATGCGAAGAGTGTCATGCGCGTGATCTTCAAGACCGTATTGCTGGGCAACGAATCTTCCGGTGGTGGCAGCACGATCACACAACAGCTCGCAAAGAATTTATATGGCCGTCCTGTCGCATCCAATAAATTTGAACTGGGGCTCACAAAACTCAAAGAGTGGATAACAGCCGCTAAACTGGAGAGACATTACACCAAAGAAGAGATACGGGTAATGTATCTGAACACAGTGAGTTATGTATATGATGCTTCCGGCATCAAAACGGCTGCAAAAACTTTTTTCAATAAAAATGTACAGGATCTCACCGTTGATGAGTCTGCTATTCTCGTCGGCATGGTGAATAATCCGGTATTATACAATCCCGTTCGCTTTCCCGATAAATGTGTTGCGCGACGCAATGTTGTTTTACATGAAATGCATGAGGCGGGCTATCTCAATGATGCCGATTATAAAACGTATACCGACAAGCCGCTCGCATTGAATTTCCGTCGCCAGGATCACAAGGCCGGTTCGGCTACGTATTTCAGAGAGTACCTGCGCCAATGGCTTGCCGATTGGGTAGAGAACAACGAGAAACCCGATGGCGGTAAATGGGATATTTATAAAGATGGTTTAAAGATCTATACGACGCTTGACAGTCGCATGCAAACCTATGCAGAGGAGGCCACTTCGGAGTGGCTCACCAAATTGCAAAAACAATTTGACGACCATTGGAAGAATTATAAATACGAGCCCTGGACCTATCCGTATAACAGCAGAAAAAATCCGGATCTGATCGACAAAGCGATCAAGCAAACCGACAGATACAGGCATATGAAAAAAGCCGGTGTCCCTGAAAAAGACATCATCGCATCTTTTTATCAGCCGGATACGATAACCTTATTCAGTTGGAAAGCACCGGGTCATGATCTGGATACGGTGATCACACCATACGATTCCATCAAATATTCTAAAATGATCCTGCATCCCGGGTTCATGGCCATCGATCCGCACACCGGCGCGATCAAAGCATGGGTGGGCGGCGTAGATATGCGCTATTTTCAATTGGATCACGTAAAACCATCGCAAGGACGTCAGGTAGGATCTACCTTTAAACCATTTGTGTATACTGCCGCTATTGCCGACAAAGGTTTCTCCCCGTGTTTTGAAGTGCCCAATCAGCGCATCACCTTTGAGCGCGGTCCGAAGTGGGGACTTATGCAAGACTGGGAACCAAAGAACTCAGACGGTAAGTATGGCGGTATGCTCACATTATCGCAAGGACTCGGCAATTCCGTGAATACGGTGACCGCATATCTGTTGCGCGAAGTGGGTATTCAACCGGTGATCGATCTGGCCAAGAACATGGGTATTGAATCGGATATACCCTTTCAGCCATCTATTTGTTTAGGAACGCCCGAGGTGACTGTGTATGAAATGGCCAGCGCGTATACCGCTTTTGCCAATAAAGGTGTTGCCGTTCGTCCTGTATTTGTTTCCCGTATTGAAGATAAGAATGGTAATATCATTGCAGAATTTCCAACCAAACGTGTAGAAGTTATGCGGGAAGAAGTTGCCTCCATTATGCTCGATATGATGCAATATGTAGTGAACTACGGTACAGGCCAACGCCTGCGCCGGGCTGAATATGGCGGTATCACTTCCGTTGTTGCAGGTAAAACAGGTACCACACAGGAAAATACAGATGGTTGGTTCATGGGCATTGTACCCCAATTGGTTTGCGGCACCTGGGTTGGTGCAGATGATCCCGTGGTGCATTTCCGCTCAACGGCACTCGGCCAGGGTGCAAATATGGCATTGCCTATTTACGGCTATTTCATGCGAAAAGTATATGCCGATAAATCGCTGGGCATAGACCCCGCTGCACGATTCCCCGAGTTTCAGGGAACGAAAACCATCGAGGAGGATTGCGGCAAATACGAACGCAATCAAAAGAATGCATACGAAGAACTGATGGAAGGGTATATTAAATAGAGCCCTATTCCGGAAAGCGGATCACATCCATTACGTAATATTTTGTTCCATCTTCATATCTGGCCCAAAAGGTCTTAACCCGCATCTTTCCCTTTTCAAATACCAGCGGGTCATTTGCGATGCTGCTTTGGAAATTTACATCTGCCGCATCAAATTCCATGGAGCGCACCCATGCTAAGCCTGCTGCATATTCCAGACTATCAAAGGTGGTATAACTGAACATGACCGTGGTTTTCCCGTCGGTATATTTATGCACCAGCATGATATCCCGGATATTTTTACCGCTCAGCTTCTGCAGAAATACCGTTGAATCTCCTTTTTCGGGTGTATTTGTTTCCGGTACCGCGAGGTCCGTTACCACATATTTGTATTCTTTCTGCAATGTTGCAGACACCGACATCAGTGGCATTTCCGTCATGGGAAAGATCTTCTCCAAGGTAAGTTGCTGGGCATCTGCCCAAGCAGTGCATAACAGCAAAAGTGCGGTAAGGGTTGCGCGCATATGGTTGGTTTTAGCCTAAATCTACACAATGCCTTTTGCAATACGCATAACAGCAGTTGCAACTTTCTTACAGCTCTTGTATGTTTACAGGGTATGGATGCCGAAGCATTTCGCAGCATAGAGATCAACATACCGGACAATCCGGGTGTTTATCGCTATTTCGACAAGGATGATCAGATGCTGTACGTAGGCAAGGCCAAACATTTGAAAAAACGGGTCAGCAGTTATTTTCAAAAGACCGATCACAGTGCGCGGATCAAACTGATGGTGCGCAAGATCGCGAGAATAGAATTTACGATAACGAATTCGGAACATGATGCCTTGTTACTGGAAAACACCCTTATCAAAAAGCACCAGCCAAAGTACAATGTCAATCTGAAAGATGGTAAAACCTATCCGTATATCGTCATAAAGAATGAACGCTTCCCGCGTATCTTTTTTACCAGAAAACGTTTTGATGATGGCTCCACATACCTGGGGCCTTTTACCTCTAAAGGAAAAGTGGAATCCATTTTTGAATTTCTGCGTTCGGTGTTTCCCATTCGCACATGCAGCTATCTTTTGTCCGAGAATAACATTAAGAACAACAAATTCAAAGTGTGCCTGGAATACCATCTCGGCAATTGCAAAGGACCTTGTGCCGGTTTGCAAACAGAAGAAGAATACAATGAAAATGTGCAAAGCATCATACATATTCTGAAAGGGAATATGGGAATGGTAAAAAGCACTTTCAAGGCCAAATTGCAGGAACATGTTTCCAAACTGGAATTCGAGCAGGCCGAGCATATGAAACAAAAGCTATCGGCTATTGAAGCATTCCAGGGAAGAAGTACGGTTGTGAATTTTCAGATAAACAATGTGGATGTGTTCGGCTACACGGAGACGGATGATTTTGCCGTGGTAGGTTATTTAAAAGTGATGCAGGGCATGATCACGCAGGCCAAAACCTTGTTGCTGACCAAAAAGCTGCAGGAAACAAAAGAAGAATTACTCGAGATAGCTATAACCGACCTGCGTCTTCAATTTCACAGTGATGCGCAGGAGATCATCGTACCTTTTACGGTAGATGCAGGTGATGATGCACAATTCAGTCAAACGATTCCCTTAGCGGGTGATAAAAAGAAACTCCTTGACCTGGCCTTAAAGAATGCACTGTATGTACGGGAAGAAAAACTCGCCGGCAAAGAAAAACGCGATGCGCGCAACAATAATGTGCGCGTGCTGGAAACTATCCAACAGGATTTTAAACTCACCACCCTGCCCTACCATATAGAATGTTTTGACAACTCCAATATACAGGGCAGTCATCCCGTGGCCAGTATGGTGTGTTTCAAAAATGCAAAACCGAGTAAGAAAGATTACCGGCATTTTAATATCAAGACCGTGGTTGGTCCCGACGATTTTTCGAGTATGCATGAGATCGTGTACCGCAGGTATAAAAGACTTATGGAGGAAGGAGAGGCACTGCCCCAATTGGTTGTGATAGACGGCGGCAAAGGCCAGCTGCACGCCGCGGTAGACGCGCTGAAGGAATTGAATATCTATGGCAAACTCGCGATCTGCAGTATTGCCAAAAGGTTGGAGGAGATCTATTTCCCCGATGATCCGCTGCCTTTATACATCAATAAAAAATCCGAGAGTCTGAAGGTCATTCAGCACTTGCGGGATGAGGCACATCGCTTTGCCATCACCTTTCACCGGCAAAAAAGAAGCAAGGCTGCAGTGGGATCGGAATTGGATGCGATCAAAGGAGTTGGTAAGAACACAACACAGAAATTACTGGCGCATTTTCGCTCGGTGAAAAACATCCGCTCGGCCGCAATGGAAGATATTTCGGCAATTATCGGTCCTGCGAAAGCGCGCGTTGTGTATATGCACTTTCATCCGGAAACAGGATCGGTATAAAAAAAGAAAGCCGGCTGTATCCAGCCGGCCTTCGGTTCAAGTATGAATAGAAAAGAAATTTATTAAAATTCCCAGAGGTTATGTTCGTAGTCGAATATTTCCTCTTTGATACGATCACTTTCCAATACCTGATCGATACCTGTTGCATAGTTCTCGATGAACCTGTCGTATACGTTATCCTCTTTTACGATATAGCTGTTGAACAATCGCATTTCGAAGATATCCTCATATGTCAGGTACCGCGCACTGTTCTTTTCGTTGAACACTTCGTGGCGGATGAGGATGTTCCTCAGATCGGGATAATATACCCAGAACATCGGTTCAGAACCAAGCGTCTCGCCCGTAGTGGGGTCGATACGATCGCGCATCATGGTCAAACCAATGATGCGAACCACCAGGGTTGATGTTTCTTCATCGAACACCCAGTCTTCTTTTATCTGAATTTTCTGCACCGTTTGGTAATCGAATTCGGTATGTGTGATAACCATTTTTTCCTCATAGGTTTCCTCATCGAGGAGCCATACGGTATCGGTCCGGTTGAATTTATTCATGATATCTTCCATGGGCATTTCAATGCCTTCCCGGAAGTCGTCATACAGAGGGCTGTAAGCCTTCAATTCACCACTGACCACTGCATCATACACCACCTGAACAAATGGATCCACGGGCCAGGTAAAGGGCAGGTTGATCTTCTCACGAAAATCGATATTGCGCCAAATACGCTTTTCCCAGAAGATATCCGCTTCGCGAATATCGTCATACGGGATCACCTCACGTGTTCCGAGCAGTTCTCTTTTATACATTCCGTCAAGGCGCGCCGGACTCGTCGGCTGTGCTTGCAGAAGGGGTGCAGAGAGTATTACAAGAATGGTTATAACAAATAATCTTTTCATACAAAGTATTTATTTATCCACCTACTAATTTGAATGAGGTGTTGATCGCGCGGTTGGTGCCATCAGGCATTTTAACCGTTACGTTCTGCAACACGATGGTATCACCCGGTTTTGCTTTTTTCTGAATATCCAACATCAGCTGACTGAATTTATTGGAGTTGGAGATATCAGAGATCACGTTTCCAATTTTAGGTGCGAAAACCATTTCAAAGCTTTTCACCTGATAAGGAATATTGAAAACGAAATCGGGGTTTTTCACGATGATATAGTCGATGGCTTTGAACTCACCTATCTTTAACGGACCACCCTTGGTATTGAGAATGTATGCATACGGATCCGGAATACGGCGAATACGGAAATTCTCACTGGAGTTTTCTGTACCTTTTGCTGTTTTAACGGAAACGTTGATTGCTTCTTCACCTACGCTTGTCGGGCGGGCAACATATTCCTCACCTTTCACGTGGGAGATACCACAACCTGAAGCGGATACTTTATCGGAGGCATAACCCGGAACAGATATTTTGATCGGGTTGTCCACTCCAATATATAACACGTTCATGGCTGTAGGAGAAACAACGGCCTTACCTACTTCAAAGGTTTCGTAACCGGATTCAAACGGATAATACACGAATTTACCCGGTGTTTCCGGATCGGGAACCTGAATAACGCCCTGGTAATTGCGTCCGGCGCCGGCAGATTCTTTGATCGTTGCAAAGCCTTCCACTGTTTCCAGTTTTTGCGGATTATTCAGCGGAGGTTTATCTCCTTTTACTTCGAGGAAAGATTCGCCACTTGGATCAGCAGGATCTTTTTTCACTTCTGCTGTAAAGGATCCGACATACACTTGCGGGTCGATCGCTTTCGATGTAGCACCTACAAATATTTTGGCACTGTATTCTGTTCCTTTCCTTACATAAGATGAAGGAGAGGAAACAATAGCTGCCATTTTATCGATCTTAAAGTCTCTGATATTGATATCGCGGGCAAGATATTCGAGAATAGTACTTTCCGTGCTTTTAGCATCTTGCTGCAACTTGGTCATGATGGTCATGAGGGCGATGGCAGGAACGCGGTCGAAGTTGAATTCAGACCATGATTTGTTCTTTGCACTTTCCGGAACGGGTGCTACATTAAGTGGCACTTCAATACCGGAATTATCGCCTACCAATTTGAGAAATTCCGCACGGGTTTCTTCGATCTTGGCTTTCAGTTCATCCCCCTTGCCTTGTTTCAAGAGCCAGTTGGAAGTTTTTTCCATCTCACCTTCTGTCTTCAGCAGTTTACCGGGCTCATCGCTAGGTCCGCCTGCTAATTCCATGATCTTTGCTTTGTACGTTTCAATGAAGTCAGCAAAGGCGCCGCTTATCTGTTGTGCCTGCTTTGCCTTTTCCCAGTTCGCCTGTGTTTCAGGACGCGGGTCAGATTGAGCAGTGCTTTCGATGTTCGACAGATACACGGCGTTCTTATCGGTAAGAATGTTATTACTTTCCGTAATACCCTTGTTAACCGTATTAAAAGCGTTCAGGATTTCCGCAGATACGTTCAATGCCAGGAGGGCTGTAAGCACCAGGTACATGAGGTTGATCATGAGCTGGCGCGGTTCCTTAGGAATTGACATTTTACTTCGTTTAGATTAATTGGTTAAGAAATAATTGTTTGTTCAGAATTCCTGTTTATTACGCTTTGGAGCTTGCACCCATTGACATTGCGCTCAGCATGTTGCCGTAAACGCGGTTGAGGGAAGCCAGGTTGTTGGACAACTGAGCGATCTCTTCACGGTACTTCGCAGTATCGGTAAGTGATTCGTTGAGGTTATCCATCGCGCTGTTCAAGCTGCCATAGAATTTATTCATCGCTTTCAGGTGGTTATTGGTATCCTGCAATTCCAGTTCATAAATAGCATTCAACTGGCTGAGGTTTTTAGTAACCATTTGTACCTGTTCGTGATATTTAGTAGTATCCACGGAAGAAGCAGTGATCTGCTCCATCGCTTTAGCTGCATTGCTGTATGCTTCACGCATTTCTGACACAGCCATAGTAGCATCTTTAATGCTGCTGGAGTACTCATTCGTGTTGACAGCGGCATCCTGTACTTCGGAGAGTTTTTCGATGTTCTCGCCGAGTTTTTTCAGGTTTTCGCCCAATCTGTCAATCATTTGTGGCTCCACTTTGCTTTCTTCCAGCATTTTATCCAATTGCTTGGTCACGCTTTCGCGAGGTTCCATTTTATGTACCTTCTTGCCGGATTTTGCTTCTTCCACTTCAGGAGAAATATGCAGATCCGGATAGATCTTTTCCCAGTAGTAGTCATGGTGAGGAGGTAATACACCTAACATCAGGAAGAGGAAAGCTTCAGTGAGCATCCCTACCATCAACATAAAATCCGCACCTTCCCAGTGAAGGATCTTAAAGAGTGCTCCGACGAGTACGACAGAAGCACCACAACCGATGATCAGGTTTTTGATTCGCTTAAAACGTTCGGTTTCAAAAAATGCTGACATTTTGTTTTGAATTTTAGATTTTAAAAATGATTGTTAACTCTATTGTGTTTATCCTTAATGGAATTGGTTAGGAATTTCTTTAGAAATCGCTCATCGACCTGCCAAGGAAGGTCATACAGCAGCGAAATCCGATATAACATTTAGCCGTATCCTGATATTCCCAGTGACGTGAACCGGTTTGCACATAGTAACTGATATCTTTCCAGCTACCGCCGCGGATCACTTTGCGTTTCAATGCAGGCGGATCGTTCTCATCTGCATCGTAGCGATAATCCGGGTTCTCATCGTGAATAAAAGAATAGCTATTCTCAGCAAAGGCAGATGATGTCCATTCGGAGACGTTACCTGCCATATTATATAAACCGAAATCGTTCGGTGCGTAAGAATATACTTTTACGGTGTAGTAACCGCCATCTTCCGGATAATTACCGCGGCCGGGTTTAAAGTTGGCTAGGTAACAACCTTTGGTATTGCGGATATAGGGGCCGCCCCAGGGGTAAGGCGCTTCATCGCGACCACCGCGTGCGGCATATTCCCATTCGTGTTCAGTAGGCAGGCGGAAATCATCCACGATAACTTCTTCATGCGCCATGCGCCAGTTGTTCCAGAAGAAAGTTCTCCAGGTAGAGAAAGCGCCGGCTTGTTTCCAGGTCACACCAACCACCGGATAATCGTCGAAGGCAGGGTGTGAGAAATACTGGCGGGTCATTGGTTCATTGTAGCTGTATGTGTAATCATGAACCCACACCAAAGTATCCGGGTATATCTCCACAGGCTCTTCCATAATGAAGTCGCCGATGTTTTTATCCCTGTTCGATTTGCTGGCAGCATCTTTCCATTTTACCCAACGGTAAGAATAGATGAGCTGACGCGTATCGATGGATTTGCGTCCGTAATAGGTTTCACTTCCGGGGAGGTACATTTCCTCGAGCCTGGTGGCTGTTTCTTCATCTTCCCAATCGATCTCCTGTGTCCAGTCCAGACGAGGTTCTTCCGTATTGTTTTCCTCATCCGAATAATGATCGAGCAGAACGTGTGCAATGGAATCGCGCACCCAGTACACGAACTGACGGTATTCGTTGTTCGTGATCTCGGCATCATCCATGTAGAAACCCTGAATTGAAATTGACTTCGCCCTTTGCCACAGAGAGTTGTTGACATCCTGGTCACTTGGGCCAATATGCAGGGTCCCCGAAGGGATGTACACCATCCCGTAGGGATTGATCGGCTCCCATACCGGACGGTCCTGCATGCCAAGGAGTTGACCGCGGTAATCGTCCCAGCTTGAGGAGCTGCAACCGCTGCCAAGAAGAAGGCCAACACATGCAATGGTGAAAAATGACAGATTTCTTTTCATACTTGATAGTCTTTGAACCTATTTTAACCGTGTAAAAATAAAATAATTATCGTATAACCATTTGATACACACACACTTTTTCTACACCTTTTCGGCAAAGGTGGGCTGAAGTTAGCAACTTTCACTAAAACCGCAAATTTCAGGGCCTCAATGATAGAGATAGCGGGGGTTATTGATCATTTTGCCGGCCTTTGGTTTGCTCACCGGAATGGCATACCTGACAACCAACTCATGCGATCCGCTGCTAACGGTACTCAGGGGTGAAGTAGTGATGTCATACGCATAACTGAGGCGCCAGCGGTCGGTTATCCGCATACCCGCCATCAGTGCGATGGCATCGTACTGACTGTGGATGAAGCCCCTGAACGAAATGCCGGCCGTGACATTGTCGTTGTACGTCAGGATGGCGTTGATATCCACCATGTTTTCCCTAAGATCGGTTTTGTAAAGAACGTTGGGTGTTAATTCAAATTTGTTATTTATTGTTACGCGGTATGCGAGATAAACGTAGGCGTCCGGATTATATTGTATCGCACTTACAGCATCATTTCCCCCTTGAACCAATGGGGTGATCACGTGTGCTGCGGATACACCTGCGGTAAATCGCTCCCCAAAGAAATACAGCCCGGCGGATGCGTCGGGTAACACTTTGGATGCGAATGTGACAGGCAGATTTGGGTCGTTATGGTCAATGATGTTCTCGTATGTTCCTGTAGGCGTGACCAGTTTATCTCCATTCACCGACCACTGATACATGCCGCCGCTGAGGCCCAGGCTCATGGTAAATGTCCTGAAAGTCTTGTGGTACGCATAACTCAGCGAAGCGCCGGTGATCCTTTGTTGCCCTGCTATATCGTTCACGATACTGATGCCCGCCCCGCTGGAAATACGGTAAATGGGTAAATGAGATGTGACAACTTGTGATATCGGGGCACCCGGCAAATTGACCCATTGGTTGCGAATATTCGCTGTGCTCACCCAATTCGGTTCAGTACCTACTGCTGCCGGATTGAAAAAGGCCGGATTGAACATGTATTGCGTGAACTGCGGGTCTTGCTGTCCGTAGCTATAGAGGGTTCCGCTTTGCGCATGGACAATTGCTCGTCCGAACAGAAAAACCAGGAAGGAAAAGATAAGTATGCGTATATTTTTTTGCATTATGTGACCACCTTAAAACGTATACACGATGCACTTAGTATATAGCGGCAAGTTAGCGTACAATTCAGCCAATTCAAAATGTGGCAAGCGCTGCACGAAAATCTTGCACAGTGCTGACCGGAAGCCCGCAAACGCCCTCCCGGCAAAGGAAAATACGGGTTTCCCCATCGAGCCATCTGCCCGCAGTGAGCGGGTAATCGGACTCACCGGTAGCATCGGGTTGTAAGAGTAAAGTAGGATGAAAGATCTGCAGGATATCCTTCCCGATCTGCAGTGCATCCGGACCACATACGGCAACTTCAGGCACAGGGTAACCAACACGCAAGGCTGCATTGGCAAGAAATCCGAAAGCGGAGGGATATTTTGACAAACTATCCTGCAGGGTGGAAAGCAAACGTTCAGCCTGCACACGCATCGTTGTATCCGCAGTATAATCTGCTAAACGCAACATCGCTTCTGCCATCATGCTCACACCGGATGGTGTTGCATTATCAAACAGCTCGCGCGTACGAACAGGAATATCTGACTGTTCTTTTGCCGTATAATAAAATGCGCCTTTTGCATCACTGAAATGTTCCATTACATAACTATGTCGCTGCAAAGCTTCATCGAGATATTTTGTTTCTCCTTCCAGGGAGAACATATCCAACAATGCGATTATATACGCTGCATGATCATCCAAAAAAGCAGGATAATATGCTTTGTTCTTTTTCATGGTATGGTGTAATCCACCCTTACCATCATCCATGTGTTCGCGGATGCATTGCAAGATCTGATTTGCGGTATTCTTGTATGTGCTCTTTCCGCTTGCCCGGTATGCATGCAGGAATGCTGTTGCCGTAAGTGCATTCCACATCAATATAATTTTATCGTCCAGTGCCGGTCGCACATGTTCCGAGCGCATCGCAAATAATACCTGACGCAGCTCCTCCATTTTTTCTATTGCATTCTCCTCTGTTGAATCAAGCGCTGCAGCAATTTCGGCAATCGTATTTTTTCGATAGGCAATATTTCTTCCCTCCCAATTTCCTTGTTCAGAAAAATTCCAAATGGCACGGGCCCATTGTTTTTGCGATTCGGATAACTGTGCAAATTCATTTGCATCGAAGGTGTAGAATTTGCCTTCCTCACCATCTGAATCCGCATCCAGAGAACTATAAAAGCAACCATTTGTATCCTGCATTTCACGTATTAAAAAGGCACATGCCTGCTCAGCCACATGCAGATATTCTGTAATTCCGGACCACATGTATGCCCTGCTGTACAAGGATATCAGAAGGGCATTGTCGTATAACATTTTTTCAAAATGCGGAACCATCCAATAGGCATCCACACTATATCTGGCAAAACCGCCACCGATCTGATCGTGCATTCCACCCCATTGCATTTTGCGCAAACTAAGGTGTACCTGTTCTGCATATTTTTCATTGCCCGTGAAATAATGCATGTGCATCAGGTATTGCAATGACATGGTTGATGGAAATTTCGGTGCAGTACCGAATCCGCCATGTACGGTATCAGCCGACGATAATAAAGTATTTGCTATCTGCTCAAAAAAATCGGGAGTATGGATCTTCCCTGTAACAGGAATATCTTCCAACATCAATGCGACGTCCTGTTTTTCGACATGAGTGGTCAGCATTTCCGCTTGCTCTTCCACCGTATCGCGTTGTGTTGTAAATACGCGGTGCACATAAGTGAGCACTTCTAACCAGGATGGTTTGCCATAAGCAGGAACCGGCGGGAAATAAGTGCCACCCATAAAAGGTTGTAAGCGAGGTGTGAGGAACATATTCAATGGCCATCCTCCCGAACCGGATAATATTTGACATGCCTGCATATACATAGCATCCACATCGGGTCGTTCTTCCCTGTCCACTTTTATACAAACAAAATGTGTATTCATAAAAGTGGCCACTTTTTCATCTTCAAAACTCTCCCTCTCCATCACATGACACCAATGACATGCTGCGTAGCCAATGGAGACCAATACAGGTTTATCTTCTTCCTGCGCCCGGTGAAAAGCAGTTTCATTCCATGCGTGCCACTGCACCGGATTATATGCATGCTGTAATAAATAAGGTGATGCCTCGTGGATGAGCGCATTGGGTATGCGGTCTTGCTTATGCGATCCCATAGCACATACAACATACTGCACTAAATGCAGTTCTCAAAAAGGAAAGGATCATTTCTTTTTATTCGCTTTGGCAAGATAGAGTTCCAAAGCCAACAGAATAGAAGGAGCTTCCGGGGTAGGTGCCATAATATCCACGCGCAGACCTTTAGCTTCCATTTCTTTTACAGTTGCAGCGCCCATACCGACTATGCGTGTATCTCCCTGATTGAATTTCGGGAAATTCTGAAACAAGCTTGTAACACCCATGGGAGTGAACAGAACGATCATGTCATGCATGACCTTTCCTTTCATATCACTCAGATCGGCAGAAACTGTTTCATACATGATGGCTTCGTCAAATTGGGCATTTGCTCCGCGCAGATATTCCGTGTATACGTCTTTGTGGTTTGCAGTACAGGGAAACAAGAATTTCTCGCTGATATGTTTTTTAAACAGATCGAACAGCTCCTGATCTTTACCGGAACCATAAAATACTTTGCGTTTGCGATATTGAATATATTTCTGGAGATAAACGGCGATCGCTTCTGAAACGCAAAAATATTTTGTCATCTCCGGCATGCGGATACGCAATTCTTCGCAGAGGCGAAAAAAATGATCTATTGCATTGCGCGAAGTAAAAATGATAGCAGAATAATCGAGGATATTGATGCGCTGTTTCCGAAAATCTTTTGCCGGCACGCCGCGCACTTCAATAAATTGCCTGAAATCAATTTTAACCTTAAACTTCTCGGTAAGTTCCACATAAGGTGACTTGGGTGTTTCCGGTGGTTGCGGCTGAGAAATAAGTATGGTCTTTACAGGTTTAAGTACGGTCTGTTCCTTGTTGCTCATCGGCCATATATTGTTCGTCTGTTAAGACCTGCTGCCGAAAAGGGTAATGAGGATCAACAGCGGTGCTATTTCGAGGGCGCAAATATACAGCAAAAAATAAAGGATGTGAAACCTTTCCAGCATTTGGAGCACGCTGAATCCCTTGATCAGCCTGATGATCAGGGCGATACAGAGAATAACGATCAAGGTGTACACCGACCATGTCTGAACCGGTTGCGGAGCAAAAGCTGCAAGAACCACCACCGGGAAAAGGATCAGGCCTGCAAGCTGATATATCACCAAAGCGTTAAATCGAAAAAAGGAAAAAGCGGCTCCCGAACCATACACAGCTGCCAACAATCTGTATGTGATCCCCTTGCCGAAATACAGGATACAAATGGAAAGGAACAGCAGACCGAGGCGGATCAACATGCTATTTCCCGGAAGTTCATATTGTAATTCTTTTGATATGAAGAAAATGCTCAGAGAAAGGACCGCTGCAAATTCCAGAAAGGTGAGCCACTTGAAGATGTTGGCTGAGAATTCGCGGTCGCGGCTGATCTGCAAACCCAATTTTGCATTGAGCAGTACCGTAAAATTTTCTCCGTACTCTCTTCTGTATGTCACACGCAGCCAGGTGATCCCTATCAATAATATCAGGAGAATGAGCGGCATGGCTATTTCCCTGTGTGTTTCATGCGGCATCATACTGTTGCCTTGTTCCTGTGGCCCGGTAGGTGCTGCGAGTAAGGAATCATAAGAAATGGATGGCAAAGCGAATTGCCTGAGAATAGCAACTGTATCCACCGGCTTGATGATATGTATCTGAGGTGGGGCTACCACTTGCACCGGTGCCTGCTGCTCCGGTGGGTCGGTATCCCGTTGATGCGCGTTATTTTGGGCAAGTATATGCCCCGACAAGAACAGCACCGCACAAAAACTTAATATCCATCGCACTTGAACCATCAGAAATAATTAACGTATCCGAAATGCACTTTTGCACTGCGCAATGCTACGGGTGTTTGTTGCGTACCACCCAGTGCGTATTGCACACCGAACACTCCTGCTTTTGTTTCAAAGTTAATACCTGCACCAAAACCAAATGGGAAAATGGCATCTGTATTTCCGTCGCTGGCATTTAATGTATATCCTCCGTCAAAAAAAAGAGAAGCGTAGCCGTTCTGCGATAATATATAATGAAATTCAGTAGTAAAAATATGATAGGTGCTTACAGGTATTGCACGTTCATCAAATCCGCGCAACAACATATTGCCTCCGATGCGAAATAATTCGTTCTCGAGGATCTGATCATGAATCATCGACGCGCCGCGCATTTGCAGAAGGATGGCCGCATGCGCCGGCCAGGGAATATAATAGCGCAGATCATAGGCATAGCGAATGGATAATACCTGTTTATCCGTGCTGTCGTACAGGGAAGTAAAATCAAAGGCCGGATCCAGGGGGTCCTGCAGGGAAGCGATAACCGCATTTTCCAGAATAGTTCTGGTTCCCACCGAGCCACTGACATTCCATGCAAACCCTCTGCGCGGATTATATCGGTAATCGAGATGTTCAGTGTTCCACTGGAGACCATAACCTGTTTCACTTACATCGAGTTGTGCCGGCAGATCTTTATAAGCC
The DNA here is from genome assembly GCA_041392955.1 of Chitinophagales bacterium. Classification (GTDB taxonomy): domain Bacteria; phylum Bacteroidota; class Bacteroidia; order Chitinophagales; family BACL12; genus UBA7236. The sequence continues at coordinate 4,228 of JAWKLB010000027.1, read as the reverse complement.
AAAATATATGCCGTATCCACAGATAGGATGGAGGAGGCATACACATGTGCAAATGCCTTCACATAATTATTCCCTATAAAAGAATACAGCAAACCGAAATTAGCATTGCGCTCCAGAAAAGTAGAATCTTTCAGATATAATGAAAAGGAGCCGTCAAGCCCCAGTGCGAGGCCGGGCAGATATGGATAAGTGGCTTTTGCTATAAATTCTTTAGATGTGCTTTCCAATTTGGAAAAATGCATATATACAGACTCTCCGGCACCGAAAACGTTTTGCAGGCCGAGCGTGGCATCACCGGTAATAATGAGCCTCCCCGTAATTTCATTATTTGGCAAAACGCCAATGATAAAATCAAATCGACTCGCCTTTTTTTCGTCTAACCAAAAAACCACTTTTGCGCGGTCGCCGGAAAAGATCACTTGTGTATTTTTCGTCAGACGTGCGAAGGTCAATGCACGCAAACGGTCATCTACCTCACGCAACAATGTTTCATTATATATTTCTCCGGAATGAATGCCTGTGTATTGCTCCAGGTAATTTGCAGAGATGTTCAGGTCACCTTTGACGAGTATCGTATCAAAAGTGATCAGCGGGCCTTTATCCCAAAACATGGTGGCATGTATCGAGGTGTCTGACCAGACAATATGTTGCAATTGCACCTGAGCGAAAGGATAGCCATTATCTTCCGCATAGCGGAGCATACGTCTGAACATACCCACAAGCACATCGTACCGAAACACCTTTTGTTCAAAAGTATTTTCTTTAATACCTGCAGCACGCAGCACATTTTTATCGACGTCGGTCAGATCCAGTCCGGCCCAAAACACCTGTTCTCCCGTTTCTACCTGAATATATAAAGTGTCACCGGAGTCTTTCAAAGTATCCCATGCGGCTGTGAGATACCCATCACCAGCAAGATCCAGCATGCGTTCGCGCAGAAAAACGGAGCGCTCTTCCGGCGATGCAAAGGATCTGTCATCCTTTCCAAAAAACTGTGCGACTTTTTTGTTCTCGAAGGAACCTGTATGCAATACAAATGCATCTGCGCTTTGTGCGCATATATGCACGGTATTCCAAAAGCATAATCCTATTACCAAGAAGCGGCGCATGTGTACAAATTTAGGCATACATTTGTGTGCAGGCGATGCATACTACGAACGACGGCGTGGCCGGAATATATATACATATCCCATTTTGCAAAAAAGCCTGTCACTATTGCAATTTTCATTTCAGCACTTCTCTGCACTATGTGGATCGCATGCAACAAGCCCTGCTGCACGAACTGGCATTGCAAAAAGAGTATATAGGAGCGCGCAGCGTTCGGTCCATTTATTTTGGCGGAGGAACACCTTCCGTATTATCTGCAGAACAGATCAGCAGCATCCTGGAACAGATCAGACTGAACTATACCGTTGTGTCAGATGCGGAGATCACACTGGAGGCAAATCCCGATGACCTGGACAAAGAAAAATTGCAGTCGCTGTTCTCAGCCGGCATAAACAGGCTGAGTATAGGCGTTCAATCTTTTAATGACGATATCCTGCAGTGGATGAATCGCTCGCATTCGGCCAGGCAGGCAGAACGATGCATAGCAGATGCCCTGGATACCGGATTCAAGAATATTACTGCCGACCTGATCTATGGTGTTCCGCAACTCGACGTAGCGACATGGCAGGAAAATATTGAAAAAATGGTCGGGCTGGGCGTAGCGCATCTATCCTGTTATGCATTGACCGTGGAAGAAAAAACTGCATTATTCCATCAGATCGCACGGCATCAAACCCCTGCACCGGATGACCTCCTGACGGAAGCGCATTATATGCGTTTGACAGAGACCATGCATACCTTCGGGTTTGAGCATTATGAGATAAGCAACTTCGCAAAACCCGGATATCGTGCCGTGCACAATAGTGCTTATTGGGAGGGAAGTGTGTATCTGGGCATAGGCCCTTCTGCACATTCCTATAATGGTGTGAGCAGGCAATGGAATATTGCACATAATCAGAAGTATATGGAAAGTATCGAGGGAGATGCACTTCCATTTATACAGGAAACTTTGACCCCGACCATGCAGCTCAATGAATATATCATGACCGGTTTGCGCACAGCGAGGGGAATTTCATTGCAAGAAATAGCGGACCGTTTCGGCACTGCACAGAGCGACACCCTGCTGTTACATGCAACTAAATATGTGCGTTCCGGAATGCTGGTGCAAGATGCGATAGAATTGCGTATTCCGGAGCAACACTTCCTGATATCTGATGCGCTGATCAGCTCTTTATTTTTTGAGGAATAAAAAATCCGGAAGCAGCTGCTTCCGGATCATGCATTACAGGAAAAGTAAAAAAAGATAGAGGGAACTGTGTGGCGTTTTCAGTTGCCGGTCATTTCTTTGATCTTATCCTCCAGAATATATTCATCACCTTCAATATAGCCGGTGTGTTTATCTACGATCATTCCCGACGCATTTGTGATCACAGTATAGGGAACGGATTGTCCGCCCAATAATCTGTGCAATTCTTTATTCTGGTCGAGCAGGACGATATAATCCCAACCCTGTCCTTCGGCGTAAGCTTTCACATTGGCACGTGTTTTTGCGTCGTCAATGGAAACAGCAATGATCTGAATGTGATAATCTTTCTGCCAGTCGGCATATATCTCCGCAATATTATTCAATTCCTCTTTACAAGGCACGCACCAGGTTGCCCAAAAGCTAAATATCTGTATGGTGCTGTCATTGGCGTATTCGCTCACATTCACCTTGTTGCCATTGATATCGAATAAACTGATATCCGGAAGCTGATCCTGTGCAAAAAGAGAGAGACCGGAAAAGGTGATGATAGCTGAAAGGAGTAATTTCTTCATTATACAGGTCACAATTTGTGTTCAAAGATAGCCATAAGGGACAATTTTTATGCCAACAATATGCACCGCACCTGCATCCGTATCCTGCAACCTGCTGCAGGACAGGACATTCAGGGTATAAATCATCCACATACCGTTTCGCTGATCATATATACCGATATTTACAAAAGGCTGACAAATACAGGTGATCGCAGGACCTTACCGTTTAAAAAAATGCCGTTCAAAAAGGCGTTACCTATTAACTTTGGCGCCTGAAAACCGCTTACTTATGAGAAAATGGTTATTTGGTGTATTGTGCATGGCGATAGCCGCAGAAGTATTTGGCCAGAGCAGCATTTCCGGCGATCTGCAACTGAATACAGAGTTTTATCAGCGCGATACAGTGATCGGGGCGTCGGGCACACCGCATTACGATAATTTATTGAGTGGAGTGGACGCCTGGCTTACGACCTATTATCGCAACGAGCAATATGGCATTGATGCAGGCGTGCGTTTCGATATGTTCAATAATTCCAATTTGCATGATCCGGGCACACCATACAGCGATGCGGGTATAGGCAGGTGGTACATTTCAAAGAAGATCGACAATCTGAAGATCACCGGCGGTTATATATATGAACAGTTCGGCAGCGGTTTGGTATTTCGTTCCTATGAAGAGCGCCCGCTCGGCATCGACAATGCATTGGTGGGCCTGGAAGTGCAATATGATTTTGGCGAGAACTGGACGGCGAAAGTCCTTGGCGGGCAGATGAAAGACAGGTTTTCCCGATTCGCACCTGTGATGAAAGGATTTAGTGTAGATGGAAATATCCCGACAAAAAAACCGACCATTATCATTGCGCCCGGCGCTTCCATGATAAACCGCACCATCGATCAGGAGGACATGAATATCATTGTTGCCCAGATCAACGGTTATGATCTGGAAGATCGTTTTGTTCCGAAGTACAATATGTATGCGGGAAGTATATATAACACGCTTACTATTGGTGATGTGAGTTGGTATGTGGAATACGCCGCAAAAACGCATGAGGCGATCAAAAACAGCAATTCGGAGTTGGTGGATGAGGCAGGGAGTGTGATTTATTCTTCACTCTCCTACTCTACATCCAAGATCGGTGAAGGATTCGGCATTACGGGTCAGTTCCGTATGATAGACAACTGGGTGATGCGCGTTTCACCGAATACATTGTTATTAGACGGCATCATGGATTATCTGCCATCACTTACAAAACAAAATTCATTGCGACTTACCGCAAGATATCAGGCCGTTGCACAGGAACTGGGCGAATTTGCATACCAATTGAACGGAACATTCACTCCGAAAAAAGGCTATATTATTAATGTGAATTTCAGTCAGGTACAA
>JAWKLB010000026.1:0-43908 GCA_041392955.1 Chitinophagales bacterium | reverse complement strand
TGGATGATTGCAAGATAAACCTCTACAGCAATGTGCGTGATTCCACGTTTAATTTCGCATTTATTGCGGATGCATTTTCTTCAGACAAGCCAAAAGATACGACATCCACTTCCGGTGGAGGTTCAACTTTTAATCTGCAGTTGAACCGCATAAATCTGCACCATATTACATGCAAGGTAGAAGATAGTGTTGGCAGTACCGGCATGTTGGGATATATCGCAGATGCGGAAATACTCATCAACAAAATTGATCTGAGCGATCATATCCTGGCACTGGAAAAAGTGCAGTTCGAACAAACGGCATTTACGCTGCGCAGTTTATATGATACCATACCTTCTGTACATGCAGACAGTTATGATACGGTACATATCGCTCTGGGTGGATGGGACCTTGAGGCATCGGCGCTCGTTTTAGATGATTGCAGATTTCAATATGTAAATGAGAATTCGGAAAAATATGCAAAGGGAATTGATTTCAATCATTTGGATCTGAGCCATATTCAAATGGAGATGACAGATATTGTATATGCGGGAGATACGATACAGGCAAGGATCGAACAGATCGGATTGCAGGAGAGGTCGGGATTCCTGTTAGATACCCTTATGGCCGATGTATTATTTTCTCCGTATGAGATCACTTTGCAGGATATGGTCCTGGCGACCGGCAATTCACATATTCGCGACGGTTTCAGTATGACCTTTTCCACACTTAATGATTTTGACCGCTTTACTTCCTCGGTGCGCATGAATGGCCATTTTGTGCACAGCAGTATTTCCAGTGAGGATATAGCCTATTTTGCACCTGTACTCGACGATTATAATGCGCAATTGCAATTGGATGCACATATTTATGGCAGTATCGATAATTTGAAGGGCAGAGATTTTGTGGCCACTTTAAATGATGCGGTAGGTATACAAGGTGAACTTAATCTGCGCGGCCTGCCCAATATTGATGAAACATTTTTGGATCTTGATTTCGATCCATTGTTCGTGCGCACCTATCAATTGGAAAATATCATAGGCTACGGCAAGTTGCCCGAAGAGATACGCACCATGGGCACTATCGATTATACGGGTAAGATGACCGGTTTCTTATATGATATTGTTTCTTATGGTAATTTGAAAACAGATATCGGTGCAGCAAATACGGATGTGCATTTTACTTATGATGCCATACATAAGGGGTCTCAGTTTGAAGGGTCATTAAATACATCTGCCTTTAATGTGGGTAAACTTATCGGACAAGAACAAATGGTTGGGAAGGTGAGTATGGAGGCAAATATCAACGGCAGTCTGAACAAAGGTAATGAAGCCGATGTGCACCTGGATGCAAATGTGCAATCCCTCGCATTGAACGGATATACGTATACGGGTATGCAGATAAACGGTGCATTCAAGAACAATTATTTTTCCGGTGATATTAATATTGATGATCCGAATATTGTCATGCAATTTGCCGGGGTGGTCGATTTTACGGATACCATTCCGGTATACAATTTTACCAGCAAGATCAGCCGGGCAAATCTGCAGCAACTGAATCTGTATGAACAGCCTGTTGTGTTCAGCGCAACCGCATCTATGGATGCGAGCGGAAAGACCATAGATGATATGCGCGGAGAAGCGCATTTTGGCGATCTGTATTTTATCCGCGGCAGGAATATTTATATATTGGATACTCTGTCGATGTTTGCGGGTGTTGATTCGGGGAAAAACTATATTACCGGGCAGAGCAATTTATTGGATTTCTCCTTCAAAGGAAATTATACACTCACCAAATTACCTGCTGCCGTAAATGAGTTGATCCGTTATTATACCAACGGTATCAGTGACACCACGCTGGCGCCCCAGCAGGCTGAATTTTCCATCAATATCAAAAACGCCGATCGCCTGATGGCCATTTTCTATGAGGATATCCATACCATTCGCAATGCGGTGATCACCGGAGATTTCAATACGGCGCAACACACCTTCAACAGCAGAAGCAGAATGGATGCATTTGCGTATAAAGGATATAAGCTGGACACCATTTTACTGGAAACACAAACAGAAGGTGATATGTTGCAGTTCTTTACGCGTGTGCGACATACCGAATCCAACGGAAAGGAATTGATACCTATCACCACTGCTGAAGGATCATTTGCCCATAATACTTTGCAATATAATTTAAAGGTGGGCAAGGATATTGATCCCAACAGATTGAATTTAAATGGTGAGATAGCTTTTATGGATTCGCTGATGGCTTTCAACATACTTCCCAGTGAAATATACTATCGCAATGAAAAGTGGAATATTCTGCCGAATAATAGTCTCCAGATCGATGGTAAGAATATTATTGCAAATAATTTTACACTGACCAGCGGAGAAAAACTCATCTCTCTGAATACCGTGCCGGATGAAAAATATCAAACCGTTCTGAAGCTGGATATTCAGCATTTTCCCATAGATGAAATTGCGGATAAATACATCCTTCCGGGCGAAGGGCTGAAGGGAGTATTAGATGCGCATGTCAATATTGGTGATCTGACAGGTGATTTCAGTTTCCTGGGTGGAGGAACGATCTCTGATCTCTATCTACAGGATCAAAAGATCGGAGACCTTTCAGTCAATGCTTTTCTGGTTAGACCCAGCAATAAGATGTCTTTTAAAGCATATGTGGCGGGCGTGCATGGTTTCACGGCGCAGGGCATTTACACTTTGGCCAATGCAGAAACAGAAGACAGCATTGACCTGCAGGTAGATTTTAAAGATCTTAATGTTGTTGTGGCGCAGCCCTTTCTCAGCGGAATATTATCTGACCTGGATGGCGATATAAATGGAGGTATACATATAGCCGGGGCGGCGCAACATCCACTCATGGAGGGTAATGTCAAAGTAACTAATGGCAGCGCTGTGTTGGATTATATGGGAACAAAATATTATTTCCCGGAATTGATCGCAGAGATCGCTCCAAATAAAATAACCATACCGGAAACCAGCATCCAGGATAAATTACATAACAACGGGACACTGGAAGGAGAGGTAGCATACAGTAATTTCAGCGGTTGGAATTTCCGCAACTTTCATTTTACATCTGACCACATCCTGCTGATGCAGACAACAGCGCAACAAAACCCCGATTTCAATGGATATGCCATCGGTTCGGCAGATGTAAATATTACAGGGACATTAGATGATATCAATATAAAAATAGAGGCGACACCGCACGACAGCACCGTTGTGAATTTGCCCACGTATGGCAGCGGCAATGTGAAGAAACACGATTTCATCCGATTTGTAGACAGGTCGAATCCAAACGTGGATAAAGAAGATAATTCACTTAATTTATCAGTAGTCAATGTTGATCTGTTGCTCAACGCTACACCGAATGCTGAGATCAAAATTCTGATCAACAGTGAAGGGACGGAATATTTAAGCGGTAAAGGATTTGGCACCCTGAATATCAAGGCCAGTTCACTCGGAAAAGTGGAAATGACCGGCGATTACACGATCAGTGAAGGAACTTATGATTTCAGTTTTCAAGGATTATTCCAGCGGCCGTTCACTGTTGAACCGGGGGGTACCATAACATTCAATGGCGATCCGTATAAAGCAGATCTGGATCTAACCGCTGTTTACACCGCTAAGAAAGTAAAAACAAGTACGGTGTTGGCCAGCGGCGTTGGTGAAGATGTGGATGTGAATGTTTTGATCAATATTGGCGGTAAACTGGAAGCGCCGGAGATCAGCTTCGATCTGGATATTCCCAAAACTACTGCCGGAGCCAGCAATACGGAATTACAGCGCTGGTTACAACAAGTGAAAGCCGACCAAAACGAATTGAACAAACAGGTATTCGGATTGCTTATTACAACCAGTTTTCTGCCGCAAGACCTCACTGCGTTTAATGCTGTCGGCACTACTGCGAACAGCACACTCAACGATTTTGTGAGTGCACAGCTCACAACCTATTTCCAGAATGTATTGAATGACTTTTTGAAAGACACGGAAATAGATGTGGGTTACGATAATATTCAGAGCGGCAGCTATAATTATACCAATGATCAGGGATATCAGTTTGATGTGATCCTGAAGCGGGAGATAGCAAATAATCTGATCGTTAAAGTTGGAACTACGTATTACGATTATGCATCCGCCAATGCGGATGGCAGTACCAACAACCTGGCCGGTGACTTTGAGGTGGAATATCTGATCACGGAAGATGGACGGATACGCGTAAAAGCATTCCGCACATCAGAATACGACGCGATCGTTGCGAAGAATGATGTGAAAACGGGCGTGGGTTTATATTACACCAAGGACTTTGATAAGATCGGAGATATTTTTAAGAAGAAAGAATGATCTATTGATCTGTTCCTGATCATTCGGTATGTTGGACTATAATTTGTTTTGTTTTTGCACATCCTGCGCCGGACAGTCTGATAGTATACATTCCATTTGCCATAGATACTGTTACCACAGGTAGCAGAGTGCCCGGTGACACTTGCACGTAATCCTTTTGTACCAGCAAATTGCCATTTATATTGTAAATCTCCAGGTGCAGGTCTGCATATTGATGCAGTCCCGGATCAACAAAACAAATATCAGAGGCCGGATTTGGGAATATGCGCACATGCAACAGATCATCTGTATTAACCTGAAGGATCGTAGTATCCGTAGTTGTATCATTAGAAGTCCATGTCAGATCAGTGAGGTGAATGGATTTCGCATTGATAAAATATCCGGATCGATGATCATATATCAGGCCAATCAGATTAAGCCGATCCTCATTCCAATCATCGGGGATCACTACGTCGTATATTCTTGAGAAAGTATCCAAGTTAAACACAGAACCTGCTATACTGCCGGCTGCTCCATCCCAGCCATCAGCCAGCAATCTGGCAACATGATCATAATGCATCATGTCGGCCGGAATTGGATCCGGCAATAATTCGTAACCTCCCATATCACCAAATAAGCCGTCGCCATATGCATTATATTGCTCCCATCCTATGCCCGTGCCGGTTACGCTGTCTTCTGTAAGGATAAGGTTCAGGCGATAATCAATATCATTTAAATTACTTAACAGGGTAGTTTTAACATGAATTTCAGCTTCATTCGTTATTGTATCGTATGTCCCATATACATTTACATATGCCGGTACTGTTTTTTCAAAATAGGGTAACATGCCCAAAGGCATGTCCTGCGGATCTATGTATTTTTTATGTTCTGCAATAACAGCCGGATATGCTGCCCCTCCGTTAAAGGACAGATAATTTTGGTATGCATACATTGCGGAGTCATAAGCCGGGTCCTCCATAGGGTCATTATTATGCACTTCAACACCAATGAAGTTTTGCGGATGCAACAAATACATGCTGTCCATATACAAGATGCCTCTTGTGCACCAACCACACCATGTTCCGGTAGCCATTTCGGCAACGACGACCTTTGTTGGTTTTGTACTGCAACCATGTATTACGGTATCCATTGCATTATCGGCAGGCCATGCATCGGGATTGCCTTCAGGATTTTCCAGAGTTAATTGCACATCATATGTATCGGGGGTCGAAGGAATGATATCTACAGGATGCGTAAAGTAAGCAGTTCCCAATGAAGGAATGTCCATGCCGGTAATAGTCTCACTTACTTCATCTACACCATTGTTCCATACAGCATCGAAAGCGTGTATGGTTGCGGTACCAAAATTATGTACTACACCTCCGATCGTTATGCCACTTCCGACCTGGGCAAACTCGTCGCTCAATTCGACAGAATCCAACGCAATATCAAAGGCGAGTGGTTGCCATAACTTCACATTATCCAATGACGCGCCATATGACCACCAATCACCGCCATCACTATATCTGAATGCAATCATAACACTTGGCAGACCGGCGTACGCACTGAAGTCTTCATATTTTGTTTCCCAATATCCAAAATATCCACCTGCGCTAAAGCTCAGCGATTCAAAAACAGTCCATGACAATCCGCCATTCGTTGAAACTTCTACGGTAAAGGACTGTGGATCAAAATCCAGGTAGTTGTAGTCGAACATCAACATAAGGTTTGTATAACCGGAAAGATCCAATTCGGGGCTTATCAACAGATCATTTGAATGATCGCAGAAGCAAATATCATTTGTGCCGATAAAGTTTCCATGCGGCTTTACCGGAAATATCGCGCTGGCCAGATCATGATTATCACCTAAGCGCCAGCCGCCATCATCTGCAACCGTTATTTGTGTCCATCCTGCAGGAAGGGCCGCATCTTCAAATCCCGTTTGGAGTATCACTTGCGCATAATTTACCATGGGAAAACAAGCAGCAAGGAGGAGAGGCAGGCTTTTCATAAGTCGGCAATTTCTTAATTAAAGATATGACAATCACCGGCACCAGGTATAGGAGCGTGTGTTAAAGTGGTCTATGCAACCAAATTTAACATGGTTTCAGAGCGATAAAATCCTTTTGAAGAGTAAAGAAGAATCGAATGCTTACACGTTCTTCAGTTCTGCGATCAGCTTTTCCAAAGTAGCTTTTGCATCTCCAAACAACATACGTGTTTTGCTGTCGTAGAACAATTCATTTTCGATACCGGCATATCCTTTTGCCATGGAGCGTTTCATCACGATCACATTTTTAGCCGTGTTCGCTTTGATGATGGGCATTCCATAAATTGGTGAGCTGGGATCTGTTTCAGCTGCCGGGTTCACCACATCATTCGCACCTATCACGATCACTACATCGGTGTTTGCCAACTGCGGATTGATATCCTCCATTTCTTTGAGTTTATCATACGGCACATCGGCTTCTGCCAATAATACGTTCATATGACCGGGCATACGACCGGCAACCGGGTGAATCGCAAAGTTGACTTCAACACCTTTTTCCTCCAGTGCTTTTTCAAACTCGTGGCAGGTATGTTGTGCCTGTGCAACAGCAAGTCCGTAACCGGGCACTATAGTAACCCGTTGTGCATATGCACACAGAATTGCTGTATCGGTCACACTTATTTCACGGATGGATAATCCTTCAGTTGATTTTGCAGGTCCGCCACTTCCGCTGAAAGCACCAATGATCACATTCCACAGAGAACGATTCATGGCGCGGCACATCAATACGGTTAATATGGTACCGGCGCTACCCACCAATATACCGCCGGTAAGCATAACCTGATTATCATATAAGAATCCGCCAAATGCTGCAGCGACACCGGTGAAACTGTTCAGCAAAGAAATGACAACAGGCATATCGGCACCGCCGATGGGCATTACGAATAACACACCATATAATAAGGAACAACCAAAAATGATCCAGATGATAGAATCACCGCCTACCATTTCCGGTTTTACCGCACCTAATACAACGAGCGTAACAATAGCGAATATGAATGTGTTGTTGAATATTTGCTGAAACTTGCTGCCGATATCTTTGATCTTTCCTTCCAGTTTGCCGAAAGCGATCATACTGCCTGCGAAGGATACTGTTCCGATCATCAATCCGAGGAAAATGATCAATCTTTCTCCCCATGCATCGGGGTGATGGGTATTCATTTCCACCATGCCTATCAATGCGGCGCAGGCTCCACCCATTCCATTGAAGAAAGAGACCATCTGCGGCATTTGCGTCATCTTCACGCGCATAGCCATCATCCAACCGATCACTGTTCCGATGGCGATACCGCCAAAGATCCATCCCAGGTTGCCGATAGGTTCACCATTTTCTGTATGTAAAAAGATCGTTCCGAAAATAGCAATAGCCATTCCTATCGCAGCATAAATATTTCCTTTGCGTGCTTTATCCGGACTGGAAAGCATTTTTAGTCCGAGGATGAACGACAAACTTCCCAGCAGGTAACAGATCTTCAAAATGTCCAACTTATCCATATATATCGATAGGTATTGTTCAGGTAATTAAGTGTGTGCAGGTATTATTTTTTCTTTTTGAACATTTCAAGCATGCGGTTCGTCACTACGAATCCGCCCACTACGTTCAGGGTGCCGAGAATTACGGCGAGAAATCCCAAAATTAGGGCAAGCGTACTTTCTGCATGACCCATAACAATGATCGAACCTACGATCACAACACCGTGAATGGCATTTGCTCCGGACATCAATGGTGTATGCAGAATGGCAGGCACGTGTGCGATCACTTCCACGCCGAGAAATCCGGCGAGGATGATGATGTAAATTATGGTGGACCAGTTTTCTATTTCATTGAAAAAGCCCATGGCAGATGATAAGATGGTCATATCAGTTATTTAAAAAGAATACAATCGGTGATCAGGAATTTACCATTTCGTTCATAACACTATTAACACGTGCACTTTTCACTTCGCCGGCATGTGCAATGCAGGTGCCGGTGATCAAATCATCTTCCCAATTCAATTCAATGGCGCCATCTTTGGTCACCATGATCTTTAGGAAGTTGAGCAGGTTTTTTCCAAACATTTTGCTAGCATCGCCGGGCATGGAAGAGGCGAGGGCAGAATCACCTATGATGGTAACGCCATGTACCTGAATGGTTTTTCCGTTTTCAGTTGCTTCGCAGTTGCCACCTGTAGATGCCGCCAGGTCAATAACCACGCTGCCGGGTTTCATATGTTGAATGGTATCTTTCAATAACAGGATCGGAGCTTTACGTCCGGGTATCTGCGCGGTGCAAATGACCACATCGCTTTTTGCAGCATGGTCTTGCACAGCAGTTTGTTGTCTCTTTTTGAATTCTTCACTTTGTTCTACTGCATAGCCACCGGCAGTTTTATCTTCCACGGCTCCTTCCACATCGACAAATTTCGCACCGAGAGAAAGCACTTCTTCTTTAGCAGCGGTGCGCACATCGAAAGCTTCAACCACGGCACCCAGTCGCTTTGCGGTTGATATGGCCTGCAAACCCGCAACACCCGCTCCAAGGATAAGCACTTTAGCCGGGGTAATGGTGCCTGCGGCGGTCATGAACATGGGAAAAAATTTGGGGAGATGGCTGGCCGCAAGTAAAACGGCTTTATAGCCGGAAACAGTAGCCATGGAACTGAGTATATCCATTGCCTGCGCACGCGTTGTGCGCGGAATGACATCCAGGCTGAAGGCACTTACGCCCGCTTCCAGGCAGTCGGCAACAAAATCTTTGTTGATCAGCGGGTTGAAGCCGCCTATGATCACCTTGCCTTTCAGTTTATATAATTCTGATTTGGGGATGGGGTTGATGCATAGTATCACATCAGCATCTTGCAGGACTGTATACCGGTTTACCAATTCCGCACCGGCAGTTGTGTATGCTTCATCAGTAGAGGATGCATGCAAGCCGGCTCCGGATTCAATCAGTATCCGGTCGGCCTTCAATGCCTTCAGGGGGCCAATATGTTCAGGTGTGATCGCAACCCGGTTGTCTGAGGAGCCTTCGCTCAAAATACCTATCACCATGGTGTTGGTTTTTTGAAAGGTGCAAAGATAGGCAAAATGGGGGTAAGGGCAGTGGGATGGGAGCAAGGAGCCGCGGGGCTTCGGTCGGGGCGGCGCACCGGCTGTGCGCTACAATCTTTTTGGGGCTGAAGGGCCCAAAAAGGATTTCCGCTGCCATCCGGGCTACAAAGCGGCGGAGGGGTGCGCACCCGGCGTTTAAGACACTCTTCTCCGCGGTGTATAACCAGATTGAAGTTTTGCGCCGGCATCAGGAATACACAGCCTGATAAGTTCGCAGGGGATCGCACAAAAAGTTTCCCTACCGGGATTTAAACTGGCGGGATAGTGTTTGCTCATTGATATAAGTTTGGAGGAAGCGCATGGTATGTTCATCACGGGAAAGAATATATTTATTTTTCTTAACGATCGACTGAAGGAAGCCTGCGCGATGCAGTACCTGGATATGATGAGAAAGGGTGGGTTGGGATAATGGGATCCAGGATAATAATTCTACGGCAGTGGTGGTTTCGTATACCATTAAATATTCCAGAATAGAAAGGCGGGCCGGGTGACCCAGTGCATGAAATTGGACAGAAAGCAATTGTAATTCCGGTTGAAAGATATAAGCTTTGGACACTCCCATACGGGTTTGTATTTGTTTGGGACAAAGCAACAGAATTTTTTGAGGGCAGGGGATTAGTAAGCGGTTATATTCGGTTATATGTGAGTTTGGACGGCTGTGTTATTGATACGAGTATGTTTTTAAGTATTGAAATATTTACATATTTAAATATTTGAATTTGTCTTGGAAGAAAGTGTAACAGCGCACAAAAAAAATATTATGGAATACATAATACACCATCAATCCCTCACCACCCGCAAATACTGCATCCCACTCCCTGCCTCCACCTGTATAATATAAACCCCCGCAGCTAAATCGGGAATACATATTTTAGTGCTGCCTGCATCCGCATCCTGCTCGTAAAACAGCCGGCCGGCAAGATCGAAAACGGAGATCCGCGCCCCCTGTTGTGTTCCGGATATGATGAAATATGAAGTAAATGGATTCGGATATATACTTGTCCGATTCGAAACAGCATAGTCTTCTACAGCAATGGTCTTTAATATTTTTATGTTTCCCTCAAGATCCATTTCTCTTAATCTGTAATAAGTGAACTTTTGCCCCCACGAAATATCATTGAAGGTATATGTATGTTCCTGCCCACTGTTCCCGTAGCCGGCTAACTCCGCAATGTGTTGGTAGAACACCCCATCATAGCTCTTATCCAATAAAAAGGATGCACTGTTGTATTCACTTGCAGTCTGCCAGTGTAAGATGAGATCATTACCCTCGGGTATCGCAGAAAAATCTATTAGCTCTACAGGTAATAAAGTACACGCATTCGCGAGGATAGAAACTGTGGTCCCGCTGTTCGTTACCGCTAAATCCGGTTTGGTATCACCGTCAAAATCATCTATCCCCACATCATAAGAAACACCACTTGCAACATCGATCCGCGTTGCAAAGGATATGGCACCGATAGAACTGGTATTTTTGAAAATACTGGTAACGTTTAATGTATAATTTCCAACAACAACATCCGGCTTGGCATCTCCATCCAGATCGCCGATAGCCACGCCGTAATGTGTGAATGTACCCGTTGGAGTCGCAAAATCTTGCCTTGCGGCAAGCGATATACTACCCGGCGTGCTCGTATTTCTATAAACGGCCAGGGTGGCCACATCTCTGTTCACCACAGCAATATCTGCAAGTTGATCGCCATCCAGATCTCCTACATGAACAAAATAAGGCACTGTTCCTGGAGAAAAATCCTGCCTTGCTGCAAAAGAGATAGTGCCCGGAGTGCTGGTGTTTCGGAAAATAGAAAGTTTATTGCTGGTAAATGCAGTTATCACAACATCGGGTTTTCCATCGCCATCCAGATCCCCGACATCTATTTTATGCGGCTGAGTAGTTGTCGAAAAACTTACTCCTGCTGCAAATGAGATGCTGCCGGGACCCGTACTCGTGTTGCGCAGTACCCATAAGCAATTTCCCGACCAATGAACAGATAAAAGATCGGGTTTGCCATCTCCATCAATATCAATGATCCTGTTGCCATTGCCCTGCCCTGTAGATGCAGTAAAATCTTGCCTTGCCGCAAAAGAAATGGATCCGGGAGTGCTTGTATTCATATAAACGGATACAAAACTTCCGCCACCATTGCCGCCTAATGCAACATCGGGTTTCCCATCTCCATCAAAATCTCCGATGGATACTTCATTCGGTTGGCCACCGCTGGCCCAGGCAAAGGTCACTTTGGGGGCAAACGAGATACTGCCGGGAGTACTCGTATTTCTGGTCACGGTGAAATAATCATTAAAGTAATCAGGTATGATCAGATCAGCCAATCCATCGCCATCCATATCACAGATCTCCACATTATGTGAACCACCTTGTGCACTCATTGCCAATGAAAATGCATTGATAGCATCGCAAGAAGTTGTGGCAATAAATGGTCTGGCTGAATATGCCGTTGTGTTTGTTTCTAAATTGGTTACCGTTACATATTGAAAATTGCTTCCTGCGGGCACCTCAACTTCCAAAAATATATCTGTAGCGGTCAACACAACTGCCTGCGTAGCACCAAAGAAAACAATATTACTAGCGATGGAATTGCTGAATCCGCTTCCATTAATGGATACGGTAGAACCTACGGCGCCGCTTTCGGGAAATATTGAACTGATCGATTGACCTTGTGCTACTGGAAAGAAGAGAATGGAAAAAAACCTATGGTAATATATAATGTATAATTTGGGCAGAATGTGAAATGCGATCGCATGAAAATACATTACGGTTCTCTGTTCTGAACATGGGGATTTTGCAAGGAACGATCTCCAAGTCGGTGATATCGGATTCTTGCAAACACGAACACTTATTTTCCGACATAAAGTAACCGCAAGAAAGTTTGAAAATGTGTGACTTCTATCACCATTTTAAATGAAAAATTGCCACTGTGAAAAAAGTGTGAATAGTGGGCTATATGTCAGGATACAGATTGGGCTAACCTGACTTTATTGGAAATGATTAGCATTCTGCAAATAAATACCATTACGGAGTAAGAATTACACCCTATTTCCCATCATACGCATCCTGCAAACCCTGTATATCGATCTTCCGCATGCATAACATCGCCTGCATAACTCGTTCAGCCTTCGTCTTGTCAGGGTCGTTCAGTAAAGTGCTTAACTGGTCAGGAATGATCTGCCAGCTTACGCCATATTTATCTTTTAACCATCCGCACATCGATGCACTCCCTTCTGCAAGGAATGCATTCCAATAATGATCCACCTCCTCCTGTGTGCTACAATGCACATACAAGGAAATAGCTTCAGTGAATTCCATATTCCGGTTGCCATTTAACGCCATAAAAGTTTGGCCATCTAATTCGAAACCGGTGATCATGGGCGAACTGTGTTTTATCCTGCTATTTGGGAAAATGCCGGTGTAAAATCGCGCAGCTTCTTCAGCTTGGTGCTCGAACCATAAAAAGGTGACAATTTTTTGCATGTTGATCAGGATTATTTCAAGCTTCGCTTTGTTCTTCAAGATAAGTTTTATGGTAATCGCGTACCATGAGTATGCCCCATGCGATCTCCACGAGGGCAAGCAGGACATAGGAAATGGTTGCGATCTCAACATTAAATAAGCCTTGCGACCAGGCAGAATAATACAATATAATAAATGGTATGGCCGAAATAATACCTAAAATGCGCAGCCAATTCGGAAATACCTTCGACCACGCGATCAGTAGAACACTCGGGATAAGTGGTATGACCAACCGCACACTCTCCAAATTGATTCCCCCTTCAATACTGCTTCCGGCCGATATACCATGGACTATCCCTAACATCACAAATCCGGAAGCGGCAATATGTTGCCCGCGAATGCCAACATACCTGCCAATCAGCACGCAGCCTGCCAGCGCGAGAGTGTCGTTTATGCTATAAAGCAATACCTGATGACGGCTGCCCGCATCAAATAAGGAGCCCACAAGGCCTATAACCAGACTTACAACAAAGCAATACATGCCAACATGGACAAGATTTTTTATTTCATGGTTTTGCATATTGCGAATATAGGAATATTGAACTAGTAATGTGCATCATTTTAGCTTGAAACTTTCTGTTTATCTTTAACATAAAATTAAGAGGATGCGATCTGTATTTATTTTGCTTTGCTTTTTTTTACTTCCGCTTTACCTGTCCGCCCAATCCTTTGAAGTGCATTCTCCGGGCAATAAAATTACGATGTTCATTGCCTTGGATGAAAGTGGAGCACCTCACTATTCCGTTATGCAGAATGGGCATACTGTAGTGCAGAAAAGTGATCTTGGTCTTACTTTGAAAAATATTGGTTCTCTGGCAGAAAATTTTATCGTACAGGCTCATCTGCATGGCGAAATCGATACAACCTGGAATACAGTGTGGGGTGAAACTACTACGATACGTGACCATCACAGTTTTTTGATCCTGACGCTTAAGCAGAAACAAACGGATATCATCATGCAGATAGAATGTCGGGTGTTTGACGATGGTGTGGGTTTTAGATATATTTTTCCTTGGCAGGAAAAACTTTCCAATTTTATTGTAGAAGATGAACTGACCACCTTTGCGCTCACCGGTGATCATATGGCATTCTGGATCCCCGGTGATTACGATACCAATGAATATCCTTACGCACATACGCGTTTGAGTGAAGTAGACGCGATAACAGCTTCCAATAAATATCCGGAAATAGGCACGCGTGCCCCCTTTGCTAAAAATGCTGTGCAGTCGCCATTGCTCATGAAAACCGACAGCGGTTTATATATTTCTATTTTCGAAGCAGCCCTCGTGCATTATCCCGCTATGGATCTGCTTATCGAACCTGATCATGTATTAAAAGCATCTTTAGTCCCGGATGCGCTGGGAAATAAAGCCTATCTGACCACCTATTGTTCTACACCATGGCGCACCATCATAGTGGGAGAAAAAGCAACAGACATTTTGGCATCGCGTATTACACTCAATTTGAATGAACCGAATAAACTGGAAAATACAGATTGGATACAGCCGATGAAATTTATGGGCATCTGGTGGGGTATGCACGTCGGGACACAAACATGGAATTATTCCAATGCAAAAAATATCGACCTGGCTTCAACAGATTGGAATGCTCTTACACCTAACGGCAAACACGGGGCTACCACCGAAAACGCAAAAGCATATATCGATTTTGCAGCTGCAAACGGTATACAAGGTTTATTGATAGAAGGATGGGATGTGGGTTGGGAGGACTGGTTCGGAAAATGGAAAGAGAATGTATTCGATTTCGTTACACCGTATCCCGATTTTGATCCCGACATCGTTTCTGCATATGCAAAACAAAAGGGCGTGCAATTGATCATGCACCATGAAACGAGCGGATCTGTCACGAATTATGAACGTCGTTTGCCTGCTGCCGTGGATTTTATGGTGAAATATGGATATCCTTCCGTCAAGACCGGTTATGTGGGTTTTATCATCCCGCGCGGCGAACACCATGATGGGCAATGGATGGTAGATCATTATGTATATGTTGCAGATTATCTCGCAAAGCATAGGATCACTTTGGATGCGCATGAACCTGTTCGCCCTACCGGTTTATGCCGCACCTATCCCAATTGGCTTGCTTGCGAAGCGGCCCGCGGCAATGAATTCAATGCCTGGAGTCAGGGTAACCCACCGGAACATGAGACCATTTTGCCTTTTACCCGTTTACTGGGCGGACCCATGGATTATACACCCGGAATTTTTCAGATAAAAGTGAATTATTATGATAGCAGCAGCACGCGTCAGGTGCACACCACTTTGGTGAAGCAGCTTGCATTGTACGTAACCATGTATTCTCCCTTGCAAATGGCCGCCGACCTGCCCGAAAATTATATGCGTTTCCCGGATGCTTTTCAATTTATTAAAGATGTTCCCGTCGAATGGGATACTGTAAAATACATCGATGCAGAACCGGGTGATTACCTCGCCATCGCACGCAAAGAAAAAGATGCTCCGGATTGGTATATCGGTTGTATCACAGATGAAGAAGCAAGAGATATGGACATAAGTCTGGACTTTTTAGACAACGGGAAATATATCGCTACGATCTATGCCGATGCAAAAGATGCCGATTGGAAAGAAAATCCTATGCAATACGAAATAACCGACCAGATCGTCACCAATAAAACCGTCCTCCACATCCGAATGGCACCCGGCGGCGGTTGTGCTATTAAAATCCGGCCTAAAAAATAAAATGCGGGCTTCTATAAGATCGTAATTTGATGGAACCTATCATAGAAGTTAATAACTCAAAAAAAACTTTTGCAGAAAGGGTGGCTTCTAAATTGGTGATTGTTACAATAGTAACTACTGGTTTATTTATGCTCTTTATACAATCCGGAGAGATTTTAATATTTTATTTAACAGTAATGTATTTTGGGCTTTATACTTATAAAGTATTTTACCGGAATAAAATTAATGTTAGAAAGCTTTCAGTAGATAATGGAAGGTTGATTATAGAATATTGTAAATTTGGTAATATTGAATTGAAATCTTCGGAATTGAAAAATGTGCTTTTTGAAATTAAACCAACGTGGGGTTTATCATATCATGAGCATATCTATTTAAAAATAAGCTTTAAGGATGGTGTTGTATTGAAACAATTTGAAAATATTTTCTGGACAAAAGATAGAATAAAATTGATGTTCAATAGAATAGATTCTTCGCCAAAATATAAAACGCGTTAATGTCTTCAATAAAACGCGAATCATATTAATCACTTAAAGTGGTAATAAACATCATAATTAATGGTAAAACATTATATCAGGGGCATTGGCTAATCGGCTAATTAGCTAATTGGCTCATTCCTTTAAGCTATCGAACCACGCTCGCGCAAAAATAAAACAAGGCTCAGCACAATCCGTATGCGATGCTGTTGACGAAGGTTGATATAAACTGGTAGTGGAAGAACCGTTGGCAATAAATATATTCTGCGCGTTGATGCTGTTCTGATAATTCACCAACTCATCTCCGCCGCAATAATACATGATCATGGGAATGGTCGGCTTCCAAGCGGTTAGATCATTCTCTTCCAATGCAATGCGGAACGGATTATCGGGATTATACAGGAAATCCTGCAACACATTCTCCTTGATGATGTTTTTGGGTATATCCGGCATGGCATTATCTATTTCCCAACCACTGTGTTCTCCATCAAAAAGTGCGGGCAAGGTAGTATCATATGGGGCTTTCAAAAAATCAGAAGGGGATGCATACATATGATATACTTCATTATATGCGAACATCAGATAGGGCAGATAAAAGGGCGCACCATAGGGCTCATCACTTAATACATAATCAGTCTGCGCACCACTCATATCATAAGGGCCGCTCATGGGTGCAGAAGCAGTGACCGTAAATTCACCTTTGTAATCTTCCTGAATTGCCTTGGTCGTAGCCATGGCAGCGTGACCTCCCTGTGAATATCCGAAAATAAAAAGCTGTCCGTTCAGGTTGACACTTTTATCCGCGCAAATACGTCGTGCTGCACGCAACAGATCGATGCTTGCACTTGCCTCCGTAGCAGAATGGCAATAGGGATGCAATCCGGGTGAATCGCCAAGACCTAAATAATCAGGTAATACACCTACATACCCGGCGCATGCATAAATGATCCCTAAAATGATCTCGTCACTTTCATAGCTGGGAACTGCATAACGTTCTACAACAGTACCATGGGTATATAAACTATAAGGAAAGGCAACAGCATTATTGGCAGGAAGTATCACAGCACCCGAAGCCTGCGTTTCATTTCCATCTGCATCAATGGTTTTGTAGATCACTTTATATATATCGATGAGATAGTCGTTGGGATAACTAAGCAATGACGGATCGTATGCCGCGAGAACACTATCTGTTTGCTCAATGGTATAATGATGCAATAATGTATATTGAATGATCTCGCCGCGATATCTGTCACTGTCTATTAAGGAAGGATCTACATAACATCCCTGTAACCAAAACATGGTCGTGGCAAGGAGGAGGGAGAAGAAAATCGTGAAACGTGGCATGCCTGAAATGGAATTGGTGCTTAAAGATAAAAGAAAATGGCATTTGGCGAAATGGCAGAAACAAGACGAAGAAACAGCCAGATTGACCGCCTGTAGCGGATCGTAGCGACATTTTGGCGTATTTATGCCTGCTTTTATATTGAGTATATTTTTTGATGGTAAGGGGAAGAAGAGAAAACTATGCAACTGGACAACTATACCATAAAATCGCAGGAAACGATACAGCAGGCTCAGCAAATGGCCATGCAGTTCGATAACCAGAATATCACAAATGAACATCTGTTAAAAGCTTTGCTCAACACAGACGAAGATGTGATCGGTTATTTATTGAAAAAACTCAACGTCAATCCGGAATATCTCCAGCAAAAACTGGATGATGATATCGCCAAGCTGCCGAAAATAGCCGGTCAGGGTGGTCAATATATTTCGCGGGAAATGAACATGTCACTCGCAAAAGCACAGGGCTATCTGAAAGAATTCGGCGATTCCTTTGTTTCCGTTGAACATATTCTGCTCGGTATACTCGCAAATAATGATGCCGTCAGCAAATTATTAAAAGCGCAAGGAGTAAATGAAAAAGACCTGAAGGCCGCCATTAAAGACCTGCGCAAAGGGTCACAGGTGAATTCTGCCTCTGCCGAAAATCAATACAATGCCCTGAACAAATATGCAGTGAATCTGAATGAACGTGCTAAATCAGGAAAACTGGATCCTGTTATTGGTCGCGACGAAGAGATACGCCGTGTGCTGCACATCCTTTCCCGCAGAACAAAAAATAATCCCATCTTGGTGGGTGATCCCGGCGTTGGTAAAACAGCTATTGCAGAAGGCATTGCCCATCGTATTGTAAATGGTGATGTGCCGGAAAATCTGAAATCAAAAACTATTTTTTCACTCGACCTGGGTGCACTCGTTGCCGGAGCGAAATATAAAGGTGAATTTGAAGAGCGCTTGAAAGCCGTTGTGAAGGAGGTGAACCAAAGCGAAGGAAGCATCATCCTCTTCATCGACGAGATACACACGCTCGTTGGTGCAGGTGGGGGAGAAGGTGCAATGGATGCGGCGAATATTTTAAAACCCGCTTTATCGCGCGGTGAGTTGCGTGCCATCGGTGCAACTACATTGAATGAATATCAGAAATATTTTGAGAAAGATAAAGCACTTGAACGCCGCTTTCAAAAAGTGATGGTGGATGAGCCTTCTACCGAAGATTCAATTTCCATCCTGCGCGGATTAAAAGAGCGCTACGAGAACCACCATAAAGTGCGCATAAAAGATGAGGCCATCATTGCTTCTGTAGAATTGTCCTCCCGTTATATTTCTGATCGCAAATTGCCGGATAAAGCCATCGACCTCATCGACGAAGCGGCAGCAAAAATGCGCCTGGAAATGGACAGCGTGCCGGAAGAACTCGATGAGATAGAAAGGAAGATACGCCAACTGGAAATTGAACGCGAAGCGATAAAACGTGAAAAAGACGATAAGAAACTTGAAGAATTAAATAAAGACATCGCTGATCTTTCAGAAGACCGCAATGCCATCAAAGCAAAATGGCAACAGGAAAAAGAAATGGTGGAGAAGATCCAGCAGAAAAAAATAGATATAGAACAGTTCAAACTGCAAGCCGAACAAGCCGAACGCGAAGGGGATTATGGCCGTGTGGCGGAATTGCGTTACGGCAAGATAAAAGAAACTGAAAATGAGCTCTCTGTTCTGGAAAAAGAACTGCACGATCTCGACGCGTCGAAAAGACTGATGAAAGAAGAAGTGGATGCTGAGGACATTGCTGAGATCGTGGCACGCTGGACAGGTATTCCCGTGAGCCGCATGATGGAAAGTGAGAAGATGAAATTGCTGCGCCTGGAAGATGAACTGCATAAACGCGTGGTTGGACAGGATGAAGCAATTACTGCTGTCGCAGATGCGATTCGCCGCTCACGAGCGGGATTGCAGGATGCGAAAAAACCGATCGGTTCTTTTATTTTCCTGGGAACCACCGGCGTGGGAAAAACCGAATTGGCAAAAGCGATCAGCGAGTTTCTGTTCAATGATGAGCATGCCATGACGCGTATCGATATGAGTGAATACCAGGAACGGCACGCTGTTTCGCGCCTCATCGGTGCGCCTCCGGGATATGTGGGTTATGATGAAGGCGGACAGCTCACCGAAGCGGTGCGCCGCAAACCGTATTCTGTTATTTTATTGGACGAAATTGAAAAAGCACACCCGGATGTATTCAATATTCTATTGCAGGTTCTGGACGATGGACGCTTAACAGATAATAAAGGCAGAACGGTGGATTTTAAGAATACCATCATCATCATGACCAGCAATATCGGATCGCATATCATCCAGGAAAGATTTGAAGGCGTTACAGAAAATAATTTGCTGGCAGTAACGGAAACAACGAAAATTGAGGTGATGGACATGCTGCGCAAAACCATACGTCCGGAATTCCTCAACCGTATCGACGAGATCATCATGTTCAAACCATTGATGCGCTCCGAGATAAAAGGTATCGTGGAGATACAACTCGATCTGCTCAAAAAAATGCTCGCGCAACGGGATATCCATATCGAGTTCAGCACTGAACTGGTAGACTGGTTGGCAGAAGAAGGTTTCGATCCGCAATTCGGAGCAAGACCGTTGAAGCGCGTGATTCAAAAAGAGATCGTGAACGAATTGTCCAAAAAGATCCTGTCCGGCGACGTGCGTCCCGATGATATGATACGGGCAGATGTATTCGACGATGTAGTGGCTTTCAGGAACGCCGCCTGACACAGCTATATAATTTTCTTACCCGGGAACCGGTTTCGGTTTCCGGGTTTTTTGTAGATAGGAAAAATCCATTTATCTTTCGCCCCGGACACACAGTATGCATATCTTGCTCGCCTTGTTGCTGAGCACCCTCATGCAGGGTGAAGCAACACCAACTTCCGGACAATTATTGGACTGTAACGATTTTACCCGGGTCATAGAAAATTATCAAAACCCCGAAGCATTGCGCACCGGCGAGGGCGTGGAAAGTGATATGTGGGTGAACTATGCTGCAAAAATGCCCTTCGCACATACATTAAAAACAGAAGTGTCTTTCTGGGTTTCCGGTAAACTGTCCAATGTCATTGCGACATACGGCGAATATATGAGCGTAGAAGATGGAACAGCACTCTATGATAAACTCTATGCAGAATTCAAGGAATGCTATCCGGAAGCGGCCGAAGAGGAAAATGATTATGGCCCACGCAATGACCTCAGCATCCGGCTCAATACCAATCTCTATGCCCGGTTAACCATGTATTATTATCTCAGCGATGATGGTGAGCAGGAAGGTTGGAGTGTGTATTTCGATATTTCAAATCTTGGAATGTAACTTGTATGAAAATTTATATGCGGATCATTTCTTTAATGTCCTTTTCTTGTATTTTGTCCCTTACTGCTTTCGCACAAAATGAGGCAACCGATCTGTCTACCGGCTACACCTTGAAATACGGCGATTGCTTCGAAGCGAAGAAGAAAAAAGACCCTCCCGTTTGTGTATCCTATGAACATATTTATTTGCTTAAAGGGGATAGCCTCATCACCGATTATAGCCAGAAATATGCTGTGTCGGGAAGGGATAATGGAAGTAGGAGCTCCGTTCCTGTCAAAAAGATATCCATTACCGATTGCAGTATAAAGCAGGATGCTGATGGATTTACCGATTCAACACTTACCCATCGGGATCTGTGGGTGCTCCGCATCGAAACCAAAAGCCATGAGCAATCTGTGCAAACACATACGTACAGTCAGATCATCGGCAATGACGTGATGTACGGATATTCCATGAAGCTGTTTTTTCTTTCCGAACAGGAGGCCGAAGATGCATTGCAAAGTATCCGCGATGCCGTGTATTGAGCATCGCCTGCAAGTTATCTTCCCCTGTCGTAATAATGGTTCTCGAGTCGCATTTTGTGAAAACGGAATGCAGTTAGGAACAGATCATACTTAAGCGTTATTGCATTCTGATTGGCTGTAAATACATCTCCATGATTTATGGGAATGGCATAGCTGTAAAAAATACTTGCATTCCCGAAATCTATTCCCGCTTTAGGAATGCATTGAATGATCATTGCATCACCCTGAAAAACAAATGCGGCTTCAACGCCTATCAGTGAAAATTGTACTCCAAGAGCAAAGGAATTTTGTGGCATATCTATGTGTTCCGGAATAAAGTGGTGCCGATAACTGACATAGATCGCATCCGAGATGAAAGGCACTCCATAATACGAGTCATACCGTTTGATCTCAGCGCCTGATCCGAATGCGCCATATTCCCAGTGATTACTCGTGCCACAATAAATACCTGTTTCGCCTGCTCCCCAAAACAGATCATATAGCAGGGTTCTTCGCTCTGTTTTTCTGTCTGCCTCTGATAGTTGGTCCATTTGGGAATATACGGAACCGGACAAAGTGGCCAGACAACAAATGGCAAATACCCGGATAAAGATCGCTTTGTCGCTCAGGAATGGTTTGATTTTGTTTTCCGGCCCAGACAAGGATTATTTTTTCTTTGGTTTGGACTGTACTTCCCCGATCCTGTATTTGACCATCTTTGTGATCAGGGTTTTTGGCAATGGCTTGTTCAGTGGAAAACGCACGGTTCCTTTAGACACTTCGTACTTTTCCAGATCCGACGCAAAAGCCGCAGTCCCGCTGCCTGTCGGATAAAAGCCTATATGCTCTTTCCATACCGCAAAATACACCAGCACCTTTTTCATTTTAAATGCCGGCATACCATAACTGATGCACTCTTCTGCTTCCGGCGCGGCTTTATGAATGATACTGCGCATTTCTTCTGCCTTCGCTTTAAGTGAAGGATCTAACGCGGCAATATATTGATCTATGGTTTCCGGTTTTATGCTCGCTTTCATCGGATAAATGTATTTAAAAATACAATATCTCAATACGTCTTCTGGATGATCAAAGGTACTTCGGGAAAGGGAAAAGTAAAACAGGGCCAATCGATATTAATATCAGGAATAAGCCCCTTGCCTGAATAACTTTCTGTTTTGTGCAACACAAATCTGGTTTGCGGCACCTCCACCGGAATATGGGAATTCGGCAGGTAATATGTTTTGACATTGCCGGCTAAAATATCCGGATTGCCACCGCTTTCTGTCCCCAGTATGGTTGCCCTGCCATTTCTGTACAGACAGGACGTTATAATGACAGAATTGGAAAAACTACCTCCGTTGATCAATACATACACTGTTCCGCGAAAGGCATCCTTTCTTGGTTTCACCTTTTTTCCGCCGGCATGCCTGACCTGATTTAATTGACCATCTTTTATTTTATAGAAAGATTCTACCGTCGTAAAAGAACTGTCCATAAGATAACGCAACAAATATTTTCCATAACTCAGATTCCCGCCCTGATTATCGCGCAGGTCAATGCAAAGAATATCCGTACTGTCTGTGGTAATTTCTGCGAACGCATGGCGTATTTCTCTTCTGAAATGCTGATGATATTTTTTGTGGATCACCTCTTTGTGGAAGTCTTTGATGACCAGCGTGGTCCAATAAGCAAATGGGTAATTATCCAGATATATACCTTTTGCTGTTTCCGGATTTTCTTCAGATGATGTATCAGTTCCGGCTGTGGCGTAAGAAAAAGCAGGAAGCGAGATGTCGCAGGTGGAATAGCTGTCAAAAAGGAAACAGGTCAGGCGAAAAGTGTCAGGATATCCAAAGAAAAATCCGTAGAAACTCCTGACATATTGTCCGATGATCCAGTCGGGATAGGCGGGATTATTTCCATCCCGGGGTAATCGGTCGCGCATGATCTGCAGGATGCTGTCTGCCGGTATGCCATTGATGGAAAAGATGCTTGCCCCTGACAATGTTTTGTGTGCAGTGTCGGGATCTTTTATTAACAACGTGCCGTTACACAGCCCAAGAGTGAACGGGAATAGCCCCGACTCCGCATTCGTCTGTTCCGGTAGAAAAAGAGTATGTCCGTCCCGTATATATTTTTCCAGAATACAGATCCGGTAATAAAACTGCCCTGAACTGCATGGTCCGGTAATGCTTTTTTCCAAATCAGAAAAGATACTGTCTATCGTTTCTTTCGGTGAATACAAATAGAGATTGGGATGTTCTTCTTCCAGATGTTTCCGCAAAAAGTGAAGGTCTTCTTTTTGTTGATCGACACTCAATGTGTTTACCTGTGCAAACGCGGGACGTATGAACAAGAACAGGAAGATATACAAAAGATAGCGCATGGATAGTTCCCGGTGCAAGATACCATTTTTTATATGCCGGCTTATTGAAAGGAGTGTATAGCGGCAGTTCTGTTAGCTTTTATCATTCAGTGTTATTACATGCTTTTCAATTGGATCAGATCATGGTATTGTGTATGTCCGAAGTCGAAGGAGCTAACGCGCTTCTTTATAGAATATTCCGGCTACAAGGAATTCGAACCAGATCATGCAAAAACCGCATACGCTCTGTAAAAGATGCGCATCACTGCAAAAAAATCCGGTCTCACCGTCCACCAACACAAAATTATTTTCGGGAAGGTCCGAACTCAGAGTAGGAATGCCATTATTCATATATTGCTTCACCTTTATACCAGATTTGGCACGCTGCAAAGGGTTGTCATATAAAGTGGCAACACCTGCGTCGAATTGCACGATGAGACGTTGTATCGCTTCTTCATCTCTCCAGGTGGGCATTTCCGGCATATCCAGTTGCACATGCGGAGCATCTTCAAAAATAGAGCTTACCATTGCGCGTTCTTCCGCACTGCGCATGCCCACCAGCAAAAAGCGACAGGGAAAGGGAAGTGCCTTGATAGCGGGAAAAATGATCTCCAGTAAACCCTTTTTATGATCTGTTACAAAGTAACCTACCCAGCCGATGGTAAAAAGTTCATTTCTCTTTTGCTTTACTATCTGCAAATCAACAATAGGCGAGCTGATATGCAATACTTTATCATTGAATTGCCGGAAATGCGATTCAATTTCCAGGCTCCCGGCAGACAAGCGATCACAACTGCGCAAAAAATGATAGATCATTGTATTCGGCTTATCCAGATAATCGGCATCGTCCAGATCATATATGGTTCTCTTTTTGCGCACCATCACAAGAAATCGCAGTAGCTGTCCAAATATAAAACGTGATCTGACCCGCTGTATAACGATAATGCTGTCGGGACCCGGAAAAAACAAGGCTAAAAAGTATGCGCGTATGAATTTTCCGATTGCACCGGGAGTATAAGAAGGATATACAAAGAAACATCGGATACCATGCTTCTCCCGGAAACTGCGCATGGGATATTGCCCCCGGTAACGCACGGCCGGTGAATCAGGATTGTAAAATGCGAACCAATAGATGGCAGAAATGTCAGTATGTTGTTGCATGAGCCGGGTTTTCAAAGTCTACCGTTGGTAAATGATACGTAATGCTTACCCTCGGCAGCTCGCTAATATCGCCATGAAACGACCGGAATCTTAGAATAGTGCAGCTTCTGACCGAAAAATGAAAAAAATAAATCCCCCCGACCGCCTTTTCCACAGCTCATCCTGCTCATTTGCTGCCTGCTCCGTATATTTGCCCCACAATCTGAAACAATGGAAAATACCGGAAATCAAAAGTATAAGGTAAGGGTAAAACCGAAATGGTTGCTCGCAGGCCTGATCTCTGCCGCTATCTGTGTGTATTTTGTGATCTTCATCAGCCAATTTTTCTGGATCTGGCTGCCCTTCACATTTACTTTCCTTGCGCTCTCCATTGACGCATTGTAAGTAGAACAGATCGCGCGTTTTCCGGTAGGCAAGTCCCACCTTTTTTATGTACTTTAGTGAATGCATAAAAAATTACTCCTCCTTTTACCTGTATTTATCCTTGTAGCGGTTCAACATGTATTTGCACAACCTGAACCGGAATGGTTCAGCTATCCGGGCAGTCCGTATAATTTGCGATTCGATGATGTGTATTTTGTAAATGACTCCACCGGCTGGCTGGTCGGCAGCGACGGTCAGATCTTTCATACTGCGGATTATGGAAAACACTGGGATCTCCAATTAAATACGCCGGAATATTTCCGCTCCGTAGAATTTTTCGATGCTGCTACAGGATTTGTCGGCTCACTCTATGGAAAATTATATAAGACAATGGATGGCGGCGAAAATTGGTACGAGATCACCGATTCGCTTCCTGTTCCCTTTAGTGGTATTTGCGGTATGAGTGTTGCCGATAGTAATACCATCTATGCTTGCGGTGTTTGGTCTTCACCTGCATTTATATTTAAAAGTACGGATCGCGGACATACCTGGGAATATATCAATATGAGCAGCTACGCGTATTCCCTGGTGGATATGCAATTTACAGATGCCCTGCATGGTTTTGCTACCGGACAAAGTCATGATCTGTCGGAGGGTGGTATTATTTTATATACAGAAGATGGTGGTGTGAGCTGGGAGCCGAAAGCATTGACAACGCATCCCAACGATTATGTGTGGAAGATACAATTGTTGAATGACACGCTTTGTTTTGCGGCCATAGCAGATGTTACCGGAGGATTTGCAACACGGTTTTTTAAGTCGACCGATGCAGGTATGTCCTGGGATGTAAAAACAGTGAGTGCTGATTACTATTATGTGGAGATGTGCGGATTTATCAATGCTGATACCGGATGGACAGGAAGCTATCAACAATTGGAAACCTTCGACGGCGGCGAGACCTGGCATGAAAATACTTTTGGGGATAATACCGACAGATTTTTTCGCTTGAACGATAATCTTGCTTTCGCTTCCGGTTCTACTGTATATGTGTATTCGGATACCACCTGGATCCCGCCGATAGATACCATAGAAGATACAACAACAGTGCAGGTGCTGAACAGTGGTGCCGTGCACGATATTTTAGATATCTCGCCTAATCCGGTGCATGATGATATGCTATTGACCTATCATATTGCCCGTTTTACCACTGTAGATATCGCTATGTTCGATATGCTGGGAAATAAAGTGCATACTTTTTATCATGGCACCATACAACCCGGTGATCACACGCAAACCTGGCATTGCGATCTGCCACCGGGACAATATGTTGTTTGTATCCACAGCAATGAAGGACTGCGCTGGAGAAAGTGCATCGTGCAGTGATCTCGTTGCGGTGACGTAAATCGCCTGTGCGCTGTCGTGCCGGGGTTGTATCCCGGCAATGATGAAAATGTAGCTTAAGCAGAAAGATCATCTGCCCGCGCAACATCTTCCTGTTCCGTTGCCTTGCCCAGATACAACCCGAATACACTGGCCAAAGTGGCCGGAATAAAGGTCGGGATAACTTCCAGTGTCCACACATAGGTAAACAACACATACACAATGATCCCGAACCACATACTGAATAATGCACCGCGTGGGGAAGGTCTCTGCATATATAATCCTGCCGTTAACGGAACCAGCAAGGAAACCATGCCGATGATAGCTGATTCTCCCACTAACTCGTAAATATTATTGCGCATCATACTTATGCCTAAAGAAACTCCCGCAATGAGCACCACACTCAGACGCAACAAAATGGTCATCTGCCGGTCTGAATATACCCTGCGACTTACCGGTTTAATGATGTTGACAGCGAGTATACTCGCAGGTGCCAAAATGCTTCCACTGCATGTGCTCAACACGGCAGAAAGCAATGCGCCGCAAAACAGGATCTGAACCCAGGAAGGAGTATGTTCTAAAATGGTATTGATCACGATAGCCTGTCCGTCAGAAAAATCTGCATCGGGCGCGATAACGCGTGCGCATAAAGTGATGAATAAAGGTATCATCGCGATCACAAAATATAAGCCTGCACCGATATACATACTGCGCACCGCTGCACGCTCATTACGTGCTGCATTGGCGCGCTGAAAAACATCCTGCGACGGTATATATCCCAGCCCGATCACCAACCAGGCGCCTATCCACTGTAAAATGGAACCGGTATCTTTTTCCGGAAAGAATGTAAAGGTGTCTGCTGGTGCTGAAGCCATCACCACATGAAAACCTCCTGTTATTTCCAATAAAAAAATAACAGCTGCGATCAGTCCGGTAACAATAAGGATACTTTGAATAAAATCGGTGATACTCACTGCCCACATACCACCGGTCATGGTATATAATATAACAATAGCGGCACATATCCATATAGCTTCTGTACTGCCAATAAATACTCCACTCACCGCTGCAACTTTTGTGAGTATCAATCCCAGTGCAATAAATTGTGCAGCTATATATCCAAAAAAAGTGAACAGCATAAATATGCCGGAAACCAATTCTGCCTGTTTGCCGAATTTGACCCTGAAAAGGTCACCCAACGTGAACAGATTCATCCGGTATAAACGCCGGATATAAATCCAGCCTATTAAGATCAGGCATAAGGATGCACCAAAAGGATCCTCTATCACCCCGCGCAAACCATCTTCTGAAAAGGCACTGCTCGCCCCGAAAATGGTCTCCGAACCGAACCAAAGCGCAAAAAGGTCTGCCGCATTGAAAAATAAAGGGAGTTTTCTGCCGGCCATGACGAAATCGCCGGAATTCTTTACTAACCTGCCGGATAGCATACCTACGGCGAATGTGACCGCCATATATATGATCACAAATGTCAGTAGCATCGTGTGTTACAGAGTGCTGATCTTCAAAGCAGCCAAAAATAGGCAATTTCATTGTGTTGTCTTCCGTATTTTTGCGAACTGCGAATGAAAAGAAGTTTGTATCTGATCGGATTCCTTGCTGTGTTCTGCCTCGGTGCCTGTGCACAGAAAAAACAAGGCGATGCCGACTTAAAGGAAAAAAATATGTATCCAAATGACCCGCATTCTTATGCGCATCCGAATGAAATGGTGGTTCAACACCTGCAACTGAACCTGCTCGTCGATTTTGAAACAAAAAAATTTACAGGAACTGCAACCTGGGATATAAAACGTTCCGGGAAGGCCGAGACACTGATACTGGATACCAGAAATCTGGATATTCAAAAAGTTGTTGTGCTGCATGGCGATACAGAATCTGAAACCGCCTTCACAATCGGTGCTTCTGATCCTGTCCTCGGCTCCGCATTGGAAATAAAAGTTCCTGCAGATGTAAATACAGTGCGTATCTATTATAATACTACAGCAGGTGCCGATGCATTACAATGGTTAGATCCGGCGCAGACCAGCGGTAAACAATATCCCTTCCTCTTCACGCAATCACAGGCCATTTTGGCGCGCACATGGATCCCTTGTCAGGATGGTCCGGGAGTTCGATTCAGCTATGATGCACATATCGAAGTGCCCGCACAATTCATGGCGGTAATGAGTGCAGAGAACCCGCAACAAAAATCTGCGGATGGGAAATATGATTTTCATATGGCCATTCCGATTCCTTCTTATCTGATGGCACTTGCAGTTGGCGATATTTCCTTCCATGCACTGGGCAGAAATACAGGCGTGTATGCTGAAAATAATATGTTGGATAAATGTATCTGGGAATTTGCCGACATGCAGCAGATGATGGATACTGCTGAAAAATTATATGGTAAATATGCATGGGGCAGATATGATGTGATCGTGCTTCCACCCAGCTTTCCTTTCGGCGGCATGGAAAATCCAATGCTCACTTTTGCAACGCCGACCATCATTTCCGGCGACAGAAGTTTAGTTGCACTTGTCGCGCATGAATTGGCACATAGCTGGAGCGGTAATCTCGTTACCAATGCCACCTGGGACGATTTCTGGCTCAATGAAGGCTTTACGGTCTATTTTGAGAACCGCATCATGGAAGCCATCTACGGAAAAGAATACGGCGATATGCTCGAGGTGCTGGGCTACGAAGATTTGAAGGCAACAGTTGCAGATATGGGTGCAGATTCTGCCGACACACATTTGAAACTCGACCTCAAAGGACGTGATCCCGATGATGGCATGAATGATATTGCCTACGAAAAAGGCAATCTCTTTTTGAAAACAATGGAAATTGCGGTTGGTCGTGACACTTTTGACGCCTTTTTAAATAAATGGTTCCACGACAATGCATTTCAAAGCAGAAATACGGAAGAGTTCATTGATTTTCTCAATGCAAATCTCATCAGCAAACATCCGGACGAAATGTCGGCCATAGATGTGCATGCCTGGATCTACGAAGCGGGCATTCCGGAGAATCATGCTGTGATCGTATCTGAAAGATTTGAGCATGTGGATGCCATAGCAAAGACATTCAATGCCAACGGGACCATACAAGCGGATAGCACAACAGACTGGTCCACACATGAATGGCTGCGCTTCCTGCAACAAATGCCGGAGAATATCTCACTCGACCGGTTGAACACATTGGACGGAACATTCCATCTGACACAAACGGGCAATGCCGAGATCGCAGATGTGTGGTTCGAATTATGTATACGTGCCCATTATGATAAAGCATTTCCGGCCATGGATAATTTCTTGTGCTCTGTGGGCAGAAGAAAAGTCCTGACACCCTTATATAAAGCAATGCTGCAAAGTGGTTACGGCGATAAGGCCAGGGATATTTATTCCAGGGCACGCCCGGGCTATCATGCTGTTGCACAGGGGACCATGGACGAATTGTTAGCAGTAAAAAAGTAAAATATTCTTCTGAACATGTCTGCCACGGCAAACAGAAAGATCATTTTTATTGTAGGTAACTCGCGCAGCGGTACCACCATGATGCGTCGTGTACTGGGTAACCATGCAGATATTTTTATGTTGGAAGAATTGCATTTCTTCGAACAACTGTGGAGCTCATCCGATAAGAATAAACGCATCACCAAAAAAGAGGCGACTGAGCTCGCCGGTAAATTGTTGTTCATTCAGCGCGACGGCTATCTCACGCAAATGGATGCCGGGAAATACAGTGCCGAGGCATCCGTAATTGTTTCTGAAATAGGAGAGGAGTTGTTTGCACATAAAGTGCTGGAATCTTTCCTGTTCTATGAATCTGCCAAACACGGCAAAAGCATACCCTGCGAAAAAACACCGCAGGATGTATTTTATATTGGAGAGATCTTATCCCTTTTTGGAGGTGCCAAAATCGTCAACATGGTGCGCGACCCGCGCGGTGTCATGCTGTCGCAAAAACGCAAATGGCAAAGGCGGAACATGGGTGCAAAATTCATGACCAAAAAAGAACAGCGCCGATTAAAAATAAATTATCATCCCATCACTATCAGCAAACTCTGGAATGCGGCCATTCGTGCGGCACATGCTTTTGAAAAGGACCCGAATATGCATACCGTGATCTTTGAACGCCTCGTAGATGATGCGGAAAATGAGGTGAAAAAATTGTGCAGCTTTCTGGAATTGGAATTTACGCCTGATATGCTGCAGATACCGCAGGTGGGCAGCAGCAACGAGGCCGACAAACCGGACGCGTATGGCATTAAAACCGAGCGCGCAGGGAATTGGGAGAAAGGTGGACTGAATAAAGGAGAAATTTATATCTGCCAGAAACAGTGTGCCGCCTACTTGCAGGAATATGGCTACGAAATAAAGGATTTCCGGCCCGGTATTTTTCTGCTGCTGTATTATTATATATCCTTTCCTGTCAAGCTGGGCCTCGCTGTTTTATTTAACTTGCACAGGATGAAAAATATCTTCGAAGCGATCCGCCGCAGAATGAAATAATGGTATGACCTGTATCTGTTATGTCTGAGAGAAAAAAAGTATTGCATATAACCATTCATCTTCCCTTCCCCACCAACCATGGGGCAAGTTTGTTCAATTCCTATAAGTTGGTCACCTGGCTGAATGCACATCACGACCTGCACTTTGCCTGTTTTTTAAAAGGCGATGATGTGAAATATGCAGATGCTTTTCTGGCAGATACAGGCATCACTAACTATTATTTCGAACCGCTGAATATTGAGCGCAGTGGTAAGAACCTGATCCTAAGTTACCTGAAAGGAATGACCATCAATATGTTTAGGAATTATTCGGAGAAGATGAAACAACATATTGCATCTATTGCCGACCAATATGATGTGATCGTTGCAGAACATTATGAAGTGATGCAATATGTGCCCAAAAGTTTTAAGGGAAAGGTGGTATTCCGTACCCATAATGCCGAATATCTCATCTGGAGTCGATATGCCGAAGTGGAGACAAATCCTGTTAAAAAAATGGTGATCCGTATGGAAGCGGCACGCATCAAAAAATGGGAATTGAGATATGTGAGAGAAGCTGATATCGTGTTGGGCGGGACAAATGATAATGCAGAACATGAACCGGATCCTGTAAAGCGAAAAGAAAAATTCAGAGATTATCTCCATATAGGCGACGACACTCAAATTTCCCTTCCCATTCCTGAGTACGATAAGCTGGATAACGCATTGCTGTATGTGGGCACCCTGACCTGGGAGGCGAATATCGAAGGATTGGTTTGGTTCGTAGAAGGTTGCTGGGATGCACTCAGGCAGAAATTCCCTGAATTAACCTTGTATATCGTAGGTAAAAGTCCGGATCAACGGTTGGTAGATCTGGCAGCAAAATATCCCGGCATAAAGGTGACCGGTTTTGTGGAAGACCTGGAAGAATATTTCACCAAATGTAAAGTAAATGTCATACCGCTCCGCTTTGGCAGCGGCATGAAAGTCAAGACCATCAACGGTTTGTGCAGAGGATTGCCTATTGTGACCACGACCATCGGCGCCGAAGGTTTGCAGGTTACCGATGGAAAGGATATTTTTATCAGCGATGATCTTGCAACCTTTGCCGATAAGATCGCGCTCTTGTTACAAGATAAAACAACCTGGGAAGCCATTGCCCGTGAAAGCAAAATAACGGCACGCACACATTATACCTGGGAGAGTTTGTATAAAGTACTCGAAGAAAATATTTAATGCATGCGACTGGCCATCTGTCTATTACTTCTTGTCCCGGCATTATTTTCCTCTTGTAAGAAAGATGACATCGACTATGTCATGGAGGAAAAGAACTATGTGAATCTTTCATATGGTCCTGATAATGCACAGAAACTGGACTTATTCCTCCCGGCAGGAAGAACCTCCGAAACCAAATTGCTGGTATTTGTGCATGGCGGCGGTTGGAACGATGGCGATAAAAGCGATTATTCCATGGTGTTACAACAATTGCAGAACATGGACATCGCCATTGCAAATATCAATTACAGATTGGCCGATGCAGGCAAAGGCATTCTTCTTCCGCAATTGCAGGAAGATGTCAGGTCGGCAGTGGATTATCTCGCTGATAACAGCAGTAAATATGTATATAGCGATGCGAAGATCATTTTAGCAGGGCATAGCGCCGGCGGACATCTGGCATTATTTACTGCATATACCAACAATGCAGATGGTTTGATAAAAGCGGTGATCTCTTTAGCAGGCCCTACCGATCTTACCGATCCCTATTTCCAGTACAATACCGACCTGAATGCACTCATTGAAAATATGGCGGGCATAGCCTATTCTGCCAACGCACAGGTATGGGTAAACGACAGCCCTATCCATTATGTGCAAAGTGATGTGGTGCCGACCTTGCTGCAATATTGCGGCCTGGATTTTACTGTTCCCTACACGCAAGGAGAGGAGTTGCACGAAGAGCTGGATGAAGTTGGTGCAGAAAATACATATCTCTTATATCCTTATTATGGTCATGATATGGGTACGATAAATAATTACGGATTTCTTCCGTCTGATGTACTTGCCGATCTGCGGAGTTTCATTGATGCGCACGCGAATGACTGAATATAGCAGAAAGCAATAAGCAATAAGCAGAAAGCAGATATGGTGAATGGTGAATAGTGAATGGTGAATAGTGAAGTTGGATTTTTTTTGCAGGTTCAAAATTACTGATCACGCATTCCGGATCGCAAACCCCCGCTTATCTCTTTCCCTTTTTCTACAGAAATTCCGGTAAATTATTAGTTTCAAAAATTAATTCCTCCTAACCCCTAATCCCTAACTCCTAACCCCTAACCCCTAACCCCTAACTCCTAACTATTACCTTTGCACAAAATACGCTTGCATGGTTATCGACCACCGCTATAAATTCATTTTCGTAGAACTTCCGCTCACTGCAACCTCCGCCATCTCGAAAGAGATACGCGAACAATACGGCTGTGAACCGTTTTTGAATAAACATGCCACCTTCGATGACTTTCTGCGCAAGGCTACGCCGGAAGAAAAAAAATATCGCTCCATCGGCAGCGTCCGCAATCCGCTCGACCAAACCGTGAGTATGTATTTTAAATACAAGAACGACCTCGATCAGCGTTTCTCCACCGGCAGGAAAAGGCCGGGAAAATGGCTCCGCAAAAAACTGGCGCGCAACCGCGATGCTGTCCGCTATCAATATATTATTTCCAATAACGCTTCCTTCGAGGAATATTTCCTGCATTTTTTCAAATGGCCTTACAGTAACTGGAGTATCATTCACCACAAAAAAATGGACTACATCATCCGCTTTGAACATCTGGTGGAGGATTACAGAAAGGTTTTCACGGAACTCGGACTTCCTATTCACAGAGACCTTCCGCAGGCAAATAAAACA
Source organism: Chitinophagales bacterium (assembly GCA_041392955.1). Lineage (GTDB taxonomy): Bacteria > Bacteroidota > Bacteroidia > Chitinophagales > BACL12 > UBA7236. The sequence goes on along the minus strand of JAWKLB010000026.1, from coordinate 9,856 downwards.
CCAGAGAAAAAGGCCGATTTCTGGAGCTACTATGCATCGGATAAAGCAAAAAGAAGAGCAAAATTCGTTTTTGGCCCCTTTATGCGCTATTGGGGCTATCGTTTTCCTTCCGAATGGGACCATATCCGCGAACCCGCACTGGCAAAGCATTTATATGCTTTTTTAAACGTCCCGCGCAAGCTGTATTGGCGCTTTCTGCGTTGATCAGCTGTGTTAATGTCCGTTATGAAGGCGCTGTGCATCCACCTGATTGGGTAATTTTGAGTATAAACCTGTAACAATGAAGAATACAGCACTCTTACTATTTCTGGGATTCTCCGTGCAGATAGTTGTTGCACAACAACCCTCCAAGGCCGAATATCGCCAGCCGCGCGGCAGTTATTATAACGATGTGATCATGCCCGATATTCAATCGCATGAGAACACAACGGCTAAAAATGACAACCGCAGTTTTAAAGTAGATCCCACCGGATTGCAATATCCGAATGATCCTTCCAAATACACGCAAGTGTGGCATACCGATCCGGTGAGCCAGGGCAATACCGGCACTTGCTGGTGCTTTTCCACTACTTCTTTCTTTGAAAGCGAAGTGAAAAAAGCCGGCGGACCTGAAGTGAAACTCAGCGAGATGTACACTGTGTATTGGCAATATGTGGAACGTGCCAGATATTTTGTGGAACACCGCGGCGATATGAATTTCGGTGAGGGTTCTGAAACAAATGGCGTGACCAACATGATCAAAAAATATGGAGCCGTGCCTTATGATATCTATCATGGTAAAACTTCTACGGCAAGTTTCTACAACCATGAAGGCATGTTCAATGAAATGGATGGATATCTGAAAAACGTGAAAGCCACCAATAACTGGAATGAAGCAGAAGTGGTATCTACCATTCGCTCTATTCTCGATCATTATATGGGAACTCCTCCTACACAAGTGACTTGGGATAATAAAACCTATTCACCGCAGGAATTCACCAAGAATGTGCTGAAGCTGAACATGGATAATTATATCGACTTTATGAGTTTGATGCAAAAACCATTTTATGCGCAGGCAGAATATGATGTGCCTGATAATTGGTGGAATGATGCAACGTATTACAACCTGCCTGTAAATGATTTCATGGAAGCATTGAAATCTGCATTACAAAATGGTTATAGCGTCAGCATCGGTGGTGATGTTTCTGAACCCGGTTGGGATAGCTACAATAATGTGGCAACAGTGCCTACCTGGGATGTGAGCAGCGAGAATATCAACGACGCAGCTCGTCAGTTGCGCTTCAACAACGGCGCTACAACCGATGATCATGCTATGCATTTGGTCGGCTATGCAGAACAAAACGGTAAAACATGGTTCCTGTTCAAAGACAGCGGTTCCGGTTCCCGCACCTGTGGCGCTGCAAGTCCGAGCTTTGGATATATCTATGTGAGCGAGGATTATGTGAAACTGAAAATGATGACCTTCACGGTGAATAAAAATGCGGTGAAGAGCTACCTCGATAAATTTGCATCCAATTAAGCTACTGCATACAGCAAAAAATAAACGCACCTCGCAACAACTGCGGGGTGTTTTTATTTTATCCAGCCCGACTTCTTATAATTTTTGATACCGATCTCCATCATCCGGCGTATCTCTTGCTCAATGATCTGCTCGGGCTTTTTAAAATGAAAACAGGTTTTGCCATCCAGACATTCCATGGCAGCAGGTGCCACTTCCATGAATTTTTTATTTTCCATATAGATCGGGAAGAAATAAAAACTCACATTGGTACTTCTGATCAATGTACTGGCGAAATACATACCCGGAATGATCTTTTTTGTAGATCCATAAGGGGTGGGTGTATTTCCCATTACGGCAAAGCCATTGCCGTCGCCGGGTTGTACAACTAGTGGCGGACAGTATTCCTGCATGATCTGCACCAGGGATCGGTACATCGATTTTTTATCTGCTTCCGTGAGTGGCATAGGATATTCTTTTGTTCAAAATTAAGCCAATGCATGCTTATTTCTCTGTAATGAACCGATACCCTTTTCCTTTTAAAGTGAGGATCTCTATCTGCGGGTCCTCTGCAAAATAGCTGCGCAGCTTGCGCATGTATACATCCAGATTGCGGGAATGGAAGTAGGAATCATCTCCCCAAACCTCCATAAGCAGCATCCTGCGGTCGACGATCTGATTGACATTTCTGCTGAGGACCAATAAAATTTCCGTCTCGCGATGCGAGAGCTGTGTGATCTTGCCTTCGTATTCCAGACTGCTGTGCAATGCCGAAAAGGTGTATTTTCCCAGGGTTATTTTTTCATCGGTTTCGGCTTGTTTCGTCTTGTTCAGGTTGAGCTGATTTTCAATGCGCGCCGCCAATTCTTCCATGCTGAATGGTTTGCGCATATAGTCTGTACCACCCGATCCAAATCCCTTCACCACATCTTCTGCCTGCGTCTTAGCCGTAAGAAAAATGATAGGCAATGCGGGATATACACTGCGCAATTCTTTTCCTATGGAAAAGCCATCCACATGAGGCAACATCACATCCAATACGCACAGATCGGCCTGAAAACGGCGCATCTCCTGCAGAACATGTGCTCCGTCTTTCACCAGGCATACTGCATATCCTTTTTTGCGCAAAGTCTCCGATACGATGGTGCCCAGATTCACTTCATCTTCTACATATAATATCCGGGTACTCATGCCTTGGTAATATCAAATATGATAGTAAAACAACTTCCCTGTTTGCCATTGGGCGCATAGCGTATGTCTGCTTTCCCAAAATGCAACACCTGTGCAATATAATATAATCCGAGTCCATGTCCCTTTACATTATGCGTATCGCCCTGCGGGACGCGGAAGAATTTTTCGAAAATGCGATCTGCGTATGCATCGGGAATGCCCGGACCGCTATCACATATTTGCAGGATATATTTTCCATGTTCCACTTTCCCCTTTATATCTATGTGCACGCCTTCTCCACCGTATTTTATCGCATTGTCTATCAGATTGTAGAGCACACCGCGAAAATGCACCACATCAAATGCGATCTGCGCATGCGGCACTTCACCGGAATAGGTAAGGGTGGCATTCCGCATCTGCGCCTGCGTAATCATACCCGGAATAAAGGTATCCAGTAAAGCAACTGCATCGAATACCTCGATGCGCATATCCGGTATGCCATTTTCCAGGCTTGCACTTTGCATCACTTTGTTGATCAGCATTTCCAGCCGGTCCAATTCACTTTCGGCCATCTGCATATAGCGCGGCATGGTTTTGTGCAGATCTTCCTTATCCATAGTGCGCAATGCTTCGATCGCAACACGCACTGTCGCCACAGGTGTTTTCAGTTCATGCGATATATTACTGATCAGATCATCTTTAATGGCAGATAATTCCATCTGTTTTTTCAAACTTCGATACGCGAGCAGAAAAGCGGTAATGATGCACAACAAAAGAAAAAGCGAGAACACACCCTGTGGCCATAATTTTTTATAGAGATAGGATCGGTAATATGTTATCTGTGCACCAAATGGCATATCAAATGCCTTGGCATGATAAGTAAATGCAGGCGGCGGAAAACTGTTTGTTAATGCATCGTGGATCCAAACTGGTGTAACGGGTAACTGTGCACTGTCCAGATTCTCTGCAAAGTATTTTTGTAATAATAAGGTGTCATCGGCACTGATATACCTTTCCAGCATGGTATGCATGCCATCGGGGCCACGTAATTCAGTAATGAATAATCGAATTCCCTGATACATTGCATCACCACTATCAGTGCGGAATGCAAATGCTATACTATCATTTTCAGTTTTAACTCTTTCTATTTTATCATCGGTTACTAGGTTTTCGCTGTTTGTGAAAACATGCATCATTCCTTGCTTCCCATTAATGGATATTGCACTGTCTGTTTCTAATTCTATTTTAAAATTTCCGGAATCAGACAACATAGGGGCAATTACTTTCTGTGACAGAATGGTATCCGTCATGCGCATCTCTGCATGCATGAATTCACTGAACAATGCTCTCTGCAATTCCTGCTCTGCACTGCTGTATTCTGCATGCAGCCATCGCCATATACCCACGCATAATAACAACACACCTGCTGCCATCAATATGCGTATGCGGGATAGGAATGTATTTCTGCGCATGATGCAAAACTACTGCGACTTGAGCACGCATCCGGCCGATTAACCTTAATTAACCTAAAACAGCCTGCGTTAACCCCATGCTCTCCGATCGGGAAATACCTTTGCTAAAAAAAAGATGAAACGATATTACCTGTTCGTAATGCTTACCATAGTATGCACCCGCATATGGGCACAGGATGCCGGAACCATCCACTATACCGAAACACGCAAATTGCATTTCAACATACAGGGAGATATGCCACCTCCGCCTGACCTTCCCACGGAACATTCCTTACACACCGTACTTGTTTTTAAAGACGGTATCTCCTTATATAAGAACGATGCGGAGCAGGATAATTTCGGTGGTATGCAAGTGGAAGACAATGGGGAAGACCGCATCATGATGCGTATGCAGGCACCCGATAATCAAACCTATTACAACATAAATGAGAACAGCATGGTGCGCAAGCAGGAATTCATGGATCGTGTTTTTTTGATAGAAGATAAAGTAGATGCCACCAAATGGAAACTCACCGGAAATAGTAAAATGATCCTGGGTTTGCCTTGCACAGAAGCCGTATCTACCGATACATCTGAAAATGTAAGTCTCTGGTTCACCGCTGCCATTCCGGTTTCTTCAGGTCCGGGAAAATATGTGGGTCTGCCCGGTATGGTGCTCGAAGTGCACATCGATAATGATGAGCAGGTGATCACCGCGGTGGATTATAGTAAAGAAGTAAATGGTGATCCATTGACAAAACCCAAAGACGGCAAAAAAGTGACGGCGGAAGAATACAACAAGATCGTGGAAGAAAAAATGAAAGAAATGGGCTTTGATAATGGCCCCGGTGGAAATATCATGATCAGAATTGAAAACAACTAACACCATGCGCAAATATTTATTCCTTCTATTCCTCCTTCCTTATTCCTTTTTTGTCAGCGCCCAAAAAGCCACCTTATCCGGGAATGTCGTAGACGAATCCATCACTCCGGTAGAATATGCAACCGTTGCACTCCTGCATCCCGCCGATTCTACACTTGCATTCTTTGGTATTACCAATAACACCGGTGCTTTTACGGTAAAAAATGTGGATGCCGGACAGTATCTGATGCAAATTTCATTTGTGGGATATATCACCTATGATTCTTTGCTCACAGTTTCAGCTACTCCGACCATGAACATGGGCACCTTTATTTTGCGCACACAATTGCAAGATCTCGGAACGGTGGAGATCAACGCATTGAAAAATCCATTGAGCATTAAAGGAGATACGGTGGAATATAATGCCGGCTCGTACAAAGTACAGCCGGATGCATCGGCTGAGGATCTGCTGAGAAAATTGCCCGGTGTGGAAGTGGACCAGAACGGGAATATCAAGGCGCAAGGTGAAACGGTCCAAAAAGTATTGGTGGACGGCAAAGAATTTTTCAGCGATGATCCGACCGTGGCGACAAAAAATTTACCTGCAGATGCCATCGACAAAGTGCAGGTGTATGATAAATCGTCCGACGAAGCGGAATTCACCGGAGTGGATGACGGACTGCGCACAAAGACCATCAACCTCATGCTCAAAGAAGGTAAAAAAAGTATGTGGCTGGGAGATGTACAGGCAGGTGTCGGAACGGAAGGAACCTATCAGGCTTCTGCAAAGGCATATCGCTTTACTGAAAAAAATCAGTTTGCAGGACTCGGCATGTTCAATAATATCAATCAATACGGATTCAGTATCCATGATTATATCGATTTCAACGGAGGCATAGGCAGCCTGATGCGCAGTGGCGGCTTTCGGATTACATCAGATGGTGATATTCCCGTGAATTTCGGACAAAGTGTGGATGGATTGATCACTTCCGGTGCAGGCGGACTCAACTTTACACATGAGAGCGACGATAAAAAACGCATCAACATCAGTTACCTGGCGAACGGATATGAAAAAGATCTGCAACAAAATGTTCTGACTGAAAATTTTACGCCTGGATATACATATACTACAAACGATACTTCTGCTCAGGTGACCAGGAATTATTACCACCGGTTGAATTATAATTATCAAAATAAATCGGACAGTACCTGGAGTTTATTTTCAACAGGAGGTGCTTCCCTGAACTATGGAAAAGCACTTGGAGAGGAGAATACTTCCAGCTTCTCCGACGGCATTTTAGCCAATACTTTTTACAGTCTGACCGACAGCAGGTCGAACGGCTGGAAAGCAGATGCGGATCTAACCTATCTGCGCAAATTCAGCAACAAATGGAAATATATACGCACCACTGCGAATGCCGATGTAAAAAGTACATTGACCGCTTCGCAATGGAATAACCTGACCTCTTTTTTCCCTGATCTGGAAGAAATAGCAGATGCGCAATTCCGCGATGATAAAAATGTGCAACTGACAGGCAGCGGTCGCATCAGTGCATCGTATAGTCTGCCCAAGTCAAAATACCTCGAACCCTTTATATCTTTTGGCGGTGTCTCCGAATTATTACAAAGGCAACAAGGTATCAGCGGTGCAGAAGGTATCCCTACCGATTCCCTGAGTCCGGAATTTCAACGGAATAATATCTGGCTGCGCCCTGGCATGGCTGTAAAGTATGCATCCAAAAGCACGCAATGGCGCTTGTCACTGGCAGCAGAAGGATTGCAAATGATGAATAGGTTGGATGGATCTGCTTATCCGGGCACAGCAATATGCCACTTTATTCCGGGATCTCAGTTTTGAACATGGAATACAGGCAGAAGGATACGCATGAATTATGATGCAAATGTCAATACTCCCGGTGCAAGTGAACTATTGCCAACACCTGATTACAGCAATGCGTTGAAACGTATTTACCGGTAACCATATTTACGACCTGTATATAGTCATGAATTCAATATCAACTGATGTTATTTGATCGACTTAGTTTCACTTCTTTGTTTGCAGGGCTGTCTGCAGGATACACCCACGACAAAATAATTACAGTCGCACTATCGATGATCTGACAGAAACGGTAACCCTGGTTAGAATGCGTTGATGATTATACGGCAATATTCGCATTTCCGCACTGCTATCAGTCCACGAAAAATGTATGGTCATTATCCCCGGGTAATCTGCTAACAGGGTTTGAATTTTGTGAATGGCGATAAGAATACCATCACCACCTTCACACATTCAGGAAGTATCACCAGAAAATCGCAAGAAGGATCGCTGTATGTCCACAGGAATTTCACTGGATTATACCACTGGTGCAACATTCCGTGTATGCAACCGGCGCCATCGATTATGTCATAGCAGCTACATGCCGATATCGCCTATACACCAATAACAGAAAATGGCGATTCAGTGCATCATCCGATATCGAACAGTATCGCACCATTGGTTTATCTGCATCCGCCAAACGGTGCTGATGTTGCATGCTGAGTGCACAAGGTATTTTTTTATCTGCGAATCGCGCTCCATTACGCTGAAAGCGCGCCGATATCCTCGACAGAAACACGGGTATCAGTCAAAACAGGTAGTTTGAATTATTTGCGCCGGACCACCTCCAATCTTGCTAGGGAGATATTTGGCGCTGAGTTTCAAATACAGGCTGAACAAAGCGACAGCTCCTCCGGTGGGATATCAAGGTGAACGCTATTGACCTGTATTTCATATTTGCAGCAGGAAATACAAGTTTTAAGTGCGAATTTTGATAATAGAAAGCCAGGATGGTGGGCAGCCACATGGCAGAAATACTGCATGCGTAAAGGCGGCCATCATATCATCGGCACCTTCTATAAACCCACTACCGATCTCGATGATATCCGCGGGAAAATACAGCTCGTGGAATGTGATGTGCGCTATTATCAGCGCGTGCTGGATGTGATCGATGACCTGAAACCGGAGAAGATATTTCATCTGGCAGCACAGAGTTATCCCACGGTTAGCTGGCACAGGCCGCAGGAAACCATGGATGTGAATGCCACAGGCACCATCAATGTGTTTGAAGCGGTGAAATATGTGCGCCAAAAAGATAAGTCCTATGATCCTGTTGTGGTCGTTGCTTGTTCCAGTGCGGAATACGGTGCATCACTCACACCGGAAAATACACCGGTAAAAGAAGAAGCGCCATTATTGCCCTTGCATCCTTATGGCGTGAGCAAGGTAGCGCAGGATCTGTTGAGCTTCCAGTATTATCAGAATGACAAAATTCGCTGCATTCGCGCACGCATTTTCAATACCACCGGCCCGCGCAAGAAGAATGATGTGGTTGCCGATTTTGTGCATCGCGCGGTAGACCTGGAAAAAGGGCGCATACAAAAAATGCGTGTGGGCAATCTGCAAACGCGTCGTACCATCACCGATGTGCGCGATCTGGTCAATGCACTTTTATTATTGGCCGATAAAGGAACCTGGGGAGAAGTATATAATATCTCGGGAGAAAAAGTGTATACCATCTCTGAGATCATACCCTTTATCGAAAAACAAATAGGCAAAAAAGTGGAGACAGAAGTGGATCCGGCTTTGCTTCGCCCTACGGATGAACCGATCATCTTTGGTGATTCTTCCCGGCTGAAAAAAGATACAGGATGGAAACAGGAATACGATCTGGAAACCACCATTTCCGATATGATCGCCTACGTCCGCAGTAAAGACCATGCACCTTCCTGATCATGTTGCAGCGCACCCGGCTTTTTGATCTCGATCTCATCAATGATGCAAACTTCGATGCCACCATCGATTCCATTTTGCGTTTTGATACCGAATTTGATGCTTCCGGAGATAAACTCCCTTTGTTATTCACACCAAATGTGGATGATGTGGTGAAGTTGAATGAAAAGCGCTTTGCGTTTCTTGCCGGAATATTAAAACGCTCCTTTTATATTCTGCCCGACGGGCAACCTGTCGTCTGGGCAAGCAAATTATTTCGTGGAAAGAAATTGAAGCGTAGATTGCCCGGCAGTGAATTGTTTCCACTTTTATGGAAAGAGGTCATTGCACACAATAAAAAAGTGATGGTGGTAGCACCTTCGCCGGAAGTGGGGGAGTTGTTGAAAAGGGAATATCCTTCGCTGGCCTATTATGTGCCGCCATTTTTCAGTGTGGATAAGGAAGAAGAGATGCAGAAGGTGAATGCAGAAGCGAGTGCAGTATTTGATACCATCAAACCCGATTATGTGTTTATCGGCATCCGCTTTCCGAAACAAAATCATATTGCACTCGGATTGATAGAGCATGTAAAACAAGAGCATCCCGAAATGCACATGCCTTTATTTTTACTGATGGGTGCCAGTTATGAATTCTATCTCAATCTGAAAAAACGGGCACCGGCTTTCTGGCAAAAAATAGGGATGGAATGGTTCTACCGTTTCACCCAGGAACCCGGCCGCCTCTTCCGTAGGTATTTTATCGACGATATGAAATTCTTTCCTATCGTTTTCAGAGAGTTCTTCAAAAAGGGCTGACTCCATTTTCGAGGCAGCCCGCTGTAAAATGCAAAGCGAGGCCACGAAGGCACCAAGCCGCCAAGGGTCACAAAGTAAGATCCGTTCCAACCCGTTCAACCAGTTCAACCTGTGTTCCCATCCCGTCCCGAAAGGACAAAGGATTTAAAAAATTACAAAATATGTAAAAATTGGAAAGTTGAGCTCGGCGTGGAGCAAAAGTGTGTCGTAATAGCAAAGATTCTTTTCATTTCCTGTCCCGAAGGGACATGGGAGTAAATCAGCGCAATCAGTGTAATCAGCGTGCAGTTTATCCGTTCCAACCCGTTCAAT
>JAWKLB010000025.1:0-46108 GCA_041392955.1 Chitinophagales bacterium | reverse complement strand
CACCACTTTTAATATCATTTGCAAGGAAAAACAGGTCAGATGTGGCAGGGTTAGGATATGGTGCTCCCATGCTCTCCCCCACTTGTACTGAGATAGTATTGGAATATGTGAAGTTACCATCATTATCTACCAGTTTTAGTCGATAGTAATTCTGTCCCAAAGAGAAATTTTCGTCCAAAGCACTGTAAAAATGTTCCTCTGCAGATTGACCTTGTCCCTGCACGATTCCGATTGGCAAAAAGGAGCCATTTGCACTTCTTTCTATTTCAAAATAGTTACTATTGATTTCGGATTCAGTTTGCCATTTTAATGCAACATACCTGCCATTCCATTCGCCTTCAAAATTTGTTAATGATATGGGTAAGAGACAATCGTCCGCAACTAAGGTAAAAGTAGCAGTTCTGGATACGTTACAGGCATCGGTTACAGTGCAAGTATAAACATATGTTCCATTTGAACATGAAAACACGGTTGTGTCCGGAGCCGTTGAGCCTCCACCACCAAATCCACCCCATAAATAAGTATATGGTGGTACGCCATATTGTGGTGCGGGGTCTAATACAAAATTTTCACAACAATATGTGTCATAATAAGTTATGGAGCCATTTCCAGTGGTCAGATCGCCTAATGTTTCCAGGTTATGCCCACTAATAGTAACAGACCAAGTGTTTGCATTCATGCGCTGACATGGCAAGCCTGCTGTAGCACAATTAGTTCCATTCGTATTGCAAAAGCAATAGCTTGTGCGCATTTCGAAAGGTATGCTTCCATTACATTTAGGTGTCAAACAATCAACAAGATTTGAAATGTCAAAATTTGTGGCGGTGCAAGTTCCGATTCCTGCAAAATTGCATCCCCAGAAATACCCACCGGTAGGATTAAACACTCCGCATGAATCTGACCAAAATCGAAATCCTGCATCTGACATATAACATGCAAAGGGTGGATAGCAAGCACCGGCTACAGTAATTTGTTGGGCTGAAAAAGTGGCACCAGTCACAGTGCAATTTGATGGCAAAGGCACGTCGAGAGTGTATCCACAATAATTCACACCTGCGCAAAATTCGCCATTATACCTGTATTTAATCTGAGATCCGTAAGTCGCACTGGAAGTTACAAGCGGGTCGATAGTCAATGGATAAATAAGTGATGTATCTGCGAACCAAGTTGCAGGTACATACATATCTAGTATATTTAACAATGAATCAAAATGATATTCGGGATTCAAGGCATGGTTGCCAATCGAATCTCTATTAGATAAATCTTTGCTGTCATATGCAACTGCACGGCCTATTTCAAATCCTTCGTCTAACGCAACTGCAGATCCAACAAGCAAGGTGCCGTTCCAGCCGTATTCACCTTCAATACCGGTGTCTTTCCATAAAACAAAATTATCGGGTAGTAATAGATGGTCCGAAATTACCAATGAACCTTCTGAAATAGGAATTGATCCCTGAACAATGTAGCTCGTTTTAATCATGTTGAGATCAAAGGATATTTGCATATCAATATTATTCCACGCATTGTGTATGTAAATTCCATTATCTCCAATCGTATAATCCGACCAGTCGGCAACTCCCCAATCAACCAAAGTGCCGTCGTTTAATTTATTAAATAATCTAACCTCATTACTAAAATTAAATTCCTGACCATGTACAATAAATCCTGCATGCTTTTCAGCGACATCAAGTACCGTTGGAGTTAATTGATGATTTGCAACATATCTGTTAGGTGATTCTTCTACCAATCGCCTGTCCAATGAAATTAATCTACCTGTACTATCTATATAATGTAAATTGCCAAAAGCAGCTTGAGTATACATAACATTGCCATTGCTGCCATTGCGAACAAAATACCTTGAATTCAAGGTTCGTTTGCCAATTAATTCAATACAATCATCGCAAGGTGAATTCTCAGGGAGAACGCCAAATTCTGGATGAGTATAATCGGAAGGATTAGAAAGTTTTATCAGCTCTTGCGATATATTCGGGGTATAATCGGAAAAAGAGGTATAATTAGGATGCCACACCTCCATTGACTGTCCGAATAAAGTGGAACTGGCCATTGTAAGTAAAATGACGTATGTGGTGCATTGAAATATTCTCATGTGGTTGTGATTCGCTATGGTTCAGTAAATCTTCATATAAAAATAGTATTTTATTCATACGAAAAAAAACAAGGTCATAAACAGTTTTATTTGTTGTTTCAGGAGGGCCCCCATTATAGACGGGAAGCCCTAATTCCTTACTAAATTTCGGATTCCGGCAAGCCATTATTGGCTATTTAATATTGGACATTTTGCATTGCGTGACTGAGTGTCCTAATTAATAGATACCCTGAAGATTCGGAAGTTCGTTCTGGAAGGGGTAATTGGTGAATTCCCCATGCACTTGTCGAAAATTTTACCTGTCAACATATTCTGTGGCGAAACTGGCCATTGAAAGGAATAACGTTTAGCGATATGAGGCATACCGGAATGCCATGGTCTTGGCTCAAATCCGGAAAGGCAAGGTCAGCGGAAACTTTCCGGTAAGTAACATGCCTTTGCATTAAAAATGCTCTTAATAGACCAATGTTATAAGCCGAAAAGTTTGAATTATGGTAGTCAATGGAAACTTTTGCAATATATGGATCAAAATTCTTTTGCTTTTGATGTTGATTATATTTTTGTATGCTAATTTTCTTTCATTTAAATATATGTCATGATACAGATCTTACCTTCCACCCTGCAATTCCTGAAAAAACTGGATAAGAACAACAACAAACCCTGGTTTGAAGCTAACCGCGAAATGTATGAAGCCGCACGTTTGAATTTTCTGGATTTTACCACCGCCCTCATCAAGGATATGTCCAAAGTGGATCCGCGGGTGGCAGGACTCGAAGCAAAAAAGGTGGTGTTCCGCATCTATCGCGATGTGCGCTTTTCGAAAGATAAAAGCCCTTATAAAAACAATATGGGAGCCACTTTGAGCAAGAGCGGAAAGAACATGCAGCATGCCGGTTATTATCTGCATATCCAACCGGGAAATAATTCCTTTGCTGCGGCAGGAAGCTATCATCCCGAAGCGGCTGCGTTGCAACAAATACGGCAGGAAATAGATTATAATTATTCTGCATTCAAAAAGATCATAACATCCAAAGCCTTTACACAATGGTATGACGGGATCGATACATTCGATAAACTGAAAACCAATCCAAAAGGTTATGATGCCGATAATCCGGCAATAGATATTTTAAAAAATAAAAGTTATATCGTGACCACTGTATTTCGGGATGCGGAAGTGACAGCTCCTGATTTTTTGAAAAAAGCCGTGCAGGCAATGAAAGCTGCCGAACCTCTGGTTTCTTTCTTAAATCATGCAACAGGGGCTTAAAAATTATTTACCTTTATATACTCAGCAATTCAACAGATATGCGGAAACTCCTCGGCATCGGCATATTAGCAACCGCTTTTTCTTACGTTTCGGCGCAAAGTATCACGGCATATCCCGATACCGTCATTTGCAGTGATAATCCGGTGTGGTTGTATGCCGATGTGGACGGCAGCTATGGCACAGAGGAATATACTTACGAAGAAGTGCCTTTCAGCCCCGAACCTGTTGGCGGCACCGTTCACAATATGGTGGACGACACGCATGTAGGCCCTTTTTCCATCGGTTTTGATTTTTGTTTTTTCGGGGAGATATATACCCAGTTCTACATATGCTCCAACGGATGGATCAGTTTCCTGAACCCTACCGGTGCGATGGATATCAACTGGACACCCGATGGGCCCATCCCGTCAGCAGCGGCCAATGTCCCGAAAGCCGCCATCTTTTTCCCCTGGACGGATTGGAATTCCGGATTGTGCACCAACTGCATCTACCACGAGGTGGTCGGCACCGCGCCAAACCGCAAGCTGATCGTAACGTTTGATAATGTGCCGCTTTTTCTCTGCGGCGACCTTGGCACCTTTCAGGTTGTTTTGCACGAAACCACCAATCAGATAGATAATCACCTGACGCACACGGAAATATGTCCCACCTGGGACCTCGGGATCGCAGTACAGGGTTTGCAAAATGCCACAGGTACGGCAGGTTATGCGATCGCGGGCAGAAATGCCACGGCCTGGAGCGCCGATGACGAAAGCTGGGTGTGGCTTCCCAATGCCATTACCTGGATCGACCTCAGCTCAGGCCTCGTCATAGGAACAGGAGATAGTATAGAAGTAGCCCCGGCAGTGACCACTTCCTATGCGGCCGAAGTGCTGCTCTGCGACGGCACCACCGCAAGCGATACCGTTACGGTCACGGTAGAAACACCTTATGATGTATCGGTCGACGTAAATAATATAATATGTAACGGCGATGCGAATGCCTCCATTGCGGTTATTGTCACGGGCAATACCAACCCGGTTACCTATTCCTGGGATACGGGAGAAACAGATAGCATACGCACCGGCCTGGGCCCCGGCACATATACGGTTACCGTGCAGGAACTCGGCGGTTGTGCGTATTCGGAAACCATTGACATCACCGAACCGCCGGTATTGACACTCGACACTTTACAAACGGCACCTGTGACCTGCTTCGGCGGTGATGACGGGCTGGTATCACTCACCGCATCCGGCGGCGTTGGTCCGTATATTTTCAGTTATGATGGCATCACTTACCAAACGGACAGCACTTTCAGCACGATGTCTTATGGCAGCTATACCTTTCAGGTGAAGGATGCCAATGGGTGCGTAACCACTTTTGGTCCGGTATTTATCGATCAGCCGGCCCCGATAACAGTTGATGCGGGTCCGAACCAGGTGATCGCCCTCGGCAGCAGCACCATACTCACTGCCGGCACCCCGGTGAGCCCGATAGCCACTATCGTGTGGACACCTGCCGAAGGACTGAATTGCACCGATTGCCTGCAACCCGAGGCCGGCCCCTTCTTCAACACCGTATATTATATTACCATAACGGACGCAGATGGATGTTCTGCTACCGATTCCGTGGAGGTATGGGTAGATGCCGATTTTGTTGTGCCTTCGGCTTTTACACCAAATGGCGACGGGCTGAACGACTTTTTTACCGTGCAAAGCGACTTCCTTACATCCTTCGAGATGTCGATATACAACCGCTGGGGCCGGGAAATATTCCATTCCAATGACCTGAAAGACGGTTGGGACGGCAACCTGGACGGGATACCCCAGGAAATGGGCACGTATGTATATATCATTGACGCTGTCTCTACACAAAATACCCCGATCCGGAAGGCCGGAACGGTGGCTTTGCTGCGCTGATATTTCTTCAAAAGTGTTGTGATTTGGGGCTTTTATTAAATGGTTGCATGCACCTGTGTATTTTTTTGCATTTTTTTTTGGAAATCTGATTTTATCACATAGCTTTGTTTTTAATATAGGGGGGCTAGTTCATTATTTAATGATTTATTAGCATGGCGACTCGGGCTACCCGTTTACAGGTAAGTTGAGGTAAAAACTTACTTTTTTTTTGCCAAAAACCGGTAAATGGTGCTTATGCACTTGCATAATCAGCATCGGCAGTATAGCTTTGCGTCGTTGTTTATATTAGTAAAATAACGCATACATTACATTTGATATATTCAAACTTTTAATTCATACGTCATGATTAGTAGAAAACTCACGTTAGCTGTCATTCTGTTGTTAGGAAGCGTCCTGATGATTCAGGCGCAACCCGCACAGAACTCATTCCCGCCCAAACCGGCCAACCAATGGTATTTGGGCATCCATCTCGGCCTTCCCCAGATCATGGGCGATATTCCATCTGAGCCTTTTGGTGGTCAGCACGCTCCGGCATTCGGTGCAGGTCTGAACATCCGCAAAGGATTGGGATACGTAACCTCCCTTCGTCTGCACGGAATGTATGCTCAGGCATACGGCCAGGACTTCATCCAGGGTTCCTTCTTGTTCAACAAGACCCTGAATGGTGCATTTGCAAATAATACAAACGAAAATTATTCTACCGGTGCTGATTATACCGGTAACGTTTGGGTACCTAACTATAAGGCTACCTTGATCCACGGATCTTTGGACCTTATGTTCAACCTGAACAACGTAAACTTCCACAACCCGCATCCGAAATTCCTCGTGTATGCTTACTTAGGTGTTGGTGGTATGATGTATAACACCGCCTATGATGCCATTGATGCATCCGGTAATGAATACGACTTCTCTACCATCCTTTCTCAGTTCGGTTCTCAGAACACGTCTGAACAGGATCGTATCGATGCGATTCATCAGGTTTTGGATGGTGATTATGAAACACAAGCAGAGGTTGCCAACCCGGCATCCCGTTCTGCCGGTGAGGTGCGTGCCACTTATGTGCGCAACCCCAGTTTGTCCGGTGGTATGGGTGTCAGCTGGATGATAGGCAACGCAATGGAAATTGGTCTTGAGCACCGTGCTACACACTATTTTGACGACTTGGCTGACGGTCAGCGCTGGCAGTTCAACGGTTCATATACCGCTCACTATGACCTGTTCCAATACACAAACCTTACAGTAGGTATCAACCTCGGTAAAGACAAGGTGGATCCGCTGTGGGAAGTGAACCCGCTTGCATATGTATATGACAAACTCGCAGAGTTGGATCCGGATGAGATGTTGAAAGACTCTGACAACGACGGTGTTATCGATCGTTTGGACAAAGAACCCAACACTCCGGAAGGAACTCCTGTTGATACACATGGTGTGAGCCTCGACAGCGATAAAGATGGTTGTCCTGACTCTGAAGACCCGGAACCGTTCTCTTCTCCGGTACTTCCTATGGAAAACTGTCAGAATGTGCATGTTACCATGAAGCAAGTTGAAGATTATGTAGACGAGCGTTTGAAAGATTATCGCCCGAGTTCAGGTGGTGAGTGGTATCTGCCTATGATCTTCTTCGATCTGAACAAATACAACATTCGTCCTGACGCTGTTCCTACACTGGAATATGTTGCAGAGATCATGACCAAATATCCTAAACTGACAATCGAAGTAGTTGGTCACACAGATACCCGTGCCGGTGAAGATTACAACATGAAGTTGTCTGAAAACCGCGCTAAAGCTGCAATCAACTACCTGGTTAGCAAAGGTGTGAAAGAAGACCAAATGAAATTGGTTTACAAAGGTGAATCTGAAGAGTTGATACAGAATGCAAAATCTGAAGAAGAACACAGCATGAACCGTCGTGTTGAGTTCCATATCATCAAAACAAATTAGTATATATAATCATGACAGCCTAAGGGGTGGAGCGATCCACCCCTTTTTTTATTGCTGTAAGAGCTGTATGCAGAGTATATTCGCATATACACTCCGCTTAGGAATGAAAGTGTTTCTGCAGATCACTATCCTGTTTGTGGCGACAACAGCTGCACCTGCTTTGCACGCGCAGGAAATAAGTACGGTACATGCGTTGCAGGCTATGGATGTTGCCGGGGTGCTGAAAAGCATCTATATACAGGAAACGGTAAAGCCCAAATACCGGCAAGAGGCAATGGTTTTTTATGATCTGCATAACATGTGGGTGCATTACGCCTTTATTGATCCGGATGAACTATTTAAAGATTCCGACAACGACGGTGTGATAGATCGTTTGGATAAGGAGCCGGATACGCCGGAAGGAATTCCGGTAAATGTACATGGTGTTTCTCTGGATACAGATGCGAATGGTATCTATGATTCATTAGTACAGGATCTACTTCTCATGCGGTCCTATTATTCGGATTCGACCATGTGGCTGGCAGAATGGGTTAAAGCGTTTGAACCCTATGTATATCATACCTACCAAATGCAAAGTCTGAATATCGAGATGCCCATGATCTTTTTTCAGCTGCATTCAGCTGCACTAGATGTAGCTGCAATACCTCCTCTGCAATATCTCGCAGCATTATTAAAAGCATATCCATGTTTGCAGGTAAATATTACGGTTTATGCGCAGTCCAATGAATTGCTTGCAGATGGAGCAGGTATTATATGGAGTCGTCAGGTATCGATCTTACATTTTTTAGAACAGCAAAATATTGATCTCGAAAAATGCAGCGTAGGCTATTCAAATGAATATCTGTACCACTATGAGCCCGAGAGAGAAAATGGTTTGGATAGATCAGCAACTTTTGCGTTAGAAAGATGTTGGAGTAAATAATGTGTTTGTGATCAGGGTGATCAAATGAATGTATTCCTTTCCTGTTTGCGCAGGTCCAGCAAGAAGAACAAAAACACTGCTGCATATTCCAATAGGATCAAGCCATAGTTTTCCAAATAGGCAGATGTGCGATAAGTGCTGTAGGATAAGAATATAAAAAACGACCAATAGATAGCATATCTGTAGGAAGAGAAGACGCTCAGAAATACCAAGGGGGTTAAATACCAGGGATGCACGGTTGTGGCAAAGAGGCAAAAGATGGTGAAGGCAAATAATAATGCATTGAAAAAAGCGACGCGTTTATAGCGGAAGCTCAATATGCCGATACCCGCCAGTGTGAGAAACGGAAGGATATTCCGCATCAGAACGAACGTATCGTAGTGCGCATCCTTCCCGATGATCCATTTCAGAAAATAAAAGATACTCGCATTGTATTCGAATTGCCGGAAGTATAAATTGAAACTACCTGCGGCATGCCGGAATTGCAACAACATGGGCAGGAGCAGTGCGAGCCCTGTCATACATGCAATGGCGCAATAGCGCAATGCTTGCTTCCATCCCAGATAGCGGAACAATAATGGAAGGAACATCAGGGGCCACATTTTAACGCCGATGGCAACTCCAAAAACCACGGCGGAAAGCAATGTTCTTTTCCTGACCAATGCCCAGATGGCAAGCAAAAGAAAAAAGATCATCAGCGATTCGAGATGTATGTTCGCGCTGAGTTCGAGAATGACCAGTGGATTTAAGATATACAGAAATTGCAGGTAAACGGGCAATTGCATATCGCGCAATACCTTGCCGAGCATCAGGACGGTTCCGCATTCGAAGAGGAATAAAAAGAATTTCAACCAGAGCACCTGCAGCATCACATTATTCGCGGATAATGCAGCACTCCACGCAAATAATCCCTGGCAAAGGGGAGGGTAAATAGTAAAGTATTCTTTGGAATTCAATTGGTTATACAAGATCTTATTCAGCCCGTGGATGCTGTTGTTGTCGTAATTGTTTTGCAGAAGCTGATAGGGTGTAAAGGCGTATGGATTGCCTCCGCTCCAGGTGATGCGGCCATCCCAGACAAAACGATAAAAATCATCTGTCAGATTCGGCATACAGAACAGGAGAATAAATCGGATGAGCAGCCCCAGGATGATCAGTTCTTTGATCCGGTTTTCCTGCCGGGCACTTTGCTGCAGTAACAGATAACTTGCAAAGAGCAGGGTGAAGGTTGGCAATAATATGCCAAAGGATGTGCGCGATACAAAATAACTGATGTATACGTATAGAAATAGGGTGATGCTGTAAACGATAAATCGCCGGGACCCGTGGGTCGCAGTCTCTAACATCTCAGGAGTTGTATCGGCTGTGTTTCAGTGAAAAATAGAATATCAGTGAAAATCCGATGAACGCCAGAATGTGGAAGGGCAGCAATCCGTAATCCTCATAATAGAAAGCCATGATGATGCCACTCAGAAAATACAAACTGAACACACCTTCCAGGTAAGTGATCGGACTTATCTTGGTAGCCACGTATTTCTTGTTCTTCCAGATATCTTTAGCGTTGATGATATTGAACTTGGGCGTGCGCACGAATGCTGTTTGCTGACCTATCCAACCGCGGAATACTGCCCATGCATTGTGCAACGACATGCCCATGGTAATGGCCAGGAATACCGGGAAACGGGTGATATATATGCGCAGCGTTTGCTTAACGGTTTTCTCGCGCTGCATGGTACTGATATAATACGTATATGCAATGGCGATGGAACCCATCAAAAAGATACTGGCGTATTTGAAGTAATTGAAATCGATATAATGATTTTTGATGAACAACAGCGGCACACTGAGGATCGCAGTGATCAAAATAAAAATGTAATTCGTGG
The DNA here is from genome assembly GCA_041392955.1 of Chitinophagales bacterium. Lineage (GTDB taxonomy): Bacteria > Bacteroidota > Bacteroidia > Chitinophagales > BACL12 > UBA7236. Next base: position 36,090 of record JAWKLB010000025.1, on the reverse strand, counting down.
TATTGAACAAATGTGCGATCGCGTGCAATTTGATACGCAGAGGTAATTCAGCGCGAATAACTGTTCTGCCTATTTTCTTCGCCGTTTCTGCACCGCCTTTATTCCAGCGGAATTGCTGTGATTTCAGTGCATTCATATCGGTGGGCAACTCGGCAGGCGCAACAACATCTTCCACATATTTGAATTTCCAGCCTTTTAATTGTGCGCGGTAACTCAGATCCAGATCTTCAGTAAGGGTATCGCTTTTCCAGCCGCCTGCATCTACAATGGTGCTTTTCCTCCACACCCCGGCAGTGCCGTTGAAATTGATGAAATATCCTAGCAGCATTGCGGCCTTGTTGTTCAATAGTGAAATGCATGTCGAGCGCGAATGCCTGCATTTTAGTGAGGATGGAATAATCTTTATTCAGGTGCTCCCATTTTGCCTGCACCACGCCGATATTATTTTCTTCAATAAAATAGGGGATGGTCTTTTTCAGGAAATCGGGGTAGGGGATAAAATCTGCATCAAATATGGCAATGAATTCACCTTTTGCAGTTTGTAAGCCGTAATCCAGTGCACCGGCTTTAAATCCTTTGCGTTCCGGCCTGCGGATGTGCACGATATTGATACCGCGTTCACGGTAATGTTCCACACGGCGTGCACCGATATCAAAACTTTCATCGGTAGAGTCGTCCAGCAGTTGAATTTCCAGTTTATCGGCCGGGTAATCAAATGCGGCAACTGCATCCACTAAGCGTTCTACAACATATAATTCGTTGAAAACGGGCAGTTGCACGGTGACATAGGGATATTCCTCATCGGTCAATACCTTGATCGTTCTTTCTTTATCCAGCGACCTTTTGTATTTGATGTAATGAATAGCCAGACTCAATTGCATGATGCAATAGAAGAATAGCAGCGTGATCGCTATGGTATAAATGACAATAATGGTGATTGACATGTCAATCTTTGATTTTCAATAATATTTAAAAATAGTAATGATTATCTTATATCCGGCCATTATAGTGCCTTTGATCGTTCCTGTTACTTTTGATTTGCCGATGCGCGGCCTGTAATCAACAGGGATCTCGGTGCATTTCAGTTTTTGCTTTGCAGCTTTTACCTGCATTTCAACGGTCCAACCATAGTTGGTATCCACCATCTGCAATTGCAATAACTGTTTCCATTTGATCGCCCTGAAAGGCCCCAGATCGCTGTACTGCACTTTGAACAACCAGCGCATCAGGGTAGTTGCCAGCCAGTTGCCAAAGATCTGTTGCGGTGCCATGGAACCTTTGATGCGTTTACCTCTTGCACGACTTCCAATGACCATGTCATAATCTTCCATGATCACGGGTTGTACTAATTCCCGCATCTGTTCAGGATAATCCGAATAATCGCCGTCAATGAACACTACTATTTCGGGCTGTTCTTCTTCTGCTTTGCTTTTCAGGTATGTAATACCTTTTAAACAGGCAGCGCCGTAGCCCTTTTTACTTTCCAGGAGGACCGTGGCCCCGTTCTGTCGTGCGATCTCAGCCGTGTTATCGGTAGATCCGTTGTTCACTACAACAACTTCACGAACCAGATCGGAGGGTATATCCCGGAGCACATGAGCGATCGAATCGCTCTCATTAAAAACCGGGATGATCACGTCAATTCGATGCATTCCTACCTTTGTCTCCCCTACCTGAAAAAGCGCACAAAATTAGCTGAAAATCAATTGGTATTTAAATTTTGTTAAGAGAGAATTTTTAAATCTTCGCTGCTGAAAAAGCTGTTCAGGCGGCTGTCGGTATCCGGACCTGATTCGAGCTTCAGGACACCCCTCGGGCATACCGCAGAGCATATACCGCAACCAACACAGCTTGCGCGCACGATGTTCTGTCCCCGCTGGGCATACCAGCGCACGTCGATGCCCATTTCGCAGTAGGTGGAACAGTTTCCGCAGGAGATGCATTGCCCGCCGTTCGTGGTGATGCGGAAACGCGATTTGAAGCGTTGGATGAGTCCCATATAAGCGGCCATAGGGCAGCCAAACCTGCACCACACGCGACTTCCCATGATGGGATAGAAGCCAACACCTACCACCCCGCTGAACACCATGCCGATGGCAAAGCCGTACCAATGGGCCAAACCTTTTGCCCAGGCCACTCCCAATAGCTTGTTGTGGACAGCATTATCGAACAGCAACAAAGCGGTGATAAGGACAATGGCCGCCAGCACGCTATGTATGAGCCAACGCTCAACCTTCCAAGCTTTGAGTGATTTGTCGGACAGATGGCGGAAGGGATCACCCGCAGTTTCGGCCAGGCCGCCACAACCGCAGAACCAGCTGCAGTACCAGCGTTTGCCGAAGAAATACGTAAGGATAGGTGTTGCCACAAAGGTCATCACCAGCCCCCAGAAGATCACAAAGGTGCCCAAACCGGAGGGGTGACTCTTGAAATAGCTCAGCGTACCGGGGAAGAGGGCATCGTAATCCAGAGGCCAGAAATAGGACAGATAGGGCTCGAAATCTTTCAAACGCAGCATAATGGCCGGCAGCAACCAGGCGAGCCCGAGCTGAATGGTCATTACAGAGCAGGTGCGTATGATCTGATATGTGTTATGCCGGTATTTGAGGATGAATTTGAAACCCATCACCAATACTGCGATGGTGTAAAAACTTCCGTATAGGAACCACTGGTCGGCGGGTTTTTGCCGTATGGCCCTGCTCAGGGGATCGAACATGGCGACAAGCCCGCTCAGCAGATCGGTGCCAAATACTTTGGTCCAGTATTCCCTCCAGTATAACAGGATATAAAATGCCGTGATGACAATGCCGGCGATCCAGGCCAGTGCACCGTGCGACGACATGGAGCTGAACATGGTCCGGTTGTTCTTTATCCCTTCCGGGATATTGCCATAGGTGCCATATGCATATATGGCTCCTCCTGCAAAAAATCCGACGATGCATAAAAGCAATAATATCAGCGATTGATGCATGGCCAAACCGGTGCAAGCGAGCAATACGGCAAATAATCCGATCGCTGTAATGGCGAGACCTGTTTTCTGCATGCCATTGAAATGTGCAGGATGCGGATTCGAAAGGGACATGGATGGATTAGCCTGACTCATATTTTTTTATTTCCTGATCAACCGAAGATCATTTTAGTAAGTGAATTTTTTTTCTGCAAGGCCACCAAATGATGCGGATGTGCACTATTCCAAGCATCAACGATAGCCCTTGTATGTGAGCGGAAAAATTCCGGATCGAATTGTGCTGCCGGTAAATGTGCAAGCACATATTCAACCGACCGTTTTTCCAACAGCCAAGTATTAAAAACGGTATGACGCATGCGCATGCCGAAAATATTTATTCCGATAAAGGCATGGTCACTGCCGCGATACACAATATGCACGCATTTTTTCCCATCGGGATGCTCCCAATAAAATTCCTCTTCACCATTGCGCAATGTATTTAAAACAGTTCCATAGGTCTGGTATTCAATATCCAGAAATTTTGCGCTGTTATACCAATGTCCGGGAGTATACAGTGTTTTATGTCCGAGCATGTTGAAGGCAGCACATTCTCCCTGCAGTTTGCCTGTGTACCATACCTGCTCCACCACGCGCCTGTCGGGAGGTGCATGCTGAAATTGCGCACAGTCGCCTGCTGCGAATACATCATCGGCGCTGGTTTCCATATGGAAGTTCACCAGCACGCCGCGATCGGTATGTATCGCTTCATTTTGTATCCATTGGATATTTGGAGATACGCCTGCGGTCAATCCGACAACCTGACAAGGGATCTCCTCATTGTGGTTGGTGATGACGGATGTCACACGGCCGTTCGCATCGCCTTTTATTTCGTTGAGATGCGTATTTAAGCGCAGATCAAAATGATGTTCGAGAATGTGTTTGCTCACAAGCGAAGATTCCTGTTCGGGAAGAATATTATTCCAGTAATTGCTTTCCCGTACCAATATGGTGACCGGATACTTTCTGCTATGCAACATTTCCGCCATCTCTATACCGATCAAGCCGCCACCAACAATAACTGCGCGTTCAATGCCGGTTCTAGTATTTTCTTCCAGTTCCAACAGATCCTGATAGGTATACAATCCCTGTACGCCTTTCAGATCCTGGCCGGGCCATCCGAAACGGTTGGACTTAGCCCCGGTGGCTATCAGCAATTTATCATACGCAATGGTTTCGCCATTGTCGGTTTGAATGGTATGTGCCTGCGTATCAATTTTTTGCACCCACGCTTTCAGGAGTTCAATGCGGTTCTTTTCCCAGAAGAAATCCTCATAGGGTTTGATCTGGTCAAAGGTCATGTGACCCATGTAGACATACATCAATGCTGTGCGACTGAAGAAATAGTCGGTTTCACCGGAGATGACCGTGATCCGCCCTTCGGTGGAATGTTTGCGTATGGTCCGTGCGGCTGTGATGCCTGCAATACCATTACCAATGATGACATAATGCATACGGCGCGAAAGTAGAGTTATATGAAGGTGAAAATAAGGACAAAAAAGGAAAGGTTCCGTGTTTTTGCTGTATTAAGAAAGTTTTACAGAAACTGAAGAAAATTACTGATCTTATGAAGATAATGCAGTCGTAGTCGCAGTTGCGGTGTTCTTCTGAGGTGTGCGCGTTTGATTCATGGATTCTCTTTCTTTGCGGGAAGCAATGAGGAAAAATGAAAAATGAAATATGAAAAAGGAAATATGAAAAAGGAAAAATGAAATATGAAAAATAGGACCTTTATAGGAGTAAGGCCAAAACTTCAAATTCTTTGCTCCTATGCAAAGTGGATCTGCGGCCCTGCTTATTGCTTACTGCTTTCGGAAAATTGAATGAAGAATAAGGAATAAGCAATAAATCAGTATTCATTTTATTAACGGCCTTAACCCCTAACTCCTAACCCCTAATCAAAGTGGATCTGCGTTGCTGCTTTTTGCTTATTGCTTGCTGCTTTCGGAATAAGGAAAAATGAAATATGAAAAATGAAATATGAAAAATAGGACCTTTATAGGAGTAAGGCCAAAACATCAAATTCTTTGCACCTATGCAAAGTGGATCTGCGGCCCTGCTTTCTGCTTATTGCTTGCTGCTTTCGGAAAATGGAATGAAGAATAAGGAATAAGCAATAAATCAGTATTCATTTTATTAACGGCTTTAACCCCTAACCCCTAACACTTAACCCTTAATCAAAGTGGATCTGCGGCCCTGCTTTCTGCTTATTGCTTGCTGCTTTCGGAATAGGGAAAAATGAAATATGAAAAAGGAAAAATGAAAAATGAGTCCTTTATAGGAGTAAGGCCAAAACATCAAATTCTTTGCTCCTATGCAAAGTGGATCTGCGTTGCTGCTTTTTGCTTATTGCTTGCTGCTTTCGGAAAATTGAATGAAGAATAAGGAATAAGCAATAAATCAGTATTCATTTTATTAACAGCCTTAACCCTTAACCCTTAACCCCTAACTCCTAACCCCTAGCCCAAAACCCCTCCCCCGAAGCAATAAACACCATCATTAAAGTATAACCCCTTTAAAAGGCCATTCGCCCATTAATCAATATCCTGCGTGATCTTCTTCACCACTTTAAATTCACTGAAGAATTCTTTTGCAATAATGCGGAAGAATGCATACAGCGGCATGGCTGCTATCATACCGGGAATACCTGCGAGGGAGCCAAAGATCAATACAACAATGAATACTTCCAGCGGATGCGCCTTGATACTGTTAGAATAAATAATTGGCTGGGATATGAAATTATCGATCAACTGCACTCCCTGGAACAAAATAAATAATTTGATCAGAAGTGGAACCACATCAAAGGACGGATCCATGCTCAACTCAGTGCTCACGCCGATAAGCATGCCGAACAACATTCCGATGATAGGACCGATGTATGGGATGACATTTACTATGCCGGCAAATAATGCAATGAGCCAACTGTTATTGCCAAAACCAAGGAGCAACAATCCCAATGCGATCAAAATAAATACAACGGTAGATTGCACGATCAGTCCTACAAAGTACCTTGTGAGATATCGCTTACTGCTGTGCAATACACTTTTAACCTGCGGTTCAATATTGTCGGGTGTTAATGTCATGATGATGCGATAGAACAATTGTTCATCGCGCAAAAAGAAAAAGGTCATAAAGGTGATGCTGAACAGCGCGACAATGATATTTCCCAGTCCGCCTAAAATATTGTTCAGAATATGTGTCAGAGATGTCACATTCAGGGCGCTGCGTAAATTCTGACTGATAGTTTCTTCTACCGAGATGGTAGAATCGGCACCCGATTGCATGTGTGCGATGAACTCATCCAAAGTTTGCAATTGTTCCTGCAATCCGCCCGCGATTTTTTCCGTATCCAGATTGGATATTGTTTCTGTTTGTTCGGCAACCATGGGAGCGAAGATGAGGACCATGCCGAAGATCAAACCGTACATCAATGCAATGGTGATGAGTGAAGAAAGAAAATCGGGTATGCGGTATTTTCCGATCTTGAAACTTTCCATAAAATCGCAGATAGGTTTGCCTAAAATGGAAATTATGGCAGCGATGATCAGATAGAAGAGGATCGCCGTGATCTGCATAACCAGCCAGAAGAAACCGAACAGGAAAGCGAGTGTGGCCACAATGACGACCACCGTGCGGATCAACTGTCGGTTATTACGGGTGCTTTGCATGATGCCGAAAGGTAATCAAAAGTAAGCCTATAAAAAAAACGCTCCGGATTTCCGGAGCGTTTTTAAAAGCATTTAGCAACAACCACCACCATCGTAGAACCAGGTAGACGGAGATATGAATATATCTTTTCTGCCCAATGCAGCCAGATTGCCCGCCGTTTTATCGCAAACAGCCAATGGCTGATTTGGCAACAGGTTGTGGCCCTTGTGGTCATCAAAATTTTCATCATCACCAAAATAAATAGCTGTTTTGCCCGTGAATACACATGGGCCGTCGGCCGGCATAGGATCTTTGATCGCACATACTTCTGCGCTTTCAATGTAGATCAAGGCATCTGTATCATAGTGATTGGGATCCAGGATGCGATAAGGCCTTTTGGCACGCACCTCTATGGTTCCGAAGCCGATATCCGTAATGCGTTGGATATATTCTTTCAAGGGCAAAGACCCGCTGAGACATAGCGCACGCAAACGTTCGTCGGCACGCAAATTATCGGGGATATTTTGTTCACAGATCGGATCGCTCATAACCAGTCGCCCGTATTTTTTCAATGCACGGTACATTTCACGCAGTGCTTGCTGCAGATCTTCATCATGGAAAATATTGAACAGGCAGTTTTGTGCTGCGATGTCAACAGAATTATCTTCTACCGGTAAGTGGAATGCATCGCCTTTGCGCAATTCCACGAATTCACGCTTGAACCAGGGATTTAGTTTTTCCGCTTCGCGCAGATTTGCATCACAGGCTTCGAGCATCTCATCTACGATGTCGATACCGATCACACCACCTTTTTTTCGGGAGAAATAGGCGAATTGCAATAATTCCATGCCACCGCCTACACCAACATATAAAATGGTAGGATCATTCACCAGGTCTCTCGGATTAACCGTGCTGCCGCATCCGTAATTCATCGACAGCATTTTTTCCGGAATGACCAGGCCGGGTAATTGCCAAACCGGCGTTGTTGTGCAGCATAATCCAACCTGTGGATTTTCTGCTGCATCCTTGTATACATTTTTTGTTGTTTCTAAATACGAATTCATTGTTGTATTATTTTATAAACTTTTGTAAGATCAAATATATAAGTGCAGAAAGGATGGCTGCAGCGGGCAATGTAAGTACCCAGGAAAGGAGGATCTTTGAAATTGTCCGGTAATCCGCTTTTTTATTTACAATGCCAATTCCAAAAATGCCACCCACAGATACATGGGTTGTAGAAACCGGCAATCCGGAGATACTTGCTGTGCTGACCAAAATGGCCGTTACCAGATTGGATGTAAATCCTTGTCCCGAATTCATAGTGGTGATCTTTTTACTCATGGTTTCACCAACTTTTTTAGCGTTGACCAATCCACCTACCGCCATCACCACCGCAATAGCTATGAGCATGGATGGAACTTGTAAGAAAGGGACCAATAGCAATAAACCAGCAATTTTAGGTGCATCATTCAACCCACGTGCAAAGCCAACGGCACCGGCCGATAAAAAATGCAATGCATCCAATATTTTTTGAGCAGAAATACCCACAATGGAGCCGGTATATTGCTCGCGACTAATTTCCAGTGCAGGCGCTATAAAATGTTCCTTTCCATCGGGTCGTCCGGTCATTTGTAAGGTAGTATCTTTTTCAATTTTCAACCATAAGCGGATGAAGCGAAAGAGGAGATAAAGGATCATACTTGCCACACAGGCAATAAGCGGACTCAATAATAGCGGTCGTAAAAAGGTATCAGTGAGCTGTTCAAGGTGCAGTGCATTTCCAACTGCCATGAACCCGGCACCTGTCAGTGCGCCCACTATGGCATGTGTTGTAGAAATTGGTATCCCTGTTTTCGTTGCAAGGAAAACGGTACCGGCAGCACCGGCGGCAACAGCGATCGCCAAAGCCGGACTTTTCAAAGCCTCATCGGGAATGAGCCCCTTTCCGCTGAAATTTTTTATCAAACCCTGCGCTATAAAAATGGCAGCTATGCATCCTAAAAAGGTGGTAACAGTGGCCCAGCGTACTCGCCGTTGTATAACTCGAACACTGCCGCTGCCAAAGAGCGTGGCAACACCCTTGAAGTTGTCGTTTGCACCATTGCTATATGCTAAAACAATGCAGCTAAAATCAATGCAATTGTCATTTCGATAACACTTTTTCCAGTTCAAATTTTCGGACATCCTGTATATGATCTGTATCGGATAATTTTTCCAGGTTATACACTGCTGCCCCATTGTTTAATAATTCATGCATCGTCTCCGCACAGGTTTTACTCCAGTTTTTATTCCGGAATATTTCACGGTTCCATCGTGCTTCATACCGATCAGATAATATCCCGCCTTCTTCAGGACCCACTGCGAAATCGTGCGTATCCAATGCTGCAAGGCTTCCTGCAAGTGATCTATTGTCAAGGTAAAACAATCGGAACCGATCATCACCACCTTTGTATTCATTTTTAAAAGGAATAGAGAAGGCGTATTCCATGCGTGCCCAGATCACCGGAACATTGTACATATTTTTTGAAGAGCGCATTGTCAAAAACATCATTGCGTTCGACCACATCGCCATAGAATACAAATTTATTGCAGGGCAATGCAGCGCTGACCTGAGCAGTATGTTGCAATAATGCCTGATAAATACGCAATGCGGACGCATCACCTATATCGGCGGCCAAACGGCTTTTTACTTTGCCGGCGACGGCATTCTTCGCCATGATGATAAGTGCGTCTGTATTATGCAACTTCACCTCCGCAGCTGCTTCCGCTTCCGGCCGTGCAGCCGAAGCAATGTTGATTGAGTACTATTTCTCGCGCGCCTCGAGGGCTTGTGTATTCCAATCGCGCACATGCTGCAAGGTATTGTCCGCAACTTTTAATCCCAGCATTTGATTGAAATCGCAGTCATACACAAAACCATCCCAGCCTATGGAAACCGTGTTCCTGCACATGACATTGGAAGCGGCAACAGGATTATATGCTTCGATCAATTTTTCCATATAGGATGATAATTTCCTGTTTCGATCAAATAACGAGAAATTCGCTGATCGGCATATTGGTAATGCAGAAAAGGTTATTAAAGTGAATGATGCATTTTTGTAATTCGCGTTTGAATTGATTTTCGAGTACCGATTGAGCGGCAGGCAGGAATGCTCCGCTTGGATTGTACACCAGATTGAGGATCAAGCCCGAATCCGGGTCGCCATATCCAACTGCGTTCAACATTTTAAGTGCGCTGCTATGCTGTCTTCAAACCCCATCACCCCGTTGTGCATCCGTGCGTGATTTATTATAAAATGGAAGAGAGCTTTACTTCCACTTTATGTTTTGCAAAAAATTCCGGCAGATCGTAATATTTTTTATTCGCTCTGATGATGGTGAGATTACAGCGCACCATGATCTTGCGGCCCAGCTTCGATATCTTTCAACGAACCAGCGGAAATCGGGGTTCATCTCAGGTGGCACCTCCGGTGAGATCAACGGTTTTGATATCCGTTTTTGCCAATGCGTCCAGACACAACTAGCATGGCCTCTGGTCATGATCTCTTTCCGGTCGGGGCCTGCATCCACATGGCAATGGGCGCAGGTTTGATTGCACATATATCCCACGTTCACCTGGAATATCTCTATCCCGGTAGGCTTTAGCGGAAATAAACCGGTCTCTTCCAGCTTCTGCTCGAATTTTACCAGGTCGTGCGCAAGCAACTCCGTCGTGTCCAGTACCTTCAACTGATATTCGGTATCAGCGAGTTTATGATGTCTTGCGTGTAATGATTTTGTTACAGACATAATGTATTTTATAGATGAGATCGGTAATACTCCCGACGATATTAATTACATAGCCAGGTCTTTGAACCTGCCCATCATTTGTGTTCCGTGAACCAGTGACGCTCCGCCGCGGATAGCAGCTGCAACGTGAATGGCTTCCATCATTTGTTCTTCATCACAGCCTTTTGCAAGGGTATCTTCGGTGTACGCGTGGATACAATACGGACATTGAATAGCATGTGCAACTGCAAGCGCTATCAATGATTTTTCGCGTGCTGTCAAAGCACCTTCTTCAAAAACTTTTCCATAGTAGGAAAAAAATGCACGACCGAGTTCTTCATCCCATTCGCTTATTTTAGAAAAGTTAGCCAGGTCTTTCGGGTCGTAATACGTAGAACGTTCCATTAGTATAAATATTTAAGTGAAAAAATGTAATGAGGTAACACCAGTGTGTTCGGGTAAAAAATGTGGGTAGAAAGTAATGCTCAGCAGGCAGGCGGAGCGCGCAGGCTCTTAGAGCGCTGACGGAAAATATCGATCGATCTTGCTGCAGCCTCTTGCATGCGGTCATGCACCGATGCAATAAGAGAAAGCAAAAAAGCGCGCAGGCTGATATTTGTGTAGAAAGTATATAAGAGATGTTCAAGTTGTGCGCCGGAATCAGCATCTGCCAGTTCGGCGAAAATTTCTGAATCGCAAGGTTCAATGGCGAAACGTTCGAGCATTTCATCCATTACATTGGGGGTGTCCCAATGCAGAGCAGAGAAGCTGTTCGCATTGAAAACAGAACGATGCATTCCGATCAGATATAAACCGCCGTCTTTAGCAGGCCCGAATACCACTTTTTTCTGACGCAATTCTCTGGCGGCTTTTTGCAAATCAGATGCTTGCAAATGCAGACAATCGTTGCCGATGGAGATCACGTGCTCAAAACCTTTTGCAAAGACCTGTTGCATGGCATGCGCAAATTTTTCACCAAAGGAATTTCCTTTTTGATGCGCACTGTCGATGATGTAAGCCGGAAGTCCGCTATTTCGGATGATCTTTTCGGCATGGCCGATCAAAGATTCTGCAATGCGGGTGTTCAGTGCCTGTTTGCCGGCTCCGGCAAATGCCTTATACCGGGCTTCTTCCTGAGGAGAGCGGGTGAAAAGGAGAACGGCAACCTGGCGGGTCTGGTCCGGCATGAGTAGAAAACAGCGTTGAAGGGCTTTTAGTTCGGGCTAAACTATAAAAAATAATTCTTAATGGTTGTTAATGGTTTTGCTATACACGGTAAGGTTGAAAACAATTATGTTGCGCAAGTGTATCAGCAGAATCTTGAGATATTGTTTCACGGGAACGCATGGTAAACCCCGTAGGGGTGACATTCATGTAACTCTACGGTAGTAATGGTCCCGGTTTCCAAACCCCGTAGGGGTGGCATATTAGATGCTTTGTTGCAAAAATGGCTTCAAACAATACCATAGACGCTTAAAGTTCTTAAGTGTTTAAAAGCAGGTGAATCACATGTGAAGTATTTAACTTCATTCCTGATGCCCAACACATATACACAATTATATGTCCATGCAGTAATCGTTATTAGTCACAGGAATAACATCATTTCACCTGAATGGGAAATAGATTTGTATAAATATATGTCCGGGATCATAACGAACAAAAGGAATAAATCGATTTTGGTGAATGGATATAAAAACCATGTGCACCTTTTATATGGACAAAATCCCGGAGTTTGTATTTCTGATACACTACGGGATGTGAAGAACAATTCGACAAATTTCTTAAACAAAAATTTTTTTATAGGTAAAGGATTTTCCTGGCAGGAGGGGTTTGGTGCTTTTTCGTGCTCCAGAAGGGATTTGGAAAGAGTTTATGCCTATATTGAAAGGCAAAGAGAACATCATGAGAAGAAGACATTCAGGGAGGAATATTTGGAGTTGCTGAAAGAATATCATATAGCATATAATGAGCGCTATGTCTTTAAGGATATTGAGGGCTAAATGGAAAACGAAATCTAATATGCCACCCCTACGGGGTTTGCATGCTTTTTACTGATGTAGTGATGTGTTACAAATATGCCACCCCTACGGGGTTTGCAGGTGTGTTACTGATGTAGTGATGTGTTACAAATATGCCACCCCTACGGAGTTTGCATGCTTTTTACTGATGTAGTGATGTGTTACAAATATGCCACCCGTACGGGGTTTGCAGGTGTGTTACTGATGTAGTGATGTGTTACAAATATGCCACCTCTACGGGGTTTGCAGGTGTGTTACTGATGTAGTGATGTGTTACCAATATGCCACCCCTACGGGGTTTGCAGGTGTGTTACTGATGTAGTGATGTGTTACAAATATGCCACCCCTTAGAGTTTATATATTGGATAAAAAAACCCGGTCATTTAATCTGTTGTACAATTTACCAAAGTTGATGCGTTGGAGTGGCTATCGATCAGCCTTCTTTTCCATCGCCGACCGCAACCATACAATGGCCTTTTTTATGTAGTATGCTTCTGCTTTATCCAACTTTTTACTCCATGCCTCCTGCTTATTAACGAGCATTTGTATTTCCAGATGGATGGCAGGTTGCTTGCAAAAATCTTCTACCAATACGAGGGATAATCTGCGCTGCCACATGATATCCGAATCAGAGAGTTTTTGTGCGAGTGCGAAGATCTCCTTTTGCATTTTTTTATTGATGTTCTTCAAACTCTGCATGCCCAATGTATCGCAGATGGCCCAGTTGTTTATTTCTAAAGAGTATCTTTCTACAAGAGCTATAGCTCTCTGCGGATCTGTTTTGGCAATGGGGCGTATCATTTTTGCGGCCATCATGCGCTCTTCGTATCCTTTGGTTTTCCAGAGTGCCTCCACCAGTTCAAAGCCACCATGCTTATATTTTTTTACGAGTTCATTGATCACAGGCATGGATACGCCTGTAACATGCATGGCGCCGGGAACAAATTTCCGGAGACTGTTCCCGGTTTTTTCCTTTGCGTGTACGCGCAGTTCTTTTTGTATTTCTTTTATCATGGTCATTTTTCGAGGCCACTATGGAGCGAAGGCACAAAGGAGTCACAAGGCTTGGTGCACCTTTGCGGCTTTAAGTCTTCGCGGCCTCGCTATTTATATATCCTGTTTCGCACTCCATATTGCACATGAAATTTTTCTGCTATTTTTCCTATCTTCTCCTGATATTCTTTCGGAGGAAAAGGAAATATGCGATACAATCTTTTATACTCAGCAACTAAATGCGGATGATATTTCTGCAGATAAGCATAGAACATAGTTTTTGAATCGCCCGGCTTACTCCCGAATAAGGTCATACCTGCAACAAACATATAATGCGCTTTGTGTTTTTGTGCCATCTGAAAAAGCGCTTCTATTTGTTCCGCGCTATCACTTAAAAAAGGAAGTAAAGGCATGGCGCTGAGTCCGGTGAGAAATCCGGCTTCAGATAATTTTTGCATGGCTTCCAATCTTTCTTGTGGTGCAGGTGCACCCGGTTCTATTCTTTTTGTCAATTCCGTATCCAAAGAAGAAATGCTAAAGCTGATGATGCATCCTCTGCCAACAGAATTTTTCAGATCATCCGGCAGGATGGCATGCGTATCTATTTCTTCCAACAGATCGATATCGCGCAACACACGATCCGATTTGGTGATTACGTGCACCGGAAAATGGTATTTGGCGAATAAGGCGAGCATACCGCGTGTGAGTCCCATTTCTTCATCCACCGGCATGTAGGGATCGGTTGCGCTCGATAACACGACGAAACCATACTGTTCCTTTTTAACCCTGAACTGCAATTGCTTTTCCAATATACGCAAGGTGTCGGCTTTATAGCTCAATTTTTCGGCCATGTTCTCGCCGTATTTGCTGCCGCGCACATAGCAATACAGACAATTCATACTGCAACCCGAATAGGCATTCACCGTATATTCATCCAGAAACCAGTCGTCGCGCTTTTTCTTCTTGTTCAGTATGCTTTTAACTATCGATTCCCGCGGCTGCATAGCGGCTAAAATTCGCCAAAAAATGCCTTTCCACCCCTAAAAACCCCGATATTTGCAGTCCCAAACTATTCAGGAAGCATACCTGTTACATCTGTAGAAAAGGCTATTCATGGACATTTTCTCGTATATCGGCCACGCCGACCCGCAATATATAGAATCGCTGTATCAACAATACCGCTCAGAACCGGGGTCGGTTGACCCGGAATGGGGCAAATTTTTCGAGGGTTTCGACTTTGCCGCACTTTTGAACGGATCAGCCGGTATTTCCCGCGATGAATTCAAGGTATATAATCTTATCCGCGCATATCGCGAAAAGGGCCACCTGATCGCAAAAACAAATCCGCTTCGACCGCGTCGCGACCGCAATGCGCAGCTCGGTTTACAGGAATTGGGTTTTACCGAAAAAGACCTCGACAGGAAATTTGTTGCAGGGGGATTCTGCGGGATGGAAAATGCAACGCTGCGCGCTATTATCGATCATCTGCAAAAAGCATATTGTCAACATATAGGATTTGAATTTTCATCTATCACCGATCCGGAAGAAAAAAAATGGATCATCGACAAGATAGAACAACAGGCGAAGGATATGCAATTCTCCCCGGAAAAAAAGAAACGCATTCTGCGCAAATTGAACGAGACAGTTGTTTTCGAACAATTCCTCGATAAAAAATTCATCGGGCAGAAACGATTTTCACTGGAAGGGGGAGAATCTACCATTCCTGCCCTGGATGCTATCATCAATAAAGCGGCAGAATATGGTGTTGAAGAGTTTGCCATAGGCATGGCACACAGAGGCAGATTGAACGTGCTCGCCAATATCATGGGTAAAACATATGAGCAGATATTCAACGAGTTTGAAGGCAACGTGATGCCCGACACGACTATGGGTGATGGTGATGTGAAATATCACCTGGGATATTCTTCACAGGTAGAAACTACCGAAGGGAAACTCGTGCATCTGAAACTCACACCTAACCCTTCCCATCTGGAAGCAGTGAATCCCGTTACGCAGGGATTTGTCCGCGCAAAAGCAGATGTTTTATATGATGAGGATTGGGATAAATTATTGCCTATTACCATTCATGGTGATGCTGCTGTTGCCGGGCAGGGTGTTGTATATGAATTATTGCAGATGAGCAATCTGAGCGGCTATCGTGTTGGCGGCACATTGCATTTTGTGATCAATAATCAGATCGGATTTACGACAGACTTCAGCGATGCGCGCAGCAGTGATTATTGCACCAGTTATGCTTCGACGGTGAAAGCGCCTGTCATCCACGTGAATGGAGATGATGCGGAAGCCGTTGTATTCGCTGTGGAGATGGCCGTAGAATATCGCCAGGACTTCAACAAGGATGTGTTCGTGGATATGGTGTGTTATCGCAAACACGGACATAATGAAGGCGATGATCCGAAATTCACACAACCCCTTTTATACGCTTTGATCGCCGATCATAAAAATCCGCGGGAATTATACATAGAGAAATTACTGCAGTCGCAAAGCATCGACAGAGATATTGCGAACGAAATGGAAACGGATTTTTGGGATGAGCTGCAAAAAAGGTTAGATAGTGTAAAACAGAAACCGCTTCCATATACCTATCAACCCTCAGAAGAAAACTGGCGCAAACTGCGGAAATTCGTTGAAGCAGATGATTTTCATATTTCTCCAAACACAGATGTGCCCGCAGAACGTGTGCAACAGATCCTGAAACGCATGTATGATGTGCCAGCAGATTTTCATGTGTTGAAGAAAGTGCAGAAATTATATAAAACCCAACAAGAACTCGCTGCAGCGGGAAAGGTTGATTGGGCAATGGCTGAATTACTTTCATACGGTACTGTGCTTGCAGACGGACATGATGTGCGCATGAGTGGTCAGGATGTGCGCCGCGGGACATTTTCTCACAGACATGCCGTATTGCGGGATGAGAAAAATGATGCAGAATATATCCGCCTGAATTTTATAGCAGATAAGCAAGGAAAATTCCGTATTTATAACTCACTGTTGAGTGAATTTGCCGTTTTAGGATTTGAATTTGGTTATAGCCTCGCATCGCCGGAAAATCTGGTAATATGGGAAGCGCAGTTCGGCGATTTTGCGAATGGCGCACAAACCATCATCGATCAGTTCATAGCTGCGAGCTTGAGTAAATGGCAACGTATGAGCGGACTCATCCTCTTGTTGCCGCATGGATATGAAGGGCAGGGACCGGAGCACAGCAGTGCCAGGCTGGAACGATTTTTACAATTGAGTGCAGAACAGAATCTGGTGGTGGTGAATTGTACCACGCCTGCCAATTTCTTCCATGTGATACGCCGGCAACTCGCATGGGATTTCCGCCGTCCGCTTATTGTGATGAGCCCCAAAAGTTTATTGCGACATCCGCTGGTGCAAAGTCCCATCGAAGAACTTTCAAAAGGGAAATTCCGCGAACTCATCGACGATCCATACGCAGATAAAAAGAAAACAAAACGCGTTTTGTTGTGCAGCGGAAAAATATATTATGATCTGCTGGAGAAGCAACAATCAGAGAAAATAAAGAATATTGCTATAGTACGCGTGGAACAACTTTATCCATTTCCGATCAAACAACTCGCATTATTGCTAAGTTCATATACAAATCACCCCGAGTTGATATGGGTGCAGGAAGAATCAAGAAACAGCGGGGCATGGCAATATGTATTTAATATCTTATTTGCACAGAATATTCGCTGTATCTCGCGAGATGCCAGTGCGTCACCTGCTACAGGGTTTGCCAAACAACATGCGAAAGAGCAGGAAGAGATCATTCAACAAGCCTTAACTTTATAATACCCTGAACAGAGAACTATGAAACTGGAATTAAAAGTACCTACCATAGGAGAATCGATCAACGAAGTGACGCTGTCGCAATGGCTGGTGAAAGACGGCGATGTGGTGGAACAGGATCAGTCGATCTGTGAATTTGAAAGTGAAAAAGCGACCCTGGAATTTCCGGCAGAAAAGGCAGGAAAGATAAGTTTCGTTGCGAAAGAAGGAGATGAGCTGAAAGTGGGTGATATAGTAGCTACGTTAGATACATCTGTTCAACCTGCAGAAGCGAAAATAAAAAAAGAAGATGTGCCGGTAGTACAGGAAGAAGTGAAATCTGTATCAGAAGTGAAAACGGAAAATGCTGAGAAACATGTGACGCCCCTGGCAGAGAAGATTGCAATGGAAAATAAGGTGGACCTGAAAAAGATCAAAGGCACCGGTGAGGGTGGAAGAATAAAGAAGGAAGATGTGTTGCACTATTTACAACAAGGTGGTTCAGCAAAGGATCTCGCACAGATGCGGAAAAAAGGTACACGCGACGAACATGCAGAGAAATTATCGAAGTTGCGGAAGACCATTGCGCGCAGGTTGGTAGGGGTGAAGAATGAGACCGCCATGCTCACCACCTTCAACGAGGCAGATATGAGCGCTATCATGGATATCCGCACAAAATATAAAGCGGCCTTTGAAAAGAAATACGGCGTTGGGCTGGGCTTCATGTCTTTCTTTGTGCAAGCATGCTGCAACGCACTGATGGAATTTCCCGCTGTGAATGCCTATTTCGCCGATGATCATGTTATGTATCACGACTTTTGCGATATCTCTATTGCCGTAAGTACTCCGAGAGGGTTAGTGGTGCCCGTGATTCGCAATGCCGAGAGCATGCAGATGCACGAAATAGAATTGGCCGTAAAAGATCTTGCAACAAAGGGCCGCGACGGGACATTGAGCATGGAAGAAATGGAAGGCGGAACATTTACCATTACCAACGGTGGTGTGTTCGGGTCCCTGATGAGCACGCCTATCATCAATGCGCCGCAAAGTGCGATATTGGGGATGCATAAGATACAGGAGAGGCCGGTTGCACTGAATGGACAAGTGGTGATCAAAGCCATGATGTATCTCGCCTTGAGTTATGATCACCGCATCATCGATGGCAAAGAATCCGTGAGCTTTTTAGTGCGCATAAAAGAGCAGTTGGAAGACCCGGCAAAACTTTTGTTTGGTGCTGATCCGGTTGAGCTATTACTTGGAATGTAATTATTCGCCTCGGGCCTTCTTTGCGCCATTGAGTCCTGGTGGCCCCGATATCTTTTTATATAGTAAACTCCAACATAAATCCACCACCCCCTGCGCCGCACAATTTGAAATAAGAAGTGCCGGCATCCCATTTTTCTTTCCAAATGCTTTGGACCGATTCCGGAATGGCAAATGTGAAATATTCCAATTGGAAAGCTGATAATTCTTTCAATGCGGAATAAAAGGTTTCTCTGTTTTTTTTCAGAAGAGAACTGATACAAATTTCTGTAAGGCTGTGAAACCTTTCCATGATGGCGGATGTGTAGTTCAGATCGCGCATTTTTTCATGGAAGATGGATACAAATTCCTGAGTATGGCGCATTTTTCCGGTGTCGTATAAATGAAAGGGAAAATAATCAGTATCTGAATCCGTGATCTGTACCGCATGCTTGTGCAGCAGCAAGGGTTTATGCAGATAACACACCAATGGGTCCAATCCGCTGCTTTTTTGATGGAAATGATCTTCCATGGACGCCAGGAACAGCTGTAAAGCATGCAGATCGCTTTCATCCATGGTGTTTTTTTTATACAGATCATAGATGGCTGCCGTGATCACACCGGAGCTGCCTACTCCATATCCGATGGGAATATTGCTTGTAATATCCAATCCCTCTTCCATGTCCTGCGCAAAGCGGGAGAGGTCGAGATGTTTTTCAAATCCGTTTTGTTGTAAATAGTGCAGATAATCTTCCAAATAAGAAATAAATGGACCTCTTTCTTTTTGATTGAATAGCACTTCGGCGTGAAATGCCGGATACGGAATAGCCAATCCGCTGCCACCGTGCAAGATGGCATATTCACCGAAGAGTAATATTTTGGATGGATAAGAATGCATTTTATAAAATTAGCCAATTAGCCGATGATTTACCGGCATTAATTTGGATACTCAAAACAATTTTTCTTAATTCTAGAATTTTCCAATTATTTAAACTATCCACCGTCCTCCCCCTAACCCCCTCCGAGAGGGGGAAAGATTCCACATCCTCCATTACAGTACTCAAAGCAATTTTGACTCAATTCTGCTCAATGCATCAATGAACGGTGGCTCACTTCTTTGAGGTCAATTTGTATTTTCTAATTTTTATATACTTTATAATTTTTTAATTCCTTATTCCATCACCTGCACCGGACCGCGACCCATTTGGTCGTAAATTACTTTTTTCTTCGCGCAAAATTCCAGCAATTCGCTTTGGATGAAATTGCGCACTTCCTTTTTTACGAACCAGGGATACAGGACATGTACATTTGGTCCGGCATCTAATGTAAAACACAAAGGGATCTTTGTATCGGCCCGGAAATGGCGGATCTTTTCGATGATGGCCAATGTATTTGGCCGCATTAGGATATAGGATGGATCACTGGTCATCATGAGCGCGTGTAATTCCAACGCTTCAGCTTCCGTGATGCTGCAAAAGGTTTCCCAATCGCCGCTGCGCAAAACTTGTATAAGCGTTTTTAATCTTGTGTGTGCGTTGGCGTATCGTTGATCTGCCATGCTGTGTGTGCGCATAAGTGCATGGCCTGCGCGTGAGGATACGGGTTTCTCTCCGGCATGTACAATTAAAATGCTATCCTGCATCTCTTCAAAATCGGGATGATAATTTTCCGGAAAAGGAATGGCCGTTTTATCGGAAGCGGTTTCTATCAGATCTGTTTTTCCCCACAAGGCAAATCCCGGAAATACGCTTCTGCATGCTGAGCCGGAACCTAATCGCGCATAATTTCCGGCAACAGAAAAAAATTGTTCCGGTTTTAATTTTCTGCCCTGCATCACATCCGTGCTCAACAAACACAAGGCGAGTGCACTCATGCTGCTGGCACTGCTGGCGATACCTGCGGAATGCGGGAAGGAATTGCTGCTGTGTATCTGTAAACGATGGGTAGATAACCAGCTCATTTCTTTGTGTAATGATGTAATATATGTTGTGATCTTCTCTGCAAATGCCGGATTTTTTTCTCCCTCGAAACGGAAGTCGACCTCTATTTCTTTCTTGCTTCTTTTTCTGAGGAGTTTTAGCGAGGTCTCCGTAGAGGCATTGCTTAATGTAAGGGAGAGAGAAGCATTATTGGGCAGTTGATTGCCGTGTTTTCCCCAGTATTTAATGATGGCAATATTGGACGGGCTGCGCCATGTGACCTGCATAGAGCAAAATTACTGCAAATGGGCACACGGATTGGACGGATGAAACGGATTTGTGCGGATTTATCTTTTGAATGGATTGGTCCAAAAAAGGGAATAGGAATACAATTTTATCCAATACGCCCTCACATGTGGTAGTTTGAAGTACTGAAGAGCCGTTACGACGTTCAGACGTATCGAAACGCCAAAGCGCCGCGACGGCTATTCACCATTCACCATTCACCATATCATTTGGCCAGGATCATTTGTTTCGTGCCAACTATCTGTCCGTCTACGATCAAAGTGTATTGATACGCTCCTGCAGAAATAGCAGAAGCATCTACCGTGATCTCATTGATACCTATTTGTGTCAAAGCGGTCCGTGATAGTGTAATACCATTTTGCGCAGTGATCATTAATTCGGCAGATGTACTTCCTTCCGGAATATAACATCTGATAATAGTGGATCCCGCGAAGGGGTTGGGCACATTTTGTTCCAGCCATGCACCACTTAGTGAAACGCTGACAGATGTTTTGTCTTCAGTAAGGGTAACATTGCTTTGCGTAGTATTGCCGAGCCCTGCTATCTCATTCTTCAGGTCTTCAATTTCTTTTTCCAACGCATCGATGCGTGCGTCTTTTGCCTGTGCATCCGAGTCGATCTCTTGTACCGCTTTTACCAGCGGTACCACAAATTCTGCATAGCGCAATCCCAATACATCGCCTGATTTATCCACGCCGCTGAAATTATAGCCGATCTCCTGTGCAGCTGCGTCTACTTCCTGTGCGATGAAACCTGTCCACTGTATTTTTTCTATATCGTATTTACCTTCCCACTCGACTGTATCTGCCACGCCCAAAAGTGCATTTTCTTTTTTCACATCAAAGTGATAGGTAACAGGACGCAACCCTTTGATAAAATTTAAGCCGGGTACATTTTCCTGCACATTGTTTTTAATGCGTGCATCACTGTAAGCCGTCCATGAAACCTGTCCGCCATTGCTTGATACACTGGAATTACCCATACGGGCTTTATTGGATGCATTCACTGTAGTCTGAAAACCGATGGCAGTTGCATTGCTCAGATTAGAAGCGGTTACATCCGTACTCACACCAACGGCAGTATTATTATTTCCTGTGGTATTTGTCAATAAAGCGGAATATCCGATCCCAATATTACTTGTCCCGGTAGTATTGCCATACAATGCTGATTTTCCGAATGCCGCATTCAAACTACCTGTAGTGTTCGCATACAAGGCATAGTTGCCGAATGCTGCATTTCGATAACCGGTGGTATTATATACCAATGCATAGTATCCAAAGGCATCATTAAAAAAACCTGTTGAATTGGTGAATAATGCATATCCCCCGAATGCTGAATTGTTGTATCCGGTGGTGTTTAAATTCATGGCAAGTGCGCCGATACCGCTATTGCCCCAACCATCAGTATTGGAACTCATCACACCTTCACCAACAGCTACATTGTAAAAGCCTGTGGTGAGTTGAGATAAACTTGCATTGCCAATGGCCACATTTGATGAACTTGTTGTGCTTCCGTTCAGTGCATTTTGTCCGATAGCGATATTATTCGAACCAATAATATTTGCATAGAGAGCAGAACTGCCAATGGCAACGTTGCCCGAAGCCGTAGTATTGTTATATAATGCATCTGATCCGACCGCTATGTTATTGGTTCCTGTGCTGTTTATATTCAGGGCATTTCTGCCCATAGCAGTATTATCATGTCCTGTAGTGTTTTGGAATAATGCATAGGAACCAAATGCCGAATTGTTATTACCTGTGGTAGTGAGAAACAAACTTCCATAACCGCAACCGGTATTTTCTGATGCAGTTGTACTGTAGTTTAACACATCGTAACCAATAGCGGTGTTTAAACTTCCGGTTGTATTCCCAAGCAGTGCACCACTGCCAAGAGCCGTATTAGATAAAACATTGCTGTTTCCTCTTCCAACACGCACGCCATTCGCACGCATGTCACCACCTACTATATCCATCAGGAAAGTAGGAGAAGGCGTAATAGTATTGATACCTACAGATGTGCCATTATCGTACAACATGGAATTCCCGCCCACATTTGTACCGGTAAATTTCACGAGGTAATTCGCAGTACCCGAGATACCGGATGTTGCATCAATAGTATAATTGGGATAAGTGCCCGATATACTTGCAGTGCCTGTTCCATTGAGTGTTACCACCTGGTCAGGCGCAGTGTTCGTAATCACAGAACCGGTGATATCAATACCGGTACCTGCAGTATATGTACCTCCGCCTGCGCTTGCCCAACTCAAATTTCCGGATCCATCCGTTATTAAAAATTGACCCGATGTGCCGTCCGCTGCCGGCAATACCCAGGTGAGATTAGCAGTGATATTGTCGGGTGCTTTAAAACCCACATAATTATTTCCTGTAGCTGCCAATTCATTGAAACGCAATTCTCCCGTTGCGCCTGTGGTCACATCATAGGGTTTGATACGAATAGCTGCAGGAGTGGTCGGTGTAATATCCACCATCGCGCCGGGTGTTGTTGTACTGCCTATTGCCAGTTTGTTTTTTATGTATGCATTGCCGCCACCGGTGGCCCAGAAAACGGGTGCACCTGTTCCATCGCGGAATTCATAGCGTGAATTGGTATTGCTGAATACCAGGCCGTAATTCGGATTGCCCGAATAACGAAATGCATAATGATCGCCGGCAACTAAAAAATCGGCATTGCCGGAAAAAGTGAGGTCGCCATCCAAGCCGAATGCAGAATGGTCGGCACCGGTCCCGAATTGGGAAGTGCCTCCTTCTACTTGCAGCAAATTGGTTGGCGTAATTGTTCCGATACCTACATTTCCGCTGGCGGGAAAGGTGTTGGTTTGTGCATACGATGCACCGAAAAGCAGGCATAAGCCTACAGTACATAGGATTACAGATCTCATAATGATTGTTTTAAAAGAATATGTATTGTGCATAATTGATTTTCTTGCACAACACCCGGGGTGAAAATCAAATCTACTTAAAAAAAAGTATAGGCTGGTAGTGATAGCAGAATAATTTATTAAATATGCATGCAGGATTTTCTGTTTTTAGCATATAGTATCATCTCGATACAGCTCGTCGCACTCCACTACTTTATTTATATGTTGCAACTTTTTCATGCATATTATTCCGCTCCCTGGCTCAGATCGATCTCGGTATTGTCGCCGATGTTCAAACTCTGACTCATGCCTTTGATCGTTGTGTCACTTCCTATAACCGAATTGGAGAGCACCACATCATCTATGGTGGCAAAGCTGCCAATGATGCTGTTGCGTATGATGGAATAATGCACCGTGATATGATCACCCAAAGTAACATTGGGCCCGATGATGGCATTGCTGATCTCACAGGAATCGGGAATGCTTACCGGTTCAATGATGATGGTATTGGGGAAGTTGCGCGGCGACATTATTCCCTCCATGGCCTTTTTCAATAAAATGGCATTTGTTTCAAGCAATATTTCTTTCTTCCCGCAGTCGTACCAATTCTGGATCTTGAATCCGCGGAACAAAATGCCATCCTGTATCATCAGCATCAGGGCATCGGTGAGGTGATATTCTCCCTGTGTTTTATAGGCATGTGTGATGATCTTTTCGAGGGCAGCAAAAAGCGCTTCCGATTCTACGATCTTGTACAGTCCCACCAAAGCCAGATTGGACTTGGGGATGGAGGGCTTTTCGATGACGCGGAGTATGCGCATGTCCTCATCCACTTCTGCCACACCGAAATCGCGGGGGTCATCCACCTTGCGGAGTCCCAATGCCGATTCGGGCAGATCCATGATGGCTTCGATCTCCGATTCGAAGATGGTGTCGCCCAATACAATGAAAAGTGGCTCGTCCTTTCCCACGAACTCCCGGGTGAGCCAGATGGCATGACCGAGGCCTTCCCGCTTGTTTTGCACGACAAAATCGGCTCGTATGCCCGGATAGTTCTCCTTTACATAGGCTTCGATCTTCTCGCCCAGGTATCCGATGACAAAAACAAATTCGTTGAAACCCGCGCGCATCATGCGTTCTATGATGAAACCCAGTATGGGCTTTCCCGCGACCGGGATCAGCGGTTTGGGCTGTGAATAGGTATGTGGCCGCAGGCGTGTGCCCACACCGGCAACGGGTATGATGGCCTTCATTGGCGAAATTGAGGGGCTAAATTAGAAACTTATGGAAGAATATTGGTCGGATACGGCTTCTGAAAATGCCTGCTATTGTGACATTTCCGTTAAGAAATTGTGTGTTCGGGGCGCCACTTTTCTCAAATCCTTTGTAAATTTATACTCGAAAAAGTGTATCCGTCGGTTGGCGGATAAAAATAGGTATATCACATTATGAAAAAATCTGTACTCCTCTCTTTTGCGACCGCTCTTGTACTGATCACCTCGGGCTCCGCGCAGGTTGTCATCAACGAATACAGTGCTGCCAATTACAGCGATACGCCGGATAATTATGGTGATTATGAAGATTGGATCGAGCTGTATAATACAGGCGCCACATCGGTGGATCTTTCCGGCTACCATCTGAGTGACAAAGAATCCTCACCGGATAAATACACTATTCCTGCCGGTGTCACTATCAACGCAGGTGGATTTTTGCGTTTTTGGTGTTCCGACAGAAATACCGTTGTAGGAACAAATTATCATACGAATTTCAAATTGACACAAACCACCGGATCTGAATATGTTGTTTTTGCAGATCCCTCCGGTGTCATTATCGATTCCAGACATCTCAACAATCCCAATCAAACAAATCACAGTTGGGGAAGATATCCGGATGGAACCGACAGCTGGTACATTTTTACCGACCCTACACCGAATGCTTCCAATACCACCGGACATAAAAATGCATATGCACACAAACCGGATATGGAACCCAACTCCGGAAATTATGCAGGATCCGTTACTATTACGATCACCGTTCCGGAACCGGGTATGACCATTCGCTATACCACCAATGGAAATTTCCCGACGGCAACTTCCACTATTTATACCGGTCCGATCACATTGACAGAAACAACCGTTATGCGCACCGTTGCCTTTCCTTCCGGCACCGATACGCTGGCAAGTTTTTGTTCTACCAATACGTATTTTATTGATGAGACATCCACCGTTCCGGTCATATCCCTTGCCGGTGATCAGGTTGACGATCTGTTGAATGCAACAGGATGGGGTCTGGAACCTGTGGGTTCCTTTGAATTATTTGACAAAGATTTTAACCTGATAGACGAAGGTGTTGGTGAATTCAACGAACACGGTAATGACTCCTGGGCGTATAACCAACGCGGATACGATTATATCACGCGCGATCAATTCGGTTACGATAACGACATTGACCATGATTTTTTTGCAGATGTTACAGACAGGACCGGTTATCAGCGCCTGATATCCAAAGCAGCTGCCAACGATAATTATCCTTCGTCATCCGGTGGTGCGCACGTGCGCGATGCATTTGTTCATCACCTCTCGCAGATCACCGATCTGGATATGGATGAACGTTCTACCTTCTTCAATATATGTTATGTGAATGGCGATTATTGGGGCGTATATGATACACGCGAGAAAGTGGATGATGCGGATTATACAGATTATTATTACGACCAGGGTGAGTATACCATGGATTTCATTAAATGCTGGGGTGGAACATGGGCGGAATTCGGCACCATGAGTGCGTGGAATCCATTTGTCACTTTCGTTACAACGAACGACATGACCATTCCTGCGAACTACGATTATGTGCTCGACAATTTGAACACACATAGTCTGATCGATTATATGCTGCTCAACACCTTTGCGGTTTGTTCCGACTGGCTGAACTGGAATACCGGTTGGTGGAGAGGATATAATGTAGCAGGCGGTGCAAAAACATGGAGATATATTTTATGGGATGAAGATGCGACCTTCGGACATTATATTAATTATACCGGTATACCGGATGTTTCTCCCACTGCCGATCCTTGTGATCCGCTCAGTCTTACCTGGGTTGACCCGAACGGGCACGTCGAGATGGTTGTTGCCCTGATGGATAATGAAGATTTCTTCAGTGATTATGTGAACCGATATGGCGATCTGATCAACTCTACTTTTTCCTGTGATTATGTATTAGGTGTGCTCGATAGTATGCGTGCGGTTCTGGATCCGGAGATGGACAGACATACCGATCGCTGGGGCGGAACATATAGTGGGTGGAGCAATAATTACGATGCACTGGAAGATTTTATCAGTGAGCGTTGTGATTATATAACCTCCGGTGTGGAGGATTGTTTTGATGTGGACGCATACCCGCTGGTTATTAAAGTAGAACCTGCAGGAAGTTTGAATAATGTGCAGGTGAATTTATTGGTGCCCGGTTCTTATCCTTTCCCGGCAACGTATTTCGGCGGAACCACACTGAGCTTTAAGGCATTGCCGGAAGCGACCTACACCTTCGATCACTGGGAATTTTTAAATCATACACCTTCACCATCGGTTACAGATGATTCCGTTTCGGTTTCATTGACCACTTCCGATACCATCACTGCATGGTTCACCACAGCAACCTTGCCTTCCTATAATTTCTCAGTTGACATCACACCTGTAGAAGCAGGCGCCGTAATGGTGGATGGATTTACACCCGGAGCATATCCGTATAACACGACCTTTATCAGCGGAACAGGTATAGAATTGCAAGCCAATGCCAATCCGGGATATTATTTTGATTATTGGGAATTAGAGAACCATATTGCAAACCCTGATCCATTCACATTGGATGTGGATTTTATCCTTGCTGATTTTGAAAATGCCGTTGCGCACTTCAAAATGGCAAATGCCATAGACGATATGGACGGCGGAACGAATCTGGTGGTTTCACCTACTGTAACTAGCGGACAGGTAAACGTTACCTACACACTTGCCAATGCACAGCAAAATATGCAGTTGCAATTGTTCAGTGTAACCGGTCAGCTTATTTCCAATCTGGAAAATACAGATCTTTCCGGTGCAGCCGGTGGTCATACCGTGCAACTCGACCTGAGTGGATATAACCTGAGTGATGGCATGTATTTCATTCGCCTCACCGCAGGACAGGCAACAGCCAACGAACGTATTGTATATCATCATTGATGATATATTGTTGCATTAACCTAAAAAGGCCGTGTCGAGAGATGCGGCCTTTTTTCGTTAAAGGGAATTTGGGTTTATTTGAGTTTGAGTTCCGGTTTTCAAAAGTGAAGTCGCAGTCGCAGTCGCAGTCACAGTCGCAGTGTGCTTCGTAGTGGAGAGAGGTGTTTGGTAATTAAGGGAGACTTTAAATAAATAGGAATGAGGAAAGTGGAGAGTGGAGAGTGGAGAGTGTCCGAAGGACCCCTTTGGGGGAGAGCGGGAAGTGGGAAGTGGATGGTTGACAGTGTGAAGACTTTGATAAAAATAACTGCGCTCTAACCTGACAATCGGACAACATGACAACCCGACAACAATATTTAATTATGAATACTCTGACATCATAACTTCAGGACGTCCAGACCTCAGGACAATTAAGCTATAAATTTTCGATACTCTAACGGGGCAACCTGACAACGTGCCAACCAGACAACGCTTTTCGTGAGTGGAAAGTGGAGAGTGGGAAGTGGGAAGTGGATGGTTGACCGTTGACAGTGTGAAGACTTTGATAAAAATAACTGCACTCTAACCGGACAACCGGACAACAATATTTAATTATGAATACTCTGACATCATGATTTTCTGACTTCAAGACAAGTTGCAGTTGGCTGTAAAAAGTAGCCTGAGTAAGAAAATCAATCTCTCCATTTTTGCAAAACAGTCCATATGGTGAATTTCGTGACCCCTGACATAAGATCTTTGCGCACCACTCATCTCACTAAGTTTATCAGTGAGTGAATATATGGGGGAATTTGTAACTTTAAATTGGTAATATAGTTTACCCCTCCGGAATGTATATTGCTTCACTAAACAGCAAGGGTGCTTTAAACACAGTAAAAAATTTATTGTTATTGAACAATTAATATGTTGAAATATTGTTTAATTTTCATTGGGTCTATATTTTTCACAATTGAAGGTAATGGACAGTCGACCTTCAGTAAGTTGTTTGGTAATATAAGCCCCTCAACTACTTGGGGAGTCAGTTTGGATCAGGATAGTTCAGGGTTTTATATTTTTGGTGGTGGGCAAACAAATTATTTAAGTGGAGGTTACAATTCAACCTTTTTTATTAAAACAGATCTAAGTGGAAATCAAATAATTTTCGAGAATTATTCTAAAGAACATACACGTTGGTATACCGGAGAATCGGGAGAATTAATAAAGATAAATGGGAATAAATTCATTGCATGTGGAGCACTTTCTGCAGAGGAAAATTATGGATTATTATATTGTTTCGACCAAAACGGCGACACGGTATTCACGCGTAAATTTTTGGGAGATGGGTATACTATATTCTACAACACGGATTACCGGAACGACACCATATATTTAATAGGAGGAACGCAGGACACGGAAACGCTGAAGATATCGATGTATCTGGTTGCAGTGGATACCCTGGGGAATACCTATTGGGAACAGAGATACCGCTACCCTCTGGCCAGTGAGATCGGATTGACGGTAGATCATTTCAGCAACGGGAACCTTGTGGTAAGCGGAGCGATAGAGAACAGCCCGGATGATCTTGCAACAGACGGCAAGATGTATAAAACCGATGCAGAGGGGAATGATTATTTTGAGAAGAAATACGGAACAGGGTTTGACGATAGCGGAATAAGTGCAAAAATTTCAGCTGACGAACAACATATCTATGCCATGCAGGCCATGGATACTGCTATATATCCGGGCAATTATGAGTTTCCGAGATATATTGGTAAAATGGATACAGCAGGTCATTTTATCTGGCGGACCTTTTTCAGTAAAGAATATCTGCTATCATTCTGGCAATTTCGTGAAAACGCAGATGGGAGTATCATAGCCTGCGGTGTTGAGGTAACAACAGATGGCGGACCATTTGTGGGATATATAACAAAGCTGGATAGTTCGGGCAATATCCTGTGGGAGCGGCATTACACCGAAGACCCCATGTATGATGCCTACCTGATGGATGTACAGCAAACAGAGGATAAAGGATATATATTATCCGGCAGTGCGGTCGGGCCGGTCATGGGAGATCCGAATGCACAAATGTGGTTATTAAAACTCGACAGCATGGGTTGCCTGGTTCCGGGCTGCGATGAAATAACTGCCATCGACAGCAAACCTCAAACGGCAGGAGCAGATTTTATTATCTACCCCAACCCCGTACATGACATGGCAACGGTGGAAGTGCAGATACCGGATGCACTGCAGATCATAGCCGGAAAAAATCTGGAATTACAGGTAATTGACATGCAGGGCAGGTTGACGGATATCCCCACCAACATATCGCTCACCAACGGCGGGGAAACCATCCGCTTTCAGATCCAAACCTCCGCGTTCGCACAAGGAAGCTACATGGCGGTGATCCTGTACAACAACACCATCCTCGGTTCAAGTCAGTGGGTGAAGATGTAGGTTAGTCGGCAGGAGCAGGGGCAGTGTGCTTCGTAGTGGAGAGAGGTGTTAGATAATTAAAGGAGACTTTAAATAAATAGGAATGAGGAAAGTGGAGAGTGGAGAGTGGAAAGTGGAGAGTGGAAAGTACATCCAATTAATTATGAGTACCCTGACATCATGACTTCCAGACGTCCCGACCTCAAGACAATTAAGCTGTAAATTTTCGATACTCTAACCAGGCAACCTGACAACGTGCCAACCCGACAACCTTCCATACAGCCAACTTTTCCCTTACCTTTGCCCCATGCAAAAAGACACCCGCGTTTTTGACATCATTGCCAAAGAAAAACACAGGCAAACCGAAGGTATAGAGCTTATCGCCAGCGAAAATTTTGTGAGTGAACAGGTCATGCAAGCCATGGGCTCCTGCCTTACGAATAAATATGCAGAAGGCTACCCCGGCAAGCGCTACTACGGCGGTTGCGCCTTTGTGGATGAAGGAGAACAACTGGCTATTGACCGTGCCAAAGAGCTCTTTGGTGCCGAATATGCCAATGTGCAGCCCCACTCGGGTGCCCAGGCAAATGCGGCGGTCATGCTGGCATGCCTGAATCCGGGTGATACATTACTCGGTTTTAATCTGTCGCACGGCGGCCACCTCACTCATGGAAGTCCCGTGAATTTTTCGGGTAAATTATATCGCCCTGTTTTTTATTCGGTAGAAGAAGAAACAGGACGGGTAGATATGGACAAGGTGGAAGAAATTGCTGTAGCTGAAAAACCAAAACTGATCATTGCCGGTGCAAGTGCCTATGCGCGCGACTGGGATTATGAAAGATTCCGTTCCATTGCCGATAAAGTGGGTGCGATATTGATGGCAGATATTTCGCATCCCGCAGGTTTAATTGCATGTGGTTTATTGAATGACCCCATGCCGCATTGTCATATTGTTACAACAACTACACATAAAACATTGCGCGGTCCGAGAGGAGGTATGATATTAATGGGAAAAGATTTCCCGAATCCATGGGGACAAACAACACCGAAAGGTGAGGTGAAGATGATGAGTGCAGTGTTGGACAGTGCGGTATTTCCCGGAACACAAGGCGGCCCGCTCGAGCACGTTATTATTTCTAAAGCAGTTGCATTTGGTGAGGACCTGACACCGGAATATAAAACCTACTGCAAGCAAGTGATCGCCAATGCGCAGGCAATGGCAAAAGCATTTAATGACAGAGGATATAAAATTATTTCGGGCGGGACAGATAATCATTTAATGCTGATCGATCTGCGCAATAAAAATATCTCCGGTAAAAAAGCGGAGAATGCATTAGTGGAAGCGGACATTACGGTAAATAAAAACATGGTGCCCTTTGATGATAAATCTCCTTTTGTCACTTCCGGTATTCGCATCGGAACGCCTGCAGTTACTACACGCGGTATGAAAGAAGCAGATATGGAGACCATCGTTTCCTGGATCGACAGTATCATCATGGATCCGGATAATGCAGATCTGAAAGCAGATGTGAAGCAAAAGGTGAATGCATTTGCAGGCGGTTTTCCGCTGTATGCATGGTGATTTTTGACGTTACGACGCAATGACGCTGCGGTGTCGTTGCGATGCGTTTTCGGAACCTCGGAACGTCGATACGGCCAAGATCAAAAAAACTCTGTCTTATAAGGATATCTCACCTGATACCATTCTTTAACGAGATCGATCACCATTTCGCGCAACACATCAATATTTTCCCGCGTGATAGCAGAAATAAATACGACCTGTTGTCCGTGCCGCGCTTTCCAGGTTTGTTCCAGCTCTTCTAAAATGCTATCCTGCACTTCTTTTGCGAGGTACTTATCAAAATGAGTGGAACGGTAATTATCTATTTTATTGCTTACCAAAATGGTCGGCTTGTCCGCTGCCCCTATCTCTTTCAATGTGGTTTGGACCACTTTGATATGGTCTTCCATGGCGGGATGCGATAGGTCTACCACATGTAATAAGATATCTGATTCTAACACTTCCTCCAGTGTGGATTTAAAACTCTCTACCAGATGATGCGGCAATTTGCGAATGAATCCGACAGTATCGCTTAATAAAAAGGGTGTTCTGTCGAGCACCACTTTGCGCACGGTGGTATCCAGTGTTGCGAACAATTTATTTTCGGCGAACACTTCGCTCTTGCTGAGCAGATTCATCAGGGTGCTTTTACCCGCGTTTGTATATCCCACCAACGCAACACGTATCAATTCACCTCGATTTTTGCGCTGTGTTGCATTTTGTTTGCCGATGGTTTTTAATTTTTCTTTCAGCAGGGCAATTTTTTGTCCTGCCACACGGCGGTCCGTTTCAATTTCTTTTTCACCGGCACCGCGCATACCTATACCGCCCTTTATCCTGTCGAGGTGACTCCACAATCCACGCAAACGCGGAAGCATATATAATGTTTGTGCAAGTTCAACCTGTGTTTTAGCCTGCACGGTTTGTGCGCGTGTGGCGAAAATGTCGAGGATGAGCATGCTGCGGTCGAGCACTTTGATCTTTAATTCCGCTTCAATATTCCGCAACTGTGAAGGGGTTATCTCATCATCGAAAATGATCAGATCGATTTCATACAGCTCGATATAATTTTTTATCTCCTGCAATTTCCCTTTACCGACATAGGTGCGGTTATCGGGATGTTGCACCTTTTGGTAAAATTTTTCTACGGTGATGGCGCCGGCAGTCTCAGCAAGGAACTCCAGCTCGGCGAGATATTCGTTGAGTTGTTCCAGACTTTGTTGCGGCGTGACCAGGCCTACCAGTATCGCTTTTTCTATATTTTCCTGTTGGATCTCGTGCATTTCAGGGCACAAAGGTAAGTATGAATTGACTTTCTATTCGGGTGCAGATCCGCTTTTGCGGAAGACCCCGGGTTGTACATCTTTAACATTTGGCAGCAGATAAATATCCCTATATTTGAATTAGGGCATATGTTCCAGCACTATTTGACGTGTATGAAAAGATCCATCCTCTCCTGTTTTTTATCCTGTGCACTGTATCTGATATGTATCACAGAGCAATATGCGCAAGTGCCTGTTTCGGGGTCGATCACCAGACAATGGAATCCTTCTGAGCAGAATGCGCAGCAAAAAATGTCCGATACCTATCAGGAACCGCCGGTGTCAGCTGTGCGTGCTTCGGCAGAGTGGGAAGAAATAGACGCATTGATGGTGACCTGGACTTCCTATATTGCTACCGTGCGGGAAATTGTGCGCTATGCGCGGGAAGAATGTAAAGTATATATCATCTGCAGCGATAGTAATTCGGTTAAATCCGATCTGACAAGTCACGATATTCCCCTATTCAATATTTATTATGTTCAGGAGCCATTTAATTCCGTATGGTGTCGCGATTACGGACAGTGGAATGTGTATACGCACAACGTGGATTCATTATATCTGATTGATTGGATATACAATCGTCCGCGTCCGGATGACGATGTGATCCCGTCTGCCATTGCAGAGCGATTTGATCTGCCTTTATATCAGACCATTGTACCACCCTATGATCTGGTGGCCACTGGTGGTAATTTCATGTGTGACGGATTGGGAACAGGTTTTTCTTCGCGATTGATATATAATGAAAATCAGGGAACGGGATATAGTTTGGAAGCAAAGACCGAAGACGAGATAGATTCCATCATGCATCAATTCATGGGGATAGATCAATATATCATGATGGAGACTTTACCGTATGATGCCATACATCATATCGACATGCATATGAAATTGCTGGATGAGGAAACATTGCTGGTAGGAGAGTATCCACCCGGTGTTGCCGATGGTCCGCAAATAGAAGAAAATTTGAATTACATATTAGATAATTATACATCATCCTTCGGCACGCCGTTCAAAGTTGTTCGCATACCTATGCCGCCCGATGCAACAGATGATTATCCCGATGACAATGGCGACTATCGCACCTACACCAATTTTGTATTTGTAAATAAAACCATCCTGATGCCTGCTTATGAAGAGGCATATGACACAACGGCCATTCGTATTTTGCAGGAACAGTTGCAGGGATACCGCATTGTTCCCATAAACTGTAATATGATCATCAAGGCGCTGGGTGCCATTCATTGTATCACGAAGGAAGTTGCTGCTTCGGATCCCTTATTCATATCACACCAGCCGCTTTCGGATACGGAGAATACTATAGATGATTATTCAGTTGCTGCGCGCATTATGCATCGCTCCGGCATTCAGGATGCAACAATATATTGGACAACAGATACAACGGCAGCGTGGAATACGGCAGACATGACCCTGACAGATGCAGTCACAGATACCTGGACCGGTGCCATACCGGCGCATGCTGCGGGCACACATATATATTATTATATACATGCTGATGCGAACAGCGGGAAAGAGCAGGTGCGACCTATCACTGCGCCGCAGGGTTATTGGGATTTCCGGATCACCTGGCCCGTTGCGGTAAATACGATGGAAGATATAGCGGATTGCAGTTGCACTTTTCCCCAATCCCGTAAAGTGATATCCTGCATTTGATGGTAACCGATGATCAGCCTTCGCTCTTTTCCTATGCCATTTGCGATATGTCGGGGAGGATTTTACTCTCTGACCATGTCATGACACAGTCGGGCGTGATGCATATAGAAGATGATCTGCGCGCCATAGCACCCGGTGCATATATTTTATATTTCTCACTGAATGGGAGAGAGGGATATTGGAAGTTTATCAGGCAGGAGCATTAGTATTGTACTCACTTTGTGATCCGTTACCTCCGCAATAGCGAAATTGATAAAGAAAAATGGGATGCGTGCATCGATGCATCTCCCAATGGCTTGCCGTATGCAAAATATTGGTATCTGCAGATAACTGCCGAGGGGAATTGGGATGCTTTGGTGGAAGACGATTATATATCGGTATTCCCGCTGCCATTTAAAAACCGGATCATTTATAAATTGATCTATCAGCCTTTTTTTACGCAGCAGCTGGGTTTGTTCTCACAGAGTGGCAATATCGAACAGAAGTTGCATTATTTTATTCAGGCTATCCCGCCCGCTTTTCGCAAGGTGCAATTGCATTTGAACACACAAAATATCCTCACCAGTTCTTTTGTGCAGGTAAAGCATCGCGTAACGCATCATATAGATCTGAGCAAGCCGTATGAAACATTGGCAGAAGCATATAGTATCAATACGAAACGCAATTTGAAGAAGGCGCAAAAAAATGATCTGAGGATCGATACACATGTTACGCCTGCGGAGCTTATTGCATTTCGCAAACAAAATGTGCCGGATGCGCTGCAGGGAAAACAGTCGGCTTCCGATCAAATGCGTTTACAGAAATTACAGGAAAAGGCTATCAGCATCAATGCAGGGAAGATGTATGCAGTGTATGCTCTATCGGGTGAAACACTGGCCATGCTGTTTTTATTGGAGTCGAATGGGTATTTGATCTACCTGACTGCCATTTCATCCGAAGCAGGTAAAAAAGCATTTGCGATGTTCTACCTGGTAGACCATATCATACAGACACATGCTGGTGAAAAATGCATCCTGGATTTTGAAGGAAGCATGATTGCGGGCATTGCGCAATTCTTCAGAGGGTTTGGGGCACATGCGGTAGAATTTCCGGTGATAATAAAATGAAAGATGAAAGAGGAAATATGAAATATGTCCGAAGGACCCCTGTGGGGAAATATGTCCACCGGTAGGTGGATCACCCGCAGGGTGAAAAAAGGAAATGTTTTCTGATATTTCGAATATATGCTTGTGACCTTGCCTTCATTACATTTCATAACGACATATTTATTCTTACACACTGACATGCTTCCGGAACTATGCCGCTATTCTTTGTAATGGTTATGTGCATATAATACGTGAGC
>JAWKLB010000024.1:0-52333 GCA_041392955.1 Chitinophagales bacterium | reverse complement strand
TGCTCTTCAGCTACTTCCTTTACTTCATGCTTATTTTGCGGCAATGGCATAAAAGGAGTTGCATACGCATGTATCGCTTTTAGCACACCAAAACTATCTAAATATACCCAAGTATCAGGGGTGCATGTACCTGCTGTTGCAATGTGTGTCGTATCCGGTATATACGTAAAGTATTTCTCAATGCCTGAGTAGATATAGAAAGTAATATCCTTATACCGGATATATTGCAGGGGATGGTTCAGAGAAAAATAGTTAGAGGGAAAAGGTCTGTTTTTGAACGTAAAAATGGTTTTATGTGGCTCAACAACATCTATGTAGATCTCATTGAGGCAATCTGCACAGCGAACCATATCGGTATGTATTTTGAGCATGGATTGGAAGAGGCTGTCCGGTTCAAGTTCCGCAGGGCCTGCGGCGGAAGCTTTTCCCGATTCGGAATTATTGTTCTGCGAACTGCAGGATACCAGGCAGGCAAATAGAAATATGCACATGATGTACTTCATGAAAAGTCCGGTTCCGATATATGCAGGTAAATATACTGTCCGGATCTCTATGGTTGGAAAGAAATTACCGGTACCGATTTTGTATGCTGTTTGCTATACTAAATGGCAGGATACCGGCTATTTTGCTTTTTTAAAATTGCAGATCCGCGAACCTGTCCGGCCCTCCGATTCGGGAAGATACTGTTCCCTTGTGTATCTTTAAGCAATTCATTGTTTCTATGAAAAAAGTGATCGGTATTATCCTGCTGCTTGGCTCCATGTGCAGCAATCTGCACGGCCAAAACAAAAAAGAATATTCCGCCGCTCTGGTCGATCTGTTCAAAGCGACCGGTACCGACAAGACCTATATTGTAGCCATGGAAAGTGTATTTGATGTTATGGAACAGGCGTACAGCGATGTGCCCGACGAATTTTGGAGCATACTCGAAGAGGAAATGCGCGGCACCTCCCTGGAAGAACTCGCTGATTTGGTCACGCCTGTGTATATGGAATATCTCAGCCTGGACGACATCAAAGCCATCACCACCTTTTTCGATTCACCGGTAGGACAGAAATATGCAGAATCAGCGGCAGATATTTACAGCGGTTGCGTTGCAGTAGGGGAAGAATGGGGAGAAAGACTGGGTAAAATGATCGTGAAGAAAATAGAGGATGCGGGCTATTAAACCTGTTCCTTTATGTATCACCATACGTGTAAATGTGCGGATGTAACCTGATCAGATCGAAGATCTGAATACACTCAACCGGAGGTTTCTGCTCATCCGGTAAATCCCTCCATAGATCAATAATAAACTGCCCATCATGATCACATGACTGATGTCTTTATAATTGAACCAGTTGCTGATAGAGATCTGCCTGGTGTGGATCAATACGGTGAGGAAGGATAATAACATACCGCTGACGATCCAGCCGCTTCCCTGATGACTGCGAAAATATGCAATGAGATGCGTCAAAAAGATGAGGAATAAACCAACTGCTGCATGGATCTTGAAGATCTCGAAATCATTGTTGAATAATGTAAGGCCTATAAAGGAAATAAGTGTTCCCACATTTACAGCCTGAAAGATCTTATTCCAGGGCGGTGTAATGCGCGTAAACAAGATGGTTGCGCGCAGAGCCCAGTACACGGCAACGCTGCAGCAAAGATTCATCACCATCCATAAGGTGCTGAATGCTGCACTGTGTAAGGTGCCAATGCCATGCGCAACTGCGCCAATACCGGTACTCAATCCCATAAATAAAAAGAAGAATCTCCAGGCATTGGTAAAATAACTTTCATGCATGCGAACACGGATGCGTATACACAGCGCAATACTGATAATGGCAAGGATCACATCTGTGAAACTGGTTACCGGCTCACTGATCGTGAGGCCGGCTATACGTATTGTTTCGATCTCCAATTCCTGCTACAGGTTTAATTTGGTCATTGCTTCGGCGAGCCGAGGAGGCAAATATGCACTAAAGGCCGACAAAGATAGTATAACATTTTCTATCGTTCTGTGACAAAGGGTACGCCAAAGGTGCCGCGGAGCTAAAAAATGACGTATTTTTAGCTGAAAGCGGCAGTAGCTCAGTTGGTAGAGCGTCAGCTTCCCAAGCTGAAAGTCGCCGGTTCGAGCCCGGTTTGCCGCTCTTTTACCTCTCCAGACCAAGGATCCAGTCACTTACTATCTGCATGGCCCCCGCATTGAAGGTCTCCTCTATGTTCCCGTACTCGCCCGGCAATCCCGTGGCAGAGGTTTGGAACAGATGATTCAACCTCGGAATGGCAACGGTTTTATATTGCGTGTTATTGCCTTGTTGCAATGCTTTTTCTATGGCCTCCAGGTTCGCATCACAAGGCACCTGCAGGTCGTTCTTCCCGTTGATGGCCAACACGGGCACCCGCACCTTTTCCAGCGTTGCTGCCGGATCATAACTTAAGAAAAATTGCATCCAGGGTGTCGCATAAAAATCTACAGGTGCATTCAGGGTATCGTCTTTGCTGATGCCCAATGCGATCAATTCTATAGCAGAGGCATTCCGTATAAATTCTTTTTGCAAGGCTATGATATGTTTCGATACAGAGTCCAGATCTTTTTCAGTCTCCGCAATATCTATCATGGCTTTTTGCAACTTTCCGTATTTCGCGATAAGGTCGGCATGTATACCCGACCTCTGTAATATCAAGCGCTGCTGCATCTGCAAAATACTGTCGCCACGCAAACCCGGCCCCGCCAATAAAACAATAAAATCAACCAGACTGTCATCCACGGCAACCATAGGTGCTATCAATCCTCCTTCACTATGTCCCGCAACACCGATCTTGTTGATATGATATTCCTCCGCATGTTTGTTGAGATATTGCACTGCAGCATCTGCATCCCTGGCAAAATCCAACGTTGTTGCCGTTTGAAAATTGCCGGTGCTTTCGCCCACACCTCTATCATCATAGCGCAAAACAATAATGCCGTTGCGTGTCATATGATCTGCCAATACCAGGAAGGGTGCATGCCCCAGTAAAAATTCATTTCTGTCCTGCGGACCGCTTCCGGTCACCAGTATGACAGCGGGAAAAGGACCCTCACCGGGAGGAATGGTAAGCGTTGCGCCCAGTGTAACTCCATCTGTAAAATTCTCGAAGTGAATTTCTTTTTCTGTATACGGATACGGCTCCTTTGGCATTTGCGGCCTCGGCGGACCAATAACACTATCTACTTTTGAAATGGTCAGAGGAAAATGCGCACCGTTCTGTGTCCACACGCCTTTCGCGCTTTCTCCCTGCTTATTAAGTACGCCGCGAAATTCGCCATGTAATACCTCAACCAGAATAATTAGTGAGTCTTCCGTCACAAAGGTTCCGGAACAGGGTATATCTTCAACACCCTGATCGGGGCTGTCCATACTTGTAAAGTAAATACCATCTGCTTCCTCAATGTGAAAAACAACGCGCAGGTTCACGCCAACAGATAGTGTTCCCTGCCAGATGCCCGATATGTCCGGTATGCTTTGTCCGGATGCATGCAAGCAAATGTGCAGGATCAATAATAAGGTCAACCATTTTTTCTGCAACATAAAGCGCATTATTTATTTTTTTCTGTAACGGATCAGTAAGAAACTATTGAGTGCAAGCAAAAGCATCAGACATATATAAGAAATGATCTCCGGTTTGGTGCCACGGAATCCTTCATCTATTCCATTGAACAGGATCCACAAAATGCATAATATATTTCCGGCTTTGGCCAGAGGTCGCAATAAATGCAACATGTTCTATTTAATACCGATAGCGGTATCTGAAGTTTTTTCTACTCTGCCCGGATACACCTGCAATGCCGCTTCCAGACAATCCATGGCTTTATGCAGATCTTCTTTGTTCAACACATAGGCAATGCGCACTTCATCTTTGCCCGCTCCCGGAGTAGAATAAAATCCGGTGCCCGGTGCCAGCATCACAGTTTCCATGTTGTGGTTGAAATCTTCGAGCAACCACTGGCAAAAAATATCAGAGTCGTCGATGGGTAAACGCGGCATGGCATAGAATGCACCACCCGGCGATGGGCATAAAACGCCATCCATGGCATTCAATCTTTCTACCACCACATTTCTTCTCTCCACATATTCCTGTTTCACCGCATCGAAATAAGTGTCCGGAACATCCGTAAATGCTTCTGCTAAAATTTGTTCTAATGTGGGTGGCGACAATCTTGCCTGGGCAAATTTCAATGCCGTTTCCATCACTTTGTTATTGCGCGACACTAATGCACCGATACGCGCACCGCAGGCACTGTATCTTTTGGAAATAGAATCCATCAATACCACATGTTCATCCAGCCCTTCCAGATTCAAAACGGAAAAATGTTCCGCGCCGTCGTACACGAATTCGCGATACACTTCATCAGCAAATAAAAAGAGGTCGTGTTTCAAAACGATCTCGCGCAATTGCATCAATTCTTCTTTGGAATACAAATAACCGGTCGGGTTATTCGGATTGCAGATGAGGATGGCTTTCGTTTTTGCCGTGATGCTCTTTTCAAATGCATCAATAGGTGGCAATGCATATCCGTTCTCAATATGCGAGGTGATGGGTTTTATCACAATATTCCCTGCTGTTGAAAATCCATTGTAATTGGCATACAATGGTTCGGGGATGATCACTTCATCGCCGGCATCCAGACAGCTCATCATACCGAACAAAATGGCCTCGCTGCCACCTGTGGTGATCATGATATTTTTATGGTTGAGTACTATACCGCAACCCGCATAATAATCTACTAATTTCCTTCTGTAAGATTCAAATCCTGCTGAATGCGAATATTCCAGAACACGCAGGTCGGCATGTCGAACCGCATCCAGCATTGCATGTGGTGTTTCGATATCCGGTTGCCCGATATTCAGATGATAAATTTGGACACCGTGCAACTTTGCACGTTCAGCGTAGGGGACCAATTTGCGGATCGGGGAAGCCGGCATGGCCTCACCTCTGTGCGATACGGAAGGCATGCCCAAAAATACAAAAACTCCGTGAGCGCTATGCCCGCGGAGTTTTTATTTAGTTCATGATCGGCCGGGTTAATTACCGTCGAAAATAGAATTTTGTGTAGGTGCGCCACCGTCGCCGTCT
Source organism: Chitinophagales bacterium (assembly GCA_041392955.1). GTDB lineage: Bacteria > Bacteroidota > Bacteroidia > Chitinophagales > BACL12 > UBA7236. The sequence goes on along the minus strand of JAWKLB010000024.1, from coordinate 47,230 downwards.
TTAACAACAGTGCCCTTGAAATACAATTTCATACTGGGCGTTTTCGTGTTGGAAGAAACAACGATCGCTTTGTTGAACACACCCTCACTGGCAGCATTATAGACTGCGGTCACATATCCTTTTTGTCCGGGTTTGATGGGCTCTTTGGTCCATTCCGTACTGGTGCAACCACAGGTTTTTTGTACGTCTGTGATATACAGATCGGACTTGCCTGTGTTGGTGAATTCAAAACGCGCTTCTGCGGGAATGCCCTGAGGAATGTTGCCGAAATCATAGGTCTCACTCACCCATTGAAATTCTGCCGCATTGGGATCCATTTGTGTAGCATCTGTTGTGCTTTGGCTGTAAGCCATTCCACCGGTGATCACCAGTGCGAAGGCAACGATCAGGTTTTTCATATAGAAAGTATAGAAAGGTTATCAGTTACCGCCGGAATTGAAAATGTTCTGGTTTTCCGGAACACCACCTGATTGCTCAGATTTTTCAACCGTGCCTTTGAAATACAATTTCACATTTTGTTGTTTGGCATCAGATTGAACGGTGATCGCTTTGGTGAAAGGGCCTTCTTTTGCAGCATTATATTGTGCACTTACAAAGCCTTTCTGACCGGGCATGATCTGTTCTTTAGACCAATCGGTAACAGTACAACCACATGTTTTTTGCACGTTGGATATAATGATAGGTTCTTTGCCCACGTTGGTGAATTCAAATTTGTGTTCTACCGGAATACCTTGCGGGATGGTTCCGAAATCATGTGTTTCTTCCACCCACTGGAATTCACCGGCGTTAGGATTTACCGCAGGTGCTTCCGGATTGCCGCTTGCTGAGCTGCCGGCAGGAGTAGCTGAATTCTGCGCAAAAGATGCTGTCGCGATCAGGGCGACCATCAGTGATGTAACGATTTTTTTCATAATATGCTATTTTACAGTTTGTTGGTTGACAAATGGCAGACCTCAAAAATAAGCGATCTGACCCGCAAAATGCACAAGAATTATACCACAATAGTTGTAATTCGGGCTTTCCGGTAAAAATTAATCAGAAGCCAAAATCAGGCCTGCCGAATTCCGTAACTTTGCCTGCATAGCGAATGAACATGTCTGTACTTACCCAAAACTCCGGATTGACCTTTGAGGAATTTCAGAAAAACGTGATCGAAGACTACAAGATCGCCTGTTTGAGCAGGGAAGCAAGCCTGCTCGGAAGAAAGGAGGTGCTCACAGGCAAAGCCAAATTCGGCATCTTCGGCGACGGCAAGGAAGTGGCCCAACTCGCCATGGCAAGGGTGTTCCGCCCCGGGGACTGGCGCTCAGGATACTACCGTGATCAAACCTTCATGTTCGCCGCAGGCATGAGTAATGTGCGCGAATTCTTTGCGCAGTTATATGCCATCCCGGATATACAGGAGGACCCGGCTTCCGGCGGAAGGCAGATGAATGGCCATTTTGCCACCAGATTACTGGATGAGCAAGGCAACTGGAAAGTGCAGCGGGACATGAAGAATACGTCGGCAGACACATCGCCAACAGCATCGCAGATGGTGCGCGCCGTTGGGCTTGCACATGCATCTAAGATCTACCGGGAGAACGAACAAATAAACAACGGACCCTTCAGCGATCATGGGAATGAGGTGGTTTTTGCAACCATCGGCGATGCCAGCACTTCTGAAGGAATATTTTGGGAAGCTGTAAATGCCGCGGGCGTATTAAAGATCCCCTTGGCTTTTTTTGTATGGGATGATGGCTACGGCATTTCCGTTCCGCAGGAATACCAGACAACTAAGCAAAATATCAGCGAGATACTCAGCGGATTTCAACTCAACGCAGAAGGCGATGGCGTGCGCATCTATGAAGTAAAGGGCTGGGATTACCCCTCCCTGGTGCAAACCTTTGAGGAAGGTATAGACCTGGCAAGGAGAGAGCATGTGCCTGTATTCTTTCACGTTACAGAGCTGACACAGCCGCAGGGCCATAGTACTTCGGGTTCCCATGAGCGCTATAAATCCAAAGAACGCCTGGCCTGGGAGGAAGAATGGGATTGCCTTAACCAGATGCGCAAATGGATGCTGGAGAACAATATCTCCAATGCCGAAACCCTGAACGCCATCCGCGAAGAGGCAAAGAAAACGGTGAGGGATATCCAGAAAGAGCTCTGGGGCGTGCACACTTTGTCCATTAAGTCGGACATGGATGTACTGTTTTCACTACTGCAAAACCTGGTTTCTGCTTCACCCAAGGGAAGTAGGGTGCAGGAGATAGTACAGGAATTGCAATCCACCATGGACCCGGTGCGCAGAGATCTGATGCGCGCAGCCAGACAGACTTTATTCGCGACTGCCGGTGAAAGTTCTGCAGAGCGCGGTGCCCTGGAGGCTTGGGTAGAATCCTACGCCGCTGTGAATAAGGAGCGCTATAACGGACACTTGTATAGCATTTCCAAAGATGCGGTCGGCAATATTCCCGTTATTCCCGCAACTTATGCCGATGATGCTCCCCAGTTGAATGGGTCAGAGATATTGAACCACAACTTCGCATTTCATTTTGAACACAATCCCTTGCTTGTAGCCTTTGGAGAAGACCTGGGAAAGATCGGAGATGTGAACCAGGGTTTTGCCGGCTTGCAGGAGCGCTTTGGAGAAAAAAGAATATTTGATGTGGGCATACGCGAGGCAACCATCATAGGACAGGGTATAGGCATGGCAATGCGCGGATTGAGACCCATTGCCGAGATACAGTACCTCGATTACTTATTATACGGTCTGCAACCATTGAGCGACGACCTCGCCACCTTGCAATACAGGACCAAGGCGGGACAAAAGGCACCCATGATCGTGCGTACACGGGGTCACCGCCTGGAGGGGATCTGGCATACAGGCTCGCCCATGGGCATGATATTGAGCACTTGCCGGGGTATCCACTTATGTGTGCCGCGCAACATGACACAGGCTGCCGGCATGTATAATTTGCTTCTCCGAAGTGATGAGCCTGCCATTGTGGTAGAGTGTTTAAATGGTTATCGTTTAAAGGAACGGCTGCCTGAAAATATTGGCACCTTTACAGTGCCTCTCGGGGTTCCGGAAATTTTGCAAAGCGGCGACGATATCACTATTGTATCTTATGGTTCCACTTTGCGCGTGGTAGAAGAAGCCGTTGAACAATTACAGAAAACCGGTATCAGCGTGGAGCTTATCGATGTGCAGACCTTAATGCCATTCGATATTCCGGGTATCATTCGCAGCTCGGTGAAAAAGACCAACCGCATTTTATTTATTGATGAAGATGTTCCGGGAGGTGCAAGTGCATATATGTTGCAACAGGTATTTGCAGAACCTGAACTGTTCCGCTACCTGGACGCCTTGCCGCAATGTGTGAGCGCTCAGGCTAATCGCTCGGCGTATGCCAGTGACGGTGACTATTTCTGCAAGCCCAATGCAGAGGATGTGTATCAGGCCGTTTACGGGATGATGAGTGATGTGGACCCGGGTTCTTACCCGCCGTTGTAAGGAGACAGCTTACCTGACATCTTGTTTTTTCAAAAATTCATCTATCTTTAGGTAAGTAAATTTTTATTCATTTTATTTAATTACAATGGAAACAGGAAAAGTTAAATTTTTTAATGCAACCAAAGGTTTCGGCTTTATCGTTAAAGACGGATCCAATGAAGAGATCTTTGTACATCAATCAGGTCTGATCGATAACGTGAAACAGAACGACAGTGTTACGTTCGATGTTACCGACGGGCGCAAGGGTAAGAACGCCATCAATGTGCGTTTGGCCTGATGTAAAACATCTTTTAAAAAAAGCCGTCTTGAGAAAGACGGCTTTTTTAATTAGCCGATGTTCTTCTAAGGGTGATTTGTTGAAATGAGGATGATTGTTGCTTCGGCGAAGTGGAATGTGCCAATTTCCGATGTGCTGATGTGCCGATTATCTTCTAAGGGTGATTTTTAACAATGAGGGAGGGTGATGCTTCGGATGGTAAAGGATTAGCCAATTAGCAAATCACTGTTGTCCGGTAAAGATTTAAAGAAATAAACAAAAAAGGAGCCCCTAAGGACTCCAATAGGTTGTAGTTTTAAGTTGACGACAAAAAACAACAAATTATGCTAAGGTATTTTTCTTTTACCGGACAGCCGGTATTCTCTCAGTTACTTTCTTTGGATTCAATGTTCAATGATTGATTCTATGGCCAAACGATATAACGCCAACCGGGTATTGTAAGCGTTTCATGGCCTATGACCATCTGGTTACCATGTGCCATATACGGTTTTTGGTGCTCAAAGCATCCGCGAACTGTGGCGATGGTCTTCAGGCATACAGCGCTATCTGCTGTTGCACCCACCTGGATTAAATACTTTCCAGACGCGTTATTACTGTCTGATGCTAACAAGAGGCGTCCGGCAGAGTTTTTGTGGGCGATTTGTATGCAAGTTTGTATCAGCAGTATTTTGGCTTACCGGACAGCCGGGCTGATTTAGCATTGAAAAGGACTTATTCATCATTGATTCCACTACGGTTCACCTATTCAATTCTGTTATGCGCGGGGCTGGTACCATGGCAGCAGATGGGAAGAAAAAGGGAGGAGCCAAAGCGCATGTTTTGATAAATGCAAAGCATGATATTCCGGCTTTTGTAGTAATTACAGAAGCAAAAGAGAATGATCTCGTTTTCATAGAACAGGCTCCTGTCCCAGATGATTCAACAGTGGTATTTGATAGAGGATATATCAAGTATAAGCAGTTTCAGGATTGGGGTAAACGCCACATCAGATGGGTAACCCGGCTTAAACAAGGAGCCTGTATTCAGGTTATTTGTAATCTGCCGGTAGAAGAAAATGCCTACGATGAAGGGGTCTTGAATGATCAATTTGTATTACTTGGCAGAGCTTCTAACAAGGAGGTTACACCGCAAATAAAGGCTCGTATCGTCACCTTTGTTGACAGGCAAAAGAACAGGCAGTTTCAGTTTGCGACAAATGACATGGTAAGCGACCCGCAGACAATTGCAGCCTTATATAAACGCAGGTGGCAGACTGAACTACTATTTAAGCGCATCAAGCAACGCTATCCGCTTAAATACTTTTTAGGTGACAACCTCTAATGCCATTAAAATATTAACAAGGGCGGCATTGATTTGCGATTTATTGGTCAGAGTGGTGCAGGATCAGGTGCATAAACTTAAGAAAAACAAAAACAAGTTACGCATCCATCGCCGGTATGATCAAACATCACTTAATGAGTTATTTTAATTTAGTAATGTTCTTGCTTAATCCTGAAAAAGTGCTTTCAATTTACAATCCCCCATCGCCACAATTGACTTTATTCCAGGGGGCTGGACCTTTGAAAATCAACGGAACACCCCATAAAACCCTTATTACTGTTGAATTTCATATTTGAAATTGGGTTTTACCGGACAACAGTGATTAGCAAATTAGCCGATTAGCCGATGGTCTTCTAAGTTCGAATTACCTTGAAATTTTAAGTTATCATTTTGGATTGAGTGCTCATTTCCTCCCGGAGGGGGCTAGGGAGTGACCGTAGAATGTGCTGATGTGCCGATTATCTTCTAAGGGTGATTTGTTGTAATGTGGATGTGTTTTGCTTCGGCGGGGAGTGAATGCATCGATGTGGTAATGTGCCGATGATCTTTACAAGAGTAAAATGTTGTAGGTTTTAGACTTACCATTTTAATATGGGGCATTTCGGTTGGTGTCCGCACCGACCGAAATATGGCATTTCCGGTTGTGGTCCGCGCCCACCAAAATATGGGCATTTTCGGTTGGTGTCCGCACCCACCAAAATATAAGTACTTCGGTTATGTCCACCGACCGAAATATACGTTTGCATTCATCATAACTATCAGTTCATCAGTGCAAAGCAATATTTCAGCGTGCTTTTTCAAGGGATGTGTTCATTTTATTTAAAATACGATCTATGGCCTCAACTTCAGCACTTGTCCTGCTGCAATATGTTCACCGGAAATGATGACCGACCAGGCGTAGATGCCTTCCGGTAAAGGGGAAATATCAATTTGTGTTTTGCGCTTGTTCAGTACAGTGGAGTACACCATCTGACCCATGGTATTGGTGAGGATAAGCATTGAAGTTCCGGTGGGGTCTGCACCCATATCTATTATAATCTGTTCTGCAGCGGGATTGGGATATACGGTAATTGCGGGTGAAGCTTCCATATTCTGAACGGAAGTTCCCAAGGTATCACAGCCGCTACCCACCAGTGGACCGAGGTTGTAGTTGACCATATTGGGGAGACCCGCGATCACGCGTCTTGTTCCGAGGGATACGGTATTTGTATCAAAATCGCATAGGGGATAGACCTCATTGGGGTTATTGATAACACACAAGTTTTGATTTATTGGAGAAAAAATATCATTTGGTAAAATATTGTAGCAACTTGCAACATATATTTTCCCATCCGGGCCAAGCATGTGCTGCATTAAACAATAAGAACCCGGGGGGCCATGATAAACCAATTGTTTTGTAGAGTCAACCGGTATACCATCACAATTCAGACAGTATTGATACAGGTCTTTTGTACAAACGCCGTTGACATATAATTTATTTCCGTCTGGTGAAAAGGAACAACCATATGTACTAATATTATCTATATTATTAATAAAATAATAATCAGTAAACTCGCCGGAACATCTGTCGAATGTGTATATTAACACATCATCTATTCTCGTATATGCCATTTTTGAACCATTGCCAGAGAACACCATTTGCCCCCATTTTTGATCTATATCATCTGGGTGTGAATCCGGTCCAAAATCCTGATAAAAAGGCCCTTCAATACCGGCGGGCGAAATTAGGAAGCGCGTAAATTGTAAATCAAAATAATCATCAGCTAATTCATCCCACTTAAGAAAAATGAGCCACCAGTCACGACCATTTGCATTTTTCACCGCAGTCATTTTCTCACCAATATCAGTTGTAAATAAGTTAATATTTTTATCGGTAACTGCTCCTTTTCCATCATCTTGTGAAATATCGACAATTGTATATTCAATCCCATAATTATTATCAATTATATAATTTTGAATTTGAAAAATATAGTAAAAGCTAGTATTTGGTCTTTGGATAATTATTACTCCTTGTGTTATGCTTGACCCATATGGAGTATAAATTTTACCGATATCTAAACTATCACCATTTTGCATTATTGCATTATCCCGGTTCCAAACTTTTTCTCCGTTGGTGCAAAACAATAAATTTCCATTTTCGTCTGAAATAGAAGCACAAGCTTCGTATGTCATAATACCCGAAACAAACGGCTCCGGTTCACCACTTGAAAAATTCAATCCTGCACTGTCACCGAACACCCAATTATTATCATAACTCTGGGAAAAGGCATTACAGCACAAGCAGATCGTGGTGATATAGAGAAGGATTTTTTTCAATGCTATGTTTGTAGCATAAATATATACATTAATAGAAGATACGTTCTGTTCTGTTAGATCAGGGAAGTCACTTATACACGCAGCATTTCCTATGGTTTCAACTTCACCACCTGCCCCGCAGCAATATGTTCACCGGAAATGATGACCGACCAGGCGTAGATGCCTTCCGGCAAAGAGGAAATATCAATTTGTGTTTTGCGCTTGTTCAGTGCAGTGGAGTACACCATCTGACCCATGGTATTGGTGAGGATCAGCATTGAAGTTCCGGTGGGGTCTGCACCCATATCTATTATAATCTGTTCTGCAGCCGGATTGGGATATACATTAATTGCGGGTGCAGCTTCCATATCCTGAACGGAAGTTCCCAAGGTGTCACAGCCACTACCCACCAGTGGACCGAGGTTGTAGTTGACCATGTTGGGGAGACCTCCAATTACTCTTCTAGTTCCCAGAGAAACAGTATTTGTATCAAAATCGCATAGGGGATAAACCTCATTGGGGTCATTGATAACACACAAGTTTTGATTTATTGGAGAAAAAATATCGTTTGGCAACAATTTATAACCTGTTGCAATATAAACTTTACCATCAGGACCCAACATATGCTGTGCAATGCAATAGGACCCTGAAGAAAGGTGATATACGAGTTTTTTTGTTGAGTCAACCGGCACGCCATCACAATCGAGGCAATATTGATATAAGTCTTTTCCACCAGCCCCGCTGAGATAAAGCTTGCTTCCATCGGGAGAAAATGAACAACCGTATGCGCTGAATCCAAATCCTGATATAGTGTAATAGCTCATGAACTCACCAGTGCACCTGTCGAAAGAATAAATATTTACATCCAGACCTCTGGTATAGGCCAATTTACTGCCATCTTTGGCAAAGATCATTTGTCCCCATATATGATCTTCGTCATCCGGATAAGAATCAGGCCCGATATCCTGGTAAAAAGGCCCTTCAATACCAAAAGGAGTTATGAGAAAGCGGGTAAATACTAAGTCGTAATAATTGTCTGCAACTTCATCCCATTTGCGTATAATGAGCCACCAATCCCTGCCGTTAGCATGTCTAACAGCGGTCATTTTCTCACCGACATTAGTAGTAAATAATGTATTATTTTTTTCCGCCAAATCTCCAAAATCAAAATCCAGGGACAGATCAACAATAGAATATTCAACTCCATAATTATCGCCAATTGGAGAACTTTCGATTTGAAATATGTAAAATTTATTTGTTCCATTCATTGGCAAGATCAGGGTTGCTTGTGTAAGACTTGATCCATATGGTTCGAATACTCCACCCAAATCGAGATTTTCTCCATTTGGCATTAATTGGTTGTATTTATTCCAAACTTTTTCACCATTTGTGTAAAACAATAAAATCCCATTTTCATCCGATATAGAAGCACAGGCTTCATTTGTCATAATTCCGGAAACAAACGGCTCCGGCTCACCGCTTGAGAAATTTAGTCCGGCACTATCTCCGAACACCCAATTATTATCATAACTCTGGGAAAAGGCATTGCAGCAAAAACTGACAATGATGATATAAAGAATTGCCTTTTTCAATGATGGTTTTGTTATATAAAAGTAATAATAAAATTAGCCAATGAGCAAATTAGCCGATGTTCTTCTAAGGGTGATTTGTTGTAATGAAGATGATTTTTGCTTCGAAGGGATGCAATGTGCCAATTACCGATGTGCTGATGTGCCGATGTTCTTCTAAGGATGATTTTTTCGTAATGAGGATGAGTGATGCTTCGGAAGGTAGGGATTAGCCAATGAGCAAATTAGCCGATTAGCCAATGATCTTCTAAGGGTGATTTGTTGTGTTGAGGATGTTTATTGCTTCGGCAAAGTGGAATGTGCCAATTTCTGATGTGCTGATGTGCCGATTATCTTCTAAGGGTGATTTTTAACAATGAGGGAGCGTGATGCTTCGGATGGTAAAGAATTAGCCAATTAGCAAATTAGCCGATTAGCCAATGAACTTCTAAGGGTGTTTTGTTGTAATGCGGATGTGTTTTGCTTCGGCGGGGAGGAATGTGCCAATTTCTGATGTGCTGATGTGCCGATTTTGTTCTAAGAGTGATTTGTTGTAATGAGGATGTTTATTGCTTCGGAGGAATGGGTCAGGGGTCAAGGGTCAAGTGTCAAGGGTCAGGAGTCTTTTGTCATTAAGTGGATGCACTTTCAACTCTCCACTTTCCCCCGAAGGGGTCCTTCGGACACTCCCGATAGAAGTTGTCGGTTTGTCAAGTTGTTCTTCTTATTAAGATCGATCTCAACTACGAAGCAGACTGTAGCTGCGACTTTTCAAGAGTCATTGGTCAATGGTAATTAGTCATTAGTTATCGGATGATCAAACTTAGAAGAAACTGCTCCTGCTCCTTTACATTACCATCGAGCGAACAACGAGCGAAAATGAATGAATAAATAACAGAGTACCTGTGATACGCACTCACCCTTCATCCATATTGTGGAACACATTCACCACATCTTCATCTTCTTCCAGTTTTTCGAGCAGATTTTCCATTTGGGAAAGGGCATCGGAAGCTACACTTACTTTGTTGCCGGGAATACGCAGTAATTCTGCGCCGGTAATTTCAATGCCGAGCGCATCGAGTTTATTTTGCATGGTGCCGAAATCGGTGAAGCTTGTTTCCAGATAGAGGATGCCTTCGTCTTCGTAAATATCTTCAGCACCACCGTCTATCAGATCCAATTCTATTTCGTCCAGATTTACTTTGCTGCTGTCAATTTTAAAGATCCCTTTTCTTTCGAACAGATATCCCACGGACCCACTGTTGCCCAGGTTGCCGCCATTTCTGCTGAAGATGAGACGCACGTTCGCGACAGTACGCGTTGTATTATCGGTTGCACATTCTACCATAATGGCAACACCACCGGGGCCTATGCCTTCATACACCACTTCTTCAAAGTTGCCTTCGTCTTTGCTGGATGCGCGTTTAATGGCAGCCTCCACCCGATCTTTCGGCATCTGCACCGACTTTGCATTTTGTATGGCAAGACGCAACTTCGGATTGGTCTCCGGATCGACGCCACCGTTCTTCACGGCAATGGCGATCTCCCGTCCAACGCGTGTGAAATTTTTGGACATCGCGTCCCAGCGCTTGAATTTTCTCTCTTTCCGGTATTCAAATGCACGTCCCATGCAATAGCTTTTTTGAGGTGCAAAAATACGCCGCAAATGCCAACAGGCAAGGGTTACATAAAGCATAACTGAAAATGACCGTGAAAGGTATCAATGGTATAATCCAGCAGGTAGATGCCCCTTTGCAGATGCGCCGCATCGATCTCGATGTTGTACACACCCTGTGGCAGGGATTTTTCATCCATGCCGGAAATACGCTGTCCGCTTATGGCATACAGGTCGGCATGAAAATCGGCAACTGCACTCAACTGTAATTGCAAGGAAATGACATCTTTTGCGGGGTTGCCCAACAGGGTGAGGATATTCTCTTCATCCAGGGGTGGTCCGGGGACCGCGTACTCTTCATTATTATACCCTGGGGTAGGGCCGGGGAGTATCACAACTGGCCCGGTGCCATTGGGCAAACGTCCGGTACTGATATCAGGCGTTTGTTCAATGAAAGTAAAACTATCCACCACAGCAAAATGATAGGGGGCAGACGCATAAATGGCTATATGTTCCCCATCGCCGTCCAGTTTAAATCCTGCGTGATAAATACCCTGTTCCTTTTGATCATCTAACCAGATCATGAGATATTGATCAGGCGCGAGCATTTGTTTGGGTAGATGGAATTTATCCGGATTATCTTTTTCGTCGCTTAAAAAATAATCATCGAGGTTGATGGCAAGATCTCCTGCATTATATATTTCTATCCAGTCGTCATATTCATTGTGATCATCCGCAATCGTACTGTCGTTCCTCGCCATGCATTCGTTGATGACCAGTGCAGGCGGAGAATATCCTACATGTAACACATAGCTGTCGCATATCGGGTCCTGTACCGAATTTCCATCGGGATCGGATGCGGTATAATAAAAGAACAGGTCGCCTGTTTCATCCGGAGCTTCCACATTGACCGCATAGATGCCATCATGGAATGCAAGGTCATTATGCACGCCGTCATCGTACATATCTGCCGTATAAAATGTGGTATTGTCGTAACTGTAATGCAGTTGCGGCATTTCTATTCCCGTGTCATCAAAAAAGCGAGCCTGCAAAGTGACAATGGATCCCGGTTGCGGATCAAACGGATCATTCCCGAAATGGGTAATAACCGGGATATACGGAGCTACTTCTGCCTGCAACAAATTATTGCTTATCCTGTTTGTTAAAAATGGTTTTATGCCGAATGGTGTATGGTCGTCAATATTATTTTCATCGAAGCCATTCCAGAAATCGTCGTATGTATAGCCATAATCATAGGTGCGGTACATATCATCCGCCGCGGCATCTGCTATCAGGTTACGCATACTGTCGATATGCGGGAAGAGAAAATCAGCATCCATGATACCGGTACTCAATGTGCGTATGTAATAGGAAAATCTGTCGCGGTATTCCGGAATTTGTAACAATCGTTCCACCAGCGGACGCCCGCTTTCATTCCAGGTGTATATATTTTTATTTGTCCAGTTGACACCGAACCAATCCACGCCATAGGTATTGTCGCAATCGTAACTTAAAAATTCGAATTTACCCGTCAGTTGATTATGGTAGATATAATAATTATTCTGATTGAAGGCGTAACTATCCCAATGACCTGAAGAAATATCCAGAGCATAGATCTTTAAAAAGTTATCGACGTTGAATATTTTTTCTATTGTACATGGCAGGTCTGCTATGGGTGTGTTATTTAATACATCCAGGAAGTGGATCAGGTCGGAATAATCATTGGCCACTTCATTGGTGCTGAGTTCATATTTATTGTAATAGCTGCTTTGGTTGGTGCCCAGGTATTGCATGTTCCCACCCCACAGGCATTTATATAAATTGCCGCTGTTCTCCCCGAAACGGTCCTTCAAAAAGATCTCATCGTATTCTTCCAAATTCGTATATAATCCATAATAGTTTCCATTGATGAACACTTTCACAAACGAACCGCGGCGCACAGGTTCTCCCATCTGATTATACAGCCACAGGTATATCATCTCCCTGCACATGGTGGGATCGTTATGATTGCCTATCAGGTTCAGTTTTTTTACGTCGCGATATCTTCTGCCCTCCACGTAACTGTTAAAGGAAATTTTGAAACTTTTCTTGGCAGAAGAAAGAGAAGTGTTGCCGCGCAGGCGGATACCGGTATCGTATACGGTATCGCTGCCATCTGTATATTGATAGATAAAGGTGGCATGATACTCTTTGCCGCTGTTGAAATTGGAGTACATTTCCTCCAGCGAGTCAGAATTCATCTGAATATATACACTATTCAGTAATGTGTCATCGAAGAGCAGATTGTAACCAGGATATTGCGCGCGCAGCGAGCTTGATAAAGTAAGCAGAATGCTACAGATCGTCCATAAATATTTTCCCTTCCAGATATAACTGCGCATGACCGGTGATCAAAACGCGGTCATTTTGCAAAACAGAATGAAAATGACCGGTCCGTTTTGATAACTGTAAAGATACCAGTTCCGTTCTATTTAATTTTTTGCTCCAATAAGGCATCAATGTGGTTTGTGCCGAGCCGGTTGCAGGATCTTCGTTTATTCCCGCTTGCGGACCAAAGAAGCGATACACGAAATCCTTATCCATGCCGGGAGCGGTAACGATCACACCGCGTGCACGCACTTCCGCGAGTATGGCAAAATCGGGATCCATGCGGCGCACCTTTTCTTCCGATTCAAATACGCAGAGATAATCTGTTTTGCCGATATACGTTTCTTTTGGTTCTGTGCGCAATCCTTTCAGCAATTTATCGGGCGCTTCCGTATCCAGGAAAAAATCCATCGGGAAATCGAGTGTCATGGCATCGCCGGTTTTTACCACATGCAATGCACCGCTGCGGGAGTGGAAAGAAATGGTTTCCTCCGTATATCCCAGTTTATTCCAGAGCACGTAAGAAGTGGCGAGTGTTGCGTGTCCGCACAGATCGACCTCCACAGTGGGCGTGAACCAGCGGATATGCATCCCTTTTTCTTCTTTCACCAAAAAGGCTGTTTCTGCCTGATTGTGTTCGGCGGCCATTTTCTGTAATGTTTCTTCAGGAAGCCAGGAGTCGAGCGGGACCACTGCTGCGGGGTTTCCTGTGAAGCTGCCTTTTGTAAATGCGTCAACAATAAATACCGGAATGTGCATGTGTTTAGATTTATTCGGCTTGCGCCAATTTTTTTAACATGATGATCTGACCAAAATGATAATTGTCGTGATGTAAAATACCGTGTATCACTTCGTATTGTGTGTATTCATTTTTAGATGGTGCATAACCGGCTTGCAGAGATGCATCGTCTGTTTCCTGCAAAAAGGATTCCCATTCCTTCTCATTTTTTTGTAACCGCTCGAGTAATGCCATCCATGCGCGGGGACTTGTATCTGTCGGTTCAGCCAGATAATTATCTTCCGGCGATTGAAATGTCTGCCCTTGTAATTTTAAGAGAACATTTTCCCGCCAACCGACGCAGTGTTGCACCAGTTGCCAAATGGAATTGGCGCCGGGGATCCAGTGTTTTGTTGCCATTTCGGGTGTGATGTCCTGTAATATATCTGTCATTTTCACATATGTCCAGGGCTTGCCTGTGTACCAATCGCTGAACAGTTTTGCGATGTGCTTTCCTTCTGTCGTATGGTTAGCCTGTTCCATCCTGTAAATTTCCAATCTTGGAGCGCTTCCGGAGGTGCAAAGAAATCCACATCCGGTTGACTTTGACCCGCTATCTCGCAGGTTTGCAGCAGATATGAGGCTATGGTAAGATATTTTTGCGCAATTAGCCCTGATTTGTGAACAGGATGACCGATATCATTGGACGCATTGCGGATAAATGGTCAAAAAAGTAGCGTTAAAATCCTATCTTCGTATCAAATACGACCACAGTATTCACATATGACGAGAAACTCATTCTTACTTGGTACTGTGATACTCCTCTCTGGTTTGGCTGCACAGGCACAAACCAATATTTCCGGGGTTATCAATTACTACTACGAGGTCACGGGATTCGACAAATGCAATAACAGCGTTAGTCTGAGTGCAACCCCTGTCGGGTTGGTTGCTGGAGATAATGTTTTGCTTATTCAAATGCGGGGTATCGATGCCTCTGCACTGAATGATCCGACCTACGGATCCATCATCGCTTTTGCCAAATCTGGGACTTATGAAATGCTCACCGTGCAGTCGGTTGTATTTAATGTGGTGACCTTTAACGAAACCATGTTGAGGCCCTATGATGTGACGGGACATGTGCAATTGGTGCGCATTCCGGAATATAATGATGTCAATGTTGTGGGAACTGTGACGGGGCAGCCGTGGGATGGATCAACAGGCGGGATCATAGGAATGAAAGTAAACGGAACACTTACGTTGAATGCAGATATTGATGCTTCGGGTATTGGTTTTCGCGGAGCGGATGTAGTTCCGAACACGCCCTGTGTATCCGGAAATCCACTTGGATTTGATGGCTATGTAACTATTGCTGGTGAAGATAAGAGTGGTAAGAAAGGAGAGGGTGTTTCGAACAATGGTGATAACAGATACAGCCGTGGTGCCATTGTTAATGGTGGCGGCGGAGGGAATGATCGTCAGACCGGCGGTGGCGGGGGAAGCAATAACGTTACCGGTGGAGGTGGCGGCCAGCTGCTCAATCCGGTTGCAGGCCTCTGTGGCGGAACATATCCCGGGATAGGAGGATGGGCCATTCCATACGACAATGTGCAAAATCGCATTTTCATGGGTGGCGGAGGCGGAGCCGGGAGCAGTAATCTCGGTGCGGGAACTCCCGGAGGAAATGGGGGCGGCATCATCTTTATCAATACAAATAATCTGAACGGAAACGGCAATGCCATCCGTTCCAATGGCATATCGGTTACAACCCTTGCTGCCGATGATGGAGCAGGTGGTGGTGGCGGCGCCGGAACTATTGCCCTGGAGATAGCAGGTGGTGTTGGTTCGCCGGTAAATGTGGAGTTGATGGGTGGAGATGGCGGAAGTGTGGATAATTCGGTTGACGGAATCAACTGTGTTGGCCCCGGAGGCGGGGGATCCGGTGGTTTGCTCTGGATGCCCGATCCTGCTGTTCCGGGTGGGGTGAATGTATTCGCCATGGGCGGAAGTTCAGGTATCACCATAGGCGAGGCTGTTGGGTCTCCCTGCTATAATTCTACCAATAATGCCACGGATGGGAGTGATGGCGGATTCCTGGGCGGGCTTTCCATACCCAGATCGGCAACAACTTATGTTGAATTGACTGTTGACATGATCCCCGACGATGCGGTTGTGTGTCAGGGCAATGAATTATTCATGTCGGTGGTAGCAACCGGTACAGGCATGTTGCACTATTTATGGAATGATCCGGATACGACACAAACTCCCGATTGTACGGTCACTCCACCTTATGATATTACCTATACTGTGATCGTATCGGATCAACTGGGATGTCAGTTGATCGGTTTTGTTGTTGTAGATGTGATTGACAGTGTGGTAGTAACGGCAAATCCGGATACTACCCTGGAATTGGGAAATATCATGACGCTGGAAACAAACCTTGATGATACTTATACCTATCTCTGGTCGCCGGCATATAATATTTCAGATGTAACAGACCCCAACCCCGAGATATATCCTTATCAGACAACTACCTATTGTGTAACTGCGACGCATCCTACCGGATGTACCAGTACCGATTGCGTTACCATTTTAGTTGGTGCCGCACCTGCCTTTCCGAATGCCTTCACGCCGAATGGTGATGGCGTGAATGATGTATTCCGCGTACCGCCTTCGGTTAATTTATGTGATGATGTTTCGCTCTTTAAAGTGTATGATCGCTGGGGACAGGTAGTGTACGATTATTTTGATACTGCGGACAGTGAAGGATGGGATGGTACGGATGGCGACGGTCACCAACAAGAGATAGGGACCTATATCTACCTTATCCGCATGGAGTGCGACGGCGAGATGCGCACCTTCTCGGGTCCGGTGCATTTATTGCGATAACATTGCAACCGGAGATCATTTAGTCATCAATTTATCCTGAACGAGCAGATCATTTAATTCTGCCGGCGGTATCTTTCCTAATTCGCGTTCTGCATCGAGATACTCGATCTCACCATTGCGTTTGAATTGTACACGTCGTTCTCTGCCGCCAAATTGCGGGCAGCTTACATTCTGATAGTTCTTGATCTTGCCATTATCATAAAATTCTTTGCGCATGAGCATGTATCCATGTTCGTCATAATATTTAATGATCTTGGGCTTGTCTTCACTGTAAAAAGAAGTCCAGAAACCTGTTTCCATACCATTGGTATATGTTCCGGATACCTGAATATGTCCTGAGGGATAATAAAAGGTCCATAACCCATTGATATATCCATCCTGACATGCACCTGTCATCACCAGTTTTTCTTTTGCGTTGTAAGCGGCAACTTCTCCCGTATATGGTTTATCCTCATAGGTATATACGTCGGCAACATAATTCATTACATAACTGCTGTCGCTGTGCAACATCGGTTGAAAGTTGAGATCACCGGTTTCCGAGACCAGTTTTGTTGCCAATAACCTTCCTTCTGCATCCATATCCTTCGAACCTTTTGCACAGGAGGAAAGGATCATGCATGTTATGGCGATACCGATAAGAATGCGCATAGTTTGACTTTGAAATAAAAATAAGGAATTCAGGCGAGCTGTTTGCGCAGCGTGATCTTTGTTATTTCAGGCCAGATGCCCAATCTTCCCGGATAACCTACCGTTCCGATCCCGCGGTTCACATAAATGGTGCGGTCATCTTTTGTATATAATCCTGCCCACTGATCATACACGAATTGTGCGGGTGAGAAACGGAAGGCAGGTGTTTCAATGCCCATTTGAAATCCGTGGGTATGTCCGCTGAGCATGAGTTGAGGCGGATCATTTTCCTGCAATACTTTCGCTTCCCAGTGCGAAGGATCATGTGATAACAGGATCCTGAATGCATTTTCCGGAATACCTGCTGTTGCCTTGGGCATATCTGCCAATTTCGGGAAATCGCCTTTGCCCCAGTTCTCGACGCCAATGATATATAATTGCTGTCCGTTGCGTTCCAGCAAAATATGTTCATTGAGCAACAATTGAAACCCGATCCGAGGATGTATCTCTTTTACGTGTTGCAGGTTCTCTGCTTTTTCTGCATCGGACTTCCATTGGACATAATCGCCATAATCATGATTTCCCAAAATGGATAATTTCCCCATAGGGGCGCGGAGTTCTTTTAAGATATCGAACCAACCCTCCATTTCATCTGCCCTGCTGTTCACAATATCACCCGTAAAAAAAAGTATGTCGCTTTGGAGGTCATTTGTCATCTGAACCATTTCCCGCAGATGTGATCTGCTACCTGCGTCGAAGGAACCGATATGTATATCGCTCAACTGTGTGATGGTAAAGCCATCAAAAGCCTCCGGCAGGTCGGGAAAATATATGGTCTGTTCGTGGATGTCGAAAGCATATCGGCCCTTTACCATACCATATATAAAACCGCCAAAGGGCAAGGCACCTGCCATGAGTGCGCTGCGCGCCAGAAAGGTCCTTCTGCTGATCCAATGTTGCTCCTTAAGGGCTGTAGTATCTTTTTTTCTTTTTCTGCCGAACCATCTGACAAGCATCATGGGATAACGTATGAAATCTTCAGGAATTAAAATAAGAGCGACAAGTAATTTGGTAAACAGGAAAGAGACAAATAGGCCGAAGAAATATAAATTCAGGCGGATAGATGCAGGATCGGAAATGCGGTTGAGCAGTAAGGCGCAGGCAGCGAATAGAAAAAACAAAATATTTATGATCCAATAGATACGGCGCGCCCGGCGCTTGTTTTTACGGAATGCGGTACTTACAGCCGAATGCAGGAACAGGTCGGGTATAAAATAAAAGATGGCCGCAAAAAATAACCTGGATAAAATAGATATCACTGACATGCCCTTGCAAAAGTAATTACAATACGGCAGTCGGTGTTACTGCAATAATATTTTATCAGGAAGCACCTGCCTGTGCATCATACATCATCATACCATGAATAATACCGTCGGGATCCTTAAAATAACATTGGTAACCCATGCCCGGTATGGTCACTTTGGGGACTACGATCTGTCCGCCGTTTTGCTCAACACGTTCAATGGCCGCATCCATATCTTCGACCACTAAGGTGTTTACGACCGGCATATCCGGGGCTCTGCGAAGGAGAATAGCACCGTTGATGCCACTTTCATTTTCCGGACCTGTTGCTGCTATCCAATAATCTTCTGTTCCCCAACGTTGGAATGTCCAACCGAACACGGTTGTATAAAATGCCATGGATCTTTCAGGATCACTTGCGGGTATCTCAAAATGCGTTATTCTGGCCATCTGAACTTTTTTTTTGTAAATATATTCCCTATTTGTCCCTGTCCATACAATACCTGACGAATTTAACATGTAAAGAGGCCGATGCTGTTTTATGGAAATGGGTAATTTTATACGCAGTAGAAAGACAAAAATATGGTAGCCAATTGGAACAAACCGGCCGAAAACACTTTTCCGCCCTATTATGGTAAATACATTGCATTGGTAGGCGATGGCGATCTTACGCATATATTGGATCAGCAAATGCAGGACTTGACCGACTTCCTGCAAAACATACCGGAAAATATATATGATCATCGCTATGCAGAAGGCAAGTGGACACCGCGCCAGGTATTGCAACATATGATCGACGGGGAACGTGTATTTTCCTATCGCCTGATGTGTTTTGCACGCGGAGAACAAACCCCTTTGCCGGGCTATGAAGAAAACGATTATGCACGCGAAGCAAATGTGGAAGAGCGCAGTTTTGCAGAGCAGATAGCGGAATTCAATGCAGTTCGTCGCAGCACGATAGCGTTAGTCATGAGCCTGAACGATGCCTTGCTCGATAGAATGGGAAATGCCAACGGCAATCCGATATCTGTCCGTGCCATCGCTTATATCATGGCGGGTCACGTGGCGCACCACAGGAACATATTACAGGAACGCTATCTCTGATATGTACATTCCAGGCATAAACAGGTTTGAGGATCAGGAAGAGATCTTTCGCTTTATTAAAGAAAACCCGTTTGCAATATTGATACAAGAGATAGGAGGGATATTGCATGCCACACATATGCCGGTTGAATTGGAATTCGATGCGCAGCAAAAGCCACTCCTGCGCGCACACCTGGCACGTGCCAATCCGCAATCAAAGGCAATGCAGGAGCAGGTGCCCGTATTGGTGATCTTCAACGGCCCGCATACCTATATTTCTTCATCCTGGTACGATCATATGAATGTTCCCACCTGGAATTATGTAGCAGTGCATGTCTACGGCGTACCTTCCGTATTGACCGGTGATGATGCCATTGCATTGCTGAGGCGCCTGACTGACCGCTATGAACAATTTTCAGAAAAGCCATTTCATATAGATGATCTCTCCCAGGAATACATGGAGAGTCATATGCAGGCCTTGACGGCATTCGAGATCACACCGGACAGAATAGAAGCCAAGAAAAAACTCAGTCAGAACCGCGACAGAAAAAACTTCGATCACATATTGGATAAACTGGGTGAACGGGAAGATGAACAATCCAAAGCGGTAAAACAGGAAATGGAAAAAATCAAAGAGCAGATAAAAGGTAAGAACAAGGGTCAGTGAGCACCCGCTTCATTATCTTTTTTTCTTTCTTCAGCGGCTTGTTCTCTTTTGGAACGCTCCCGGTCATAGGCTTTGATGATCTGTTTTACCAGTTTATGTCTTACCACATCATTTTCATTCAGAAAAATAGTGCCGATGCCATCAATGTCTTTTAAAATGCGGATGGATGTATATAAACCGGAAGTTTGATTTCTGGGCAGATCGATCTGCGTCAGATCACCGGTGATGATACATTTAGCGCTGGGACCTATGCGTGTCAAAAACATTTTCAGTTGTGCATCCGTAGCATTTTGCCTTCATCGAGGATAATAAATGCATGATCCAAAAGTAAATCCGCGCATAAATGCCAGCGGCGCAGCCAGCCCGGTTCTGCATATACAGATTCAGTTTCTCAATGGGCAGCATATCATCAAAGCATCATATAGGGCCGGAGATAGGGATCTATTTTTTCTTTGAGATCACCGGGCAGAAATCCGAGATTTTCACCGGCTTCAACTGCAGGCCGGGTGAGTATGATGCGCTTTACGAGTTTCTCCTTTAAGGCGCGCACCGCCAGGGCAACGGCGGTATACGTTTTACCGGTTCCGGCGGGTCCTATTGCGAAAAGAATGTCGTTCTCGCCGGCGAGGCCCACCATTTTTTTCTGATTCGGAGTGCGTGCACGGATCAGCATTCCGTTCGGTCCATGCAGGATGACATCATCCGGCACTTTGGGCAGATCCACCAGGGTTTCTTCTTCCATACCGAATAAGAGACTCTGCATATTGGCATCGGAAATATTGCCGAATTTCTCGATATGCTGAATGACGGCTTCGATCTTGGCAGTAAATTCCTCCACATCTTTTTCATTGCCGCGCACCTTCATCTCATTGCCGCGGGCGGAAATGTTGAGATAGGGAAAGGTCTTTTTGATGATCCCAAGGCGTGCATTATGTATACCGTAGAAGTCAATCGGCCTGATACCGTCTAAAGGGATGGATACTTCAATCAATTTTTCTGATATTTTTGTGCTGAGGGTACACAATTACTTTATTTGTATATATCCGTTTACCCTATATCAGCAAAATGGCCATTGTTACACTCACGTCCGATCTGGGAGTCAAGGATCATTATGTAGCCGTAATCAAAGGCAAATTAATGACGGGTGCACCGGGTGTACAAGTGGTGGATATCTCGCACGAGGTAGCGCCGTTCAACATACAGGAAGCAGCCTTTATTTTGAGGAATGCATACACACATTTTCCTGCAGGAACCATTCATATGGTGAGTGTTCATGCCGAAAATAAAAGCCCTGTAAAAGGGGTGATCATTCAATATAATGGTCATGTTTTTGTGGGCATGGATAATGGTTTATTCAGTTTATTATTTGATGATGAACCGGAGTTTATCTTCGAGATCGATGGCAGCGCACAAGTAACCTCCACTTTCCCTGCAAAGGATATTTTGAGTGCTGTGGTTTCAGCACTCGCTTCCGGACAAGCACCCGCAACTTTGGGCACGCCATTGGGTGCACTTTCCAGCCGGACCTATTTGCGTCCGCCCGATAATGATTTTCTCATGCGCGCCAATATCGTGTATATCGACAGGTTTGGCAATCTGGTAACGAATGTCAGCAAAGAACGTTTTGAACAAAAGCGCGCCGGCCGGACCTTTGTTATCAACTATAAACGCACGGAAGAGATACGCGCCATCAGCGCTACCTATAACGATGTATCGGAAGGAGAGCGCTTATGTTTATTCAATGCCAGCGGAAATCTGGAAATTGCCATTAATAAAGGAAGTGCAAGTCAATTATTAGGTTTGCATATCGACGATATAATCCAAATTGAATTCCAATGATCATACGCATCGTAAAAATGACATTCGATCCTGCCTCTGTGGATTCTTTTTTACGCATTTTCCACAACGCACAGCATCGTATAGAAGCATTCCATGGTTGCAAAGGTGTAGATCTTTGCAGGGACCTTACACAACCAAATGTATTTATGACCTTAAGTCTTTGGGAAACTGCCGGGGATCTGGAAATGTACAGAAAGTCAGAACTGTTCAACGTCACCTGGGGAGAAACGAAGGCTTTATTCAGCCAGCGACCGGAAGCATGGTCGCTTGAAAAACAGAGATAAGATGGAAAGAACCGCTGCACGGATCATATATACGAACGAACTGCCTGAAGTTGCGCAGTATGTTTCGGATATATGTGCAGAGAAACAATACACTCGTGTTTTTATACTCATGGATACGCACACCGGAAAAGTATGTTATCCCGGTATCAGGGACAGTCTGCCGCCACATACTTGTATTACCGTTCCGGCCGGTGAAGCTGAAAAACAGATACACACCTGTACCCTTATTTGGGATGCATTGGCAAAAGGAAAAGCAGATCGCAAAAGTGTTCTGATCAATCTGGGTGGTGGAGTGATAGGGGATATGGGTGGATTTGCTGCGTCTACCTACATGCGTGGTATTGACTTCATACATATTCCTACCACCTTATTGGCACAGGTAGATGCCAGCGTAGGCGGGAAGGTTGCGGTGGACATGCATGGTCTCAAAAATCTGATCGGCGTTTTCCGTGAACCGGTTGCCGTTATACTTTCTGCACAATTTCTAAAAACATTGCCTGCCGAACACATGCGCAGTGGTTTTGCGGAGATGTTGAAGCATGGCATTATTGCAGATGCAACACTATGGCATCAATTACTGCAAACGGATCCATTGCATACCGATCTGCTTCCCTGGATCCGCAGATCAGTGGCTATCAAAGAAGAAATTGTACAAGCCGATCCTACAGAAAAAGGTTTGCGCAAGATCCTGAATTACGGTCATAGCATCGGCCACGCCATAGAGACCTATAGTTTACTCCATGATGCACATCCTTTATTGCATGGAGAAGCTATCGCCATAGGTATGATCTGCGAAGCATGGATCGCGGGCACTACAGGAATATTATCCTTGCCCGAAATGGAAGAGATCATAGATGCCTTATTTTCCATTTTTGAGAAATATCATTTTGCAGACAATGCAATTGACGAGATACCGGATAACCTGAAGCATGATAAGAAAAATGCAGGCGGACATTTAATGTTCAGTTTGCCGGATCATATAGGCCATTGTTTGTACGATCAGCAAGTATCCACCGAAATGG
Organism: Chitinophagales bacterium; assembly: GCA_041392955.1. Lineage (GTDB taxonomy): Bacteria > Bacteroidota > Bacteroidia > Chitinophagales > BACL12 > UBA7236. Next base: position 23,861 of record JAWKLB010000024.1, on the reverse strand, counting down.
CTATGGCATCACTAACTTTTTATGCCGGTTTATGAATCGATTGCATCTTTTCGCACCTGATCGCCCGCTTGACGGCACTATTTCCCTCGAGGGAAGTAAAAGTATAAGCAATCGTTTATTGATCATACGCGCTTTAAGTGGTGAGAACACGACCTTATACAATATTGCGCAGGCAGCAGATACCGAAACATTGCAGCGATTATTACAGAGCACGGAATTGGAAGATAATGTGGGTGCTTGCCGGGACCACCATGCGTTTTCTTACCGCGTATCACGCGATGCAAAACAGGAAAAAAGCTCAGCGGTTCCCTGCGCATGTTGCAGAGGCCTATCCATATTTTGGTGGATGCCCTGCGCACTTTAGGTGCAGATATTCAATATACCGGTGCCGAGGGTTATCCGCCGCTGCATATCAGAGGTAAAAAACTAAAAGGCGGGACCATATCTGTTCGCGCGGATATCAGTTCACAATATATCAGCGCGCTGATGATGATCGCACCCTATGTAGAGAACGGATTGCATATTGTTCTGGAGGGTAAAATATCTTCCGGGCCATATATCGAAATGACGCTTGCCCTGATGCGTGCGATGGGTGCACAGGCGGTCCTGGAAGGGGAACATATTCGCATTGAACCTACACCCTACATAGCAAAAGATATGCAAGTGGAAAGTGACTGGAGTGCTGCATCCTATTATTTTAGCTGTTGCGCTTTATCGCCGGGAAGTACGATCCGTTTGCGCGGGTTATTTCATTATAGTTTACAAGGCGACTCGGTATTGCCGGACTTGTATGCATCCCTGGGTGTGGAAAGCCATTATGTGGATGATACCTGGACCTTGCGCCATACAGGTGATCGTGTTGCAGTATTTGAAAAAGATTTCAGCGATTGTCCTGATCTTGCACAAACGGTAATTGTTAGCTGTGCTGCATTGGGCATTGAAGCAAAGTGCACGGGTTTGGAAAGCTTGCGTATCAAAGAAACGGACCGTACGGCGGCTTTACAAAACGAGCTGGCAAAATACAATGTCGATTTTTTTGCAGATGGCGATGCCTGGCATGTGAAAGGCAAGGCTGAAAAGGTAAATGATGTGCATATACAAACCTATGATGATCACCGCATGGCTATGGCTTTTGCGCCCTTGAGCATATCCATGGGAAGTATCGTATTGTTGGATCCGGATGTTGTCCGCAAGTCGTATCCGTCTTTCTGGAAGGACCTCGCTCTATTGGGTTTCCGCATGGATCATTCTGCCTGAAGGGGCAAGGCCTCCGGAAATAATTCTTCTCTGGACTTTGGCCTCTTCTCATATAACCATTCAAAGTTATCTAACTGCAGATCTTTTAAACGTATCTTGTCCATGGGATTGAATTCTGCCTTCGGCGCATTAATAAATGAAATGCGATGGAATTTTTTATTCTCGAGGTAGATATATATTTCGCTGCACACCATTTTATTTACCCCTATATATTGGTCATCATCATCCTTGCCGAAATAAATACTCTCACCATTTCCGATCGCTTTTATCACGCGGAGTTCGTCATCCACAAAATATCCGTAGATCTTTCGTCCTTTTATTTGATTATAGATCAGACTATCATCTTCATTGATGATAAACCCTTTGCTGAAGAGATGTATTTCAGATAATGCCTTATCGCGAATCAGCATATGTATCGTATCGGCAGAGAACTGTGTGCTGTCTGACCACATAACGGGCAATCCATACAAGCGTATGGTTGAATCCAGATCGCTGTAAGCCAGGGAGTCACAGGTGCCTTGCAAGTCACTTTTATAGATCTTGACGTGGTGATAAACTAACATCTGCCTGTTCTTCAGGCTGTCCTGCATGGTGCGAATGGTATCTCCGCCAATAAATAAGGTATCGTTGTCCAGCACATAACCCGCAACGGAACCACCCGTAGAAACGATGACGTTGTGTATCTCATCATAGGTGGCGATGTTGGAATATTGGATAACGTTTTGCGCCGTATCTGTAAAAACGATATGTCCGTATGCCTCGCCAATGCCCGTTTCCCTGTTATAGAAAAGACTGTCGGCGTATAATTCTTGTGGTGTATTAATAAGATGTGTGTTTTGGTTGAACACGGCGATCCCGGTTTCTGAATCATAATATCCGCGTTCGCAGTACACGGTACTTTCCGTATTGTAAATAGTGGTAGGCCCGATAAAGTACGCCCTGTCCAGGGCGGTATTATATCTGAGGGTATCTGCTTCCAGGCTGTATTTGGGATGTTTTAAGAAGACGCTGTCTTTGAAAAAGGCATCATCGGTATCGGTGTAATAATAGCCGTTTCTGCTGGTGAGTTTAGTTTCGCCGTCGGTGACCGTCCCGCCTTCATGGTAGGTGGCCACATGGCTTTGCATATCGTACGATAAATGATCGGTGGTGATCACCATCTGCTTGTCGGTGAGTTTAACGCGCTCGAATAGTTCGGCGAACTTCAGGTTTCCGTCATAGATGGCAGAGTCGGCATAGGCGTGCACGGAATCGGCTTTGTTGAAATGCACTTTGCCATATACCTTGGCGATATTACTTGCTTTATCCAGGATGGCGCTGTCGCAATACAGTGTGAGATCTTTCTGTACCAAAATAACGTTGTGCACGAGGCTGTTCACCTGCGTATTGTGATACTGAATGATATCGAGATATTCAGCGTGTTGGATCTCGATCTTGTTGCTGTCTTTTTTGGCAAGCGGATCTTGTCCAAAAACCAGGCCGGTGCAGAAAACAAATAAAGAAACGAAAAGTAAGCTTTTGCGCAACACGCTTTGATCGTTTATTCCGGGGCCTGTTTTTTCTTCCCGCCGAATAATACCAGACGGATCGTTGGGTCTTCAGAAAAGTTGGTGAGCAAGGAATCCATTTTCTGTAAAGAGGCGGTCAGGTCATTATACAATTGCTGATCATTAACCAGAAGACCAAGACTGCCCTGACCCGAATCGATCTTTGCAGAGATCGCATTCAAATTGTCGAGGGATGTTTGGAGCGTTTCACTCAACCCGGTCCAGTCGATCTCCTGCAAGGAGTCGGAAATGACCTTCAGGTTATTCAAAATGGACTTCACATTGCTCTCACTTTGTTTCACATATCCGGTGATACCGCTCACATCGGTAATGATATTATCAATATTTTTTTCCTCTTTGCTGATCAGCGCATTTACCTGTTGTGCACTTTCATTGAAGGATACCAGCGTATTTTTGATATTCTCGATACTTGTTTGAAAGTCGGCAACCACTTCATCCGTGAAAATACCGCGAATGATATTGATGGCCGTATCCAAAGAAGTGACCATGGATTTAACTTTATCGGAAATAGGTTTAAATTCTTCACTGATCGCATCTGCAAGGCCCTGCTCAATGGAACCGCGCATCAGAGAGCCCGCAGGCAGAATATTATTGCTGTTCCCGATAAAAAGCTGCACATATTTTTCACCCATGATATTGCCGCGTATCATGGCATAGCTGTCATCGGGTATGTCCAGATCTTCTTCTAAATTGATCACGGTACGCACACCGGATTTATCGTCCTGTAAATTCACGGACTTCACCTTGCCGATATTCAATCCATCTACTAAAACTGGATCACCGGCTTGCAAACCACTGGCATTATCATATTCAATGACATAGTCAGTGCCCTTCTTAAAAATATTCTGCCCTTTCAGGAAGGTTATCCCGAAAAACAACAGGGCAATGGCAACTGCCGCAAGAATGCCGACTTTCGATTCGTTGGATATTTTCACAACAAAAGTTTCTACGGGCTAAGTTAATCAATACTTTGTTACCGGATGTTTACTGTCCGGTGTATCATTGTGCCGCATGCTGGCGTGCTTCATCCATACTAATGCGCACACCATCTTTCAGGGCAATGACAAAGGCATCAGAATATCCGGCACTTCTGGCTTTTTTTTGCGCATCTGTGGCCGTATCCAATGCGTTATAGGGTCCCAATCTGTATTTATACAAACCACCTTCCTTTACAAACGTGATATTGTCGGATTTAAGTGCGTTGAATCGCGATACATTTTCTTCTTTATTGCTGGTAAAAAACTGAACGGCATAATAAACTTCACCTTTTGCCGGTGTATTTTGTGCATCTGAATTATCTCCTTTATCGATATTGTCTTCGATCCGGGATATTTCTTCTTTGTTCACCGCACCTGAATTTTTTTCCAGGTTGTTTTTGTAATCCCTGAAAGCAAAATAAACACTCTCAGCTATCTTACCTTGCCCGGCATCTGATCCTAGATATTTTGATTCATTCCCATTAGTGAGAAATCCGGTCTCAATAAGCACACTCGGCATAGTGGTCTTCCACAGCACCAGAAAACCCGCTTGTTTTACACCTCTGCTGCTTCTGGATGCATTGCTTTTTAAATAGCTCTCCACTTTGGATGCAAACAGTATACTTTGGTCCATGAAGGCATGCTGGTTCAGCGAAAAGATGATATGTGAGGCAGGATTATTCGGATCGAAACCATCATAGTGTTGGGTATAATTGTCCTCCATGAGGATAACATCATTCTCGCGTTTTGCCACATTGAGATTAGCTTCGGTTTTGTGTAAGCCCATTACATAGGTCTCCGTGCCATACGGGGAGGTATTTGGATTTGCATTACAGTGGATGCAGATGAACAGATCTGCATTATTTCTGTTGGCTATGGCTGCGCGTTCATATAATTCCACAAAAACGTCTGTTTTGCGGGTATAAATAACCTTTACATCGGGATAATTCTTTTCGATGAGTGCGCCCAGTTTCAATGCGATCTGTAAGGCCACCGTTTTTTCCAGAAAGCCGCCGCCGCTACATCCCTGATCATTTCCTCCATGACCCGCGTCTATCACTACCGTTTTTAAGGTATAGGGTGTCGGACCGGAAGGAACATGCGGTTGTGCCTGCAGCTGCACATGGATGAACAGGGCAGTCAGGAAGCCGATGACCGGAAGTGTTTTTCGCATGGTGTATCTCATAATTTCAATAGCTTTGCACAATAATTGCCTATCAACCGGCATTTACCTATTAAAATTATTCCAAAATACCGGCTGCCTCTGAGAAATGTATGTATAACGGTCTTTTTGCTGTTGTGTTGTATGCAAATCAGGGCATATTCGGCAGATTTTGTACAGTTTTCTGTGCATCCCGATACAGTTGTTGTTAATTCAGCGCCCGACTCCAATACCGTTGTCATTGACTCCGGTTTTATTCAGAATGATACTATTTGGTATGCCATTTCCCCGGATGCCCTGGACACCATTATTCAATATAGCGGTGCCGATTCTGTTGTTTATGATATTGATGCCCAAAAAACGTATATCTATACAAATGGTGAGATCACCTATAAAACATTTTATCTGCGGGCAGATTATATTGTATTCGACTGGCAAAGCAAAACCATTCATTGTTATCAGGTGAGCGACAGTTTAGGTAATAAGCAGCAACAAACTTATTTCAAAGATGGCACGGAAGATTTTTATGCGGAAGAAATGAGTTACAATTTTGGAACGCAGAAAGGAAAAATATATTCCTTCCGCCGTCAGGAAGGAGAGGGATATATAGGTGTGCAGGAAGCCAAGAAGCTGGAAGATGATTCTTACTATGGTAAAAGACTCACCTATACGACCTGTGATCTGGAACATCCGCATTTTTATATAGAAGCACAACGTGCGAAAGTTATTCCGCAAAAGATAGCGGTGACAGGTCCTGCTAATTTAGTGGTTGCCGATGTGCCCACCCCTTTGTTTCTGCCCTTTGGAATTTTTCCCATCAAAAGAGGTCAAACATCGGGTATCATTATTCCGCAATATGGCAATCACTTTTCCCAGGGATTCTTTTTACGGGAAGGCGGATATTATTTTGCATTGGGAGATCATTATGATCTGTCGCTGACCGGTGATATCTATTCCAGAGGGAGTTACGGATTTCACGGACAATCAAAATATAATTACCGGTATAAATTCAATGGCTCCCTGGGATTGGATTATTCCGTTAATAAGTACGGATTATCTTTTGATCCCGCTTATTCGGAAAACAAGGGGATATATTTCGCCTGGACACACCATCAGGATGCGAAAGCGAGGCCAAACGGATCTTTCAGCGCGAATGTGCGTATCGGTTCCAACGATTTTCTATCCAACAACAGTTACAATGCGAGTTATCTCACGAATCAGTTGAATTCCAGTATTTCCTATCAGGTGGCTTTTCCGAATTCACCTTTTGCCTTGACCACCTCTTTGCGGCACAGCCAGAATTTATCTGATAATATAGTGAGCCTCACCTTGCCCGAGGCCGCTCTTACCATGAACCGCTTGTATCCGTTCAAATCCTTACCATCAAATAGAAATAGTTTTTTGTATCAACTCGGGGTGTCGTATTCTGCCAATCTGCAAAATTCGGTATCTGCACCTGATTCGGTTATTTTCCAACCGGGTGGACTGGACAATTTCGACAATGGCATGCAACATCGGATAAATGCTTCTGCACCGGTAAAGATCCTTAAATATTTTACGCTCAGTCCTACCGTAAATTATACGGAGAACTGGTATCTGGAAACTATACGCAGGCACTATGCACCGGATACTATTGTGGATACGCTCACCTCTGTCACGGGTGAGGACAGTTTGGTTACCCATATAGATTATGTGCGGGAAGATACGGTGAATGGTTTTCGTGCAGCCAGATATTACAGCGTCGGCGCGAGCATGAATACCAAAGTGTATTCTTTGATCCAGTTCAACGGCAAATTAAAAGCTATCCGCCATGTGATGACCCCAACGGTTTCATTTAATTATACACCCGATTTCAGCGAGAGCAAGTATGGGTATTACGGAAGCTATTATGCTGCACCAGATGCCGCCCAGCCAACCGAATATTCGATATTCCAGAATGGCGTTTACGGAGGACCGCCCAGTGGCAGGGTTGGAAGTATTGGCTTTAATGTAGGCAATACGCTGGAAGCAAAAGTGTATTCCAAAAAGGATACGGTAAAGCACGAAAAAAAGATCAGAATACTGGAGAACCTGAGTTTCGGAACTGCATATAACCTGGCTGCCGATTCATTGAATCTCTCCGATATTGGTTTCAGCGGTTATACCACTTTATTTAAAAATCTGCGCTTCAATTTCAGTGGCAGTTTCGATCCGTATATTTTGGATTCAACGGGCCGGAATCTGGACCAGTTTGAATGGAATATTAATCATCGGGTAGGGCGTTTCAACGGAGGTTTTGTAAGTGTGAGCAGCGATTTCAGGAGCAAGCGCTCTTCCAATCGGATTATCAAACAACTGCGGAGAACGAAGCCGAACGGGAGATGATATGGAACAATCCGGATGATTATATCGATTATGCCCTTCCTGGGATTTTTCCCTTTCCTACGTGTTGCGTATTACAAATTTTCCCACATCAGATGGCAGGGATTCCCTCACTACGACCCAAACCATGAATTTCAGTGGTAACATAGCACTTACGCCTACCTGGCAGATATTTTTGAGTTCGGGATATGATTTTCAATTGCAGGAATTCACGTATACCAGCATAGATATCCATCGTGACCTGCACTGTTGGGATATGTCTTTCAAATGGATCCCCTTCGGGGCGCGTCAATCTTATATTTTCACCCTGAACGCAAAAGCAGGTGTATTGCAGGATCTGAAACTTACACGCAAAAAAGACTGGAGCGAGTATTGAAGTAGTTCAGATCATAAAATAAAAAAGGCCGCCCATTATTCCGGGGCGGCCTTTTTGCATTTCAGAAAAAATTACTTAACGAATTTTTTGCTGATGGATTCTCCGTTAGATTTCAATACAGCGAAATACATACCGGTAGATGCGTCATCACCATTCGTTGTTTTGCCATTCCATGTAGCGGTGTATAAACCTGCTTGTACATTTCCATTCACAACGGTTGCGATCAACTGACCAACATGGTTGTAAATTTCAATGCTTACATTTTGAGATGCATCAACGAGTGAATAGTTAATGGAGAAGTTATCGCCATTATTCACAACGTTCAATGTGTTCACATCCAGAACATCCAGGATAGAACCATTGTTTTCGATCAGATTGATCACTGCATCGCGGCTTTCAGGATTAGAAAGCGCAGGGCCAACAGGAGCAAAATCACCGTCTAAACGCATCGGGCAGGCGCCATAGGCCCACGTAAAGTTCACAGTTCCGGAGAACAGCGGCGAACCAAAGCAATAGCTCACCCAGGTAGCGTGCATAAAACCACCGCCTAAGCCGTGAACGTTCACGTCATAAGAATCGGTCCACATGGTACAACCATCAGGCGCCGGATTGGTAACAGAAAACATCATGGTACCGGAAGCTCTGTCGAGATAACCGCTAACATTCCATGCTACAGGTGCACCAACTTGTGCCGATCCGGAGATGGACCAGTAGTCAGGACCTGTTTTGGTTGCTGTTACATTGTAAACATAGCCCCACCAATCGTAGAAACAGAGATCAAGGGCTTTAGCTTGTGTCACTGCAAACATTGCAATCGACATGAGGAAAATACGTGCACTTTTTTTCATAGTTGTGTTGTTTAAGTGATCCAATGTAGGAAGTTTTAGCAATGAAATTTTAGGCATTCAGGCGCGATTTTTGTTTTCCTGTATTTTAAATACTGGTGTTCCGGCCATTCAAGTCCTAGTGCGGTGGCATATTCCGGCCTATTTTACCTTTTCCGTGTTTATACAGTGCAGCGCATTTTTTAATATTTCAGGTAAGGAATTTTCGAAAAAAAGCGACATATAGTAAAAACCTGTATCTACACGTTTTGACGGAAAACAGGGTATTTTTTTATTGATTTTTACAGTTATTAGCCGGAGCCATTCACTTGTTTATTTGGACCAAGATATTTGCTGTTCAAAGTGTATACAAACAAAAAAGCAACCCTATTAGGTTTGCTTACATTTCCTATGCGAAATACTTATTTCACGAACTTTTTACTGGTAGATGTGCCATCTGTTTTCAGCACTGCAAATACATTCCGGGTGCAGTTTCTTCACCGTTGGTATTGGTGCCGTTCCAGGATATGGAATAGGTGCCTTCGGCAGCTTTTCCCTGCACTATGGTAGTGATGTATTGTCCAACATGGTTGTAGATATCGATGTTCACATTTTGATCTGCTTCAACAAGAGAATAATTGATCTGGAAGTTGTTACCACTTGATACTACATCAAGGGTATTGGATTCCAAAGCATCAAAAATGGAAACTTCATTACCGATAAGTTGCATGGTATTGGCACGGGCATCGGGATTTACCAAAGCCGGCGCACCAATTGTTCCGGTATTATCCATACGGAACGGACAGGCACCATAAGACCAGCTCAATTCAACTGTTCCGGTTCCGATCACACCTCCGAAACAAAAACTTTCCCATGTGCCATGGATAAAACCACCACCCAAAGAAGTCATGGTGAATGTGAATCCGTCGCTATAGAATGTACAGCCATCGGGCGCAGGATTTGTAGCGGTTACCTGCATAGAAGGTGTATTGCGGTCGAGATATCCGCTCAATGTCCAGATAGTTCCGCCGCCAATATCTACAGTTCCGGCTATGGTCCAGTATCCGGGAGCGGTTTTAGTTGCATTCACATTATAAACGAAACCGAACCAATCGTTGAAACAAAGATTGATCGCATGTGCTTGCGTCATGCTGAACATAGCAATGGCAAGAATAAACAAGTGTGCTTTTTTGCGCATAAGTATGAGTTTAGATTTCTAATCTACCCAATCTATGCAAACATGTGATAGGTGATTGGAAATTCTACAGGCTGCTGTTGTTTGCAGAAAGCGCGCATGTGATTTCCGGTATTCTGCCAAAGCTTTACCGGATATGCCTTTCCGCGTTTTTCTGCTGCATGGATCGGTTGATCCGCTCATTTAGTACGGGTAAGGAATGGATGTTTTGCAGCTTCCGGTGCATAAAAAAAGCAGCCCGAAGGCTGCTTTAACAACTTTATGGAACAATTTACTTCACGAATTTTTTGCTAATGGATTCGCCGTTCGTTTTCAAAACTGCAAAATACATTCCATTAGCTGCAGCATCGCCTTGCAGGGTTTTGCCATCCCAGCTAATGCTGTAGAAGCCTTCGGTTGCATTTTGATCAACCAATGTTGCGATCAGTTGTCCAACATGATTGTAGATCTCAACGCTAACATTTTGTGAAGCATCAACTAAACTGTACGTAATAGTGAAGTTATCACCATTGTTTGCCACGTTCAATGTAGCTTCATCCAGTATGTCTAAAATGCTGCCTCCGTTAGAAACGAAATTAGAGATCACATCTTTACTTTCCGGATTGGTGTAACCGGGTCCTGCAGGTGTGAATGTTCCGTCCATACGCATCGGACATGCACCGTAACTCCAGGTGAGTTGTACGTCGCCGGTATTCAGAACGCCACCAAAGCAATAGCTTTCCCAAGTAGCATGCATGAAACCACCGCCAAGTCCATGTACGAAAATGGTGAAACCATCAGAGTAAGTGGTACAACCATCGGGTTCCGTGTTGGTAACGCCGATCTGCATAGTAGCAGAAGCCCTGTCCAGATAACCATCAACAGACCAGTAGTAACCGGCACCAATGTCGCAATTACCGGTAATGGTCCAGTAATCAGGAGCAGTTTTCGTTGCGGTTACATTATAGGTGTAACCCCACCAGTCAACAAAACAAAGGTCGAGTGCTTTCGCGGATGTTACAGCCAACATACCGATGGCCAGTAACATAATGTGTGTAAATTTTTTCATTGAATAATAGATTAGTTTGCATCTAAAATAAGCTAACGGCGCTGTAAAACAAACTATTCCGGGAAATATTTAAAAAATTAATATAAAAGGCGCGTTTTTATCGTGTTTTTCACTGTTTTCAGGGAACGCAAGGCCGTAGCGGAGGCGTTTTTGTCCACATCAATTACCACATATCCTATCAAATTATTGGTATTTAAAAACTGTCCCGAAATGTTGATCTTTTCGGCAGCCAGTTTATGGGTTATCTCGGATAATACACCGGGCACATTTTGATGTATGTGTAAAATACGATGCCTGTTTTTTTGTGGGGGCAGATGTAAAGCCGGGACACTGTGTGAACCGGAACTGATACCATACTCTAAAAATTGGATCAGTTTATTGGTGACATCATCACTGATATTTTTTTGTGCCTCTTCGGTAGATCCGCCAATATGCGGGGTCAGCAGTACGTTGGGTATATTTTGCAAAACAGATTGAAAAGTATCTCCATTGGAAAATGGTTCTACCGGAAATACATCAATGGCGGCACCTCCTAATTTTCCGGATCGGAGTGCTTTGGCAAGTGCTTCGTGATCTACCACTTTACCCCGTGCATAATTGATCACAACAGCGCCTTTTTTCATTTGCGCAATGGTTGTTTTATCGAGTAACTGCTCCGTGGAGGCATCGCCCGGAACATGCAAGGTGATAACATCGGCCTGTCCGAGCAAAGACCGCAAGGTATGTATCTGCCTGGCATTACCCATGGGTAATTTTGTTTCAATATCGTAATACAAAACACGCATACCTAATGCTTCTGCCAGCACAGAAACCTGCATACCAATATTGCCATACCCGATGATGCCGAGTGTTTTACCGCGCAGTTCGAAACTATGCTCTGCCTTTTTCATCCAAATACCGGCATGTGCAGCCGTGTTTTTTTCCGGGACACGGCGCAACAACAATATAGATGCAGCAATGACCAATTCGGCAACGGAACGCGTATTGGGAAAGGGTGAATTAAATACCGGTATACCCATTAAACCGGCACTGCGGAGGTCCACCTGATTGGTGCCTATACAATAACATCCCAGGGCGAGCAATTGCTTTGCAGAGCGCAACACCTGTTCGGTGATCTGTGTTTTGGAACGAATACCCAGCAGATGTACCTGCCTGATGGCTTTCAGCAGGTCTTTTTCAGCAGGGGATTTATTCCATCGCTCTATTTGTGTGTAACCGGATCGTTCGAATTGTTTGACCGCATCTTCTGCAATATTTTCCAACAATAAAATGCGGATCTTTTCTTTTGGGTAAGATGTAATACCGGTCATACAAGGTTCAATTCAAGATCACAAACCGGCCATGCTTGATGTAACCGGTTTGCTTATCTTCTACGGTAAATAAATAAATTCCCTGTGTGATACTTTGTCCGGATGTACTCAACAGATCCCAGGCATGTTCTCCACCTGAAAATACCCTGTCGTCAGCAACGCCGGCATAAGTGCTGAACCACTCGCTGTCGGAACCGGAATAGGAATCTGCCTGATGATCCAGTGATGCCACCACATCGCCGCTCTGTGTGTAAATGGTGATGACACAATCTGCCGGCAAATGCGAGAAAATGATCTTCCGGGTGGATTGTGTATTGCCATCCCAGGCGGCATGTAAACGATATGGGTTGGGATATACGCCGATATCACCACTTTGCGCGGTCGCGGGCGTAGGACCTGTCCCCGGAAAAATGCGAATGGCATTTTCGGTATAAGAAGATTCGAGACTTTCGATGTGCAATTCCAGATCACCTGTATCAAAGGCTGTCAGGATCAGCAAATATTGCCATCCGTTCAACACATTATCCAAAGTGTAACTATAATAAAAGGTGTCTTCATCTATGATCAGTGGTGTCGGCAATGCTATACTTCCAAACCCATTGTTATACCCTATGGCATTTCCCGGTTCATCCCATTGCGCGATAACCTGCGCATCACCGATCATGTTGAGATCAAAATCATCACCAACCTGCGTGCGGTACAATCGGTAACCTTCAAAATCCATTTTTTCAGAAATCGGATCAATGGAATATTCAGCGCGATCATCCCAGTATAAGGTTACTTTTTGATCTTCGACAAGTACTTTGAATTTTGGTGTGGCCGGAGGTTCCGGTAAAATATATCTGTCCAGTACATCATCATCATCCAGATCCTCACCGGGGTCCAGAATACCGTTTTCATTTTTGTCTTCGCCGAGATAGGTTCTTTTTGACCATCCTAAATGATCGCGCAATTCGGCCTGTGCTTCGGGTACGTCTTTTTCTACACCGGTCACTCCACCCACATCTATTTGACCTGCACTCACCACCCCAAAAACGAGGTGAAAACTTTCTCCCGGCGCAACAGAAATCATGGGACCAGCACTGATCAGGTTGGTCATACCACCCGATGTGCTCGGGTCCTTCAAAAAGTCGACCAGATCGGGATCACCATAATTTAATCCGGCACGCAATTTATCATAGCGCTCTACATCGTTAGCAGGTGCATTATAAGGTGGTGTCGCCGTTGTATTGAAGATCCAGAAATTGCTGTTCACGTCACAGGCAGGATATCCATTTGCGATCAATTGTGCATTGTTGTTCGGATGAATGAATTGATCGCGCCATTCAATACCCAAAAATTGCATGGCGCCATAGGATTGTGTGAACCCCGGATCCCCATCTACATCAAAAGCATAATTAGTATATAAAGTATCCAGAAACCCATAACCGCCGTGACTGAAAAACGCAGCACCATAATCCGTACTTACGTTGACATTGCGCACCACCATATCACTCCATAGTCCGCACCAGACAGAGTCCCATGTGTTCGTAGAATTATTGGTGATGGTATAATTCAGGATAACGAAATAGTCGGCAAAGGAATAATTCCATGCATAGGATTCCAGGTGTACATTTGCCTGCAGAGGCTGCACATGATCTGCAATGGTGATCGCAGTGCCGGGAACTACAACATTTTTATCAGAGAAATCGATGAGCATGTCGCTATGCGATACGGCATCGAAAGAAAAATAATCACTGGAAACGAGTGTGCTGCGCTGTTGGATCACATTCCCGATCTCAGCGGTAAATTCATAACCGGCAAGTCCTGTTGTATATCCGCTGGCAGCATCTTTTGCAGAAGTGGAAACCAGATATTGTCCGTCCACAATAGCACCGATCCATATCCCGCCCTCAAATAAATGCTCGATCCCGGTATTCAAAGGATATTCCATGCTGGGGTCGCCGGTGGGCGTATTGCGCACATCCGGGCGACCGATGGTCCCCACATTGGTGATATATAAACCAATATTTCCGGGTTCGATCACCGCATGATCAAAGGAAACCTGTGCATTTGCGCAGGCAAGGAAACAACTCAACAGACATAAACAGAAGGCACGGATCTGCATTGCGCTGCAAGTTAGCAAAAATCAGAGGCAGGTACTTGCGTGCGCAAGGTGTGCAGAAAAAAGAAATAGCCGTTTAAATCATGCCTGAATAGGCAGTGAATACATAAATTTGTCGGCAGTGAAAAAGTGTATTTGTTTGCACGGGCATTTTTATCAGCCGCCGCGAGAGAATGCCTGGCTGGAACATGTGGCAAAACAAGCTTCGGCGGCGCCTTATCATGATTGGAATGAGCGTATTTCGGCTGAGTGTTACGGCCCGAATGGCGCTTCACGCATCCTGAATGAAGAGCAGAAGATCATCAGCATAGTGAATAACTATGCACATATTTCCTTCAATTTCGGACCCACGCTGCTTTCCTGGATGGAAATGCACGACCCTGCTACCTATCATAAAGTACTGGAAGCCGACGCTCAAAGTGCTGCGGTAAGTGGCCATGGTAATGCCATAGCCCAGGTATATAATCATCTGATCATGCCACTGGCGAACGCCAGAGATAAAGAAACACAGGTGAAATGGGGCATTGCCGACTTTATTTCGCGATTTGGCAGAAAACCGGAAGGCATGTGGCTGGCAGAGACTGCCGTGGACCTGGCGACGCTCGAAGTGCTGGCGGAACAAAATATCCAATTCACCATTCTCGCTCCCAGACAGGCAGCCGCAGTACGTTTGCAGGCGGATGCTGCGTGGAAAGAATTGAACAATGAAAGCGAACTGGATTTCTCCATTCCCTATATCTGTCATCTGCCTTCCGGCAAGCAGATCACCCTCTTTTTTTATAACGGTCCTATTTCCCGCGATGTGGCCTTCAACGGATTGCTGAATTCGGGAAAGGCTTTTGCAGATGCATTATTACATGCCTTCCCGGAAAATAATATGCCGTCGCGATTGGTGCATATCGCAACCGACGGAGAAACGTTCGGACATCATCATTACCATGGTGATATGGCGCTTGCCGCTTGTATACAATTCCTGCTTGCAGATCCGGACATCGAATTGTTGAATTATGCGACCTATCTGGAAAAATATCCTGCAGTCGCAGAAGTGCAAATACATGAGAACAGTAGCTGGAGTTGCGTGCATGGTATTGAACGCTGGCGTTCCGATTGTGGTTGCAGCGACGGAGCACATGCCGGATATGACCAAAAATGGCGCGCACCACTTCGCAAAGCATTGAATTGGTTGCGCGATCAAACGGCCACATTGTACGAAAAAGCCATGCTGGCATATACACCGGATCCCTGGCATGTGCGCAATGCGTATATCTCTGTTGTTTTGGATCGCACCGATAATACCATACGTTCTTTTTTTGCGGAACAATTTTCAACGGTACCCGATGCGGCGACACAAATACATATTATTCGTCTTCTGGAAATGCAAAGACATGCCTTGCTCATGTTCACCAGTTGTGGCTGGTTTTTTGATGAGATCAGCAGAATAGAAACAAGGCAAATATTACAATATGCCGATCGGGTGATACAGATAGCAGAAAATGAATTGCATGTGGATATGGGTGAACCTTTTGCTGCGATTTTATCAGAGGCCCCCTCCAATATCGAGAAAATTGGCAACGGAGCGAATCTGTATTTACGCGAGATCAAACCGCAGCGGCTAACGCTGACAAAGGTTGGTATACATCATGCCATTCTCAGTTTATTCAATGATGTTCCCGGATCGTTCAGTGTATATAATTATACTGTTGAAAGCACCTTTTTCGAAAAGCTGCGTGCGGGCAATCTCATCTTGGCGGCAGGCAGATTCACTTTGGTCTCCAAATTCACCTTTGCGGAACAGCATTTTGATTATGCACTCTGCTACCTGGGTGGATTACATATGGTTGGCGGTTATGCTTCTGAGATGGATGAAGATGTATTTGAGGAGATGTTTCTTTCGGCCCGGGATGCTTTCCGGCGCGATGCATTGCAAGAGGTGTTTTCTATAATTGATAAGGCATTTCCGGATTCGGCGTTCTCTTTTACGGATGTATTTGAGGATGAACAGGAATCGCTGATGCAATTCATCATGTCAGAAAGTTTGCATGACGCAGAAAAAGAATATGAACAGATCTATGCCCGCACATTTAGTATGATGCAGGCGCTCAAAAGGCAATATAGAAAAGTGCCGGCGATCCTGGAGCGCAATTTATTTACAGTGGTGAATGTTTTGCTGAAGCGCGAGCTGTCATCACCTCAACCCAACCGGAATACGCTGGATCAGCTGGCAGATATTTCCCTGTCATGGAAAGTCCCGCTCGATAAAGAAGATATCGGATTCGCCGCCGCCATGCGACTCATACATTTGACCGAACAATTGAATTATCACGTGGACGATCTGCATATCTTCGATATCATGAGTCGCATACTCATTCGATTGAATGATCTGGGTATTGCTTTCCCCAAATGGAAGATCCAGAATGCTTATTTTAATATCGGCAGGAATTATATCGGCAATACGGAATTCATGCGCTCCTTAGGTGAAGATGCCTATAATAAATGGCTCATCAAATGCAAAGCCGTAGGTGAGCAATTGCAGATCCGTTTCTGAAGTGCATGTTATCTTTCTGATCTTACTATTGTGGATACGTATCAACGCATCATAGGATCCTGGTATACCCTCAAAGCCTGGGAGCAATACGACTTTCAGCGGGCGCATGCCGAGGCCTATGCGGAGGGATATAATGGATTGTTGAATGCGCCTACCGGCAGCGGAAAAACTTACGCCATGTGGTTGCCGGTCATATGTAATCAATTAGCGCTACATGGCAATACATCTGCGGGTTCCTTGCGAGTTATATGGATAACTCCGTTGCGTGCCCTGGCAAAGGATATCGCACGAGCACTGCAGGAAGCTTGTGATCTGCTTGGGCTCGAATGGAAAGTAGCATTGCGCACGGGTGATGTGCCGGCGTCAGTAAAGCAAAGACAAAAAAAGCAAATGCCTGAATGTCTGGTCATCACGCCGGAAAGTTTACATGTTTTGTTTTGTGATACAGCGCACGCTGCATTGTTTGCGGATGTGGAATGTATCGTAGTGGATGAATGGCATGAACTGCTGGGAAGTAAAAGAGGTGTGCAAACCGAGCTGGCCATCGCACATATTCGCTCCATTGCGGAAAAGGAGAAAAAAAATATACGTATATGGGGAATAAGCGCAACGATCGGCAACCTGGTGGAAGCAATGGAAGTTTTACTCGGCCCGCAACATGCGGCGAAGAAAAGTACCATTATCCGTGCGGAGCATAAAAAAAAGATAGAGGTGCACACCGTGTTGCCTCCGAGTATCGAAGTGCTTCCCTGGTCGGGGCATATCGGTTTGAGATTATTACCGGAAATCGTGCGCATCGTGCATCAGGCGCAAACCACATTGATATTCACGAACACACGCGCCATGGCAGAGATCTGGTATCATCAGATTTTGCAATATGATGAATCTCTTGCGGGCGTACTGGCGATGCACCATGGCAGTTTATCGGGTGAGGTGCGCGATTGGGTAGAAGAAAATTTACATGCGGGAACATTGAAAGCGGTTATCTGTACATCGAGTCTTGATCTGGGTGTGGATTTTCGTCCTGTCGATGCTGTTATACAAATAGGATCGCCAAAGGGTGTCGCGCGATTTACACAACGGGCGGGAAGAAGCGGGCATAGTCCGGGTGCCGTTTCCAGAATATGGTTCATCCCGACGCATGCCCTGGAGCTCGTAGAGATCGCAGCAATTAAAGAAGCATTGGCCTTGGATAAAATAGAAAAGCGCGAGCCTTTGGTATTGTGTTTTGATGTGCTGATGCAATATCTGGTCACACTTTCCGTGGGCAGCGGTTTTCATGCGGCAGAAACTTTTGCAGAGGTGACCGGAACACATGCCTTTCACGCTTTGCAAAAAGAAGAATGGGATACCTTGTTATTGCTGATCACCAAAGGCGGCACTGCATTTCAGGCGTACGATGATTTTTCCAGGGTGGGAAAGGTAGGTGAGCGATATCATATCGTGAACAAATTGGCTGCACGCAAACACAGGTTGTCCATCGGTACCATCGTAAGTGATCCCGTAGTTCGTGTTGCCTATTTAAAAGGCGGTACACTGGGCACCATTGAAGAATATTTTATCGCATCGCTGAAGCAGGGCGATGTTTTCTGGTTCGCCGGAAATTGTCTTGAATTCCTTATGCTGAAAGAAATGACGGCATATGTGCGCAAGACAAATGAACAAAAAGCAATAACCGCATCGTATATGGGTGGACGTATGCCTCTGTCATCGTATATGGCCGAGCGCATGCGCATGCAACTCGAAAGGGCTGCGACGCATACCACCGAAGGGCCGGAATATACATTGTTGGTGCCACTGCTCGATCTGCAACGCGAGCGTTCTGTTATCCCGCGCACAGATGAGTTATTGGTGGAGCTTTGTACGGATGAGGAAGGAACGCATATTTTCTTCTATCCCTTCGAGGGCAGGGTGGTGCATGAGGTCATGGCTTCACTTACCGCCTATAGATTAAGCAGAACACAACCAATGAGCATTTCTGTTGCTATGAATGATTATGGATTTGAACTTTTGTGCAATCAGGAAGTGAACTTAACGGTAGAGATCGTGCGTGCACTCTTCGATCTGCGCAACATGGAAAATGACCTGTTCAATTCGCTGAATGCAACAGAAATGGCCATGCGCAAATTCAGAGATATATCCATCATCAGCGGCATGATCTTTCCCGGATATCCCGGCGAGTTGAAACGCAGCAGACATTTGCAATCCTCTTCTGCATTATTGTTCAAGGTGTTGAGAGAATATGATCCATCTAATGTATTGTTGCGGCAATCGTATGACGAGATCTTGTACGGACAGATGGAAAATGCCCGCATGCGGGGTGCCCTCCTGCGCATAGGTAACAGTAAGGTCATCATTCGCTACACGGAAAAATTCAGTCCTTTTGCATTTCCTATTGTGGTCGACAGCCTGCGCGACAGGCTTACCTCCGAGCGATTGAGCGATCGCATTAAAAATATGCTGGCAGAGCATCACTGATCTATATTTGTGCATGGAGATCACGCTCGCAGATACTTCCTTTATCCTGTTGCCCGAGCATGCCATGTACTGGAGCTCGGAATCTGCCCTTTTGATCGCTGATGCGCATTTCTCCAAGGAGCAACATTTTCGCAAAAACGGTATCGCCATCCCCGGCGGCATTTTGGATAGTGATCTGAAACGCCTGGATCACATAGTGTCGAAATATGCAGCGCAAGAGATCATTTTTCTCGGCGACATGTTCCACAGCGATGTGAATGAAGGTATGCATGCATTCATGGCATGGCGTAAAAAGAACAGCAATATCCGATGTACCCTGATCATTGGTAATCACGATGTGCTGGACATGGATTGGTACGTATTTGCAGATATACAGATCGCAGAAGAATCGCAGCGCAGGGGAAATATACTTTTGCGCCATGACGCCGGTGAACATGCAGATGGTACATATCAATTATGCGGACATGTACATCCCTGCATACGACTTTCCGGAAAAGCAAAGCAAAGTCTGCGTTTGCCCTGTTTTTATTTTACACAACACTTGGGATTGCTGCCGGCATTCGGAGGATTTACCGGCATGCATGCGATAAAGCCGGTAAGCGGCGATGTTGTAGTTGGCATTGCCGAAGGAGATCTGGTGCGTATTCAGTAGATCAATTCAATTGCGGATCTTCCGGGTAATGTACCAACTGACCATATTCTCCACCCAGATCGTTCAATACGCGTTTCCATAATTCTTTGTCCAGCGTATCGAAAATATACTTGCTGGAAGCCGGGGTAACGATCCAGGCATTTTCGGTCATCTCGTCGATCAATTGGCCCGGACTCCAGCCGCTGTATCCCAAAAAGAATTTGATATCTTTTTGATCCATCTGTCCGTCGCGCAGCAAACCGCTGATCTGCTCAAAATTACCACCCCAATACACGCCGTCAATGATATGCATGCTGTCTTCGATCAGGTCGCCGCGGCGATGCAGATAGTGCAATGTATCTTGTGCAACCGGGCCTCCGTAAAACAATTCATTCTCCACTGCATCAAAATCCAAAAGTGCATCACATACTTTAATATGCAGGGGACGATTGAGAATAAAGCCGACCGTGCCGTCTGTTTCCGCATGTTCGCACAACATAACCACCGTTCGTTTAAAGTTGGGGTCCAGCATGAATGGTTCACTCAATAATAAATGGCCTGCATCCGGTGTTACTTTGTTTTTGATCATGCGTTGCACTTAATGTTTCAAAATTTCAGGTTATCTCGCAGAATTGCAAATTTTTAACGCAGGAATTAACCGCCAATCCACATTTATGTGCACGAAAACTATACGCTTTCCTTACAATTCGTTCATACAACTCAATAAATACTTCTTACTTTTGGTTCATTCATTCACCTAACAGCTAATTATGAAAAATTGGTACTTGTTTTTTGCCCTTTTGCCGGTTGCATATTCCGCTTCCGCACAACTTTCTATTCCAACCATTGGAAGCCCCGTTACTATTGATTTTAGTGGGTATACCGGAGCGGGCTTCCAGCCCGGAGGCGGTGGTGGCACCCTGAATTCCAACGAATGGGTGGCACGCGGCTTCAGTGATGGTGAAGTGACCTTTGGTGGTACCTCCACAACCGGCGACTTTGCCCGCGGATCAACGATGGGTCTTGTCACTACCGGTGGTATTTATGGTGTGGACATTGCCGGTAACCAGGGTCTTATGGTACAACCCACCGCTGATGATTTCACACCCGGTTATTTTGTCTTGAAATTGCAAAATAATACAGGTGAAGCGATCAGCGAGATAGATCTTGCTTACACAATTTATGTGTTGAATGATCAGGGCAGAAGCAACAGCTTCAATTTCGCATATAGTTATGATGATGTGACCTATACCAATGTCACAGACCTGGATTATGTGTCACCGGAGGCGGGTGATTTTACACCATATGTTACAAATCAGTCCTTCACACTTACAGGCCTAAGCATCAATGATGGAGATGTTTTTTACTTCGAGTGGTGGGGTGATGATGTTTCGGGTGCCGGTAACAGAGATGAATTTGCCTTGGATGATATTTCCATTACCCCGGTAGGCGGTGTGGTACTTCCGGTGGTTTCCTTTTTGTCGCCCGGCGAACTGGTTGACGAATCCGTTGGAACAGAAACAACTGAATTGATCATCTCCCAAACGGCAGATTGCGATGTGACCGTAAATGCTTCCCTCGCTTCCACTGCCGATGGTTCAGATTATACGCTTACACTTCCGGCTACTTATAGTTTTACAGATGGTGGCCCGCTTTCCATTAACATCGATATTCCGATCGTGGATGATGCACTTATCGAAGCGGATGAAACACTCATTTTGCAAATAACAGGTGTATCCGGAACTTGTGTTACCGGCTTGCCCAATCAATATTCTTTAATTATTCAGGATAATGATCCAGGTGTAGTACCGCTGGTGGATATTGAGGATGTTACCGGTATAGATGCAGATGGTGTGTGCACACATGTAGGTGAAGTGGTCCAATTGGAAGGCGTGGTGTATGGTATCAACCTGCGCACCGGTGGTTTGCAGTTCACGCTGATAGATCCTACGGATGGAATCTCCGTTTTCAGTTTTACGGATACATTCGGATATACCGTTGCTGAAGGCGACAAGGTTAAAGTGACCGGTACTATTACCCAATTCAACGGACTTACCGAAATTGAGCCCGATACCATAGAATTCGTCTCAGCTGCAAATCCACTTAAAACACCAACGGCAACAACAGCACTTGGAGAACCTGCTGAATCTGACCTGATAGAATTTGACTTTACCGGTTCACATGTGCATGATCCTTCCCAGTGGCTTGGAGATGGCTCATCTTTTAATGTAGATATTATGGATGGTGTAGGGAATATCACGCAGATTCGCATTGACGACAATACCGAATTGTCCACCATGGCATTCAGCGAAGTATTTCCCGGTGGTCCCGCACCACTGACTTTTATTGTGCGTGGATTGGGAACGCAATTTGATGCTTCCTCACCATATACGGAAGGATACCAGTTGATGCCGAGATATCTGGCAGATTTTAATATCGAATATCTTGGTGTGGACCAGATCACACCGGCTTTGTGCAATATCTATCCGGTACCTGTATCAGATGTGCTCCATGTGGATGCAAAGATCCTGTTAGACCATGCAGCGATATTCGATGCTGCCGGGAATCAGGTAAAAGCTATTGCACTCCATGCTTTGGATAACAGCATCTCCGTTCAGGACCTCCCTGCAGGTACATATATCATTAAAGTTTTTGGTGAGGATACTGCCTACGCCGGACACTTCATTAAATTGTAAAGACATTGCAATACGGTAAGCCGGCATGCACTCCATGCCGGCTTTTTTGTGTCGATCATGGGTTGTGCTGGCAGTTATGCACATTTGACGAAGCCTTAAAAAAGGAATAAGTACTATTTTTAGCATGTGAACGGTGCATCCCAACTGTAATAAAACACCGTATATGCGCACACACATTATACTCCTCTTACTATTGCCGTGCTTTGTACAAGCACAGGATACTACCGCCTATTGCGAATTCAGATTCACGCTGGTGGATGTGCAGGGGAGGGATCTCACTTCCGAAACCCTCATTGCAAATGTGACAGATGTATATGTTTCTGATTCTATCACCGACGATGAATTTTATGCCTTTAGCAAAATAGACTACTCATTCAAGGACAGTTGCTGGATTTTGCGGATGTACGACCCGATGGGTTACGACTATCGCATTGAATTATTCCGCAAAACGGATACGGTAAATCCAAAACTCCTCGAATTGCGCAAAATGGTCATTCTCTATACAGGATATGATATCCGCAACAATAGTGGTTGTAAATACTGCATTTGCAATGATATACCCTTCCGCAAAGGAGAATATGCCATTGATCTCCCTAAGAAAATTGAATCCTGGTCCTATCTGCGCTCGGTGGATATCAATATCAAAAACAAACCGCAGCATTTCTACGATGTAAGCAAAATGCAGAACTGGATATTCCGCAACGGCGGCTGAGGCCCCAATACCTGATTTATGGTATTGAAATTCTGACCTTTGCCACCTACATTTGCAGCTTATTTAGACTGAATATAAACAATGCCTGCATTCAAAGTTCCTTATTATCAGGTACTTATACCCGTTTTACTGCTCCTGCAGGCATGTTCCGGCAACAAACCGGATAAGGAAAAATCCGAGGCCGAAAAACAAATAGTTGTCCATGGATACTCAGAAATAGTGTATTTCACCTATGAATCGGCATATAACAGCGCGCTCACATTAGGACAAGCGGTAGATAGCTTTTTGGAAAATCCTTCCCAACTTACGCTGGATCGTGCCCGGGAGGCATGGCGCGCTGCAAGGGTGCCGTATAATTATGCGGAAGCCTATCGCTTTTATGATGGTCCCATCGACAATGGTGCACAGGGTGTTGAAGGACTGCTGAATGCCTGGCCTCTGGATGAAGTGTACGTGGATTATGTAGATGGTGCTCCCGATGCAGGGATCATCAACAATCGCAAAGATTATCCCGAGATCACAAAAGATCTGCTCATTTCTTTGAATGAACACGGTGGTGAAGAAAATATCAGCACAGGTTACCATGCCATAGAATTTATGTTATGGGGACAGGACCT
>JAWKLB010000023.1:0-54222 GCA_041392955.1 Chitinophagales bacterium | reverse complement strand
GATCATCATCCACGGCGTACGCCGGATGTTCAACACCGGAAGCACAAATCAATGGGATCAATGTTTCACATGGACCGGAACCAAGCAGAATATCTGCGCCATTTTGGGCAGATATCGGTATCATACTGACCAGTCCGAACAGAAATGATACACAGTAGGTAGAAATCTTTTTCATAAGTATACCTTTAAAGTGAAAAAATCAATACATAATTTATCCGCATGCGGATACACTTTTTGCCTTGACCAATTCCTGTGTATTTGCCTTGAAAGAAATGACCCTGTAGGACAAACCTTTACCAAGGACCATTCTAAAAAATAAAACTAAGGTTGTACTTCAGATCTAACGCTAATCAGACCGTTATTTGCCTGTGGAGTTCAATGTAATACTACACTTATTTCAAATGTATTCTAATAATTTGAGAAAAACAACTTTTTATGTAAAAAAGATGATGAAATCAGTAATAGCCGAATATCATTTTATGGAGGGGCATAATGCTTTATGTCAAACAGTGATTTGTGCTATCTGATCACTGTAATATTTCCCTTATACATTGTAGTGACATCATTCGTAAAAGTGATCTCTATGATATAAGCGTAAACGCCTTCATTCACGGGTTCACTATTGAAATATCCATCCCAACCTTCTGTATCGCTACCCACCGGCATGTGCTCTTTGTAGAAGATCAATTCGCCCCACCGGTCGTATATCGACATGGAACGTATCTCCACAAGATTATATCCGTATGCAAAAAAGAAATCATTCGCATTATCACCATTGGGCGTGAAGCTGTTGGGAATAAATACGGAGTTTCCCGGATTCGGTAAAACGATGACTGTTACAAAATCGCTTGCAACACAGCCGTTATCATTAACGGAGGTAAGCGTATATATGATATCCGTATCCGGATATGCATTCGTGGTAGGGCACCAGGTACATACTACCTGTGTCGGCGGACTCCAGGTATAATCACCACCGGCATTTCCATGTAATACAGCAGGTTCTCCGGCGTAAATAGTAGTATCTCCCCAGGCATCAGCAAAGTTTTGATCTACCGAAATGAAAACATCTGAACTAGCGCTGCAACCATATATATCCGTATATGCATATTGTATATCGTAAGGTCCGCCGATGCCGGCAAGGGCAGGATCAAAATTCGATCCGCTGATCCCTGTACCACTATAGGTTCCGCCGGCCGGATATGCATTCAGTAACAGCAAACCATCTTCCATACAAACCACATCATCTGCGCTGAAAATAATATCGGGATTCGGATGTACGGTCAGGTTTGTTGTGATCAATGAATCACAACCATCTACCGTGGTATAAGCAGTTACATAAGTACCTGTCGCACTTACCACGTTGCCGTCGGGTAGAATGAACGTTTCGCCTTCACATATCTCCGGACTCATGGCAATATTATATACCGGATCAACGGTGAGTGTGGTAGTGATGATAGAATCACAATCATGGATGGTCAGCAAGTTGGTAATATACGTGCCGGCGAGACCTGTTGTTGTTCCATCCGGTAATGTATACAGCTCACCGGAACAAATACTTGCATTGACAGGAACTGCATATGTCGGGAAGACGAGAAGATTTGTGGTAATGACGGAATCGCAACCTGCACCGGTAAGTAAGGGTGTAACATAAATACCGGTTGTTGTTGCCGTTGTTCCATCGGGTAAAGTATATGCATCGCCATTGCAGATGCTGGTATTAACGGTATAATTATAAACCGGATGTACGGTGAGATTTGTGGTGATCACAGAATCGCAACCAAAAGCAGTTGGAAAATTCTGCACATAGGTTCCGCTCACTCCTGCTATAGTTCCATCGGGCAACACATAAGTTTCACCATCGCATATTTCCACGTTCAGCGTTGTTGCATACGCTGCATGCACAACAAGATTTGTTGTCATAACGGAGTCGCAACCGCCAACAGTTGTAAAATTATTTACGTAAGTTCCGGTAGTTGCTACCACCGTTCCATCCGGTAAAGTATAGGTCTCATCGCTGCATATATTGGCATTGATGACAATATCGTATGCCGCCTTTATAGTGACCGTTACCGTATGCGTATCCGAACCGCAATCCGGAGTTGTCACCGTATTGGTGACGCTATACACGCCGGGTGTACTCGCACTCAGATCTATGGTCCCTGTTGCCGGATTGATGACCATACCCGCAGGTGTGGCTGTAAATGTTCCAGGTGTAGCGCCCAGGATAAATCCGGGCGAAGGGTCCGGGTCATTAGTACAGAAATTCAATGCGGGATATACAAAGTTGGCTTTGGGAGCTGCGGCTATGGTCATTACGAACAAGCCGGGCGTGCAATCAATAATTGCACCGTTGGATATGGTATAGGTTCCGGGCAAACTACCGCTCAGATCTATCTGTCCGGTTTCCGGATCGATATCCAAACCGGCCGGTGACGCAGTGAAGGTTCCTGTATCGGCACCGGGATCAAATATGGGCATGGGATCGATACCATCTGTGCAATACAGGGAATCCGGATAAGTAAAAGCACCTGCTATTACACCTTCATAATTATACAGATAGGACAGGATATTCTGCCGCAGATTGCGCGCCTGGGTAAAAGGCGACTGCCATCCGGTAACGGTCATACCTCCAAAAATGACGGTACCGGCACCCCAGTGTTTCTCGCAGGCAATATTATAGATATGTGCTCCATCATCTATCAACATGGTGAGACAGGTACCGGTCACCTTGGCATGACAGAAATAATTCCCCGTCCAGGATGTTCCAACGGGTGTGTACGGACCAATAAATATCGGATGTGTAGGATCCGTAGCGACCACCGCGCCATCATAGTATGGAGGCGTATAGTCGAGCGTGGTGCCATCAAAACCAAAATTGATATCGGCGCCCTCATTGGGTGCTGCATTCAGAAACAAACAGCCACCGTTATACACCCAATTCTCTATGGTGGTAATATTGGCCACAAGGAAATCCTTCAGGTCAATAGCATGATTATCACCACCTTCCAGAAACACGAATTTCGAATCGGGGCCAAAGGCATCAGCAACAACAACGGTAGTAAAATACCCGGAGTTCCAACCACCGATACCGAATACATTATCCATTTCGGTAATGTTGGTATTGAGTACAGGACACCAGGTCCACGGTTCCGGAGGTGTGCGGCGGATATACCATGCTTCCGTAGCCTGGCCATATAACTCTACGGCCTGTGCACATACCAGCAGAATGCAAATGAGCCACCCTCGTGTGCGCATAATAATTGGATTTTGGGTTTCAAGACATGAGGGGCATGCCAATGACTTATTAAAAATAAGCGAATTAGGTAGAAAATCAAATAGAAATATCAAGGCAAAAGCCCGATATACACGCCTAAATGCACATTTACAGGGGTTAAAGCGAGAATTAAGCGTTTGTTACCGGTAAGGTATGCGGAAATTGACCTCTGTGCCCACTTGTGGAACGGCATTTATCTGCAGATCTCCACCTAAAGGGCGCAAGGTGGCTTCCATTTTAGTGATACCTCGATGCACCACCTGTTTTTCCTGAAATCCGATGCCATCGTCGGTCACGCTCATGTAGACATATTTTCCCGAGGTATACATTTTCACGATGATCTTTTTTGCCTGCGCATGTTTGAATGCATTATCCACCGATTCTTTGAAAACCGTGAGCAGTCCTTTCAGCTGCAGCATATGCAATGGCAAGGCGCGTTTCACCTCGTTCCGGAATTCACCCTGCACCGAATGGGCAGTACAGGCATCCGTAAAATAGGATTCCATGCGCTCCAGAAAATAATGCAGGTTATCATGTACCGGGTCGCTCGCCCATAGCGCATCCTGCAAGGTATCGATCGCGTCACCGGTTTGTTTTCGAATAGAGTGCAGGATCTTTTGCGACTGATCTTTATTTTCCGGAAGGATGGCCATGGCTGACATCAGCTTGATATTCTGCAATGTTTCCATCACATCCGAATCTGCCGTCGTTACTATGCTGTTTATCGCCTCCGTATTTCTGTTCTGTTGTTTTAACCGGACATTACCTCTGATCAAAAACAAAACACAAAGCAAAAGGATCAATGCGACCCCGCTTGCAACCAGCATGGCATTTCTGCTGAACATCCTGTTCGACTTTTCGTCATCTGCGATAGGTACCGGCGTTCGTTTTTGGGCGGCCAGTGTATTCAATTCATTTTTTAAGCTGGCTATTTCTTCTATCATGGAAGCATTGCTCAAGCTATCGCGCAAGGCAACAAAACTTTTATAGGTAGCGAATGCTTCTTCCGTTTTATGCAATCCATTGTATGCATCGGTAAGCGCGGCATATGTATCTCTGCGGTAACTATGTGCCTGTGTTGCACGAAACAGGACGAGTGCTGAATCCAGCTTTTCCAGTGCCCTGCGATAGTTACCTGCAGCATTGGAAGCCTCACCCATCTTGAGAAATTCATACCCGAGATCAAGTGCACGGCCGGCCAGGAACATCATGCGTTTCGCATTCTCATAATCCATATATGCCAGTCCGGACTCCTTTTGCAACATATGGTCATTACCTAAATTCTCGTAAGCAATACCTGCTTCATACACATTTCCTGCATTGGCATGCAGCGTAATTGCTTTCTTATGTTGATCGATGGCTTCAGGTAATCGGCCGGCTGATTGTAGCAAATTCCCGTATGCATTGTAAGTGTTGGCATATGCACTGAGTTGTTCGCGCTTACCGGAAGCAGCCGCACGGCCGTAAGCATCCAATGCTTTTAAGAAAAATTGTTCTGCCTGTGCAATATCTTTCTTGTCGCGGTAGATATTGCCCATCGTATAATAAACCGAACCAAGAGAAAAATAATCATTCGATCTTTCCAAAATGGATGCCGCCTGTTCTTCATAGAGCAAAGCAGTATCGTTATTTTTCAGGTTGCGGTAAGAAACAGCAATATTGTGGTAGGTTCTTGCCACTTCGGGTTTTTGCTGCCCTTTTTCCACGCAGGATAAACCAGTAAAAAAATGATCGAGCGCAAGTTGCCAGGCTCCTTTCTGCTGATTTGCCAATCCGAGTAGTTCACATGCCAGCAAACATTGATCATTATTCTTTGTTTCAACACTGAGGTTATAGGCTTTTTGTGCCAGCTGAATGGCTGAGTCGGGCTCAGCGTCATATATCTTAAACCCGTATTCGATATATGCGTCGGCCACCTTGCTCTTATCCTTTTCTGACGCAAGTTTTTGATACAGAGAATCCAAATGCACCTGACCAAATAATGATGTGCTGCCAAGCAAGAAGAAGTATAATAAGCAACGCCGTGAACGCCCCATGTATGTCAACAAAATTATTCCAAATTTATGAGCAAGTGCAAACACTAACATCAAGTTGTGCCTATCTGTGTGGTACATTGTCCACTACCAACCTATCGGTTGCATGCCATGCTTTTGCAAATAAGTGTTCGCAAGGGAAAAATGTGTACAGCCCAGAAATCCGCGATGTGCCGACAAAGGCGATGGGTGCGGGGCACGGAGGATGCAATGTTTTTGCGCATCGATCAGTTGTGCCTTTTGCTGTGCAAAGGAACCCCACAACATGAACACCAAATGTTCTCTTTCTCTGCTTAAAGCTTCTATCGCAGCATCCGTAAAATATTGCCAGCCGATATGTTGATGGCTCGCCGGTTTGTCTTTTTCAACGGTAAGGATCGCGTTGAGCAGAAAAACCCCCTGATCGGCCCAGTGTTCGAGATTTCCGCTTGTGGGTATCGCCTTACCAACGTCGCTGTTCAATTCCTTGTAAATATTGACGAGAGAAGGCGGGATAGATATCCCTTCCGGCACAGAAAAACACAAACCCTGTGCCTGGCCCGGGCCATGATAAGGATCCTGACCAAGGATAACGACACGTACCGCGGAAAACGGTGTCCGGTTAAAGGCATGAAAAATAAGACCGCCGGGAGGATATATGATCTTGCCTGCCTCCTTTTCCCTTTTGAGGAAATACCTGATATTTTGAAAATATGCTTTGCGAAATTCAGCCGATAAAACCGCTTTCCATTCGGCGTCTATTTGTATAGCTTCGGTGGTCATCTTCCTTACCCTTTCCGGGGTTGTGAGCTAAGTCATTTTTATACCTTTGTAAAGGTAGTATTTTTCGGACGCATGGGCGAGCAGAGTAGTTTAAAAGGAACGAACAGGCAGAGATTAAAATTCATCAGCAAGCTCTTAGATGATGTTGCTGCGCTGGATTATATGATCCAGGAACGCATGATACCGAATGCGCATACACGCATTGGAGCAGAACAGGAAATATGTGTACTGAACAATGAATACGATCCGGGCAATAATGCACAACGTATATTGGGACAGATCACAGAACCGGGATTCACTACCGAACTTGCCGTGTATAATATGGAGATCAATCTGGATCCCATAGATCTGCGTGACACATGCTTCTCCACCATGCATCGCATGCTGCAGCGCAAAATGGAACTCGCCTCCGGTATTGCAGAACAAAATGATGCACATTTGCTGATCACCGGTATCTTACCGACGATTCGCAACGCCCATATCAATCTGGATTATCTCACACCTTTACCGCGCTATCATTTCATGAATGAGATGCTGCGCAAATTACGCGGTGATGATTTTCGCATTTTCCTGCGCGGCGTAGATGATATTTCGCTGCGCAACAATACGGTGATGCTGGAAGCATGTAATACCAGTTTTCAGGTACATCTGCAGGTGGATCCGTATGATTTTGCCCGTGCGTATAATTGGGCACTTATCATCTCGGCACCTGTTCTCGCCGCGGCAACAAATTCGCCATTGCTGATGGGTAAAGAATTATGGAGTGAAACACGCATTGCCTTATTCCAACAAAGTATTGATACGCGGCAGAGTCATTATGCCATACGCGAGCGCAAACCACGTGTAACTTTTGCTTCGCGTTGGGTGCGCAACACGGTTACCGAAATCTTTAAAGAAGATATTGCGCGCCATCAGATCCTCGTCGCTACGAACGATAAAGAAAAAGCGCTGGACCTTGCGCGCAAGGGAAAGATACCGAAACTACAATCGCTGCGTTTGCATAACGGGACCGTATACAGATGGAACAGGCCCTGTTATGGCATCCTGGACGGGGAACCCCATTTGCGCATCGAAAACCGCTATCTGCCCGCAGGCCCCAGTGTAACCGACGAAATAGCAAATACCCTTTTCTGGATCGGATTGATACATGGCAATCCGTATGAAAATCCACCGGATCATTTTGGCTTCCGCGATATGAAAAGCAATTTTTATAAGGCAGCACGCACCGGAATGGAAAGTGTTTTCAACTGGAAAAATAAAGTGGTACCCGCACAGCAATTGATCCTCGAAGAATTGATTCCCCTTTCTTATATCGGATTGCAAAAAGCAGGTGTGCACGAACAGGATATTCAGAAATATTTGTCGGTGATCGAACGGCGTGTAAAAACACATACTGGCAGTCAATGGCAGATAAAGAATTTCAGAACACTGCAAAAACATTTTGGCACCAACCGCGCATTGCACTATCTCACGCGGCTGATGCACGAATATCAAAAATTCGATATGCCGGTTTCCTCCTGGGACGATGTGACCAAAGAATTCATTGAAGCATCGAATATTTCCTTTATGACGGTGGATGAATTAATGTCGACTGACCTGCTCACCGTTCACCCAAATGACTCTTTGTTGTTGGTATCCAGTATCATGGCATGGCGCAATATCAATCATGTGCCGGTGGAAGACAATAAAGGAAATTTAAAGGGCATCATTACATCACATGACATCAAGGCCTTACAACATGCAGAAGCCGAACTGGCACATCGCACGGTTCGCGAGGTGATGATAAAAGATGTGGTGTCCATAGCATCCGGATCCAGTTTGTCCGATGCCGAACACTTGCTTATGGAAAAAGACATCAGCTGCCTGCCGGTGACTGAAAAAGGAATTGTAATAGGTATACTCACCAGAAAAGACATCGCAAAACAAATGCGCGCAAATGTTACACAAAGTTAAAAATGGCCGGGATCATTAATGGTCGGTCATTGAATGCTTATCTTTATTAAAACAAATGAAACGTCATGCGAAAACTCCTTATTTATAGTTTGATCCCTCTTGCACTTTCCTGCAAACAAAAACAGGAAACTGCAGATGATGTTGCCGGACCCGGCAAGGTTACGTACCCTGTTACGGCGAAATATGATTCTGCATCCATGCTGTTCGGAACACGTGTGGAAGACCCGTATCGCTGGTTGGAAGCAGAAGCCAACGAGGATGCCAATGTGCGCAACTGGGTTACGTCGGAAAACGCTGTGACCTTTGATTACCTGGCTCAGATACCTTATCGCGAGCAACTAAAACAAAGGCTCATGGAACTTGCCAATTATCCGAAGATGACAACTCCTTACCGTTCGGGTGATTATTATTTCTATGCCAAGAATGACGGTTTGCAAAATCAGTATATCACCTATTACAAAAAAGGTATAAACGGTGAAGAAAAAGTATTCATGGATCCCAATACGCTTTCGGAAGATGGTACGGTGACACAAAATTTTGCCGGTTTTTCCAACGACAGAAAATATGTTGCCTATAACCAATCTGCTGCGGGCAGTGACTGGAACACGATGTATGTAAAAGATGTGGAGAACAACACCTTGTTATCCGACAAACTGGAGTGGACCAAATTCTCCGGTGCTGCCTGGGTGGGCGATGGTTTTTATTACAGTGCTTATGATAAGCCCACCAAAACCTATACCGGCGAAAGCGAATATATGAAAGTGTACTTCCATAAACTGGGTACAGCACAATCAGCTGACAAATTGATCTACCAGGACAAAATGAATCCCAAATACTATTTCGGTGCGCAAACAACCGAAGACGAACACTACCTGTTCATCAATATCAGTCCTGGCACTTCAGGCTCTGCCATTTTGTGGAAAGACCTCCGCAAAAAAAATATGGATTTCACGGTGCTCTTCCCGGGTTATGACTACGAATATGCGGTTCTGGATGATGATGGTGATGATCTTCTTGTGATGACCAATTACCATGCACCGAATTATCGCGTGGTACGGGTAGATCCTATGGATCCGGCTCCGGAAAAGTGGAAAGATGTGATCGCAGAACAAACAGAGCGTTTGAGCAATGTTTCTCTGGCCGGCGGTAAACTTTTTGCTTTCTATTTGAAAGATGTGCGTCCTGTCGTGGTACAATTCACCAGAAGTGGTGCGGCAGAAAGGCAGATCGCTATTCCCAATGATGGCATTGGTGGAACTGTATCCGGTTTCAATGGTGAGCGGGACGACAATATGGTTTATTTCAGTTTCACCACCTTCCTCTCCCCTTCTGATATTTATTCGTATGATATACGCAATGGTAAGATAGACCTGTACAAGAAAGCAGAAGTGCAATTCGATGCATCCAAGTTCGAAATAGAACAAGTATTCTACAATAGTAAAGACGGCACCAAAGTGCCCATGTTCCTGGTGCATAAGAAAGGCCTGAAAATGGATGGCAGTAATCCATGCTTATTGTATGGTTACGGTGGTTTCAATATTGCCATCACACCCAATTTCAATACATCGCGTATTGCCTTACTGGAACAGGGATTCATTTATGCTGTTGCCAATATTCGCGGTGGAAGCGAATACGGTGAGAACTGGCATAAAGCTGCCATGTTCGAGAAAAAGCAAAATGTATTTGATGATTTTATCAGCGCTGCAGAATTTTTGATCGATAAAAAATATACCTCGTCCGATAAGCTTGCTATCCAGGGAAGAAGTAACGGCGGCCTGCTGGTTGGCGCTTGTATGACACAACGCCCCGACCTATATGCTGTTGCTTTGCCGGGTGTTGGTGTCATGGATATGTTGCGCTACCATAAATTCACCGTTGGTGGTGGCTGGGCCGTTGAATATGGCAATGCCGACAGTTCGGAAGCAGCCTTCCAATATCTTTCTGCCTATTCACCCTTACACAATATCAAAGCGGGCACCAAGTATCCCGCAACCTTTGTGACTACCGCCGATCACGATGACCGGGTTGTTCCGGGACATTCCTTCAAATTTGCCGCAACATTGCAAGCGGCACAGGCAGGTGATGCACCGGTATTGATACGCATTGATACCAAGGCGGGACATGGCGCCGGCAAACCTCTGGCCAAGACCATTGAAGAGGATGCCGACTGGATGAGTTTCACTATGTGGAATGTGGGGATACACCACCTCACGCTGAGTGATAAACCTTGACCCAAACATTTACTTAACATAAAGCAGGGCTTTGCCCTGCTTTTTTTATGTCCCGAATACTATAAACCCATTTTTTACGTATACTTGTTTGGTCAACCCTTTAACATGAAACCCATACTCACCCTGGCCGGTGCTCTGCTATGTATTGTCG
The DNA here is from genome assembly GCA_041392955.1 of Chitinophagales bacterium. GTDB lineage: Bacteria > Bacteroidota > Bacteroidia > Chitinophagales > BACL12 > UBA7236. The sequence goes on along the minus strand of JAWKLB010000023.1, from coordinate 43,818 downwards.
GAGTACAGGCACAATCCTCAGATTATATCAGGATCAACAATAGCGGTGCACTTCCCAGTGAAGTGTATACACCATCCACAGTAAAATATCAGGATGATATAACCCGGATCGAGGAAGAACTGAGCAAAAAAGATAAGAAGACCCAACAGGAGTATTATCTGGAAAGCGGATTTTCCATTGACGAGATGATGCGCAGCGGATTGGTGCTATATAACCCCGATTATAATGCCTATTTCGAAAAAATAGCGGATGAGTTATTGAAGAACAATCCGACCTTGCGCAATGAGGTACACTTTTATCTATTACGCTCACCCGTTGTCAATGCATTTGCAGGTGCAGGCGGAAATATTTTCATCAGCATGGGCCTTATCGCCATGCTGGATAACGAAGCGGAGTTGGCTTTTGTAATGGGCCATGAGATCGGGCATATCGCACTGGAACACGGACTTGACTTTTACATGGAAGCCAAGGAGATAGATAAATCGGTAAATGACAACTCTTTATTCCGCAAATCTTCCTTTAACGAATCGCTCGTCATTAAGAACCTGTATTCACAGGATCTGGAGACACAGGCCGACAGCTATGGTGCCGATCTGATCTCCAAATCAAAATACGCTGCCGATACGGCCACTATGAATGCTGTTTTTGATGTGCTCAAGTACAGCTATCTGCCTTACAGGAATGATCCTTTTCCGGTGCGTTTTTTTGAAGGAGCACATTATGTGATCAGCCACAACCTGATGATAGACTCTGTTGCGCCCATTACCGGCGAGCCTGAGATCATGGATGCAAAAGATGCATTTAAAAGTACACATCCCAGTATCGGTGATCGCAGAACTGCGGTGAACAACACGGTAAGTAAGAATGATCCAAGCGGCAGAAAGGAATATATCGTCTCCGGCGAATGGTTCCTGCGCATCCGCAACGATGCCCGCTATGAATTACCCATGTTCTATCTGCACAATGAATTATTCCAGGATGCCATATACAGTGCATATCTGAGTTTGCAAAAAGATCCGGATAACCTGTATCTGGAAAAGATCATTGCCAAGGCGCTCACAAGTATGACCAAATACCGCAATAGCAAAGACGACGAAGTATATGCGGAGAAGGCAAATTTTAAAGAATATGAAGGCGAACAACAATCCCTGTACTTCATGTTATGGGCGATGAAAGATGTGGAGATGAACGTAATGTCTTTGCTCTATACCTATAACCTGTATAAGCAACACCCGGAAGACAAAGAGCTACAGCCACTTTGCAAAACGCTGATCAATGATCTGGTGGTTTACCATTTTGACAGCGACGTGTATTTCCTGAAAAATGACAGTATCAGCAGAGACAGTTTATACGTGCTGAGCGACAAGAACAATCCGAAAGTGGATATTAGCAAAGTGCGCAAAACGGGTTTTAAGAAAACAACCACACGTAAAACTACTACGCGGGTTACAAAATATAATCCGGTTCCAAAAATAGATAAAACCAAAGCGCACCTGCTGTACGCCTTTAACGATTTTTGGGGAGATATGGCCTTCGACACATTGTGGGAAGCAGCCATCAGTGAACGGAAAGAAAGGGAAGAATTAGCAAAAAAATATAAAGACTCCGGATTCAAATTCAACGGTGCCGATACACGCAATTATTACCTGGGCGAAAACCTGGGTGTCGACTCCATCGTGGTGATCAATCCATTTTATATGCGCATAGATGTGCGTAAAGAAAATGCCATAGAATATATTTCCGGCGAGGAAGGTGAATTGAATTATTTACAGATTCTGCAGGATAATGCACAGTTGATGGACATGCATGTCCAGATCCTGGACCCCCTGTTGATGAACGAGCAATCTGTAGACCAATTCAATGATATGAACGAATTCAATGACTGGTTCAGCGTGCAACTCGATTTCGGCTCCATGAACATTCCCGGCTATAACCAGGAGGTGATCGATTCGCTGGCAGACACGTATGGCACAGATTATTTCCTTTGGACGGGTATCATTTCCCTCCGCGATCGCATGCATATAACAGGACCGCTCATATTGCTTGGCACTTCTTTATTCTTTCCACCATTAGCCATCCTGAGCATATATGATCTGCTTGCACCGAGATATGAGTTTTTCTATCTGGCCTTATTGTATGATGTGAAAACACGGGAAGCTTATGTGCTCAAATATGAGTTGTTGAATAATAATGATACCAGAGCGATCCTCAATTCACACACATATGAAATGTTGTACAGAATTTCTGCCAAACCATAATAACACACTTATGCAAAAGAAATTTATATTTATTATTCTGTTGATCATCCTTCCCTATGTGGTACAAAGTCAGGCAGTAGGATATCAGGGTAAAAAATGTATCGCAAGCCTGGGATATATGCCACTCAATAATTTGAGTGGTACCTTTCTTGGCATTGATTGGACAAACTATGAGATCACGGAAGATCAAACCTTTGCACTTGCACCGTATCAGCTGGTGATCAGGCATACACCTTATATCAGTCTGGAATATGTATTAGGCAGAGAGCTAAGTATCTGGTTCCGATATAATCCATTCAGCACTTCCACAAATGCCTATTGGTATAACACCGGTCTGGACAGCATTGGTCTTGTTCAGGCAAATACTTCAGGCAATATGTTCTCCCTTGGTTTGCGAAAATATATGCGTTCTACTGCTGCGCCTTTGAGTGCCTACTTAAACTTCTATGTAACCATGTACCCAACGCATAGCGACCTTTCTGCAAGTCCCGATAGTCCGATCGATGCCCCGAAAGAACTGTTGGATCATTCATTTACGGACCAACCTCTTTTCGGTTTATCCGTTGCCTATGGATATCAAAATATTTTTTGGGATAAAGTAACACTGGATCTGAGCATAGCACTGGGTTATATTTTTGGAGATGCCATCAATTATGCAGAAAACGACGGATTGGTAGGCGACAATATTTATTTAGTGCCCGGATCACCCCTTGCAGCAAATTTTGCGAATATTCAAAGCTTATTCTTTGCCACGCCGAGTATCGGTATCGGGTACCTCTTATTCTGAACTAAGCACAAAAACTGCTAACTTTGTGGCTCATCTGACAAGGATGGCCCCGTAGCTCAGTGGATTAGAGCAACAGCCTTCTAAGCTGTGGGTCGCAGGTTCGAATCTTGCCGGGGTCACTATTTTCTACCTGCCCCTATCTCTGACAAGCCCTGTATAATGTTACTTTCAATGGCAGACAGGTCATTGTCGTCCTTCTGAAAACTTCTGCCTGTCACCTGTTCATACAATTCAATATAGCGTTCGCTGATCGTTTGGATCCAATCGTCCGGCATTTCCGGAACCGTTTGCCCTTCTTTACCCATGAAATTATTTGCGATCAGCCATTCGCGCACAAATTCTTTTGACAATTGTTTTTGTCGTTCGCCTTTCTCCTGCCGTTCAGTATATCCATCCATATAAAAATACCTGGACGAGTCGGGTGTATGTATCTCATCCATCAAAATGATCTCATCCTTATACATTCCGAATTCATATTTTGTATCGACCAGGATCAGACCTCTTTGCGCGGCCATTTCGGTACCTCGTTGAAATAATGCGCGTGTGTGTACTTCCATGATCTGATAATCATTTTCTGCAATCCGATTGCCAATATGGCTTCCCGTGATATATCCGCATCATGCCGGCATCTGCTTTTGTTGTTAGGTGTTATGATGGGTTCAGGAAAGGGATCATTCTCACGCAAACCATCCGGCATAGGAACACCACAGATCGTCTTACCGCTATTGTATTCTCTCCAGGCATGACCGCTGAGATATCCGCGAATAACCATTTCTACTTTTACCGGTGCGCATCGGACACCGATGGCCACACGCGGATCAGGAGTTTGCAGCAACCAGTTAGGCGCAATATCTCTTGTCGCCTCCAAAAAATAGGTGGCCGTTTGGTTGAGGACTTGCCCTTTAAAGGTATGGGCCTGGGCAATACCACATCAAAAGCAGAAATGCGGTCAGAAGCTACCATTACCAGATAATTTTCATCGATCGTATATACATCGCGCACTTTGCCATGATACACTCCTGTTTGCCCGGGCAAAGTAAAATTCGTTGAAGAAATTGCCATTGTTTATTCGGTTTACTTTTAATCTGTATGCATATGAAAGTGCTTCCATCAATCACGACCGCTATTTTGTCGCGTGCATGGTCAAGGTCACACATTTTGAATAAGGCCGAACCTGCGCGGAAATCCGTCGCGGATCTTGCCATTCTCGTCCATCAAATACGAATTTTCTGCATCGTCTGCTCTACAGCTCCGTATCCAAAAACATCATATACCCTTTGGGCAGCAGCTGTTGCAGTTGTGTCTGTTACATCTGCAGCAAAATAGTTGCGCCGTTTGTGCGCTGGCTTTGATATAGTTTCCATCTGCGTATAAAATATCCGGCTCGCCGTGCCATCCACATCGGCAAAGGCCGGATACAGATCAGCCGGAAACGGCGGAATTACGCCCATGTTCAGGAGGCATCTACAAATTGGCGCCTGAAACACCAGGTAGAGTGACATGGGTAAATCCATCATAGCGGAAAGAACAATTTCACCAAAGATATTTGTTTCACCGGTTTACCATTTTGCTTTACCACATGCAAGGTTACACCACTGACATACCCAATATTTTTATCTGTTATGCACTGATACCTGCACAGGTAGCTGCACCATACCCGAACCTTTAAATGGGTTCCAACCGTTCAGAGGGCGCCCGTCGGAGGAGAATCCATATATATTGTCATTGGAACATGGAATATATATGGCGTATTTACCGGAACCCATATTATCGACACAAACCGGCGCTGTAGCCAATGCAGTGAGTGTAATGGGGAATCCTTCCACCATATTGCCATTGAAATCCATAAGATAAATAGCGTCTGATGTATTGAATAGTATTTGGGTGCTGCCATTTCCGTAAAAATCCACTTCATGCATCTCGCCCATGACCTTTCCGGGGAGGAATTGTTTCCATTGCAAGGAGCCATTGGCTGAATACATCAACAATTGATTGGCTGTATCCTGCAATGCAATATACATTTGCTTTCTTTCGGCATTATATACTACATACGGGCCGTTTCGTGCCGGGCGCTCCAAGGATTGTTTCCAGATCATACCGGATGTGCGCTGCGCGGATTCGGTATACTGTAAAAATCCATTGAACAAAAAGATGTCGCCATTATTGCTGAATTGCAATTCTAATTTTCCAAAATGATCCGTAAAATAGGTGGCTTGTTTTTTATTGTCGGGCAGCAGATAATTAAATAACTGCGTTGCATGCCCGAGATCAAAATACCACGATCTGTTAAAATTGCTGCTTACAAATTGTTTGAATTGCGAATATGATCCTTGTTTACCAGTGAATGTATGTTCCATGGATTGCTGCTGCATTTCTTCTATAATACCTCCATCCGGTGCAAACACTAAAAAAGTATCCACCATCCCGGCAAACATCGTGTCAGGGAAAGGCACCTTGCTTATGGTGTGCAGGATATTCCCGCCATACATTTTCCAAACACTGTTTTCTTTTACAAGAGAATCATTTACCGCATAGGCAGACAATTTATCATATACCAGTTTTTCATCGCTCACGGGAAATACAACGAACATGTTCCGCTGAAAATCGGGATCAAGAGGTTCGGTCATACCAACGAGCATGCGTTCTCCCAACCAGGGGGCCCAGCGATCGAAAAAGGCTCTGTTGCTTTCTTCATCCGGAAAAGCTTTGGCTGTTTGCACGGTGAATTCCGATGAGCGGATACGATCCAGATATACGGTATTTGCGGGAATGATATCGGGCATTTCATACGCATAGTTGCCTTGAAGGTCCTGTATGTGTTTGTCGGCAGACGCTGCTGTAAATCCATTCATTGCAATACCTTCATCCGTAAAGTCCAGCGTGAATCCTATCCAATCGGTAAAAGGTTTAATGCCTGTTACCCATGCATATAGATCCGGCTTACAAACCGAAGCCATGTAATCCACGCAAACGGGGTAATTCAGCATGACATAAAAAGGAACATTTTCATCCATAGCGCTATGCACCTTATGAAATGCAGGATCAGTATCCAGCGAGGGTTGTTTTTTAACATGCAATACAGCATTTTCCACAAGCACGGATGAGCTGCTGAAAAGGAAAAGGCCATGCACTTTTGCGCAGGCAAATAACGTGGTATCGCTGCTAAATTCATAGATCTGCTCATGTTCAAAGGTGTGCTCATTCATTTGAACTACCTCATTGACCAGATCTGAAACATGGAATCCGGATGCGCGGTTTAGCGGGACCACGAAAAGCCAGTCAAGCGCATTATTACCTCCGGCATACAGCGCAGCGATCAATGTATTGTCTGCAATATCTTTGTCGAGATCAGGTTCAAGCCCGGATGCCCCCAGAAGGAATTCTAATTGTATGCGCAAACTGCTCCATACAGGCAAGGCCTGCAATGCTTTTTCTGTTGGTGATGCATCCCATGCAGTTGTCACAGCTTGCACATTTTCAAATGCGCAAACCACCATTGCATTATCGGGAATAGCATACAATGCGCCGGTGTTTTTTCTTTGCAACAGGAGAAAATATATAGCGACCGCAGCAGCGAGTATCGCCAGTCCCCCGATGATCCAAAATATTTTCTTCTTCATTTCCTGTTTACCTTTGCAAAACTATATGTATTGTAACGGCAAAGGGTATCACTCTTTGCACATTGTGTATATTATGCAAGCATCATTTTGGATCAAAACGGGGGCGATCGCCGGAGCACTCGCTGTGGTTGCGGGTGCCTTCGGGGCACACGGATTACAGGGACAGGTCGACGCCGGAAATATGGACAGCACCTACCTGCACACTTTTGAAACGGCGGTACGATATCATTTCTATCATGCAGGCGCCATTTTACTGACTGTGGCATTATCAGCGCATCTCTCCCCTAAAAGGTCTTTGCTCGCAATGCGCTTTTTCCTGGCCGGACTATTTTTATTCAGCGGTTCCCTGTATATCCTGAGCCTCAGCACCCTCTTTGCGGGGGATGCCTTGCACTGGATGGGCGCTATCACACCGCTTGGACTTGCCTTTATTGCAGGATGGATCACTTTAGGCTGGTCGGTCATAGTAAAAAAAGAGGCCCGATTGGACCTCTTTCTATTTCTTTTAGTGAGCTTTCTGCTCACGGTATTCGTTTATCACTTTTTACACTTGAAGCGTGCTTTGGTCTGGTCAAAGGAGCAACCGCCTTTTTCGACCACTTTCACACCAACGATAAATGGCTGTGTACTCGCCAGATTTATTTTGGTATCCACATTGGTCAATGTGATATCGCCCAACTGCAATACCGAAATGGTAAATACATCACCGCGTACTGTAGTGCCGTTACCCAGATCTGTGGGTTTGTCATTTTTGAAATCCGCGTCTTTGATAATACCGGCATTCCACAATTCAATGAACATATCCCTGCTCACCATTGCATAGGTAAGGCTGGGGCTCAGGTTGAGGAGATAGGTGGTTTCCTTTTTGTTATTGAGCAAAGCATGACCTTCATACATATTTGCTTTTTTGGTCATGGTAGGATCCACTGTTCCGGAACCTGTATTGGTGTTGGTGTTCTTGGTATTTGTATTTGTGTTGGTATTATTATTCGTATTGTTATTGGTGTTATTGGAAGAATCATCTCCACCATTTTCATCGATAGTTTGGAGATCTTGCAATTGTTTATTGCGCTTTTCTTCCTCCTCACGTTTCCGAGCTTCATTCGCTTCAATAGTTGCTTCATCGTATTTGATGACAGCATGCGGAATAATACCGATGATCTTGAATTCTGTGCGGCGGTTCAGCTGATGCAAGGTCTCAAAATCATCTCCTTTATATTTATTGATAAAAGCTTCGGTGAGCACGGTTCCTGAAGGAACAACTTTTCCTGAAGGAAGGGTAAGATCTGCTTTGAGGACGCGTGGTGTAGACTCACCATATCCTTTGGCAACCAGCCTGTCCGGATCCATACCTTTGGAAATAAGATAATTCACAACCGTATCCGCGCGGTGCTGACTCAGTACCATATTGCGTTCTTCCGTATCGCGGCTATCTGTATGGGAACCGATCTCCACTTTCAATTGCGGACTCATCTGCAAAACACTATAGAGTGAGTCGAGTGCCTTGAATGATTCGGGACGAAGATCCCATTTAGCTAATTCGTAGTAAATATTTTTCACCTCGATAGGCACTTCGGGAATGATAGGCTCCATCATGATATCTACATAGAGGGTATCACTTTCGGTCATACCTGTAGTAGATGTGGTTGCGTGTCCGTTCTTGTATTGATCTTTATAAGATGTAAGATCGAATTTCATTTGTGCAGTGCCAACGAAGAAATCTTCGTAGTCAACTCCCGCCTTAGAAACGGCTGAATCTGTTTTCACTCCGTTCCGAGAAAGGTCAATGGATACATCGCTAAGCACTTCTTTGGTCATATCATCGATAGCGCGCACCATGATGGTAAATTCGGGAGGGAATTTGTAGAAATAAATGTCATCGCAGCATGTTTCGTTTTTACGGAGAAACCACCTTTGCGATTGGACACAAAGAATCCTTTTTTACCGGCAGCATCTGTTGAATAACCAAAGTCATCAACAGAGCTGTTGATCGGGAAACCGAGATTTTCGGGATTGCTGAAGGATTTCATACCACCTTCTGCTTTATATACATCCAAACCACCCACATTGATCAGACCATTGGAACTGAAGAAGAGGACACCCAACTCGTCATTGTAAAAAGGCGTGATCTCGTCACCGGTTGTGTTGATCTTTGTTCCGCAGTTTATCGGATTGGTATATGTTTTACCTTTTCCCTGTATCTCACAATACCAGATATCCATTCCACCGCGGCCACCCGGACGATCGGAAACGAAATACATGATCTCTTTTCCTTTATACGTTCCGATGCAAGGCTGTGTGGTAGTTCCCGTATTGGCGTTGATGGTAGGCACTTGTTTGCTGTTTTGCCATTCACCACTTTGAAATTCGCTCACATAGATGCGGCATTCCATAACGAGGGAGTCATTCGGTTTACACTCTGTATAATAAAAGCGTTTGCCATCAGGTGAATATGCTCCGTTACCGGTATGTGCATCTCCTTTATTGAAAGGCGCTTTTAATTCTGCTGCTTTACCCCAGCTGTCGCCTTGCGCATCAGAAACGAAAATGCGTGCGCGCAGATCGGTTTTTCCTTGTTGTCCTAGATCGATAGGATTATCAGAAACCAAAGAGGCGTAGGTGAGATTATTATCGGGATCGAAACGCGGACTGAAATCGGTGTAATTATTATTCACGTTCGCGCCAAGATGTTCTACCGATACATTTTCCGGACTTTTTGCCAATTCCAATGCCAGGTCGCATCCTTTATCTTCATTCTTGGATTGTCTTTTCATGAGCGTTCCTGCAGCGCCTTTCAACTGGCTGTTGCGGGAAACTGCTTTGAAGGCTTCCTTCGCTTCGGCATATTTGCCATTGGCCTTCAGCGACATGGCATAATAATATCCGGCTTCCGGATACTCATCACCTCTTTTCGGCGCAGCTTCCATCGCTTTTTTCATCCATATCTCCGCATCTTTATAATTGCGCGCGAGGTAATATGCACGTCCCAATTTATAGGCTACTTCCTGAGAAGCATCATCATCGTAAGCTTTCTTATATGCATCCTGTGCACCGTAATAACTGCCGGCCGACATCAATGCATCGCCATACATGATCTTTCTGGTAGCTGACATCTTATCGAAATCTGCCGGCAAACTCTGCGCATGCAAACCTGATACAAAGAGCACGATGGTCAGTATCGAGAATATCTTTTTCATACTAAGTATTTCTTTTTCTGTTGATAATTAAGTTCATGATCATTAATAACGCGGACAAGGCATATCATAGTTGGAAGGAATAACCGGAAGGATACAGCCGGTGTATACCAATGATATTTCGAAACCGCCTTTGCCGCTGCTTGCATCTTTAAGTGATGAATTGTTGATGTCATAGCTTGCGCCAAAACGGAAATTCTTATAGTCCATTCCAACAACGGCTATGATCGCATCATCCAAACGATCATGCGCACCTAAATAGAAAGTGGCAGGGAAATTGGCATTGTTGAGTATATAACCAAAATCGGCACCGACCAAAATTTCCTGTGCTTTGGATTGTGTTTGATATAACACGGTAGGTGCAACGATGATCTGTTTATTGAAAGTGAAACCGGCTTTTACGTGACCCACCATACGCGCTCCTAATTTGTTATCCGGATCATCGAGGAATGATTCAGAAGGAGAAACCAGATTGAACATGGCAAAACCACCCGTGATATTAAAAGATGGTGAAACCACATTGTTGTAAGCCAATCCAAAACCCATATTGAATTTGGAAATATTATCGCCGGTGACCGGTTCGTAACTCATTTGATTTTGATCAAAATCGGAACCATTCCATTGATTGGGCCACTTCAGTGCATTGAAGTCTAAGGATTTTTGCATCAAACCGGCTTGCAAACCCAGTGAAATACTATGGTCGGCACGGCCGAGTCCGAGTACGTAAGAAACATTTCCTAAAGCAGAGAGGTTCGTGAGGTTACCATCGCCACTCACATCGTTATATAACAACAAGCCTCCTGCAAGTCGGCTTCCGCCTCTGCCAATGCTTTTGATAATAGGCATATCGGCAAATGCTTCGTATGTTACATAAGGAGTTGTAACACTGGCCCACTGGTTACGATACGTAATGCCCGCTCTCCAATCGCATGCATTGACACCTGTGAGGCCAGGGTTCAATGCCAAAGGCGCCTGATTATATTGCGAGAAGTGTATATCCTGCGCCTGCAGTACACCCATAGCAAAAAATGCGGCTACGCACGTGATTTTGTAGATCTTCATCATTGGTTATTTGTTTTATCTGAGTAAACTAATTGTTCCGTGGTATTGGATATTTTCATTTTTTTCGTTGAGGCCGGTCAGGATATAGATATACACTCCAACTTCCTGAGGCTCACCTGCAAATGTACCATCCCACCCCGCTAAAATATCATTTGTTTCAAATATTTTTTCGCCCCAACGGTTAAAAATAGCAAATGAAATCAACTCTATATTCTCAAATGTCACGATATGCAATTCATCATTGACACCATCGCCGTTCGGACTGAAGGCATTTGGCACTATGGCGGCCTCCGGTTCTACCACTACAATATGTACCGAATCTATTGATACACAGCCAATTGGAGAAATTGCAGTGAGGTAATACCATATCGTTTCATCGGGATTTGCCACCGGATCCAGGACGTTGATATCACTTAAAAAATCAGGGGGCCACCAACTGTTCACCGGGGCGTCGGAGCTGCCCTGCAATACCGTGCTTTCCCCCTTGAAAATCACGGTCAGAGGACCTGCATCCACTGCGGGAAAAGGCTCAATATCCACATGAACCGAAACGGTATCGTCACAACCTGCTGCATCGGTCACAATTACGTTAAAAATCGTCGACTCGGTAACTGTGGCTATGGGATTGGAGATATCCGTGTTGCTTAGCCCTCCGGAGGGATACCACAAATAGGTGCTGCCACCATCAGCATTGAGCTGAACCGGCTCACCCGGACATACCAGTGTATCCGGGAAAACAATGGCATTCGGATCTGATTGGACGGTCAGCACCAGGGTATCATAATTGGTGCAGCCAAAAGCATCAGTGACTGCCACCGAGTAGGTGATAGATCCCAATGCATCCGGACTGGAAATAGGGTCATTAGCAGCCGGATCATCCAGGTAGGTAGGCGGATCCCATGTGTAGGTATTGCCCGGGGGGAGCAGAAACTGATAGGTATCACCCAGACATATAGCGGCATCGGGCCCGAGATAGGCATCCGGCGGCGGGCTGACAATAACGGTCACCGTATCGTGCCCAACACAGGCACCCAGATAGGTGGTCACATGATATTCCTGTGTAACCGGTGGAGATACGATCACCGTGTCTCCGAAAGTGGTGCTGATATATGCATCGGGGTCCCAGTAGTAATCGAGACCTCCGGTAACGGTGAGCATCAGGGAATCAAATATGCAGATAGTAGTATCCGGTTCTATATTCATTTCCAGTTCAACCTTGTCCTGAATATAAACGGTCACACTGTCGAATGGCTCCCCATCACATTCTCCGAACAAATAAATGATAACGGATTCAAATCCTTCGGTGATGAAATCAGAGATCGGGAAAATTCCGATCGAATCGGAAAGTGTTCCTGCAGCGATCGTAATGCTGTCGGGTATCTCATCGTAATCAGTTCCGTTCAATGCAGTACCGCCAATCCCGAAATGTATGGTAAGGTCTTCATCCGGCGGAACATCGGCTGTGAATATCACATAGGCATCCACACATTCTTCGATCGCATTATCAAAACCCGCCCCGACAGAAGTAGCTTGTGAAAGATGAATTCCGGGCGATGTCAGTGAACGCGATTTAATAAAAACCCCGCTGTCAAGAACGGGATCGCCCGCATCTGCAATGGCGAGTTTAAGATGATATGTTTCACATGGTATTACGAGCGATTGTGCAGTGAGTACTACAGTAAAGCCATCATAATTAATGTAATAATCATCCGTTGTGTACGGCGGACCTAATACACCTTCTGAACATCCGCCAAATAATGGAGTACATCCCACCCCATTATCGATATAATATTCGTCGTACTCGAGTGGATTCACATTATTTATGGAGACCGGAATGGCAGTACCGGGTATTTGTGCCATGTTCACTTCACCAACTATTCCCGGCCCGCTGATAAGAAATGCAAAAATGTCATTATAGGCTGTATTGACATAGGTAGTGTATTCATCTGACCCAAATACATATTGAAATTTCAAGGTATCAAAATCAACGGTCACATCAAATTCGAGCACACATGCATCGAAAGTAGGTTGGCCGGCAAGTCCTGTCAGATCAGGATCTCCGGGTGTTCCAACATCTCCGGTCACGCCTGTTTCATCATTCGGACCTTCTGCATTTGTGATATAACCGGAAGTGAGAATGATACCGCTGTCGATACCGACATTACAATCTACACAATCAAATACCCCACTGGCGAGCCCAGAACAATTTAAGCTTGCGCCACTTACTTCCACTCCTGAACCTACCAAAGCCGAAGCGAGCTCATCGGCAGTGTAAGCTCCATCCGTAACCAGTTGAGCGTAGGAATAACCACGTGTCAAAAATGCGAGGACACAAAAACAGATAGCAATATGCCATGTCTTTTTTTTCATAACGGTCGATTTAACAGTGCGTGTCCACCCCGACCGATAAAAACCTAAATGAATAGGTCCTTCACAGAAATATTATCGAACCAACGTGACATTGCCTTGCTGCGCAAAACTCTGTCCGTTCATATCCATGTAATTCAATGAATACACGTATGAACCCATTGGTTGTGCAGTTCCGTCGTATTCGCCATTCCAGGTATTATCCTGGTTTTCTGATTCAAATACGAGGTTGCCCCATCTATTGTATACCTGAAGATGATATGTGGCAAGGATACCTCTCACGACAACGGTAAACCCATCGTTTACGCCATCACCATTTGGTGAAAAAGCGGAAGGAACTGCCACCACCGCATCGCTGCTCACGAAAACCGTTACCTGATCTGTAAATGTACATCCGATGGCAGTAGTTACGGTCACCGTATATGTTGTTGTGGCATCCGGTGTTGCAACCGGGAACTGGCTGTTCGGATCGTCCAGTGTTGCTGTAGGCGACCATGCATAGGCAACGCCACCGGAAGCTCCGAGGAAGGCCGACTCTCCAAAATATATCGTCGTATCCGCGCCGGCATTGGCGGTTGGATCCTGAATATCCACAAAAACATCGGCAGTATTCACACAGGAAGCAAGCGTTCCTGTAACCGTATAGGTTGTAGGTTCAGTGGGTTCTGCATCTGTAGTAGCTTCACCCGGATCACTGAGTGTGGCCGTTGGAGTCCAACTATAGGAATCCCCGCCGGAGGCCGTTAAGGTTGCCGTGCCGCCGGGACATATCAAGGTATCGTTCGAAACGGTGAGCGGCAATGCATCATACAAATTCACAACAAGGCTGTCGCCGGCACCGGCAACACAACCCAGGTCCACCTGAATAACGATGGTTTCAATGCCTTCGGCCAGCGCATCTGCAATACCTGCTATCGGAAGATGAATAAGTGTATCTCCGGGATAAAAGATCAGTTGATCGGGGATCTCGGTATAATCTGTTCCGTTCGTAGCGGTACCTGTAATGGTAAGGTTAATAATGAAAGTATCTGTCGGCGCGAAGCTCAAAATAAAATCGAGGAAGCCGTCATTACATCCTTCAATGATATAGGGATAACCCTCTATATCGGTATCGTATGTGAGCGTAACTCCCGGGCTGGTCAAAGAACCTGCTTCGATGAATACACCTGAATCCAGGCTCCAGTCAAGGTCATCCGCAATGGCCATTTTCAGGTGATATGTCTCGCAGGGGATCACATTTCTCTTTGCTGTGAGAACGGTGGTAAACCCATCGTATTGGATATAATAATCATCTGTATTGTACGGTGGATTGAATCCGGTACCGTTGATCACATAATACTCACTATTGGTTACATCATTCACATTATTGATGGATACGGGCGTTGTTGTTCCCGGAAGGAGTGCCATATTTTCTGTTCCGGTGATACCGGGACCGCTGATATAAAACGCAAATACATCGTTGAAGGAACCGACGAATTCCAAATATTCTTCTGAACCGAACACATAGTTGAACTGCACAGTATCTGATGTCACGGTCATGTCAAATTCCAGAACGCAGGCATCCTGTGTGCCCAAAACGCCGGGAATGGCATTCAGATCGGGATCGCCGGGAGCACCGTTATCCCCTGTTGCACCGCTCGAGTTGTTCGGTCCGATGGCCAGATCGGCATGGCCGCTGGTGAGGATAATGCCATCGGAAATACCCACGTTGCAATCCACACAATTGAAAAATCCGTACGCATTGGTCGGGCAATCCATGGTAATGTCTGAAACCGTTACACCTTCTCCCACCAAGCTTTCTACAAGATCTTCGGCAGTAGCTGTAGCGTCGATCTCGAGCTGGGCAAAAGCTGTTTGAAACAGAAAGGAACAAGCGGCTATCAGTACAAATCTTGAGGAGTAATTTGCAGTTATCATCTGGTTAAGAATATTTAGTCCAAATTTACAAAAATTAATACAGAACCCGAAACCTGTTAAGGGCTAAAATGTATGTGTAAACCTTGGGATCAGGGCAATTCAATTGCCTTGCGCATCAATTTCTGGCCCGCATGTACGATCGTCTTGCCAGCAGATATAAGAGTATACCGAACAGTACAAAGCCCACGGAGATGAATGTTGCCTGTGTGGCCTCGATACCGAGAAAATGCAATTTATTGTTCACCCGTATTTTTTCAATGAAGAATCTTTCCACCCCCACCAGTATGACATAAACCGCGAGCAGTGAACCGGGTATGGACATGCGCTTTCGGATTGCCCACAAGAAGCCAAAAATGATCAGCGACATGCATATTTCATACAACGGCGTCGGGAATACAGGTATGGGTAATTGCCCGCACCAATCGCCCTGGCAACCCTTGATATAAGCGCCTTCATTATTCACATTATGCGCATAGGTCTCAGCAACCAATTTGGTCGGCAAAAAAGAGGGAGCTTTGAAATATACATGCGGCACATTTTCGAGGGAGTGGAATTCATGGATATAGTACGTTGCATTGCTATCCAGTGTATGTTGAAAATCGCCGGGCTCCGCAAGTGCAACACCTCCGTCTGCTTCCGTGATATAGGCACTGTTCAAAATTCCCCAGTCGCCATCGCCGGCAGTTTGACAACCCATTCTGCCGACAGCATATGCAAGTATCAACGCAGGTGCAACCGCATCGCCTAAATGCCAGATATTTATTTTCTTGCGATATGCATACCATATAACTGCTGCTGCACCCAACAAGAGTCCGCCGTAAATAGTAAGTCCGTTAAAAAAGTTGCCGAATGGATCTTTCAGAAAATCATTCCAACCATTCTCTTCTTCAAAATTGGAAAAAATCTTCGCGCCCAATATGCCGAATAATGCTGCCAGCATCACAATATCTCCCAGGCGATGATGCGGATAGATGTCTACCCATTTCTCTTCCGGTTTCGGCAGTTGTTGTTTTTCTTCTCTCTGAATTTCAACCATGCAAATAAGCCGGCTGCTGCAATGCCAAAAAGGATATTGCCCTGTCCGCTCAAAACATATTGCTGCGGATTATCATTGAATGCCGACCAATCCCAAATCATTCCACCCACTTTGAATCCAATGATAAAACCTGCGACAGCATTAGCAAGTAATTCCGTGGCAGATGCGGGCTCACCCACTTTTATCTTTATTTTTTGCGGCAATAATAAACCCTGCTTCTCCTTTCTTTTCATTTCGCGCAGTAAAACGAATGCGGCGGAGAGAAATGCCATTCCTACAAAGAATCCGAATGTAAAAACCGGAAAGCGCAACTGTGTTCCAAATGCTGCATTAAAAAATTCTGCCAATGTTGCGTATGACCTCAGTAATACCATAGTTAATTGCTTTTCAATTCTGCATGTATCCTTTCATTCCAAATATCCAAATCATCGAATATATGTTCGGCGAGCATATAGCCGTCTGCATTTTGCTTGCCCAGTTGCACCGGTACAATAGTATTCACCAACAGCGGATCGTATGCCGTTTCCACGCGAATATAATTATCGGTGAATCCATGCATGCGCGCTCCATTGCGCTCTGCTTCAAAAAGTACAGGCCTGATGCTTCCTGCAAAGGCATCGTAAAATGCTCTTCTTTTCTTCTCAGATAAATTGCGCAACTGCGTGGTGCGTTCTTCCCTTTTCTTCTGGGGCACAACGCCATCTAAAGTAAGTGCATGGGTGTTCGGTCGTTCACTGTATGTAAAAACATGCAAGTAAGAAATATCCAGATCGAGCAGGAATTGGTACGTTTCTGCAAAAGCTTCGTCTGTTTCTCCGGGAAAGCCTGTAATTACGTCCACGCCGATGCATGCATGTGGCATCGCCGCACGAATGCGCTGTACCCTGTCGCTGTACACATCGCGCAAATATCTTCTGCGCATGCGTCGAAGGATCATATCGCTGCCGCTTTGCAGCGGGATGTGAAAATGCGGAACGAATGTTTCCGATGCTGCCACAAAGTCTATGATATCGGGTGTAAGCAAATTCGGTTCAATACTGGATATGCGTATGCGATCAATTCCGTTCACTGTATCCAATGCCTGCATGAGGCCGTAGAAGTCCTCATCTTCCTGTCCGAAATCTCCAATATTCACCCCGGTGAGCACGATCTCTCTCACATCCAATGCCGCTATCTTCTCTGCCTGTTCCACTACCTCTGCAATGCTGCTGCTTCTGCTTGCTCCTCTGGCGAGCGGAATGGTACAAAAGGCGCAAGTATAATCGCAACCATCCTGCACTTTTAGAAACGCACGCGTTCGTTCACCAAAAGAGAACGCCGAATGGAAAGTGGTGGCTTCGGCAACCGGTTTTGCAAAATATTTAGGTGATGCATTTTTTTGCAGCGTATCCAAAAATTCGGGCAAACGGAATTTCTCAGATGCACCCAACACCAGGTCAACCCCGGGAATGCGTGTTATTTCTTCCGGTTTGAGTTGGGCATAACATCCCACAATGACCACGGAGGCATCCGGTGCTGTGCGCAAGGCCTCTCTGACCACCTTTTTACATTTTTTATCGGCATTGTCCGTTACCGAACAGGTGTTGATCACATAGATATCGGCAACCTCATGAAATGGCTTTACTTCATACCCATGCTCTTCCATCGACCTGCCGAGTGCGGAGGATTCAGAAAAATTCAATTTGCAACCAAGGGTATAGAAAGCAACGCTGCGCATCAGGCTGCAAAACTATGCATTTACAGCCTAACAGCCTATTTATCAAAGCCATGCGGCCCGCGCATCTCATTGAATTCAGACTATATTTACGACGAGAAATGAAAAAGTGCATTATCGGTGATCAAGCGTATGATCTGGAACGGCCAGTATCGCTCGCGATAGGGCTGAATCCGCATGGCAAACAAGTAAATTGTTACGCTGCGGAGCCTTTTCAGGAGGAAGTGATCCGCATGGGTGATTTCGTGGGAAGTGTTGCTGAAGGGGGGCCGGTAAATTATACGCGCATGCATGTGACACCACATGGAAATGGCACACATACGGAATGCATTGCACATATTTCCACCATCGATATGGACATCCGGCGGGCTATGCAAAAACATCATTTTGAAGCCCTGGTTCTGAGTTTAACGCCGGAACAGGCCGGCAACGGCGACTTCATCATGCGCGGCAATAACTTGTCGGAGCCATATCCGAAGCTGTTATTGTGCGCAGCTTGCCAAATACGGAAGAAAAACGGCATCGCAATTACAACAATTCCAATCCACCTTATTTCGATCCGGAATGGATGGCGATGCTTGCCATGTATGGTGTTTCACATTTCCTTACCGATCTGCCCAGTGTGGACCCTGAGGTGGATGGCGGTGCGCTGAAGGCACACAAGGCTTTCTGGGATTACCCGGAAAAGCCGCGGATGCATGCCACCATTACCGAGTTGATCTATGTGCCGGATTCCCTGCCCGACGGGTATTATCTGCTGGAACTCAATCCTGCTCCGATCGGGACCGATGCGGCACCTTCCAACCCGGTCCTGTATCCGAGGATGTAAGATTTCTTTGCAGATAATATGCAGGTAACATGTTAAACTGAATTTTGTGCAGCGGAAAAACATGTAGCCAACCGCTTCAAAAAGGTATCTTTGACGGCTTTTTTTAAACTATGAAAAAAATACTCTTCTTCGCCGTATGTACGGCATTATGCGGACAAGCTCTGCATGCACAGATAACCATCGCCGCAGCGCGCGCATTACCTGTAGGTTCCAGCGTGACCGTAAAGGGACTCGTGATCAACGGATCTGAATTAGGCGACATCCGCTATATGCAGGATGCCACGGGAAATATTGCCGCTTTTGACATTTCCATGCTGGACGCAGTGCAACGCGGCGACAGTATCACGGTTTCAGGTACCACTTCGAATTACAATAGCCTGTTAGAAATTTCACCGCTTAGCAGTGTGGTGATCATCAATTCGGGGAACCCAATGCCTGCACCTACTGATATTACCTGTTTAAGTGGCTGGGCAGAGTCCTATGAGGCCAAACTTGTCACCGTCCACGATGCTTCCTTCACCGATTCGGGAACTTTCAGCACAGCCGGTTCAGGCACAAATTATAATGTGACCGATGCGACAGGCACTTCCCAGGTCAGGGTTTTGACTGCGACGAATATTGACGGCACTCCTATTCCTGTGGTTCCGGTGGATATCACGGGTATTATGAGTCAATATGCGCCGGGCGGAACCGGTGGCTATCAATTATTACCGCGCGACCTCTCAGATATTTCAACCGGTGGAAATCCACCGATCATTTCTTCGGCCCTTTCTCAAACGAATATAAGCACCTCTTCATTTACAGTGAACTTCAGCACCATCAATGCAGGAAATACGATCGTTTATTACGGGTTGACCACCGCATTGGGAAGTACTGCTTCTGATGCGGCCATGGTTACGGACCATGCATTAAATCTGACAGGACTCACCGCAGGTACCATTTATTATGTGCAAGCTGCGAGTATCAGTGCGAGCAATGACACATCCTTCTCTGCCATTGCAGCTATGGCCACCGCTTCGAATTCCAGCGGACAGATCAAAGTATGGTTCAATAATCCGGTCGACAACAGTGTTTCTGATGGTGTAAATGCAGTGTATGTCAATGGCACACTGGATGATTCGCTGATCTACTTTATGGATCACGCGATCTATTCACTGGATGTTTGTATTTATAATATTGACAATATCAATGGCATCGTGAGCGCCATAAATGATGCATACGCCAGAGGTGTTACCGTGCGTGTTATCTGCGACAGCGGTGTAGATCCGACTACCTACAATTCCATTTCTGTAGGTGTTGGGAATAAAACCAAGTCACCCCCTGACGGGTCAACCAATGCGGATGGATTATTTTACGGTATTAACCATAATAAATTCATTGTTGTAGATGCCGTTTCGGATGATGAGAATGATCCCTGGGTAGTAACCGGTTCCATGAATTATACCGACCAGCAGATCAAACTCGACAAACAAAATTTGGTCGCCATACAGGATCAAAGCCTGGCCAAAGGGTATACCATGGAATTCAACGAAATGTTCAACGGAGATTTCGGACCGGACAAATCCAACAACACGCCGCATGAATACATGATAGGTGGCAGAAGGGTAGAAAGTTATTTCTCACCCAGTGATGAAGTGGAGACACATCTGATCAGTGAAATAAATACGGCAGATTACGACCTGTATTTCTGTGTTTTTTCTTTCACGCGCTTCAGCATCTCCTATGCCATACAAGATGCGGTTGAAGATCGCGGGGTGTTTGCGGCCGGCATCTGGGATCAGACCGATGCAGCAGACAGCACTGCCATCGAAATTTGTCAGGATGCGATGGGTGATAAATTCATACACTATTCTCAAGCCAATTTATTGCATCATAAATACCTCATCGTGGATCCGAATTGTCCGCAAAGCGACCCGCTGGTATGGACAGGATCGCACAACTGGAGTTCCAGCGCGAACAACAGGAACGATGAGAACAGCATTGTGATCCATGATGCTACCATCGCCAATTTATTCTACCAGGAATTCAGTCAGAGGTATACAGATGAAGGAGCAACCGAGTATGTGGATGGCGATTGTGATTTTCTGGGAGTAGATCCTGTAGTTGCGGCTGAGGATGGCATACGCGTATTCCCAAATCCGGCACATAATAGTTTGATGTTGGAAATTGTTGAAGGCACAGTTGAACATATGGTTGTTTACGGAATGAACGGCACTCGTTTCGCTGTTCCGTTTAATGCAGAGGAAAATCGCTTGGACATCAGTCAATTACCCGCGGGCATGTATATGCTGTCGTTCTATTTAAATGGCGATGCACGATATAGCAGCCTTATCAAAAATTGACAGCTAATAACGATAAACCTCAAGGTACATGCACTTGGTACATGCACCTTGTGACTTGGGGAGGTTTACTTAATGCGCCTCAAATATCCATTTGGATTAAAGGTCATATAGAATTTCTCTTTTGACTTATCGATGGCGAACTTATCGTTTTTACTCAGAAAAGCTTCTATGGCTTCATAGGGTCCGGGGCCAAATTCGGGATACACCGGATGGCCATTCACATTAGAATCTTCCACGAGCATATAACTTCCAATAGTAACAAATGGCGCATAGGTTTCCATTTCTTTTAATACATGATCACGTGTGTGATCATCATCGAGAATGACGAGGACTGTTTGTTTATTATACACAGCCTGATTTACTTCACCAAGTATAACAGGGTCCAATGTTGAGCCTGTCAAATATTTGATGCGCGCATGCTGCGGCTTATTGGGATGATCTTCTATATCAATGGTCAGTATCTCTCCTTTGCCAATGAGATCGCATAAGGTTGCCATATAATAAGCACTGCCGCCTTTATAGGTTCCGCATTCTACGATCAGGTCGGGTTTTACTTCAAATAATATCTCCTGATACATCCAGGTATCGAAGGGGCATTTTTTAATATGCACACCAAGCCATGTAGATTCCCCCCAGGTTTTGTCAAATAAGAACGAATCATAGAATAAAGAATGAAAGGAATCGGTTACGTTTGCTCTTTTGCGCTTGCTCATATATAGTCTGCGATATACCAGACTGCGCAGTGCCTGCAACTCTGATTTAATACTCATTTTTTAGAAATTGTTTTAACCGCCAACAATTGAAACGCTTTGTCGGGATCATTTTTAACGAAAGGTTCGGTAAGGTCCGAAATAAAATTCCACAAAATGGCAGGTTTCCATTTCACTTTCGCAAACTCGCCGCGCAGTGGCTTTACACCATTCACACCGTACACTTTGTAACCACGCTGGATAAAATCTGCCGGCGACCAACCGCTGTGGTGCACTTGCCAGGGATTATTTTCCCTATCGCCTTGTGGTAAAAATCCGTTCGGCGTATAAATAAAGATCTTTTTTCCGGCAACAGTATCTAATTTATCCAATAAGGCATACCCATCTTCTTTGGTCAGATGTTCAATAAGATCCAACGCCAGAACTGCATCAAAGGCACCGGGTTTAACTACCGTATCTACAGAAAGCACATCGGCCTGAATATATTCTTTATGAATATGTGCGGCCTTGCTTTTTTCGATGCTGGGAGCAAAAGCGTCGATGCCAACACAATACTTTCCTTTGTTGAAAGTTTTAAGTGGAGAATTTGCTCCGCACCCCACATCCAATATGCTTGTACAATCACGCGTGCGCATTTCAATCATCACATCATATTTGGAGAATATCCATTTATATGTATATCGATAACCTTTGCGTAAGAATCTGATAAAAGGAGACATAATTTCTACAGAGGATATTTAGTATTGTCAAAAACGCCCGCCAAGCCATCGTGCATGGCACGCGCAAATCTTTTAAACTGCACTGACCGGCCTTTTACAACAGCGAGCAAAAATAGAAAAAATACAAATGTATATCTGTTCAAATGATAGATAACCGGATTAGATACAAATTCTCTTCTCTGAAAAAATATATAATTCCTGGTAGTATAAAATACTTTATTGCTCTTCTCATCCAGAAACTGGGTTTTCCACTTACCTTTTTTCTGTTGCCATGTTGGCTCTGCATCCCGCACTACAGCTTCGGGAATAAGATAAATAGGCACCCCTATTTTTACAAACCTGTGCGTGTATTCGAAGTCATCGGCATAAAGGAAAAATCGCCGGTCAGGGAGCCCTACTACAGAGGCCAGGTCGCATGAAAAGAAAAAGCCACCATATGGTGCATAAGGGATTTGCAAAGCTGTGGTTTCTGCAGCGGACCCAAGATCGATTGGCTTCGGTTTTTTACTCCTAAAAACATTGAAGATATGAAAACCCAGAAATGCATTCCGGGGCCTGAAATTTCGCCACAATGGCTCACCTGATATGGTTCGCGCAATATACTTTCTGTTGGTCCGATTGCACATTAGGGCAATTTGTCTTTCGCCTCTTTCTTCCAACATTTTCGCCTCATGCAGTAAAATGTGCAAGGTTTCCGGAACGGAAATATTATCATCATCTAATAACCAGATGTACCGTACATCCGGCAATTGCGTACAAAATTCGATGCCTATGCCAAATGCTTCAGCAGAACCCTTGTTGCTGCCTTGGTCCAAAACATGTACATAAGGCATGTCTAACATCCTTAATTTGGCATCCAGATCATATGTGGTGCCGTTGTTAATTAATATGATGCGCGCATGATCCTGATTTTTCCATGCCGAAAGATTCTGTGATAAATAAACCCAGCGGTCGCCGTACGTAACGATCACAATGGCAACCAAAGCTCCTTCTCCTTCCATGTTGGGTGTATTACTACAAAGATGCCAATTCGCAGGCTAATTAACATAAGTTCCAGCCAGGCAATAGCATATACAAACGGGATGCAACTTGTTGAAATATACTCGGTAGTCATATG
This sequence comes from Chitinophagales bacterium, assembly GCA_041392955.1. GTDB lineage: Bacteria > Bacteroidota > Bacteroidia > Chitinophagales > BACL12 > UBA7236. The sequence continues at coordinate 20,146 of JAWKLB010000023.1, read as the reverse complement.
CAGGGAGGGGCAAATAATACAGTTGAAAATGGCGATAAGGCCAGGTGTGGACACATTTGATGCTCCATTTGGTCGAATTCCAATAGTAATTTTATATTTTTAAGGATCAGTTTTCTATGCCAGCATAATAAATCTGCATATATATGCGCAGTCCCCAGACTACATTCAGAACATTTTGGTCAATCATTATTATTCATTTTTTGGCCGGATCTAGCTATGCTCAAGTATGTGATTTCTATGATGATTATAGCGACCCGGCACCTTGGAATAGCGTATACATTTTCCCAGGCGTCGCACCCTGTTCTGAAGTTGCGCAATCAGGCACCCTATCCGTAACAGGCGGTTTGGTCTATTTTAATACAGTTAATGACGGGAGTGACACACGTATTTGGCGTGATCTCGGTTTTTCCCTTAATGATGATGACTGGACTGCAAATTTTGATTTTACCCCGGACAGTATCGGGCCGGATGGCACTGCTGCAACAGGGCACGTGATATTTGCGTTAACAGCCGGTGACAATTGCCCTTGGAATGATTCCATATATCATTGTGAGTTGTCTGACCAGGATGGGATAACGGTTTGGTACCAATCAGCGTATTACGCCACTCCCTCTACTACGGGATTTTATCTTTATGCAAAAGATGGCGATGTTGGTGTCACATCCTGGGGTATAGATTGGATCACTGCGGGTGTTGGTCAAACATACTATATGACCTTGAAAAGGATTATGACCAACTACCTCACGTTGGAAGCATACGCTGATCCGGAGCGGACTGACTTCATTGGCAGCATTGATTGTTTTGAGATCCCGGATAATATTACTGATTTGCATGTGCTTCAACATGCCAATGCACCATGGGGGTATCATAAAAGAACCCTTACCGGCACTTTAGACAATACATGCATTTATAATAATGAAACTGAGACAGCCTATATCACAGGGCCAGATACCGTTTGCATTGGTGGCACCGCATTATTTACAGTAAGCTATGCAGGCGCTGATTTTACCTGGGATCTACCTCCCGAAGTAACCTATACTACTATCGGAGACGCTGAAATAGAAGTAACCGATTGGGGCGGCTTAACAGAAGCATTAATAACCGTCACAGTCAACTCAGCTTGTGCCCCTTATACAGTTGATCAGTCGGTTGCTATTTTGGATGCAATCACCTACAGCGATTCTTTAGATATTTGTAATGGTGATACGCTTTTTGTTTTGGGCATGGAAATATTCGAATCTGGAACATATAGTCAAACGTATGTTACAGCGGCAGGTTGTGATTCTGTTGTTGAATATATCGTTTCGGTTGTAGACACTTTGATAACTAGTGAGTCGATGGATATTTGTGATGGCGATACTGTTATTGTATTTGGGGAAGCTATTAGCGATGCCGGCACCTATTCGGGCAATTTCATCAGTGTTGGCGGCTGCGATTCTATTCATTATGTTCATATTAACGTGTTAGAGCCCGTATACACTACGGAAGAAATTACTATTTGCGAAGGAGAATCAGCGATCATATTTGGCAATGAAGAATTTGACTCCGGCACCTATGAACAGACCTTTACTTCTGCAGAAGGATGTGACAGCACGCATTCAATATCTTTGATTGTTCAGCCAATTCCGGATGTATATTTTGAGTATGATTCACTTGAGGTTCCCATAGAAGGTTTAGAATTAGATCCAGGATATTCAGGTGACATAGAAGCCTATGCATGGTCCCCTAACACAGGTCTTTCCTGTACTGACTGCCCCAATCCAATAGTGATACCCATTGAAAGCGGATGGGTGTTCATTGAAGTAACTGATGCAAATGGCTGTACGGACATAGACAGCATTTACCTTTCTCCCAATTTCAGCCCGGACATAGATGTCCCAAATGCATTTTCACCAAATGGCGACGGAATAAACGACTTATTCAATGTATTATCTAATGGACAGTGCGATCTTGATGATTTTCAAATCTATAACAGATGGGGTCAGGTGATCTTTGAGACAAAAGATATTAATATCGGATGGGATGGAACATATTTACACGTTGATCAGGAGATTGGAACATATGTATACGTGGTCTACGCGCATTGTGATTCTGAAAATATCTTTTTAAAAGGAACCGTAACGCTTGTGCGATAATTATTTCAAACCATTTGTGCAAAATTCAGTAAAACGGGACAAGTAAATTGTCCCTTTTTACATGCGCATCTTTCAAAATTTATTTCCAAAGAATTGAGTTACATTTTTTGAAAAGGAATTCTGGCCACTACTTTATTTTCACTTGCTTTTATTATACACATATAAGATCCCAAAACTAAATTACTGATATCAAGAGGTAGCCATTCTCTCTTAAATATATCTTCAAGCACAATCTGACCTTCCATATTGTAAATCTCCAAATAAAGCTGATCCTCCGTTTGAGGTACACGTATGTTTATTAAACCGCCGCTTGGATTTGGAAATAATTCTATCCCTGCATGCATATCAGGAATAATATCTTCAGCTGATGTCCCTAAGCAACTGAATTCGGTACTCAATTCAACAGTTGATGAAATTATACCCGGACTCTCTGCTGTAACTACTGCATTATCGGCTTCCATAACAGCATCATTTTGAATAGATGGCTTATCTATAGTATTTACCTCCAATTCCGTATAGCATTGACCAACATATCCGGTACTAACATCTACCTTGGCTAATATCCCATGCACGCTTCCGTCGCCAGTTTTCAACTCACCAACATGAAATGCATGATCTCCAACAACAGCCAAAGAACCGCTCATTTTTAATCCCAAACTTGAATGAATAGCATATGGGTAGGATCTCGCCCACTGCACGTTCCCGCTTATATCAATTTTGAATAAGAAGGCATTGGTCTGAGCACCATCATATAAAGTCCCTGACAAAATATACCCGTCAGCGCACTTTTTGATATTAGAAAACAGACCGTCATTATCTGCGCCGGTAATATCATATTTTTTAATCCAAATAACATTACCGTCCAGATCAAGTTTTAAGAGATACAAGTTTTTATATGAAGCTGTCCCAGCATCGTCGCCACTCCCGGCGATGAGTAAAGCGTCTCCATCCTGCAGGATATCCTGAGGGTAGAATCTACCGGAAGTTAATAGATCATTTATATAATACCTTGTCCAGTTTACCGTATAAGGCGGGCCGCTTATCCTATCAAGACAAATACGAAATTTAGTTGTGCCGCCCGAAACCTCATATCTACCCGCGGTATATATGTCATGAGACGATTGCTCAACCAAAACAGCATGAACGGTTTCATTAGCATTCGCATTTAAATTGGAGATCGTTGTAAAAGTACCGGTATTTCTATCCATTTTAAGCGTTATGTGGTCCGAACCATCACCATCACCTAAGCCTAACTCTTGTCCAGCAACTACATAATCTCCTCCGGCTCCAATTTCAGCACAATCAAATAATGCTACCGGCGCCTGCGTCTTTTTCCACCATATGACAGTTTTTGCAACCGGATCGAATTTGATTACAAAAGAGTAATCGTCATTAATATCTCCAGTAACATAATTTGTTCCGCACATGACCAATTTACCATCACTATCTACTATCATGCTATTTACAACATATCCGGTATCTCCGACAGAAATTGACTTTAACCAAATGGCTTCACCATTTTGTGCGAATTGCCCTACAAATACACTACTGGAGATTGAACCCGAAATATAAAGATCACTACCTGCCGTACCATCTACAGGTGCAATTGCTTGAAAGGATGATACTGTACCGGCAATACCATAAAATTCTTTTACGAATTGCGCATGGACCACGGGAGAAATGCCAATTATGAATTGCAAGATTAGAAATTTACGTAACATAGAATCTTATTTTGTGTGCTTAATTTAATTTTAATTCAACATATTTGGCGTTGCAACAAATTTTAAATCCCCGCAGCAAAGGTCGCTTTGTGGTGAGATTTGCTTAACCAACATGGCTTCATTGTGAATGTATCCTATAAAAATAACTCTATTCAGATAATTTTATAGAGTAAGGTTTTCATTTGAAATTGCAATATATCTGGCCCTAATCTGTCAAGTAATCCTGAAAAACATATCTACTTTTATTTCATGTATTCTATTCTTTGCTATCGCTATCTTCGATTGTTACGTGTTGTCTGACCAGGCCTGTGACAACTTGGATCAAGACCCCGCCAGGACATTTCGGAATTATCGCATTAAAATTCCATTATCACTTCGGAACAATGTCTATTTTAATATCACAATTAGCTACAGTTGAGAAGTGGTAAGGAGCCGCTCAATATTTATTCTTTTACAATTTTCAATGATTGAACAGCTGCATTTTGGCTATTTGCAATTCTTAAAAGATATACACCCGCTGGAACTCCAACTAATGAAATAGTCGTAGACTGATCATCTGTTTCTTTTTTCATGATCAATTTTCCCGATATATCATATACTTCAATACTATAAGGTGTATTGATCATATCATTAATGTAAACACGAAAATCATCTTTAGCAGGATTAGGATATACAACAATATTTTTATCCTCCACGAAGAAAAGCTGGGTATTTCTTTCAACTTCCATAGGATCCAGGCACAAAATATTCGATTTGAATTTATCTTTTGCAATATTTGGCAGTTCTGAATTAAAAACCAGATCGCAGGCGACCGGATTAATAGAGGCAGTAGAACTAAAAGGCGAATCATTTATCGTAGCAACAATATCCATGTCTGAACCACAATCATCAACTATTCCGCTTGCAATGGAAACGCTCATTAAAGCTCCTCTTAAATTCCCATCGTCCTGAACACTTTCACCAACTAAATAAATATTATCTCCAACAATGCACATTGCACCACTGTTGTACAAACCGGTAGTTGGAAGATGCGTTCTGAATGGATACGATTTAGCCCAGATCACGTTTCCATCCAGATCAATGTTCATCAGGAAAACATCCGTATAGGAAGAGCCCTCATACAGATTGCCGTATAGTATATATCCACCCGCATATCTCCGGATCGCTGATAATACTCCATCATTCGCTGCCGTGGTTATATCATACTTGACCTGAAAATTGGGAACCCCACTTAAATCTGTCCGGAATAACCATAAATATTTATTTGCGGAGGTGCCATTGTCATCCCCGGTTCCAACAATAACAATGCTACTGTCATCGAAGATCATATCTTCTGAATAAAATCTGCCGCTTGTTGCAGTACTCTTAATATAATACTTTGACCATTCCAAACCGGCTGTATCATTCAAAGCATTCAGACAAATTCGGAATCTGCTGTTGCCTGTTAACAATTCATATCTCCCGGTAGTGTAAATTTTATTCGTGTTCGCATCGAATAATACAGACTCCACACTCTCATTTGCATGCACATGGAAATTGCCAAAATTTGAAATAGTTCCGGTTGCGCGCGCAGCAACTAATGTGATGTCATCAGAACCACCACCGGTCCCATTCCCGGTTTCCTGACCACCCACTAAATAATTCCCGCCGTCACCCATCTCTGTAACATCCCAAAAGAAAGTGTTATTTGTTGCGCGTTGAAACCAAATTAATTTCTTAGTGGTCGTATTGAATTTAAATACAAATCCACGGCCATTTTCACCTGAAATTGCCGTTCCTGCGACAACTAAATTCCCATCGCTGTCAACGATCATTTGATTCATTGTAAAACTGGTGTCACCAACATTTATTTTTTTATTCCATATATAATTACCTGAAGCATCCAGTCGGCTTACAAAAATGCCATCCAGATAGCTACCTACAATATAAATATCGGAAGATGGATCCGTTGATACGGGAGCAATAGCTGCAAACCGGACATTTCTGTCCGTTCCACGAAAGTACGTTTTAATAAACTGTGCTTGCGTAAATTGGCTTATCAGGCAAATGACAAGACTGAGGAGAATTTTTCTTTGCATAACATGTATTTGAATGAGTTAAAGGCAGGTTGCCTTTTGGAGTGAAATTTTGACTAAAATTACATTAGGGCCGGACCTTTTCCTAATCCTTTCTTACTTTTTTTGGGAGGCCCGACTTCCTTTTACTTCGGCTCATATGCGCTTATAACATATAGAATATTATTTAACATCTATTGTAGAACTGACATATCCCACACATAACTTGTTATATCGATGCTGATTGCAAGACTTTAATTAACCCTCCTTATGGAAATCTTTTCAAAACACTGCCCGTCTCAGGCCTTTTTCCAAAATCCGGGTAAGGTTATAATCTCTCGCCTAAACACAATACCCACTAAAACCAAGGCCAACCCAATCTGAATCAAAGAAGCCTCCAGCATTTGAAGTTGTTTGCAGGTAAAGAGAAAAATAACACACAAGGTATATATTCCCGGCAACACAATCATCTTCACGATATTAAATCTAAATGTAAAATAGCGTCTGCTAACTATCCATAACAAAAACACTTGCACTACCTTAACAGCAAAATACGACCATACCGCTCCGGCAATTCCCCAATACTTTGTAAAAAGTATACCTAACACTACCTGAATAACAGCGGCAATGGAAAATACCAACGGAAGTTTTTTCGTTTGTTTGAAAAAATAAAGAGGATTCAGAAACATGTTATGTGCACCTCTGAATACAAAACTCACACAAAGTATGGGAACAAAAACCAAACTGGCATAGTAGCTCTCATTCAGCACAAAAATATGCACCAAAACAGGAATGATCAGTATATTAAAAGCTATAAACACAATATTGAAAGCTGAATACACATGGTGATACCGGTTCTCGTATTGCGTACTGGCAGTGAGCGCGTTTTCCCGCCAATATTTGTATATCCTCGGATTGATCGTTCCCAGCACGCCCAAACCCGCATACTCAATAAGTAAAGTGCATTTTAATGCAAAATCATACACACCCACATCCGCAGTGGTTTCATATGCATTCAAAATATAATTGTTGACATATCCCAAAACCCAGGTAAGCAGATTAAACAAAAGCAAGGGTGTGGTATACTTGCGTATGTCGGGCAACATACTCAGATCGATACGAAGTCCGAATTCACGCAATACAAACCACAAACTGAGCAGGAATATCAAAACACCACTTAAAAATCGTCCCCACATCGGTCCGAATAATGAGAAAGGATGCTGATAAATGAGCACTGTGGAGATCGTCACTGTAACAACGAAATTGAACAAACCCATGCTGAAATACTTCCAGGGTTTATCTCCAAATACCTGCAGATTCACATAGGTCCGGAAATAGGTATTGAAAAATGCGGTGACAACACTCATCAAACCGTAAGGGAAGAACGCAATATTCCCACCCGGAAACACCAGGCGAAATAATAAATTCCCGCAAGCGGCGAACAGGATAATGAGTATGATCCCATACAACAACAACATCCCCGAGATCTTAGACAAAAAAACTTTTAGCGCAGCCGGATCATTATGATGATCGAAGTAATGCACGGATAAATAGGTATCCATGCCATAATTCATCAGGAACTGCACCAGTATGGTAAAAGAAATAAAAATGGCAAGCGCACCGAAATCGCCGGTATTTAGATTTTGGGTGTAAGGGTATAAAAGCACCACACTCGACAACAGGGGCAATGCTCCGCCTGCGGAGATCAAAAAGGCCGATCGCAAAAATTTCTTCACCCGGGTAAATTAGGGGCAAATCTACCTATTATGCGGTTTCGGCTTGCTCCCATCATGTAATAAGGCGTTTTCCGGACGGCCCAAAGAGGCCCTTTTCACCAAAAGAGCGCATTATCCGGTTCTAATGCCCTCATCCATTACCGCACTTCGGGAAAATCCATTAGGTTTGAATACCCAATATTCTTTACATATTTGAAAATCTGATCATGTTGAAGAAATACCCTTATGCCCTCCTGTGCCTGTTCCTATGTATTAGCATGCATAGTTCCGCACAAACAAATGACACATCTGCAGTCTTTTCATTGAATGGTTATGTCGATACGTATATCGCCTGGTATACCGATTCTCTTGCCGTTGAAGGTTATCAGCAATTTCCATCCACCGACCCGTTAAGTGCTCAATTCGGATTGAACATTGCAGAACTTTCCGCAGCATACGATGCGAAAAAAGTTCATGCCAATGTGACTCTCCATTACGGTGATCTTCCCATGAGTGCCTGGTCCGGAAAATACAATATGATCCAGCAGGCCTATGCCGGTGTCAAACTCGGCAAATCCATATGGCTCGATGCGGGGTTCTTCAGAACACATATCGGCGGGGAAGGATTGTATCCAAAAGAAAATATTGCAAGTTCCATCGCAATACCTACCTACTTTGAACCCTATTATGAATCTGGTTTGCGCATGACCTGGAATATCAATGACGCCTGGGAACTCAAAGTTCTCGCCATGAACGGGTACAATATGTTCGATGATAACAACAGGAGAAAATCGGCCGGTATCCTGCTTGTTTATACGATAAATGATCATTGGAATGCAGGCTACAATAATTATTACGGAGATGACACACCCGAATTTGCCGACTCGATCCTCCACAACCGCTTATATAATAATCTGTTCGTGAACTTTGAAAAAAAGAAATTCAAGGCATTGCTCAGTGCAGATCTTGCCATGCAGCAAAACAGCGGATTGGATAGCCCCGATGCGTCTGCTTCCATGTACAGTGCCTTACTTGCATTGCGCTATCAAATGTGTTCAACAACAGGCGTATATGTACGCGGTTCCATTTGCAATGATCCCGATGGATTTATGACAGGCGTATATATGCATTCAGATGGGACCTTCAGTGGTTTGAACATTACGGGTGCAACCCTGGGTATTGAATACAAGCCAATAGACAATGCCTATATACGGGTGGAAGGAAGAACATTGATGGCCGAAGACGGATTGGATATTTTTTATTGGAATGGAACTGCCACTGCATCCCGCATGGAGTTACTGTTCAATATGGGGGTCTGGTTTTAGATACTTATTTGTGCATATGTCACAACAAAATATTTCATAACCAAAAAATTCAAAGGGGGAATCCTTATGCAATTCGACAGTGGTATTACGGGCTTTATGCTATTGGCAACAAGCCTGGTCATGCTCATGACACCCGGATTGGCTTTCTTCTACGGTGGACTTGCCGGAAGAAGAAATATACTGGGTATCATGATCCAAAGTTTTGTTTCCATGGGAATAACAACCATCCTGTGGTTCTTTGTGGGATATTCATTGTGTTTTAGTGGAGGAGAAGGCGGCGTGATCGGCGATCTCAGCAAAGCTTGCATGCAGGGAGTTACATTGAACTCTGCATTTTCGGGAAATGAAAAACTACCTGAATTTGTTTTCATGGCATATCAGATGATGTTCGCCATAATTACACCCGCACTCATTACCGGTGCATTTATAAACAGAGTCACTTTTAAAGCATACTTAATATTCCTTATCGCCTGGCAATTATTTGTGTATTATCCATTCGTGCACATGGTTTGGGGTGGCGGTTTACTCGCTCAGTGGGGTGTGCTTGATTTTGCAGGAGGTATTGTAGTGCATGCTATCGCAGGTTTCGCAGCGCTGGCATCCGTGATCTATGTTGGTAAACGCAGGAACCAGGAAAACAAACCCAACAGTATACCGCTCATCGCATTAGGTACCGGTTTGCTGTGGTTCGGATGGTATGGTTTCAATGCGGGCAGCGCCTTAGATGTAAATGCGGTTACGGGTCTCGCTTTTGTCAATACCGATGTAGCAGCTTCTTTCGCAGCCATTACCTGGTTGATCATAGAATGGACCACATCGAAAAAACCAAAATTCGTAGGACTGTTGACAGGTGCTGTAGCCGGTCTTGCGACGATTACTCCTGCTGCGGGTTTTGTTTCATTGACCAGTGCAGTCTTCATAGGCATCCTTTCAGGACTGGTTTGTTATATCGCTGTGCATTTTAAAAATAAGATAGGCTGGGATGATGCGCTGGATGTTTGGGGTGTACACGGGATCGGCGGGGTAGTTGGCACTATTGCACTCGGCATATTTGCCTCTACTGCGGTAAATCCTGCAGGTGCTGATGGTTTACTTTATGGCGGCAGTAGCTTTTTCATGAAGCAATTGGTTGCCACATTAGGAGCAGCGGCTTACGGATTCATATTTACCTGGGGCATGTTGTGGATCATCAATAAGATCACTAAAGTGCGTGTACATGAACAGGATGAAGACGCCGGACTCGATGAAGCCATTCATGGTGAAGTAGCCTATGACGCCGGTGTATTGTAACACTGCAATATAGTATGCAAAAGGACTCCTTAGAGCGGTCCTTTTGCATACTATTCATACACAAAAAAGTAATAAAGTGTATATTTGATATATGGAAAACCAAATCCGGAAACATGAAAAAATGGTTATTTATAGCATGCTGTGCCTTGCTCTCCGCTTGTACTAATTATGGCACCAAGATCGACATAACAGGCGATGAAGTCTATTATAAGGATCCGATCACCGAGGAACAAGCCACGGCTGTGGGCAATTTCCTGAAAAGTTACAACTACTTCCAGGGCGCCGGTGTTAGCGTTCAGGTGATAAAGGACAGCGATTATCGTGTCCGCTTTGTTACTAAAGAAGGTATTGAAAATGACCCGGAGATCATCAATGGTTTCAAGATACTGCTCCTGGATATGAGCGCCGATGCTTTTGGTGGCAGTGCGGTAAATGTGGATCTATGTGACGAACACCTGAAAACAAAAACGACCATTTTATATACGGATGCCCAGAAATATATGGGCGAGCAGATCAACAATGCCCTGACAGAATAAAGTAAACGGATAAAAAGTTATTAAAAAAGCGGGGACTGGTCCCCGCTTTTTTTTATTGAACGAACCACTATTTTTTCGGAGACAACATCACCATCTCACTTACCTGCACTTCGGTGTTATAACGCTTTACACCATTCTTATCCGTATAGTTGTCGTTCAACAACTTACCTTCAATAGCTACCTCAGAGCCTTTTTGAAGGTACTTCGCAGCTATTTCAGCGGTCTTACCCCAGGCTACGACATTATGCCATTGCGTTTCAGTGACCTTTTCACCATTGGCATTTTTGTACGTCTCATTGGTAGCAATGCTGAACCGCGTGAGTTTTTTATTTCCGCCGAATACTTTCACTTCAGGATCTTTTCCCAAATGACCAATTAATTGCACTTTGTTTTTAATAGAACTCATACCATGTACTTTTTAGATGAAACAATTAATTTCCAAAACGCCTGTATCTACAAGCAGAACAAAAATGTGACATCCTAAAAAATATTACCAAATTTTAAGCGAGTATATTCGGATGCACACGCAACTAATCGGTTAGTACCGTTTTTTTTATATATTAGCCTCACTATTTGATTTTAACACCCTAAAAGTTGATGTATGGATTTACGTAAATGTCCGGAATGCGGGAGACCCATTCTCGGCCGGCTCGACAAAAAGTTTTGTTCGGACCATTGCCGGCACACTGCGAACAATCGCAAAAATCATTACACAAACAATTACATGCGGCACATCAATGTCATCCTGCGACGCAATCGAAATGTGTTGTCGGAACTGGTGCCCGCGCAAAGCGCAAAGGTCAGTCGCACCAAATTGCAGGAACGCGGCTTTAAGTTCGAATTCTGCACATCCGTTGAAAAAGGGAAAAAGAGTCCCATCTTTTTTTGCTATGAATACGGATATCAGGAGTTAGACAAAGACCTCTTCCATCTCGTCAAGAAATTGGAATGATCTGAAAAAGGGGAACTAACATATGTTCCCCTTTTTATTTTGTTTTATTTTGTATGGTCATGCATATTCTGCTTGAAACCGATCGCCTGATACTGCGTTCCTTTGAACCAATGGATGTACATCTCATCTACGCACTGGACTCTGACCCCAGAGTGCTGCAATATATACGTCCGGTTACTACCGATATGGCCGGCGCACAGGCAACCTATGAAAAGATCATGCGCACAGCGGCACCCGATCCGCGTTTTGGGAACTGGGTGGCGCTGCGGAAAAACGATAATAAACCAATCGGATGGTTTTGCCTGAAAGATCTGGATGGCACCGGTGAATATGAAATAGGATATCGCCTTGTATACGCACACTGGGGTAATGGCTATGCAACGGAAGGCGCCCTTGCGCTGTTGAAGTATGCCCGAGAAACTTGTCAACTACCCTATGTGGTTGCCGTGACCCATAAGGATAATATGGCTTCGCAACGGGTGTTGGAAAAATGCGGATTACACTTTATACATACAGCCGATTATTACGGCCATCCCTGCAAGTATTACAAGAGCGATCTATTCTGAATCTACCACAATGCCATCGTCATGTGTGCGCTTGGTCACCATGGTCTCTTTCCTGCCGTCGATCACCACATTGTGCACATCAATGGTCATGGTATTTTCCGGTGTTGGTTCTGCAAAAGTCTCCGGAATGCGCATGTCATCTGCCGCTTTGGTCTCAACAGGTTTCTCGGCAAAAGTAGCATCCGGTTTTGTATACTTTTTAAAGGTGTAGGAATACTCTGACAATAAGCGCGCATCATCTGCAGCACCCGTATCATAAACAGTTACATTTTTACTCAGATGTTCGGGGTAAACACCAATACCCCAACCTGCTCCGGTCGTTTCTATATAATAGTATTGCTTTCCCCCATAGGTATAAGCCGTGCCGCTGATCGGATATCTCAAAGCAATACCGACACCCATATGTTTTTCGGGCGAGATCAAAATGGATTCAAATCCCAAAGCGCGCAACATGGCATCCAGGAGTATGGCAGAATCTTCACAATCTCCGCCTTTATCTACTAAGGTTTCCAGCGGATACCGGGGATATTCATAGGTGCCGTCAGAAACATACCGCAAATTTTGCACGAACGCGATCATGCACTCTACCAATTGCCAGTCACTGTAATTATGCTCCGCGGCAATTTTTTTAAAATAATCGGTCAGCGAAGCGATCACCGGATAACGCTGTGCTTCCTGCACATATACCGTATAGTCATTGTATTCGCGCGGCAAACTTTTATAATACAGATAGGCATCTGATTCATATTGCCAGGAGAACGACAACAGCGTGTGGTCATATGACCAGGTAAATAATGTTTTGACCTGTGTGGCATGCAGCGACGCAGTGATACTACAACAGGAAAGCAGACAAACGAAGTACAAGACGCTGGTTCGGCGCATACAGTGGTTTTATGTATAAGTTCACTATCCTGTTTTTTACAATAAACCTGCCAGAATGCATTTTTATTGTCTCCCAACAGCAGGAGTTGTTCACAAACCAAATATATAGGTCGGCTGTGATTTTGCAAAAAGGCTTGTGCACAAATAAAGAATTTGGGGGCGTGCCGCATAAGCGCACACTACATCGAAATTACACCTTGCGGCACCGGGCCTTACGCTGTACTCCGGTGCTCACTGCGTTGCGCTCCGTGGTGCCGCTGCAGTCCCTCGCCCGGGGTGCCATGGAACAGGATAAGAACGGTGACTCCGCTAAACGGCTTACAAATTAAAGCCCCGGCGTCATTCTGTAGTAACAACAGGTATCAGGAAAACGAATCGCGATCCGTGGTCCTGCATTTCCAATATAACCATCGCATTGCCGGTTACGGGCAACTGCCATCTGGTATCACTATGAACAGTCCGGGCAAATATTTTTTGTCCATACATACTAAACAAATTCACGGCATAGGGCTTCTGCACGTTTGAAAAATAAATATACTTTCCGTCACTATATACATCCGGCTTTATTGAAGTAGCTCCATCTACTCCGGCTACAACATGGATCAATGTATCACATGGCGTCTCCGCGTTGAACATATAATACATAGTGCTGTCAGAATAGCAGCGAATCCCACTTGGCGGAAATGAATCATCGCCGCCATTGTACATGAACATATAGCCGGTATTTCCTATTCGTTCAATAAAAATACCTGATTGATAAAATAAAGATGCTTCCGGATCATCTGCATGTGCATAGATGGTCCGTAATGGCACGCCATCATACAATAAAGTATGCACTGAATCAACTACATAATCTGTAGAAAAATGTGTACCATAGGTTATATCTTGCGCTGTAAAATCCACGCCGCTCAGGTCATAGATCAGCGCAAAACTGTCGGTTTGCCAGGTAAATATTTTTCCACTGTCCTCATACATATAATGATAAAAGGAATAGGGCCCCGGCGAGCCGTCTGAAAGTATAAAACTGAAATACAGTGTGCGACATACTTTTCCGGCTATTATCGTATCACCTACACTCGTAATCTGGTTATAGCCCTCTGTATATAAGGTATCCTCATAATTAATTCCGTCAATGTCGCTAAACCACCATGTTGCTCCAACCGGCGCAAAATCATTAGTTTGTGCTGCAAGGTGAAAGGTCACAAATAAGCAGAAGAATAAACAAGTCGTATATATCGGTTTCATAAAGGGTAATATACTAAAAATAAAAGAATTAGTCCGGTCGTGGTAAAAAGAGCGCTTACACGCAGTATTGGCAGTGTTTCCCGGGGATCGCAAAAAAAAGTGCTGAGAGAAATCCGGAACGGGCAACATCTCGTATATATGGGAAATGAAGCGAATGACAAGCAGAAAAATATTCAAATGGAGCCTTTGGACTGTTGGCATCTGTAGTATTCTCTTCTTGGCATTGGGAATACATTTATATTTTGTAACCGACCACTTCTACGCACCAAAAGGCCCTCAACAACAATTGGCCCGCATAGATTTCCACCAAGATCTTAGCGACAACCAGATCACGGATGTAAAACATACTGTTAGCAGTATGCCCGCGGTTCAAAAAACATATTTTAATACGAAAGACAATATCCTTGTGTATTCCTATACTGTAGGAAACCAAAATCAGGAAGGAGTATTTGCGCAGGTAATGCAATCGGGTAATTACAATGCCACCCGCTTTATTGCCCGGGCAAAAACAGATGTCTCCGGATGTCCGGTGATGTCGGGTCAAAGCAGCGGATTGATACGGATATATAAAAGCATTTTTTCCATTTTAAACTGAAACAAAAAACACTACGTATGAAAAAGAGACTTTTGATCATTTGTGTATGCATACTCGGCGGCGTGATGATCATGCAATCCTGTAAAAAAGAAGAGGATGATGACGACATGATGACTACCACCCCGACATTGTATGATCGTGTAGGCGGAACTGCGATGGTTGATGATCCTGCAAATCCCGGAACAATGATAGAACAGGGCCGGCTCACGCTGCGTTCTGTTGTTGACAGTTCCATTTTTGTTATCGCAGCAGATCCGAATATGACACCATTTTTTGGAACTCTGCTCACTGAAGTTGGGGCCGGCGATCTTTCCGGATTGACCATACTGAGTAAAAATTTAACTGATTTTCTGTGTTCTGCAACCGGTGCCACAAATACCGACTATCTGTATACCGGATTAAGTATGGCCGATGCCCACGATCCGGATGTCAATTCCAGAATGGGGATGAAAGCCGGTGATGGTGATTTCGACAACTTCATAGCTGATGTTGCTGTTGGTCTGGGTCAGAATGGAGTTACAGATGCCCAACTGATCAGCGATCTGGTTGACCTCCTGGAAACAACACGGGCAGATATCGTTCAGATGTGAAGCATTCTTTTCGGTTTTCATATATATGCAAAACTCTGCCAACTGTTGGGCAGAGTTTTGCATTTACGCCAAATAGAAACCCGTTTGAAACAGAGTCCTGCCCTCGCGCCAGCTCAATCTACTTGCCAACTCCATCCCACGCTCTGCTAAGTCTCCCACTTTCAGAACCTACAACACTCTGCTAAGTCTCTGACTTGCAGTATCCACAGCGCTCTGCTAAGTCTCCGACTTGCAGCACCTGCAGCGGTCTGCTAAGTCTCTGACTTGCAGCATCCACAGCGCTCTGCTAAGTCTCTGACTTGCAGCACCTGCAGCGGTCTCCGACCGCTTCCAGACACTTACCAAATATAAATACCGTACAATCTAACGTTCAATCAACTCAATCCACATCCAACAGATCTACTTTAAACAACGAAAACTGCCCCGCATAATTCCTGGCGCTTGAATAAACAAAATGTTCGGGCTCGTCCACAATACCGGCCTTCACCGGGTTTTGATGAATATATTGCAACTTTTGTATAAGAAAAGGATACGAATAGATCTCCTTATAGTGGTTGTCATATGCCCAGAACTGATGATCACTATTTCTTTTATGTATGGCGGCCGATATCTCAAACTTCTTTAGCATCCATGCAGATCTGCTTTCGGGAATTGCAGGTATTGTTTGGATAATTTTCCTGCCTGTAAATTTTTTGAACGATGTTACAATATCGTGCAGCACTCCGTCCGGATTGCTCCAAATTACATGCATGTGATTACTCATGATGACAAAAGCGTGGACCTTCAATCCCATTTGCACTCTGCAGAACTCCATGGATTCCATAACGATATCCCGATAGATCTTCCTGGAAAAAATATCTATCCATTCTACAACCGTAAATGTGATAAAATGTGGTAGCAATGGGTTCCTGATCACATAGCCTTCTTCTTTCATATATGTTGTACTTTATAATATTAAAAGGTCGGAGACCTTTAACACAGCCTGCAAGTCGGAGACTTAGCAGAGCAGATGCTTGAAAATGGAACTACAAGTCGGAGACTTGGAAATAGAACTGCAGGTCGGAGACCTTGCTGAGCCAGGCGCACTGCGAATACACCGTTGCCGACTATTGCTACCTCAACTGCCCCTGCCCCTGCCCCTGCCCCTGCTCCTGCCACTACATCTGCCCCATTCCTTTTCCTAGCCCGCCCAACTCTCTTTATCCAAACTTCTGTATTGTATGGCTTCAGCAAGATGCTCTACCAAAATATCCTCAGAACCGGCGAGATCGGCGATAGTTCTGCTCACTTTTAAAATGCGATCGTAAGCCCGTGCACTTAAACCCAAACGTTCCATGGTCTTATTCAACAACAATTGCCCGGCCTGATCAATGCGACAAATATTTTTCACCTGACGCGAACTCATTTGCGCATTTGCATGAATACCCGAATCACCAAATCGCTTTTCCTGCTTCATCCGCGCCTGCAAAACACGATCACGGATCACTTCGCTCTTTTCATATTCTCTTTTACTGCTCAATTCACTGATCTCGACAGGCACCACTTCCACATGCAGATCGATACGGTCCAACAGCGGACCGGATATTCTGTTCAAATACCGCTGTACAACACCCGGCCCGCATACACATTCTTTTTCGGGATGATTAAAAAATCCGCATGGGCAGGGATTCATCGCCGCGAGTAACATGAAATTGGCCGGATATTCCACAGTAAATTTTGCCCGGGAAATAGTGACCCTTCTTTCTTCCATGGGCTGGCGCAACACCTCCAGCGTATTGCGCTTGAATTCAGGCAGTTCATCCAGAAATAAAACACCATTATGTGCCAGTGAAATTTCACCCGGTTGCGGATTATTACCCCCACCCACCAATGCTACGTCACTTACCGTGTGGTGCGGATTGCGAAATGGCCTGCGGAACATAAGTGCCGCATGCATGGGTAATTTACCTGCTACCGAATGTATTTTGGTTGTCTCGAGCGCTTCATGCAGACTCAATGGAGGTAAAATTCCCGGAAGTCGTTTCGCCAGCATGGTCTTCCCTGCACCCGGAGGGCCTATCAGGATCGCATTGTGTCCACCTGCAGCTGCGATCTCCAAAGCACGTTTGATATTTTCCTGACCTTTTACTTCAGAAAAATCGGGTTCGTCATTACCCAATTGCGCAAAGAATTCATCTCTGGTATGTACAACCGTTGGTTCTATTTGCAACACGCCGCATAAATAATCCACCACTTCATTTAATTTCTCTACACCGATGACCTGCAGTTCATCCACAATGGCCGCTTCCCGCGCATTTTGCTTCGGCACGATCAAACCGGAAAATCCATCTTTGCGCGCCTGTATGGCAATAGGCAATGCACCTTTTATAGGTTTTATCTCACCATCCAGCCCAAGCTCACCCATGATCACAAACTGGCGCAGTCTATCATCCGGTATCTGTTCTGAGGATGCAAGAACGCCAATGGCAACAGGCAGGTCATATCCGGTACCTTCTTTGCGCACATCAGCCGGCGACAGATTTACAACAATGCGCGTGCGCGGCATGGTAAATTGATTCTGCCGCAACGCCGTTTCTATGCGAAACCAACTTTCCTTCATAGCACTGTCGGGAAGGCCAACCATAAAATAACGGATACCTTCATTGCCCCCTCCGTTCAAAGAAATATTTACCTCTATGGTCACGGTAAATGCATCGACGCCGTGCACGGCGCTACCGTACGTTTTAACCAGTTTCATATCATCCTGACAAATGTAAAACCATTGATGATGTGGTTTGCATATCCGGCTTCAGTTACCTGTCTTACTCGCTTACAATCGAATGCAAACGATTTTTCACAGCATACAGCAGATTATTTAAATGCTATTTTTGTCCTTCGGATGCAGAAGGTACTTATCATAGGAAGTTCAGGTCACGCAAAGGTGGTCATCGATATTTTTGAAAGATCGGGTGTCTATGAGATCGTGGGATTGATCGATACGTTTAAACCCGAAGGGGAAAAAACGCTGGCATATTCCATATTGGGAAAAGAAGAACAAATCCCGATGTTATTAAAAGCACATCCGGATGCGCATATATTTATTGCCATCGGTAATAATGCGCACAGAAAAGCCATGCAGGAAAAAATTTCAGGCATTGCCCCGGAAGTAAAATATGCGAATGCCGTTCATCCTTTTTCTTCTGTTGCATCCGAAGTGCAGTTGGGTCGAGGTATAGCCATCATGCCAGGAGCGGTCATCAACTCCGGCTGTGTTCTGGAGGATCATGTGATCATCAATACGCGCGCTTCGCTGGATCACGATGGTTATATGGAAAAATTTTCCAGTTTAGCTCCCGGTGTAACCACCGGTGGAAATGTACATATCGGTGCTTGTTCGGCAATTTCCATAGGAGCAACAATTAAGCATGGAGTACACATAGGTGCGCATACGGTGATTGGTGCCGGCGCTTTGGTATTGGAAGATTGTTTTGATCACCGCGTATATTATGGTGTGCCGGCACGGGAGATCAGAATGCGGGAAGAGGCTGAGCAATATTTATCCTAGCGATCAATCATAACCCCATTCCGTCCCACTCATATTTGCGGCGATCATCAGGTGCACGCCATTGAGGCGAATAAGTAACCAGTAATCCTTATCCGTAGGGAAGAACCATTCTTTTTCTGCCATTTCGCTGGGACGGCCGGGAAATTTGTATGTTGATGCAGTGAATGCTTCTGCCGCTGCTGCATCCGGAAATTCGATGTCTATTTCATACAGAGGTCTATTCGTATTGATTCCTTCCGAGGGCGTATCAAATTTATAATAAACGGTAAGTCCGTTACTTTTTGCGGTATCTATGAACTGAATATACATATGATACAGCAGATCATTTCGATACATGGTAGCTGTATCTTTTTTAGTCTGAAAATCAGCCAGGGATGTTCCGATCGTAAATTGTGCGATCGATTCGGGAAGATATTCTTTCCCGTTATCCATGTGTATTTTCTGTGCGTACAGGTGGCAAAATGCAATAAGGCAGATCGCCAGGGTTCCCCAATGTTTCATGTCGCCGAATATGTCATTCAAATATATGCACAGCGACATGAAAATCCTAAATAAGTCTATTTCGGATGATGTCACATTTTATAGCAAAAGTGGAATGACAAAGTTTATTCATATTTACTATGTATGCGAAAATGCCGGTGCATTTTACGTTTTTGATTTTATAAACGATCCGACCTGAAGCACAGCTATTTGGTCTAATGTATCCAATGGTAGCCGATCTATTCTGTATACAATATCGCAATGGGAATACGATTTCCGATGTATACATAAAAAAGCCCCAACCAAAAGGTCAGGGCTTTAATGATCTTGAGCAACTGCATGCATCCCGGATTCATTCCGGGACACTGGTAGCATAAAAAAAGCCCCAACCAAAAGGTCAGGGCTTTAATGATCTTGGCAACGACATACTCTCCCGGATTACCTCCAGTACCATCTGCGCTATGGGGCTTAACTGCTCTGTTCGGAATGGGAAGAGGTGGACACCCACGCTAAAGT
>JAWKLB010000022.1:0-60563 GCA_041392955.1 Chitinophagales bacterium | reverse complement strand
CTGCGCGCAAAAAAGGCACCTTGCCCGAAAGTAAATACCAAAGTCTGGTCGTTGAACTCAGCAAGATCCCCGAGAAAGTAAAACAAGTACTGAATACCAATACACATATCAAGGAGATCGCTGAAGAATATGCCAACGTGCATAATTTCCTGTACCTCGGCAGAGGATATAATTTCCCCGTTGCACTGGAAGGCGCATTGAAATTAAAAGAGATCTCTTATATCCATGCGGAAGGATATCCTGCAGCAGAAATGAAACACGGTCCTATCGCACTCATCGATGAGAATATGCCCGTTGTGGTCATGGCAACGAATATGAGCGCACATGACAAGATCGTGAGCAACATACAGGAAATCAAAGCGCGCAAGGGAAAGATCATAGCCATCATATCCGAGCACGATGAAGTGATAGAGGATATGGCAGAACACGTTATCCGTATTCCCGATACGGAAGAAGCATTGACACCTCTCCTCAGCGTGATACCCTTGCAATTACTCGCCTATCATATTGCCGTTATTTTGGGCAGAAATGTGGATCAACCGCGGAATCTAGCGAAGAGTGTTACGGTTGAGTAAGCAATAAGCAATAAGCAGTAAGCAATAAGCAGTAAGCAATAAGCAGTAAGCAGTAAGCAATAAGCAGTAAGCAGTAAGCAATAAGCAGTAAGTAATAAGCGGCAAGCAGTAAGCAGTAAGTAGTATAGAATTGCTTCCGGCGAATTGTAGCGTTTCTTATACTTTTATAACCTCGACGGATATGGAAATTATCTCTTCAGTGTATTCCGGATTAAGCATGGGTCTGTAACAACTTTTTTTTCAACCATTTTCCTAATTTCATTTCAATATATGTATACGTGAAGTGTGCATACACCAAGCACAATGCAATAATGAACAGGAATATGATGAGTTGCTTTACAGGATCGGTTCCGGCATGGAAGAGTGAAATAAGAATAGGTGTCCCAAAAGCGATCACATACCAATGATCGAGATAGATGGAATACGATATTTTCCCCAGATATTGGATCGGCCGCGTATCCAAAAAGGCACTTATGGCACCGTTTGATTTTAGCAAGGTGAATATCACTGCGCTGAACAGCAGTGGTATACTAAACATGCCGAATACCAGGAAGGTTGTAGTTGAACTTTCGAAAGTGTGTAGTATAAAAAAGCACAGGGTGATCAAAACGGGAATAAGATATTCAAAAACATTGGGCAAACGCAGATGGATATGACTGGCCTCCCATATCAGGAAGCCGCAGCTGAAGGTCGTAATTCCGCGTAAAAATCCATATTCGCCGGTGGAAAAATATTCGCCGTGTAAATATAACCGTATGAGCGAAAGCAGAATGATGCATACAGAGGTGATCACGCGGGTCCTGCCGCGCAAAAACAGGAAAAGAAATCCATACAGCACATACGCGATACATTCGGCGGAAATGGACCACGACGGTCCCGGGAGACCCATGGAATTGCCGAGAATAGGAGTGGAATTGGTCAAAAAAAGAGTATCCAGAAAACTGCGGTATGTGTCTTTCGGGAACACGATATCCTCCGTACTGAAGAGGCCGGGGTGCCCTTGAACAAGGAGTGTTTTTACATGCGTATAGGCAAGCATGTATAAAAGAACAAAGGTTGCAGAATACAGTATTAACGGATATAACCGGATCCAGCGCTTGATCAGGTATTTTTTCAGGTCGGAGGTATTGGAGATAGTGTGATAATTATATGCGATCACAAATCCACTCAATACAAAAAAGAAATCAACAAAGGTGTAAGATTCCCGGATAAAAAAGAAACCGTGCAACCACTCCGGAATATATTCTTTGGGATAGTGGAACAGCAGAACCATACAACTGAAAATCCCGCGCAATCCATCTAATTTTTTGATCCTTCCCGTTGTTATCTGCGTGTGAGCCATGCCTAATTGCGGAACAAATTAGTGATTTTTTGCAAATGCGGAAAGTGTTGACGTTGGACAAATGCGCTCATGTATATTGCATATTTTTCGCACCTGTAAATGTGTATTGCAGAAGCAGGTATTGCAACTGTCAGACGGCGTGCAACCCCAATACTGTATGAGCGAAATATTTTCAACAAAGAAATACAATATTGAAATACCATCAGTATATCAGCACATCGGCACATCAGCACATCGGCACATCAGCACATCACTTTCCACCGAAGCAAAGATCATCCTCATTTCAACAAATCGCCCTTTGAACCACATCGGCACATCGGCACATCAGCACATCAGCACATTTTTCTCCGCCGGAGCAACACGTATATTTGTACGAGCAAACACGACCTAGAAGACAATCGGCTAATCGGCTAATTAGCTAATTGGCTAATCGATAAAATGCATTCAATCCAAGATCATCCTCATTAACATGCACTCTTCTAAAGTAGCGTATCGATATTCTCCTTCGCAAACTGCATATCATACAATTTCTTGTAATACCCGTCTATGGCAAGCAGTTCGGCATGTGTTCCTGATTCTTTGATCTCACCTTTGTCCAATACGATGATGGTATCCGCACGGCGGATAGTGCTCAGGCGATGTGCAATTATTATGGAAGTGCGTTCGGTGATCAGATTTTCAATGGCGTGTTGTATCACCGCTTCTGTTTCTGTATCTACGGAAGAGGTTGCCTCGTCGAGAACGAGGATTTTCGGGTCGAACACCAATGCGCGCACAAAGGAAATAAGCTGCCGTTGTCCGAGCGATAAAGTTGCACCTCTTTCCATGACATTATATTGATATCCGCCCGGCAATCTGCTGATGAATTCATGCGCGCCAAGCAATTTCGCAGCTTCCACCACTTGTTCTTCAGTGATCGTTGGGTCGTATAAGGTGATATTGTCCATCACCGAGCCGGAAAATAAAAATACATCTTGCAATACCACGCCGATCTTTCTGCGCAATGCCGGCAGTGCGATATTTTTTGTGTCGATGCCGTCGATATAAATGTTTCCCTTGTTGATCTCGTAAAATCTGCTCAGAATATTTATAACAGATGATTTACCTGCTCCGGTTGCGCCTACAATAGCGAGTGTTTCGCCCGGTTCAACATGCAAGCTCACATTTTTTAATACATATTGCTCATCATTATATGCGAACCACACCTTTTCAAAATCGATGGCACCCCGCATGTCCTCCGCTTGATCGGTCCCGGTATCGGATATTTTATCCTGATTGTCGAGAATGGCAAATACCCTGTCGCCGGCAACAACACCCATTTGCAAGGTGTTGAATTTATCTGCCAGCATGCGCAATGGCCTGAACAATAAATTCAGATACAATATAAAGGCGGTTATCTCACCTGGTGTGGTGAATCCCGACAAAATATTTTTCGCTCCCGTCCACACCATCAGCGAAGTGGCGATGGCAATGATAATCTCCACTACCGGAAAAAATACCGAGTAATACCACACCGAACGTATCTGCGCTTTCCGGTGCTGGTTGTTTATTTCTTTGAATTTATCGTATTCCCTTTTTTCTGCATTGAATATCTGCACGATCTTCATGCCGCTGATGCGTTCCTGCAAGAAGCTGTTCAATTTAGCGACAGCCGTGCGCACGTCTGAGAAGGTAGATTTTATACCTTCCTTGAAAACATAGGTAGCATAGATGATCAGGGGAAAACTGATCAGACTCACCAGGGTCAGCAGCCAGTTGATATAAAACATGAATGCTATGACGAAGATGATGGTGAGCAGATCGGCGATGATCTGGATAACACCCTCCGTGAATACGGAATTGATGGTTTCCAGGTCGTTGATCGTGCGCGTTGTGCTGATGCCGACAGGAATTTTATCGAAATATCCCGGGCGCAAACTCAACAGGTGACGGAATACCGTAATGCGCAAATTCTTCACCACATTCTGTCCGAGCCAGTTGGTGATATACAAAAAGGAATAGCGCAGAATTGATTCCGTCAACAGTACTGCCAGTGAAAGACAGGAAATAAAAATAAGTCCCCGCATATCGTTCTTGAGGATATAATCATCTACAGTGAACTGTACCAGCAAGGGACGTATAGGACCTAAAATGGATAAAACGATGGCAAGAATGGCACTGATGATGAATTGTCTCCGGAAGGGCCCTGCATAGCGCAACAGCCTGCGAAAAACAGTATAGTCCGTTCCGGTAAAGAGAGTATTTTTTTTCTGCTTGCTCACCCGTGCACAAAAATATCCAACAGAAATTACAGGATGTCGTTCAGGCCGGCATTAATTCACTGATCGCATGCCATGCCATGAGGCCCATTCCGGTTTTCATTGCCTCCTCGTCGATATCGAAGGTGGGCGTATGGATATTGGATACAATACCTTTTTCGGGGTTCCCGGTTCCCAAACGGTAGAAGCAGGCGGGTATTTTTTGCGCATAAAACGCAAAATCCTCGGCACCCATGCGCGGCGTGGTGACGATCACATTTTCCTCGCCGAGATAGGCCACGGCCCTGTCGTAAGTGCGGCGGGATAAGGCCTCGTCGTTTTCCAATACCGGATATCCGGTGGCGATACGCAGGTCGGCAGTGCCGCCGAAGCCCTCTACGATATGATGCACGGTGCGCTCCAGAGATGCATGCAGTTGCGTGCGCAGAGCTTCATTCAAAGTGCGCAGGGTTCCTTCAATATATACAGAATCTGGTATCACATTCGTAGCGCCATTCGCCTGCACTTTGCCGAAGCTCAGTACGGCAGGTGCAAAAGGAGAAACCTCTCGGCTCACCAGTTGCTGCAGTGCTACCAACAGTTGTGCGCTCATGAGCACCGGATCTTTCAGTTCCTGCGGGTAAGCGGCATGTCCGCCTTTGCCGTTCACTGTGATATATATTTCATCGGTGCTGGCCATCATGGGGCCAAAACAAAAAGCTACAGTGCCCACATGAAAAGGAGTGAATACATGCTGACCGATAATGCCCTGCACATCGGGGGTGTTAAGTGCGCCTGCAGCGATCATATTTTTTGCACCACCGGGCAATTTTTCTTCCGAAGGCTGAAAGATCAGCTTCACGGTCCCGGAAAAGTGCGCACGCAGTTGCATCAATATTTTTGCTGCTCCCAGTACACAACTCATATGCACATCATGTCCGCAGGCATGCATCACACCGGGATGTTGCGAGCAATAATCCACCGTATTTTTTTCTGTTATGGGCAGTGCATCCATATCAGCGCGCAGTGCAAAACAAGCATCGCTTTTTTGTTCACCGGGAATAAGCGCAACGACGCCATTCCCGGCAACATTGCGGGTGTAGGTGATGCCCATGCTGTCTAATTGCATGCAAATAAAATCGGCCGTTGCCGACTCCTCATTCGAAAGTTCGGGATGCATGTGTAAATGCCGGCGGTAGCCGCGCACTTCTTCAAAAAAAGTGGACGAAAGCGATTTGATCTGTGTTATCAGGCTATCACTCATTGTTCGGCAATGAGAATAAGGTCTTTTACGATAAAGGCATTGGGATAATCTTCGAGCAGTTCCTGCAGGTCGCCATTGGCATCAATGCGATTGGTATAGTTGCCCACGCGCACTTTATAATTCGGTGCTTCAAAAATAATGGTGGCAGTTCTTTCATCGGCGTAGCGCAGAAAACCGGATTTTACATTTTTTGCTTCCGCCAGACTGGTGCTCGCGAAGATCTGAATGCGATATCCCGGTAATTCGCCATGCTCTTTATTGAAATAAATATGCCTTTGAATAAGTGCATCGGCACCGGCTTTATCATCAAAGGTGACGGTGCCGCTTGTTTGTGCAGACAGAGCGGAAACAATACAAAGGAATATGATCAGCAGGCCATTGCGCATGAGCTAAAAACGAAATTAGGCAATTTGAGCGTATATTTTATCCGTTGATGATGTCGATGCTTTTAGAAGTGCCCAGGCGGTTCGCACCTGCTTCGATAAGAGCGATGGCATCTGCTTTTGTGCGTATGCCACCCGATGCTTTGATCTGCATGCCGGGAGCGCATTTACTGCGCAGGTATTTTACGATGTCTACGTTGGCTCCGGGGCCGTTCACGCCGGTGGAAGTCTTGAGATAATCAACACCCGCTTCATTGGCGATATTAATGACAAGGTCGAGTTCCACTTCGGAAAGGACGCCGGTTTCAGCAATTAATTTCAGGATACGACCTTCGGCGTGCGCCAGGCGTGTGATGGTCGCGATCTCATTTTGTACTGTATCCCAGTCGCCATTTTTCACCGCTGCAATATGCACCACCATATCGAGATGTATGGCGCCGGCATGCATGGCATCTTCCGCTTCTTCGTATTTCGACATGATGGAATTATAGCCGTACGGAAATCCGATCACGGTGACAATATCTATACTGGTTCCTCCGAGTATCTCATTGACGCGCGGAACAAAATATGCGGGCACACAAACACCGGCAAAAACATGTTGCACTGCTTCCGCACAAAGCGCATCCACATCAGCAATGGTCAGGTCGGGTTTAAGGGCGGTATGTTCTATATAGTTGTGTAAAGAGATCATTGGATACAATCTGTTGCAAAGATAGTCGGTTTAGACGTTTGTTTATTTTCGATTGAAGAATACTATTTCGGGGGTATACATTAGTCGGAAACCCAAATAGCCTTTCTATGCCATTTTATCGTTCAGACTTTCCGAAACGTTTCCAAAACGCCGTCGCTCCGAAACGGCAAATTGTAACCAACTATGAAAGGTCTCTCAACCTGCCTATGATCAAAAACAATTTTTTAACTTATACCTTTTTTTAATTCTCTCCTATTCCTGTGGAGCGGGGTCATTACCCTGATTCAATCACAAGTACAGGCAGGCCCCTGCGATGAAAGGGCAGATGCAGTGGTGGAAAAAGTTGCTCGCAGAGACCAGAGGAAAAGAGGTCCGCTTCCCAAACTATGAAAGGTTTCTCTAACTGCTTAAAGTTGAACACAAGTTTTTAATTAATAAATATTTTTTAACTTTTTTATTTCTATTCCTGCGACCTACAGACTCCTTTTCTGCTTTTGGCGATAATTATAATGTCACCCCTACGGGGTTTTATTTGATCAGTCAATAAACTCATTACCGCAAGAAAAAGGATATATGATGCGGCTATGAACCGGCGCTACATCATCTAATAAAAATGGACATCCGCTAAAGCCGGGAACCGGCGCAACATTGTAGCATGAATATGCGAAAGAACCCAAAGCCGGGCAACCGGCGATACAAATGAAATAATTACGTAAACGCCCCGAAACACCGTTACGTCGCAGGCTCCGAATGGGCACACGGATTAAACGGATGGAACGGATTTGAACGGATTCCTTGTGCCTTCTTCGTGTCGTTGCGACTTTGTGGTCTCGCCTCCTGTAGTGGAGGGCCTCGCCTATAACATTTTAAAGAAAGGCATTGAATAGAAATCGTATTCCATCTTAATAACTACAAAATAAATTCCTTCAGCTAATGCAGAAATATCGATCTCCGTTACAACATCATCTATCCTGACATCCCTTATCTTCTCACCCAAATTATTCCGTATTTCGGCTTGTACAGGTTCATTTTGGATGGAGCTGAAAAGCAGGGTGATGGCGCTTTGCGCGGGATTGGGGTAGAGGGAAATGGAGAGTGAAGTGTTTTCTTCAATGGAAAGCCCTTCATCCGCCACACCATCACAATCATCATCCAAACCATTGAACACTTCCGGAGCGCCGGGGTAGATGTTGGGGTTGGTATCATCACAATCTGTGGAATCCGGGACATATCCCATTAAGGACTCACATGTTAATGTATCTATTGATGCATTGCCGTAGGTGTCGTTATCTGCATCCAGATACAACCACACAAAAGCTAAATTATCATCTACATACCCATCACAATCATCATCCAGGAAATTGCAGACCTCTGTTGCACCGGGGTAGATGGCAGGATTGGTATCATCACAATCCGTGCTGTCCAATACATATCCAGTTAATACTGAACAGGAAGTAGAATCTGCATCTGCATCACCATAATCATCCCCATCTGCATCGTAATAAGTAATAAAAATGGCATCTTCATCTATTTCCCCATTGCAATTATCATCAATAGCATTGCAGATGTCTTCTGCACCGGGGTGGATGTTTTCGTTGGCATCATCACAGTCTGTGCTGTCTGCAACATAGCCTATTGGCATTTCACATGTTGTGGAATCCGAGCTGAGATCTCCGTAACCATCTGCATCCGGTCGGCATACCAGGTTGACTCTGTGCACAAAAACCGAGTTTGACAAGCCAGAAATCTTGTAATCCATGCGTTAATTCTACATCGTAATCTGTTGAGCCAGTAAGACCACTAACAACATATGTACTATCGCTTAAATTCATAAAAGCAAATCCCCAATCGCTTTGTGTGCCACCAATTGTTTTTTGCCACTGAATTTCTCCGGCAATGTCTAATTGAATTATCCAAACATCAGCTAAAAAAGGGCTGCCATAATGTAAGGTAACATCTCCATCATCTGAACCGGATATTCCTGTAACAAAGAAATTGTTGTCGTTTCCGATTTTCAAATCATAACCGTAATCACCTGCGCTTCCGCCTAAACATTTCTGCCATTCCAGATTGCCAATGCTATCCGTTTTTATAAGCCAAACATCATAAGTCCCATGATTTCCGCTCACATCCCCATCATTCGACTCGGTATATCCTGCGGCTATATACCCTCCATCCGGAGTTTGTTTCACGGAATGTGCCCATTCATTGCCGCTTCCGCCATAGGCATGTGCCCATTCCAGATTACCCGATCCATCGAGCTTGCACAATAGATAATCTTTTTCGCCATGATTTACATCCACGTCACCGTCAGATGAATAGCTATCCGCCAAAACAATGAACCCGCCATCTGTAGTTTCGTCAATCGAATATGCATGATCTAATTCCGTCCCCCCAACACATTTCTGCCATTGTATATTCCCATCGGCATCCAGCTTGACAACCCAAACATCACCGCTTCCATGTTGACCAGTCACATCTCCATCTATAGAGCTTGACTCACCTGAAAAAACATATCCGCCGTCACTGGTTTGTATTATGCATTCACCGATCTCTGCTCCTGCACCGCCATAATTTTTTTGCCAAATCAAATTGCCATCAATATCTGTTTTAACCAGCCAAATATCGCTTGATCCGAAAGTTTCCGGAATATCTCCGCCAGGCACCAATACATAACCAATAGCAATAAAGCCTCCATCATAGGCGCACGCCACATCCTCGCAAAAATCTGTACCCGGTCCCCCATAATTATGTGCCCATTCCAAATTGCCGTAAGCATCTGTTTTTACCAAACAATAATCTCTTGAACCATAATTATCGGGAATATCCAGATCGGAAGAATACGATGTGCCTGCAAGAATAAAACCGCCGTCGGGAGTTTGCCGCATGGCATGTGCTTCATCATTTAATGTACCGCCATAAGTGTGCTCCCAGAGAATATCGGGGGCCTGAGAATAAAGGCTAATTGAAATCAGTAAAAATGATATTGAAAATAGTGTTTTCACGAATTGCAAGTTACAAAATCCTATGCGGAAAAGCAGTTGGAGATGCCGGATACACGAAGTCTCTTTGGAAGGAAGGTATTATGTCGCCTCGCTGAGGCTCCTTTGGCGAACTGATGGATATTTTGGTCTATGATATGACAGGAGTGCTACTTGCACATCAACAAGCTGAAGAAGGGCAAACCATCAATATATCATCCCTTCCTGTAGGTGTGTATTCTGTTGTCATTCACAAAGAGGGATTGCCGGACGAAACCGAGAAGCTGGTGAAAATGCAATAAAAAGCAGATATCTATTTTCGAGGGTTCACGCATTTTGCGTGAACCCTTTTTTCATGCGAACGGATAAGTGCAACAATGCTACTAAATATTTACTCTTCCTTGCCGTGGCAATTTTTGTATTTCTTGCCGCTGCCACATGGACATGGATCGTTGCGGCCCACTTTTTTCTCTACGCGAACAGGTTCTACCGTTCGTCTTTGATCTTGTTGCATCGGGCCTCTTCCTCCCGGACCTGCCTGATTGTCTTCCCGGCTTTCTTTCATCTGACTCATGTCGGTCCGCTTTTCAGGAACCGCTTGTTTTACTTCTTCAGATGAACGCAGCGGCACAAATCCCTTGAACAAAAAGGCAACGATATCATGGTTCAATTCGCTCAGCATTTTTTTGAATAATTCAAATGCCTCGAATTTGTAGATCAACAGCGGATCTTTCTGCTCATATACTGCTCCCTGCACGGATGTTTTCAGGTCGTCCATATTGCGCAGGTTGTCTTTCCAGTGGTCGTCAATGATCACCAGACTCAGAATGCGTTCTATACTGCGCACAATTTCCTGTCCGTTCGTTTCATACGCTTTCTTCAGGTTGACGGGAATATTGAATCCCTTTCTGCCATCTGTTACGGGCACGATCACATTATCCAATGTTTCGCCGCGCGATACATACAGATCTTTTACCAGGGGGAAAACCTTTTGCAACATGGCAGCAGATTTTCTCTTGTAAAAAGCCAGTGCACTGTCGAACAGCGCATGAGTAACTTTATCTTCTCTTTCGCTTTCAAATACTTTTTGAGAAACCTCGGGTTCCATGCCAAAGTAACGGATCACATCCATGGTGAAATTCTCGTAATCCTTTGCAGCATGATATTCACCTACGATCTCCTCGCAGAGATCATAAATGGTATTGTTCAGGTCCACTGCCAAACGCTCACCGGATAATGCGTGATTTCTTTTTTGATATACCAAAGTTCTTTGGTTGTTCATCACGTCATCATATTCGAGAAGTCGTTTGCGCTGACCGAAGTTGTTTTCCTCCACTTTTTTCTGCGCGCGCTCAATGGAACGTGTGATCATTCTGTGCTGGATCACCTCACCTTCTTTATATCCCATGGTGTCCATCACCTTGGCGATGCGCTCACTGCCGAACAATCGCATGAGGCCATCTTCCAGAGAAACAAAGAACTCTGAACTACCCGGGTCACCCTGACGTCCGGAACGTCCGCGCAACTGGCGGTCCACACGACGCGATTCATGGCGCTCCGTACCGATAATGGCCAAACCACCCGCTTCTTTTACGCCGGGTCCGAGTTTGATATCCGTACCGCGACCGGCCATGTTCGTCGCAATGGTAACTGCTCCGCCTTTACCGGCATCTGCCACCACTTCCGCTTCGCGCTGATGTTGTTTCGCATTCAACACATTGTGTTTGACGCCTTTTAGTTTCAGCATCCTGCTCAACAACTCACTCACTTCCACATTGGTGGTACCTACCAGCACCGGACGACCTTCCTGAATTAATTCCTGTATGCGGTCGATAACGGCATTGTATTTTTCTTTACGCGTTTTATACACAAAATCTTCCGTGTCTTTCCGGATGATGGGGCGATGTGTCGGGATAACGGAAACATCCAGTTTGTAAATATCCCAGAACTCGCCCGCTTCTGTTTCGGCGGTTCCTGTCATACCGCATAATTTGTGATACATGCGGAAATAATTCTGCAAGGTGATGGTAGCGTACGTTTGCGTAAGCTCTTCCACCTTCACATTCTCTTTTGCTTCTATCGCCTGGTGTAAACCGTCACTATAGCGGCGGCCTTCGAGGATACGGCCTGTTTGTTCATCCACGATCTTCACTTTTCCTTCCATCACTACATATTCGACATCTTTTTCAAACAGTGCGTATGCTTTTAATAATTGCTGCACCGAGTGGATGCGTTCGCTTTTAATCGCGAAGTCCTGCATCAGCTCGTCTTTCTGTGCGATTTTTTCTTCTTTGGTCTTGTTGGTCTTTTCTATCTCAGCGACCATCATACCTACGTCGGGGATAATAAAGAAATGCGGATCTTCCCCACCTTGTGTGATCAGTTCAATACCCTGATCGGTGAGGTCTACGCTATTATTTTTTTCTTCGATCACAAAGAACAGGTCCTTGTCGATCTCAGGCATGCGTTTGTTATGTTCGGCAATATATGTGCCTTCCGTTTCCAGCAACAAACTGCGGATGCCTTCTTCACTTAAATATTTGATCAGCGCATTGCTTTTAGGCAGTGCGCGATATGCGCGCAATAGATGGATACCGCCCTCTTTATTTTTTCCCGCCTCGATCAGGCGTTTCGCTTCATTCAAACTGGTGTTGAATATTTTTTTCTGCGCATCGATCAGTTTCAGGATGCGCGGTTTCAATTGATTGTACACATCAGCATCGCCACCTTTGGGGATAGGACCTGAGATGATAAGCGGTGTACGCGCATCGTCTATCAGCACGGAGTCTACCTCATCCACCATCGCATAGTGGTGTTTGCGCTGTACTTTTTCATTGGATGTGCGCACCATGTTGTCGCGCAGATAATCAAAACCGAATTCGTTATTCGTTCCGTAGGTGATATCTGCAGCATAAGCATTGCGGCGTTCTGCGCTGTTGGGTTGATATTTATCGATACAATCCACGCGCATGCCCAACCAGTTAAATACGGGGCCGTTCCACTCGGCATCGCGACGAGCGAGATAATTATTCACGGTAACGATATGCACACCTTCACCCGCTAATGCATTTAAATAGGCAGGCAAGGTTGCAACCAGTGTTTTACCTTCACCCGTTGCCATCTCGGCTATCTTACCCTGATGTAAAACGATACCACCGATCAACTGCACATCGTAATGCACCATGTTCCATTTGATCTCACCACCTGCAGCCAGCCAGGAATTTTTATACACGGCATTGTCACCTTCTATGGTGACATGATCGTTTTCGGCAGACAGATCGCGGTCGAGATCCGTAGCCTTGGAAACCAGTGTTTCATTTTCGCTGAAGCGGCGTGCCGTTTCTTTCATCACCGCAAAAGCCTCGGGCAATATTTCTTTTAAGATTTCCTCTATCTGCTTGTCGCGTTCTTTGACCAATTCGTCCACTTTGCGGTAGAGGTCGTCCTTTGCATCCACATCTTCCAGTTCCGGCGAGTCGGCATCTGTTTTCAGTTGCGCGATCTCGGCATCCACATCTTTCAAATGTTCTTTGATGCGCTGACGGAACTCGGCCGTTTTATTTCTGATCTGGTCGTTGCTGAGTGAAGCCAGTTTCGCATACTCCTCATTGATCTGTGCCACGATAGGCTCTATAGCTTTGACATCCTTGTCGAATTTGTTACCTCCGAAAAGTTTGGAAAGCGTGTTGGTTAGGATACTCATGTTCTGAATTACGTATGAATGGATGGGAATGTCTGTCAAATTTCATTCCCGTAGCGGGTGCAAAGATACAAAACAGTGTAGCCCGGAACGGTGTTTTAGGCAGATCCGGGCCCTGAAATACCCATGGATGGGCGATTGTATTAGTTTTACATGCGCATGGCAGCAGTTTATACCATAGAGCAGATCCGGGAGATTTTATCCTGTAAGGGACAAATTGTCAGGCAGGATGCTGTTATCCGTCACTTATTGACAGACAGCAGGAATGTCATTTTTGGCCGCGAATCCCTGTTTTTTGCCCTTCCAGGTCCGCAGCATGATGGCCACACTTTTGTTGCACAGGCTTATGCGGAAGGGGTGCGCAATTTTGTTGTACGTGCTTTGCCGGAAAAAGTTTTTGCCGATGCCAATTTTCTTTTGGTAGAAGATACGATAGCTGCCCTGCAAAAAATTGCTGCAGCACATCGCGCTGCATTTCATATCCCTGTGCTGGGTATAACAGGAAGTAACGGGAAGACCATCGTAAAAGAGTGGTTGTATCAATTGTTGCGTTCACGCTATGATATTGTGCGCAGTCCGAAAAGTTATAACAGTCAGATCGGTGTTCCGCTGAGTGTGTGGAGCATGGATGCGCAAAATGAACTCGCCATTTTTGAAGCGGGTATTTCGCTGCCGGATGAAATGGCGAAATTGGAACATGTGATCAAACCGCAGATCGGTATTATCACCAATATTACAGATACGCACAGTGAAGGCTTTGCAGACAAGCAGCAAAAAACGAAAGAGAAATTGTTGCTTTTTGCAGATGCCGATGTGATCATATATCGCAAAGAACATGCTTTAATAGATGAAAATATTCCGGCAGGTAAAAAAACTATGTGCTGGAGTACGGAACGCAGCGATGCGGATATATATGTGCGCGATCCGGAATATTTACCCGATCAAACGTTGTTCACTATTGTGTATGGAGCTTTCACATTACATTTCCGCATACCTTTTGCCGATGCGGCATCATTCGAAAATGCCATGCATGCTATCAGCGCCGCATTATATATAGCGGATGAACAGAATGATCTTGATGCCTTGTTCATCGAGGAGTTGACACAGGCGGCAGGAAACCTGCAGCCAGTGAGTATGCGCCTGGAAATTAAAAAAGGAATACATGGTTGTTTGCTGATCAACGATGCGTACAGTGCTGATATTGATTCACTCGCCATAGCGCTTCATTTTTTAAAACAGCAAAGCGGGACATTGCGCAGAACGGCGATACTGGGAGAATTTGATGACAGCGGGCTGCAACCAGAAGTATTATTTGCACGCATCGCAGCATTGTTAAAAGAGAACGGCGTAACGCGCCTGATCACCATTGGTGAAAAATGGCAGGCCTTCGCTGCTGCTTTTTCTTCCTTTGAATTGTTGTCCTATACAAGTGCAGATGCCTTGTTGCAGCAGATCTCCGCCTTGCATTTTTACGAAGAGATCATCCTGATAAAAGGTGCGCGCAGATTGAAGATGGAGCAGATATCCACTGCATTGGCCTTGCGTTCGCATGGTACGGAATTGCAGATCCATTTGCATCATCTGGCACATAACCTGCAAGTTTTTCGTGCACATCTCGATCCGGGTGTAAAAACGATGGCGATGGTGAAAGCTTTTTCTTATGGCAGTGGTCAGGCGGAAATAGCACGCACGCTCGCTCATCAGCGTGTTGATTATCTGGCCGTTGCCTATGCCGATGAAGGAGTGGATCTGCGCAAGCAGGGTATTCGTCTTCCTATCATGGTGATGAATCCAGAACCGGATACGTATCATTTATTTACTGAATACAATCTGGAGCCCGAAGTGTATAGCATGGACATGCTGCGTGAGTTGCATGCAACGCTGCGCAAAGGAACACAATTGCGCATACACGTAAAGTTGGATACGGGTATGCATCGCCTCGGGTTTTATGTAGATGCATTACCGGAATTACTTGCTTTTCTCCTGGAACATCGCAACCTGGAAGTGGTGAGTGTATTTTCACATCTCGCAGCTGCAGATGCGGAGCGGGAAGATGATTTTACTTTCCGGCAAATTGGTTTGTTCGATGCCTGGTCAAAACAGATCACTGCTTTGTATGATAAACCGGTACTGCGACACATGTTGAATTCGCCGGGCATTGGCAGATTCCCGAATGCGCAGTTCGATATGGTGCGTTTGGGTATAGGATTGTATGGTGTGGATCCTTCGGGTGTGATGCAAAAGCAATTGTTGCCGGTGGGTTATTTATACAGCACCATCAGCCAGATAAAAGAAATTGAAAAAGGCGATACGGTGGGTTATGGCAGAAGTTTTACTGCAGAAAATAATATGCGCATCGCGACCATTAATATTGGGTATGCAGATGGATTTTCCAGGCGTATGGGAAATGGAACGGGTTCGGTGTTTCTGCACGGTAAAGAAGCGCCGGTACTGGGGAGAATATGCATGGATATGTGCATGGTGGATGTCACGGAAATTCCGGAAGCCCAAGCCGGTGACAGGGTGGAAATTTTTGGTGATCATATTTCTATTGAAGAAGTAGCGCGGCGTCAGGAGACCATCGCGTATGAGATCATGACGGGGGTGTCACAGAGGGTGAAGAGAACTTACATTTATGAGTGATGAAAAAGTAAAAAGGAATAAGCAATGAGGAATGAGTAATGAGGAATGAGGAATGAGGGGTTTATCCTAATGCTCATTTCAAATTACTGAATTCTTGCAGCTATTCTTCCGGCAGGTGCTGATACCAGCCATAGAACACTTTTTAAAATGTATATTCTATTATACCATCAGGCCAACGTATGCAGGGTACTTCGGTCAGGTGTCCATACCGACCGAAACTGTTGTGAGATGTTTTTGTAGGGATGAGGTCCGAGTGACCGCTTTGCGAGAGATCCCCAAACCTGCCAACGTATGAAGGGTGCTTCGGTCAGGTGTCCACACCGACCGAAACTGTTGTGAGATGTTTTTGGAGAGATGAGGTCCAAATGATCGCTGTGAGAGATCCCCGATCCTGCCAACGTATGAAGGGTACTTCGGTCAGGTGTCCACACCGACCGAAACTGTTGTGAGATGTTTTTGAAGGGATGAGGTCCGAGTGACCGCTTTGTGAGAGATCCCCGAATCTGCCAACCAGCTTTCCGAATGCTCGCATTTAGCATGATAAAGCGTCAAACTTCCGTTAAAAAGGGCCCCTTGAGCCAACTTGTTTGTGGGATTATTTATCTTTAAACTAGGCGAAGTGTCGAAAAACAGCAAAATCTGTCTTGGCACCTCCCGTGAACACACTGTTTTTTTGTACCAACGCCGTCATTTGTGGATCGCAACCGACCAACTTTTAAGCTCCTCGTTGCGTGCTGTGCAATGGTTCTCGGCTTCCATGCATTGGGCCAGCAGATATCTGCACCGCACGCACAACCCCTCAAGTTCATTGAGAACAAAGGGCAATGGGACGAGCAGGTCCGCTACCGCTGCGATATCTCTTCTTCCAGTTTATTCCTCGAACCGAATGTGCTGACCATTGATCTTGCTGATCCTTCCGATCTGGAAAAAGGCAGGCATGCGCATGTTGTACAGGGGCAGGAGCAGGGGCAGGGGCAGGTGGATCTGACGGTGCACAGGCACGCATATAAGATATTCTTTGATGGTGCGAATACGCAGAGCAAGATCACGGCGGAAAATATTTCTACCGAATACTACAATTATATGCACGGCAATGATCCGTCGAAATGGGTATCGCATGCATATGCATATGAAAAGGTGCGGTACGAAAATATCTATCCGAAGACCGATCTCCTGGTGTATAGCAGTGGCGAGCATATCAAATATGATCTGATCCTTGCACCGGGTGCAGATGTTTCCGAAATAAAAATGCGCTATCAGGGAGCAAGTGGAATGCGCGTGCAGGATAATGGCGATCTGATCATACATACTACTGTACAGGATGTAACAGAATTAAAACCCTATGCATTTCAAAAAATAAACGGGAAAACGGTTGCCGTTCCCTGTGCTTTCACATTGGATGGCACAACTGTGCAATTTATTTTTCCGGAAGGTTATAATAAGAATTTTGAACTGATCATTGATCCCGAATTGGTATTCGGTTCCTATACCGGCTCGCCGGTAGATAATTGGGGATATACTGCAACATATGGAAGTGACGGCAGCTTATTTGGAGGCGGTATTGTTTTCGGTTCGGGATATCCAACAACTGTTGGTGCTTATGAAACCACTTTCCAGGGCGGTGCAGTGGATATTGGTATCTCTAAATTCAGTCCCGATGGCACTTCACTTATTTACAGCACCTATATCGGAGGCAACCGCTCGGAATTGCCGCATAGTTTGATCGCAACACCCAGTGATGAACTGATCATTTACGGAACTACAGGTTCCGGTGATTTTCCCATTACGGCAGGTGCATATGATAATACTTTTAATGGTGGATCGAATACTACGGTAGATGTATTGATCACCTTTCCTTCCGGCATAGATATTTATGTAGCGAAATTATCGGCAGATGGCGGCACCCTGGAAGCCAGCATCTACATTGGAGGTAGCAGCAATGACGGCATGAACCTCGCAACAGGATTTACCACGCAATATAATTACGGCGATTTTGCGCGCGGTGAAGTGATCATTGATGATGCAGAAAATATTTTTGTGGCATCGAGTACTACTTCTACCAATTTCCCGGTGACGCCCGGTGTATTTCAATCTACCCTGAACGGCGATCAGGAAGGTGTGATCTTTAAATTCAACAGCGATCTTACTTCGCTCGTTTGGAGTTCGTATATCGGTGGTCCGGATGAGGATGGTGCTTATTCCATGAAAATAAATTCCTTGGGTCAGCCGGTGGTATGTGGCGGTACGGCAAGCAGTAATTTCCCGACAACGGCGGGCACCTGGCATACATCCTATCAGGGAGGTGCAGCAGATGGTTGGGTAGCGAAGGTCAGCGCAGATGGCACCAGTTTATTGGCTTCCACTTTTGTAGGAACAAATAATTATGATCAAACATTTTTTGTAGAGACAGATGATGATGATAATATTTATTTCACCGGTCAAACCAAAGGCGCCTATCCGGTAACGCCCGGTGCATATACAGAAGCCGGTGGTAAACAATTCATCACGAAACTGAACAGCGCACTTACCACAGTGGATTACAGTGTGGTGTTTGGTTCGGGTGCATCTGCCATTAATATCTCTCCCAGTGCTTTTTTAGTGGATGAATGTGAGAATGTATATGTGAGTGGTTGGGGCGGCACGGTGAATCAGGGTTATAATTTTTCTACCGGAACCACTTCCGGTATGACGATAACACCGGATGCATTGCAAGCCACCACGGATGGTGATGATTTTTATTTCTATGTGTTATCCAAAGATGCTGTCGATTTGTTGTTTGCCAGTTATTTCGGTGGGCCGGCAAGTCCGGAACATGTGGACGGAGGTACGAGCAGATTTGATAAGAACGGCGCCATTTACCAGGCAGTTTGTGCCGGATGCTGGGGGCTCGACGATTTTCCAACTACACCGGGTGCCTGGAGCGAAGTGAATGGCGGCCCTTTATGCAATCTGGGTGTGGCCAAAATAGATTTCAATTTGGCGGGAATATATGCAGCAGCAGCTGCCGATCCTTCTTTTATAGGATGTGCACCCTTCGATATCGATTTTATCAATAACAGCATTGGCGCTGTGCAATATATCTGGGATTTTGGGGACGGCACGCCGCAGAGTACATTATTTGAACCCGGACATACCTACACCATACCGGGAACATATTCGGTGATGTTGATCGCTATCGATTCGCTGAGTTGTAATATTTCGGATACCAGTTATGTTACGGTCACTGTTTTATCGGACAGCATAACTGCCGAATTCAATTATTCCGGTAATGAAAGTTGCGATAGTCTGGTGGCAACATTCACCACCATTGGCAGCTTTTTACCGACAACAGAATTTACCTGGGATTTTGGCGACGGAACCGGAAGCACGATACAGGATGTGGAACATACCTATCTGGATCCGGGCGAGTATATTGTCACCCTCGTTGTTGAAGATCCTTCCAGTTGCAATGGTATAGATACATTCACTTACACCATTACGTATTTATACGAATTCAATACAGGTTTTACTTCAGAGGTCACGGGATGTTTGCCCATTGATGCCACCTTTGTCAGCAATTCGACGACCGACGATTCTTATAACTGGGATTTTGGTGATGGCGGAACGGCCACCGGCGATTCTGTCACGCATACCTACACCATACCCGGTGTGTATACGGTATTGCTGATCACTTATCGCTGCGGCATTCCGGATACGGTGAGTCAGGTTGTTGTGGTAGATGATCTTCCCATCGCGTATTTTGATGACGATCCCTATTATATCATCGTCAACACGAATGTGCAGTTCACCAATTTAAGTGAACATGCGGTGAGTTATTACTGGGAATTTGGCGACGGCGGAACTTCTACCGATGTAAATGCAAAACATATATTTACAGAATTGGGAACGTATAATGTATGTCTTACGGCAACGAATTCCAATGGCTGTTCCGATACGTATTGCAGAGAGGTGGATGCCGAGGCGGAAGGTGCTATTGGTATACCAACCGGTTTCACACCCAATAACGATGGCAATAATGATATTTTTATTGTGAAGGGTTTCGGTATAGCCGACATGCATCTTATGGTATTTAATCGCTGGGGCGAATTGGTGTTTGAAACAACAGATCCGAAGGAAGGTTGGGATGGAACATACCGCGGTGCGGAGCAACCCATGGAAGTATATGTATATAGTTTAAGCGGATATTTTGCCGACGGAAAAACATTTGAGTTACATGGTAATGTGACCTTATTGCGATGAGAAAGATATTGTCCATAGCGAGTTTGCTGGTATGCGCTTTAGTTGCAAGTGCACAGGACATCCATTTTTCTCAGTTCTTCGCGGCACCTTTGCAGATCAATCCGGCCAATACGGGAAATTTCAATGGTATTGTTCGTATTGGCGGTAACTATCGCGATCAGTGGAGCAGCTTTACGGTCCCGTACAGAACTTTCAATGTGTATACCGATGCGGCCATACAACCCAAGAAAGCGGTGAACCGTTTCGGGCTGGGTATTTCTGCTTACAATGATCAGGCAGGTGATGGCGATCTCACAACTACCAAAGCAAATCTTTCCGCCGCCTATC
The DNA here is from genome assembly GCA_041392955.1 of Chitinophagales bacterium. Lineage (GTDB taxonomy): Bacteria > Bacteroidota > Bacteroidia > Chitinophagales > BACL12 > UBA7236. The sequence continues at coordinate 40,181 of JAWKLB010000022.1, read as the reverse complement.
ATATCGGCTATACCGATCATACGTATTTCCGGATGGCCTTTGGTTTGAGTGGTGGCATTGTGCAGAAAAAAGTAAATATCAATAAACTGGTATTCGACAGTCAATGGAATGATTTCACCTTCGACCCCGATCTGCCGAACAATGAGCCGGATGTGATAGAAACGATACAATACGCAGATGTCGCAGCGGGTACCATGATGACCTTTACACCAAACGAAGGGGAGCGATATGCCTTTGGTTTCAGCGCATCGCATATCAATACACCTAATGAAACTTTCTTTAATGCCGATAACAAGGTGGGCATTCGGTATACACTTACAGGTGCGGGACAGTTTGCAACTGCGGGTATCGCAAATATTCAGCCCCAATTTTTTGTCAGCACACAGGATAATGCATTGGAGATCATTGCCGGAACCAATGTGAGTTTTCTGATGAACATGGAAGAATCTACGAGCAAGGCAGTATTTATCGGTGCATGGTATCGACATACAGATGCGGTTTGGATGGTGGGTGGTGCACAGCTGGACAACCTCACTTTCTCTTTCAGTTATGATTTCAATATCTCACCCTTGCGCACCGCTTCGCGCTCCTTTGGCGGACTGGAATTAGCTGTAGTGTATATCTTCAATAACAAAGAGAAACTGGACCCGTTGAAATGCCCGGCGTATCAATGAGAAAAGCAATAAGGAATAAGCAATAAGGAATGTCCGCCGGTAGGGTGGAGGAATAAGCAATAAGGAATAGGGAATAAGGAATAAGGAGGCATACAGTGATCAATAATTGAACAGCCCTAACCCCTAACACCTAACCAATTATACTATCCAACTAATAATCCCGGACATAAAACTTCACACAATCAAACTTGATCACACGAAAAACCCTGACCCATGACCTTTCTGCACAGTTCAATTAAATAACACCGAAAATAATTACTCGTCTGAACGAATTTCACCCCGGTAAGCACCCTGACCTTTCCCCGCAGATCAAACTAATAACTCCGATCACAAAACCTAACACGAACAAACTTGATCACACGAAAAACCTTGACCCCTGACCTTTCTGCGCAGTTCAATTAAATAACACCGAAAATAATTACTCGTCTGAACGAATTTCACCCCGGTAAGCACCCTGACCTTACTCCGCAGATTAAACTAATAATCCCGGATATAAAACATCAAACAAACAAACTTGATCACAGGAAACTCCTTTAACTCACCGGCGCCATCAAATTCTTCGCAATGGAAATATGGAATGCACTTCCTTTTCCGGGTTTGGATTCTACCCATATCTCGCCGCCATGCCGTTCGATGATCTTTTTACAAACGGCGAGGCCGATACCTGTTCCGGTATATTCTTCCAATGTATGTAATCGCTGAAAGATCACGAAGATGCGCTGATAATATTCCGGACTGATACCAATGCCGTTGTCGCGGAAAACAAGTTCCCACTTATCGTGCATGTCGTTGAGTGAAATGATGATCTCCGGTTTTTTCTTGCCTCGGAATTTTATCGCATTATCGATGAGATTCTGAAAAACCTGTGTCAACTGCAATTTACTGCCATAAACGGTTGGCAGGTTTTCCGACATCACCAGTGCGTCATTGGATTCAATTTTATCTTTCAGCACACGGTTCACCGTATCGAATATCTCATTGAGATCGATCTTTTCAAATGCATTATTGAAACGGTTGATGCGCGAATATTCCAGCAGGTCGTGAATGAGCGTCTGCATGCGCTTGGCACCTTCTACAACAAATCCCATGAATTGTTGTCCGTCCTCATCGAGCTGATCACCGTATCGTTTATCCAAAATCTGAATAAAGCTGGTGATGGTGCGCAGCGGTTCCTGCAAGTCGTGGGAAGCAACATAGGCAAAGTGCTCTAATTCCTGGTTGATATGTGTGAGTTCTTTATTTTTTTGTTCGAGGGTCTGTTCAGTCTTCTTCCTGCGGTCAATATTTTCTACAACGGCAACAGTGATCACTTCGTCGTTCACCACATGCATGAAAGAGACCACGGTCTTTGCCCAGAATGCTCTGCCGTCTTTGCGTATATATCTTTTTTCCGTGCTGTAATGTTGTATGCCGCCGGAATATAATTTCATATTATTTTCGATGGTGGTCTCCAGATCGTCGGGATGGGTGAGGTCGATGACGCTCATGCCTTTTAATTCATGTTCGGAATAACCCATCATATCGGCCACGGCAGTATTTACATCCACAATGACACCCGGCTTGCGGGTGATCATGATGCCCATAGGTGAGCTTTCAAATACGGCGCGGAATTTTTCTTCACTTTCTATTAAGGCTTGTTCATTGCTCTTCTGGAACTCGATGTCTTCCACCACCGACATGACAAGATCGCGGTCTGAAATATTTTCCAATAAATTACTGGTGATCTTCGACCAGGTAGCCGTTCCGTTCTTTTTCAGCAAGCGTCGTTCGGTATAGGTGCGGGAAACTTTTTTCTCTATGAGATCTTTTAAATAGATCTTCGTTCTGGCCTTGTCTTCCGGATATATAATATCGAGCATGGTCATGCGCAACATGTCGGACCGTTCAAATCCAAGCCGGTCAACGAGGATATTATTCACTTCCATGATATTGCCTTCGGTATCGGTAAGCAGGATGCCGAAGGTGCTGTTTTGGAAGATGGCTTTGAACCGCTCTTCATTCTCGCGGATCTTGTTCAGTACTTTTTGCGGTTCATCCAGGTCGCGCAAAACACTGATGCGCAACTGTTGATGATCATAAGAAATGGTCTTTCCTTTCACTTCCACGTTGCGCAAGGTGCCGTCTTTTCGCACCACGCGAGAACGATAAGCTTCATTTACATTTCTGCGCACGATATCGTCAACAAAGGAATGGAGTTCGGGATCTACGAATTCCAGGTAATGCCTGTTGAGCATTTCTTTTTCATCACTATATCCGAACATCTTCAACAGTGCTTTATTTACCATTTGGAATTTACCATCCCTGAGGATGCACATCCCTTCATCGGAATTATCAAAGAAAAATTTCAAATGAAATTCGCTCTCCTGTAATTCCTGTTGCTGCTTATGTGCAGAGGTGACATCTCTGCCTATGACATAAATGTAACCCTTGGCAAGATCGGCGGAGGCATCGAAAGAAAATATCAATTCACTGCCATCTTTATGTGTCATGCGCACGGTAAAATTGCTCAGAATATATCCGTGGGTGCGCAATTCGATAACGCGTTCCTGTGCGGCAGGAATGTCGTCGGGATGTATGATACCCCAACCACCTGCGCGTTCAAATAATTCTTCCCGAGAAAAACCGGTCGCAGTTTCATAGGCAGTATTAAAATCCAGGATGGTGCCATCCAGTGCGGCAATAAGCATAGGATCTACCGATCTTCTGAAGAATAATTCAAAATCGGTGAGCAATGTGGTAAGATCCCTGTTCAACTCGTTCGTATTATACATGCCTGTGCACTTGTTCTATTTCACGGCAGAGCAACGCAGATTAGGGGTATAATACGTTGGTAAAAGTACCTATTTTTTGCGGGAAAACCTCAGATCATTCTCCCGGAACGTAAGGAGGAATACGCATTTGACCAAACTTCCGGCGTATGAACGGATCCAGGAATACGATGGCGAGAATGATCAGCGTTCCCACGTAGAATCCGGGATGCAGACTTTTATTTTCATGAAAAAAGAAGATCGCCATGGCAATACCATATACAGGTTCCAGATTGAGCGTAATGGATGCAGTGAACACGCTGATATGGCGCAGGCTATACAAACTCAATGTAAAGGGCAGCACAGTGCATACTACTGCGAAGATGAGCAGATATATCGTATCCATGCCGGATGGTGAAAGCGCAATATCCGGATGCGCATGTATGTAAAAAGGAAGTACACAAGTCAACACTAAAAATCCGGATCCGATCTCAATGCCCGTAATATGCAGAGGATGTGCTTTCGCGATCATTTTTTTATTGAGGAGAGAAAATGCAGTTGCAAAAACAGTGGAGATCAAGCCCAGAATAATTCCCTTTGTGTATTCGCCTGAAAAAGTGAATATCAGATACATGGCCGGAACTACCAATATGCCCAAAGCCAATTCATGCCAGATGAATTTTCTTTTGAACAATAATGGTTCACCGATAGAAACGAATATGGATGTGGTTGCCAGAGTGGTCAGTGCCACGGAAATATTTGCCGCTTTGATACTTCCGTAAAATGCTATCCAATGCATGGCCACTAAAATGCCGATACCAAAAAGTTGAAATATCGTTTTTCTGTTCAATGCGTGCAGATGTTTCCACACAGCCGGTAAAAATAAAAGAACGAGTGTGGTGATACCCATGCGATACCAGACAAGCATTGTTTCCGTCAGATCGATCACTTTGCCGAAAACAGCGGTAAATCCCCAGAGGAACACACAAACATGATAGAGGAGATATGCTTTTTTATATGCGGGATCCATCCGGAAAAGTTTGCCGCTTTTACAGCAAACCATTGTCCGCAAAGCTATAATAATTCTTTTCGCCTATGATGATATGGTCCAGCACAGTGATGTCCAGCAGGGTAGCGGCATCGCGCACTTTTTTTGTCAAAGAAATATCTGCATCTGAAGGCTGCAGATTCCCGGATGGATGATTGTGTACCAGCACCAGACCGCAGGCCAATTTTTGCAATGCATTGCGCAGTATGATGCGCAGGTCGACAACCGTTCCCGTGAGCCCGCCCGCACTTATTTTTTCGCGTTCCAAAACCCGGTTCGCTTTATTGAGGTAAAGCACCCAGAATTCTTCATGGGGCAGGTCGCCCAAACTCGGATACATCCATTCGAAAATATCGGTGCTGGAGCGGATCTGTGTGCGCTGAATGGCTTCGGCCTGACGATGTCTTCTGCCCAATTCAAAACAGGCGACCAATCCAACGGCTTTTGCCGGACCTATGCCCGGAAAATGCGTCAGTTCATGGATGCTGCGTTTTCCTAAAATATCCAGGTTGTTCCGGCAATCCAGCAGGATGCGTTGTGCGAGTTCAACGGCGGTTTCTTTTTTGTTCCCGCTGCCCAGAATAATGGCGAGCAATTCTGCATTGCTCAATGCATGCCTGCCATTGTGCAGCATTTTTTCGCGGGGGCGGTCATCTTCTGCCCATTGTTTCAGGGTATACCTATCACTATATTCTGCCATAAAAGGGGTTATTCAGGCAGGTAAAGTAAAGAAAAAGGCCTCCCGGAATGGAAGGCCTGTATAACTTAACTGAACATAAGCGCTTAACTCAGGCTTTAGCCTTGGCCTTAGCGTTTTTCATCAATGATGATTTCAGGTTGCCCGCTTTGTTCTTGCTGATGACATTGCGTTTTGCCAGTTTATCGATCATGGAAACCACTTCGGGAAGTGCTTTTCCGGCTTCAGCGCCGTCTTCCATATTGCGCAATTTCTTGATGGCATTACGGGTAGTTTTACCATAATACCTGTTGCGCTCATTGCGTTTTGCCGCCTGTCTGATCGATTTCTTAGCCGCTTTATGATGTGCCATTGTTACTTATTTGTTTATAAAGGACTGCAAAGATAGCATCCTCCTTCCACAGTTCAAAACCCGGAAAGATATTTCCCGATCAGCTTATCATGGCCAGGAAGGCCTCCTCATCGATGACCTGTATCGTAGGTATGGCGCGGGCCTTGTCCAGTTTAGAGCCTGCATTTTCGCCCACCACAAGATAATTCAGGTTCTTGGATACAGCACTGATGAGCTTGCCGCCGTTGTTCTCCACCATCTCCTTGGCCTCATCGCGGGTAAAGCGGGTAAGGGAGCCCGTGAACAGGAAGGTCTTGCCATCGAGTTTGCCCGGTCCTCCGGCTTTTTTCTCATTTTTCGTGTTCACACCCAGGGTTGCCAGACTGTCGAGCATATGCCGGTTGCCCGTATTGTGAAAGAATTGCATGATACTGGCGGCAACTTTGGGGCCTATGCCTTCTATGCCTGTGAGTTGTCCTTCATCCTGTTCGTAGAATTCCGTTATATCGCTGACCGTTTTTGCCAGGTCTTTGGCTGTTTGGGTGCCCACATGGCGTATACCCAGGCCGTTGATCAAACGCCAGAGCGGTTGCTGTTTACTTGCCTCGATACCGCTGCGCATCTTCTCCACGCTTTTTTCTTTCCATCCTTCCAATTGGAGGATCTTATCATAGGGCAGTTGATATAGCTGCGGAATATTCTGCAACCAACCCAGGGCAAAGAATTCACTCACCGTTTCTCTTCCCATGCCATCTATGTCCATGGCTTCTTTGCTGACAAAATGGATCAACCTCTCTTCAGCCTGTGCCGGGCATTCCGCATTCGTGCATCTGTATACAGCTTCTTCTTCGGGGCGGTATATAGGTTTGCCGCAGGAAGGACAGTTTTTAGGAAAATGAATGGCTTTTATTTTTTTCTTATCGCGTTTTTCCAAAACCACCCGATCGATATAAGGTATCACATCACCTGCTCTTTGAACCACAACGATATCGTGCAGATGAATATCTTTTTCTTTTATGATGTCTTCGTTATGCAAGGAGATGGAAGAAACATTTACTCCACCGATATATACCGTTTTCACTTTGGCTACCGGCGTGATAGCTCCTGTCCTACCTACTTGATAATCTATCTTTTCTAATTCTGTTTCCGCTTCGCGCGCTTTGAATTTAAATGCCATGGCCCAGCGGGGATGATGTGAGGTGGCACCGCACATTTGTTGCATGTCCAGATCATTCACTTTGATCACCATGCCATCGATCTCGTAATCGTAGTTGTCGCGTTTTTCTTCCCAGGTATCGATGAATTGTTTTACTTCAGAAATGGTATTGCACAACTTCTTTTCTTCCACAGGAACCTTAAATCCAAGCGTGCGCAATATTTCGATATTATCAAAATGTTTTTTCAGTTTCGTTCCCAACACAGAATTTCCATGTACATCTACTGCATACGCTATCTGATACATGAAAGCCTCCAGCCCGCGGCGCACTACTTCAGCTGAATCTTTAACACGCAATGCACCGGAAGCACTGTTGCGCGGATTTTGCAATATCTGCAATCCCTCCTCCTCGCGTTTCGCATTGATCTGTGCGAAAGTGTTTTTGTTGATGACCACCTCACCGCGTATCTCGATACGATGAATACCATATTTTGAGAAATCTGCGCGCAGTGGAACGGAGCGCATGCGGCGCGCATTGTTGCTTATCTCATCGCCGCTGATACCATCGCCGCGGGTAGCTGCGCGCACCAGCAGGTCATTTTCATATATAATGGCTATGGAAGAACCGTCGAATTTTGGTTCTACACAATATTGGATAGTATTATCACCGGTGAGTTCCCGGACACGGCGGTCAAAATCATTGAGGTCGTTCTCATCATAACTGTTTTCCAGAGATAACATGGGAACGGAATGCGCAACCGTTGGAAAATCATCTGTCAGCGTTTGTGCAACGCGCACGGTGGGTGAATCTGGTGTGCGCAGATCAGGGTAGGCATCTTCAAGCGTTCTCAGTTTTTTAAATAAAGTGTCATATTCAATATCGCGGATCACTGCTTTGCTGTCGATATAATATTTCCAGTCGTGAAAATGGATCACCTGTCTCAGATCGTCAATGATATCGCGCGCCATATCATGTGCCGGTACAGCATCTGATAATTGTAATAAATCCTTTGTCTTGGACAGGAGTTGTTCTTGTAGTGCCTTATCGTATTTCATACCAGCTACACATGTTTTTCACAAAAGTGCATCAATGGCTTTGGCCAGTTTGTGGTCTTTTTCTGTGACGATGTCGCCCGCGTCATGGGTGTTGAGAGTGATCTCCACCCGGTTCCACACATTGCTCCAGTTGGGGTGGTGGTTATGCTGTTCGGCGAGCAATGCCACGCGCGTCATAAAGGCAAATGCTTCGGAGAAGTCTTTGAATGTGAATGTTTTTTGGAGACTGTTGTTTGCTTCGGTCCACATAATGCAGATGATTTTATGAGCAAATATACTTTAAGGTGGCGAGGCCTCAAGGACATGAAGGCACAAGGAAGGCACGAGGAATTAGGTATTCCTGCTTATTGCTTATTGCTTTCTGCTCACTGTATCACACTCAACTTCAACGTATTCGTCCTTGCCATTTCTTTCACCGGCATGGTGCCCAGGTTGATGACCACATCGCCGGAATGGAGAATACTTTTTTGCTTGAGCATTTCCTGCACTTCTTTGAAGGTGTTATTCGTGCCGCGCATACCGTCGTAATAAAAAGCCTGCACACCCCAGAGCAGATTCAAAATATTCACCACATCAGCATTATTGGTGAAGATGCAAATTTTTGATTTCGGCCTGCAGGAGGAAACCATAAATGCGGTGTATCCTGTTTTTGTCATTCCCATGATGGCAGCCGCATGTGCAGCTCTTCCGCAATGTTGCAGGCATTGAAACAGATGGCATCACTTAAATAGGTTTTGGAATGTTTATCCGGTTCATGACGACGATGAAAAACCACTTCTTCCTTTTCTGCTTTTTCTATGATGCGCACCATGGTTTTAATGACCATCTCCGGATATTTACCGGTTGCTGTTTCCGCGCTCAGCATCACCGCATCCGCACCGTCCAGTACAGCATTGGCCACATCAGTTACTTCAGCACGCGTAGGGTGGGGATTTTCTATCATGCTCTCCATCATTTGGGTGGCTATGATAACAGGAGTTGCATTCAACAAACATTTTCTGCAGAGTTCTTTTTGTGTGAAAGGAACATTCTCTACAGGCATTTCCACGCCCAGATCTCCGCGTGCCACCATGACCGCATCGGTCGCGTCAATGATGGCATCGATATTTTTTAATGCCTCGGGTTTTTCAATTTTTGCGATCACACGCGCATGAAATCCGTGGTGGCGTATGATATTTTTTAAATGCACGATATCTTCCGCCTTGCGCACAAAAGAAAGTGCTATCCAGTTCGCACCTTGTTGCAATGCGAACATCAGATCGATATGGTCCTTTTCCGTAAGGGATGGAATGGTAACGGCTGTATCCGGCAGATTCACACCTTTTTTCGAGCTGACTGGTCCGCCGTATTTTACTTTGGTGAGCACGGTATCTTTCCGGTTCGTCTCCAGCACTTTCAATTCTATTCTTCCATCATCTATCAGGATGGTTTCACCAGGGTTGACATCTTTCGGAAAATCGGGATAGGTGATATATGCTTTTTTATTATCGCCGATCAACGGTTGTGTGGTCAGTATAAATTCATCATCTTCCTGCAGCACGGTCAATGGCAATACTTCACCTAATCTGATCTTTGGTCCCTGGAGGTCGGCGAGTATGCTCACATGTGTTTCCAGTTCGTGATTCACTTTTTTAATGAGGTCGAACAGTACTTTGTGTTGTTCATGTGTGCCGTGTGAGAAATTGAGTCGGAAAACATCCACGCCGGCGCGAATCAGTTTGCGTATCATTTCTTCGTTGCCGGATGCCGGTCCGAGGGTGGCAACGATCTTGGTTTTATTAAAATTCTGCTTCATAATGCTGTCTGCCTGCCGGCATAGCCTTCCGGTATTTTCTGCATCAAAGTTAGTCTGTATCGGCAAGAATGAGGTTGTTGCGCGACTTGAGGTTTTCTACGTCTTCCACTTTTGCCGTGATCTGCACTTCGGGTATGGCCTTTATTTTCTTGAGTATGCCGGGCACCCGCTTGCGGTAATAATCGCTGCGAATGAGCAGCAGATAGTCCATTTCCTTCAATTCGGGCACCAGAAAGCCGGTATTATGCCTGTTTTGCAGCAGGGTAAAGTGTGATTTGGTGATCTCCTCATCATAGTCGAAACGGGCAAAATTGCGCTGGATGCGGCCGGCGCTGTCCGTTATTACCAGATCTTCCGAGCGGGAAAAGGTCTTATGTAGCTGATTGTTGAGGAACCAGGCCAATCGGTAGTCGTGCAGGGGGGTGGCTATTCCAAGCAGGATAAAATCGAAAGTGGGGTCTATTTTCAGCTTACGTCGTGCCAAAATGCCTTATTATAGGCCAAAGGTAACACGGGGCGGCAATATGAAATTCTCTTGCTAATTCAGGTGCCATTCATATATCTTTGCACCATATTTTAAAACAAGGCCCCGACTGCTCGGGGCATTTAAAACCTAATACAATGTCAGAAATTGCAGAAAAAGTAAAAAAGATCATTATCGACAAGCTCGGCGTTGACGAGAGCGAAGTAGTTCCCGAAGCCAGCTTCACCAATGATTTAGGCGCTGATTCATTAGACACTGTAGAGTTGATCATGGAATTCGAAAAAGAATTCAACATCTCTATACCTGATGAGCAGGCTGAAGGCATTACCACTGTTGGTGACGCCGTTACTTACCTTGAAGATCACGTTAAGTAATTGACTTTCCACACATGGAATTAAAAAGAGTTGTAGTAACAGGATTAGGGGCATTGACTCCCCTGGGCAACTCTGTACGCGAGTACTGGGAGGGGTTGGTAGCCGGCAAAAGCGGGGCAGATTTCATCACCCGTTTTGACGCTACCAACTTCAAAACCCGCTTCGCCTGCGAGGTCAAAAACTTCGACCCTACTTCTGTCATCGACAAGAAAGAGGTGCGGAGGATGGACCCCTTCCTGCATTATGCCATCGCCGCTGTGGAAGAGGCTGTGCAACATGCGGGTTTGAGCAATGCGAATGTGGATCCCGACCGTGTGGGTGTGATCTGGGCAAGTGGTATCGGCGGGCTGCGCACCTTTGAGGAGGAAGTTTCTTCCTTTGCCAAGGGCGACGGAACCCCCCGTTTCAATCCCTTCTTCATCCCGAAAATGATCAGCGATATCGCTGCCGGGATGATCTCTATCCGCTACGGCTACCGCGGTGTCAACTTTGCCACCGTTTCGGCCTGTGCTTCTTCTACCCACTCCATCATTATTGCCGCTGATGCTATTCGTTTAGGCAGGGCAGATATTGTGGTAGCTGGTGGTAGCGAGGCCGCAGTTACCGCTGCCGGTGTGGGTGGTTTCAATGCCATGAAGGCACTGAGCGAACGCAATGAATCGCCGCAAACGGCTTCCCGTCCATTCGACCTCGACCGCGATGGTTTTGTGTTGGGTGAAGGTGCCGGCGGTATCATCCTCGAAGAGTATGAACATGCTGTGCGTCGTGGCGCTACCATCTATGCGGAATACATGGGTGGCGGTATGAGCGCAGATGCCTATCACATGACGGCTCCGCATCCCGATGGACTGGGAGCGCAGTTGGTTATGAAAGATGCTTTGCGCGATGCCAAGCTGAAACCGGAAGATATTACCTATATCAATGTGCATGGAACATCTACTCCTATCGGTGACCCGCAGGAGATAAAGGCCATACAGTCGGTCTTTGGTGAGCATGCCTACAATATGAATATCAGTTCTACCAAGTCAATGACCGGCCATTTACTCGGAGCTGCCGGTGCCATTGAGGCCATCGCCAGTATCCTGGCTTTGCGCAACGGACTGATACCCCTACCATCAATCATTTTACCGACGATCCGGTATTTGATACCAGGCTTAACTTAACTTTTAATAAGGCGCAAACCCGTGAATTAAATGCCGTACTGAGTAATACTTTCGGTTTCGGCGGACATAATGCATCGGTAATCTTTAAAAAAGTTGGTTAATCTTTTTGCTTGCTGTCTACATTTAAAAAATTCTACAATTGCAACTTAGGCCCCGACAAAGAATTTTGTCGGAAGCTGAAAAGTATTACCGGCCGGGCACCGGTGAATTATCATGTTTTCCGGCTTGCCTTTCAACACAGTTCCATTCACAGTTCAGTGCATACCAATAACGAACGTTTGGAGTTGCTGGGTGATGCAGTGATAGATCTGGTGATCGCCGATTACCTGTTCAAAAAATATCCCTATAAAAGTGAAGGTTTTCTCACCGAGATGCGCAGCAAGATCGTGAGCAGGGAACAATTAAATCGCGTAGCATTGAAAATAGGCTTGGGGGAGATGATGCAGATACGCAAAGGCGGGGCCGATCTGACAAAAAGTAACGTGCTGGGAAATGCATTGGAAGCCCTGGTGGGCGCCATATATGTAGATGCAGGGTATCAACCCGCTTATTCCTTTTTTATGTCCAAGATATTGGTCCCGCATTACGAGATCGTGGAGTTGGAAAGTGTGGTATATAATTTCAAGAGCAAGATCATCGAGTGGGCGCAAAAGAACAACCGCGAAGTGCGATATGATCTTCTGGAAGAAAATGAATTAAAAGGCAAACGCATGTATAAGATGGGTTTGTTCCTCGATGCTGAATTACTCGCCGAAGATATCGATTACAGCAAAAAACGCGCAGAGCAAAAAGCCAGCGAAGCGGCGTGCCGGTTGCTCGGTATTCATACGGAATAAGGGGAGAGATCCGTAAGATCATTATTCGGCTTTCTCTTGTTGAAGTCGCAGTCACAGTCGCAGTCGCAGTCCCGAATGAAATGTGATTACTCTTTTATTGCCGGATTTGTGCAGGGAGAATTATCTGTCATGTAATTTTTGCTAATAATATCCGCTTAGATATATTAGTCGCTTATTGCCGCTTATTATGATGTATACTTTTTAGGATTCGACTATTTTTATAAAAAGCAAAAATGTCGGGACTAGAAAATTTAATATCCTATCAAAAAGCATTTGATCTTTCGATGCGGATCTTCGAAATAAGCAAAACATTTCCGGAGGTAGAAAAATTTGCATTGATAAGTCAGATCAGAAGATCGTCGAGAAGTGTGTGTGCGAATATGGCAGAGGCATACAGGAAAAGGCAATATGAAGCGCATTTTCAGTCCAAATTATCCGATGCGGATGCTGAAAATTCAGAAACAATTGTTTGGCTGCATTTTTCTTTATACTGTGGTTACATCGAAAAGGATGCATTTGCTGATCTGAAGAAGCTGGCAATCGATATCGGTAAATTATTGAATTATATGATCTGGCATCCACAGGAATTTATGTTGAAGCATAAAAACAACTGATCGCCTTCATTTAGAAATCACAAACTTAATTTACTGTCCTTGTTTTAATTATGCATACTGCGACTGTGACTGCGACTGTGACTCAAGATCATCTTGCTAAGGCTACTCCGATTCAATGTGTGCAGTCACGTTATGTAAAAAAAACGCCTCCGGACCTGAAGCAAGCCGGAGGCAACTATTAACAATCAATCATCTGTTATTTGTTTGCCAGTTCAAACTGGATAGGGATGCGCATGCGCACGCGGACGGGATTGCCACCCTGGCGTCCGGGCATCCATTTTTTTAATTTTTCTACAGCCTGTATAGCTTCTTCATCCAAGCCGTAGCCGATTCCGCGCATTACCTGCACATCGGAAATGCTGCCATCTTTTTCTACAATAAAGGAGAGATGCACGGTGCCGTCGATGCCTTCATCCATAGCGAATTTCGGATAGTGCACATTTTTGTTGATGTCTTTCATCAAGGCTGCGAATCCACCGGGATATTCCGGAGAAACTTCGGAGAAGTCCCTTACCATTTCAGGATCTGCCTTCGGTTGTTCCACAATGGGTTCCAGGATGGGATTTTCAATAAAAGGATCACCTTCGATATTTTCAGAACCTATTTCTTTGCCGATAAGATCATCGATAGTGTTTACATCCTTATCCGTTCTGGGGTCGTCGTCTTTTGCAACAACCTTTTCGCGGAAATCGGCTACTGCATGTTTTGCCACTTCTTTCGGCAATTCGGGTTCTACCGGTTTTGGCAATTCGGGTGTTTTAGGAGGGACTTTTACATCTGTTGTGGTAACTACCACAATGATCTCAGGGTCATCAGCGACCGGTTTATCAGAAAGACTGATAGCCGACACAACGGAAGTGCCGAGCAGTCCGATGAGCAGACCAATGAACAGGTGGCGGTTGGTAGATCTGCGGAGGGTGTAAGCTCCGTAGTTCTGGTTGCGGTCCTCGAAGATGATGTCTTCCAGGCTCTCGTGCAGATAGATCTCGGGATTTTTCATAGCAGTGAATTTGTAAGTGAGATGAACAGGTAAACATCATTCCATACACTGCTTTGTCATTTTTTTGTCGGTGCGTTCAATATATCGATGGCCATTAATTCATCGCCGGTCATGTCTTGTAAGGCGTAAGTAGGCACCTCTGCCAATTTCACATCATCGAACAGAAAGATCAGGTTCTGATAATTGGCCTCCGGTGTGCATTTGATAAGGCATACCATAGGTTTTATGGTTCCGATGCGCTTCATTTCACTGCGCAGGAGTTCCCTGCATGCCGTTGCACTGTAAGACATTTTTTCCATGCCGGAAGGATCGTCGCCGGGATAATAAAAGAGCATATCATTGCCTCCTGCAATGAGCGTGAACATGCGCTCTTTACTAATTAACTCCGGATTTTCCGGATCGGCTTGCGGCATGCGCAACTCCATGTTTTTAACATCCTGCATACTGGTGGTGAGCATGAAGAAAGCGATCAATAAAAAAGCGAGATCGACCATGGGAGTCAGGTCAACAAAAGCAGAGAGACGTTGCCGCTTACCGCGGGAAGAACGTGCATTGGTTTCCATCTGTGCCATGTGGGTCTTTTCATGAGAAACGTTTCTACTATGAGTGTGGTATGGGAAATGGGATTTGTGATGGAAATGTGACATTTTTTGAGGAGCAGTTTCTTCTAAGATGAATCGTGTAACTGAAGAAGATTGCTTTACATGAGGAAAGATGAAAGATGAAAAATGAAAGATGAAAAATGAAAGATGAAAAATGAAAGATGAAATATGAAAGATGAAAGATGTCCGCCGGCAGGCGGATCTCCCGCAGGGAGGAAAGATGTCTGCCGGTTGGCGGATCACCCGTAGGGTGGAAAAAGGAAAAATGAAATAAAAGAAAACGCAGCACTAAATTTTATCGGTCCTAACGCCTAACACTTAACCCCTAACACAAAATAAAGTCGCAGTCACAGTATCTTCTAAGATGAATTGTGTAACTGAAGAAGATTACTTTACATGAGGAAAGATGAAAGATGAAAAATGAAAGATGAAATATGAAATATGAAAGATGTCCGCCGGCAGGCGGATCTCCCGCAGGGAGGAAAGATGTCCGTCGGTAGGCGGATCACCCGTAGGGTGGAATAAGGAAAAAGGAATAAATCGAAATGCATCATAATAACGGCCCTAACACCTAACTCCTAACCCCTAACACAAAATCAAGTCGCAGTTTCTTCATAGGTGAACTATATAATAACGGCCATAGCACTTAGCTCATAGCTCATAGCAATATTGTATCGGCCCTAACCCCTAACCCCTAACGCCTAACACTTAACCCCTAACCTAAATTAAAGTCGCAGTTTGACAAAAGTATGCGTTGCCTTAAATAATGACTGTTACCAATAACCCAATTATCCGAAGCGAATAACATGTACCCCAAGCAAGAACACTTTTAGAAGACCATTGGCACATCAGCACATTGGCACATCAGCACATTATTCTTTTGTTTCTTTTATCGCATCCCCATTCTTCAAAATATTCGTGATGGTATTATACGGACCGCTGATAAGTTTTTGTCCGTTGTTGAGTCCGCTGGTGACCTCTATGTAATTATCGTCCTGAATACCTGTGGTGATGACCTGTTCTTTTGCTTTATCACCTTCCACGATATACACGATCTCCAGTACTTTATCGTTCTTTTTGTCGACCGTATCCTCGCGCGTGGTGACCGCCTGTATAGGGATGCTCAGCACATCTCTTGCAGTATTCGTTTTGATCGCAACGGTAGCGCTCATGCCGGGATAGAATGGATATTTTCCGGATTTCTCAAAGCTGATATCCTGATAGGATTCGGGCATCAACCAGATCTTCACTTTAAAGTTTGTAGCCTGTTCACTCACCGCTGAAAGAACAGAATTGCTTCCGGCAGAATTCGCTATCTGAATAACGATGCCTTTGAATTTACGATTGAAATAGGCATCCACTTCCACATCGGCAGTATCACCTACGTCGATGCGCAATACATCACTTTCACTTACATCTACCTGTATCTCCATTTGAGAAAGGTCGGCGATACTCATCAATTGATCACCGGTCATCTGAATAGTACCGAGTACTTTTTCACCTTTCTTCTTATTTAATCCCACTACCGTTCCGTTTGCGGGCGCATAAATGGCGGTGCGTTTGAAATTATTGCGCATCTCCTTCAACATGGCCTCGCTGCTTTTAACGGTGTACTCCATTGCCGTTACAGATTCCTGCGCGATCTCCCATTCGGCTTTAGCGGTTTCATAACCGAGTTGTGCCTGTTCGAAATCGGCCTGAGAAATTACTTTTTCGTTAAACAATTGAGAACTTCTGTCAAATGCGATCTTGGCATTATCATATTGCAGTTTCGCCTGCAGCACGCGCGCTTTAGCACTGCTGAGTTGCGCTTTCGTATTATCGAGTCCGGCCTGCGCCTGTTCCACCTGACTTTCGTACAGATCGGGGTTGATACGCAACAACAGATCGCCTTCTTTCACATGATCGCCTTCCTGCACCGGAAGATCCACGATCTCTCCGCTTATTTCTGCCGCAATGGTCACCTGGGTTACAGGATATATCTTTCCGCTGGCGGTTACCGTTTCTACGATATCACGTGTGCTTACCGAATCCACGGTAACCTCAATGCCCACTCCACCACCGAAACATCCTTTTTGTTTCCCGATGATGATCACGATGATCAACACAACAACAATGATTCCCAATATCTTTAATAAACGCATAGCAAATAATTTATAGGTCAAGGGGTTTATCGAGATAATAATCTATGATCTTCGATTTGAATATAAGGTCGAATTTAGCCTGCACCAAAGCAGATTCTGCCTGTGCCAATGTATTGATCGAATTTGTGTAGTCGAATGCAGATGCCGAGCCGATATTGAATTTCTTTTCGGTGAATTCGAACGCGGTTTTTGCAGCCTGATAACTTTTCATGGAAGCATCATAAGTAGCGATGGCAGCCTTCAGGTCGTTCACCGCCTGGGTCACGTTTTGGCGCAAAGCATTCACTGCGATCTCTTTTGCCAGCTGATCATTTACATAATTGAATTCCGCACTTTGTTTATTGATCATCACGGTCCCGTTATTGAAAATGGGGATCTGCAAGCTGATGCCCACTACCTCACTCAGGTTATTGTCCAGTTGTGTGCCATACGGATCCACTTCCGTAACATAGGGCGGATAGGTGGCGTTGGAATAATTGGTGCTCATTTGTCCGAATAGACTCAAGGTGGGCAAGGCATCTGCAGCGGCTATCTTCATGGCCAGTTTATCACTTTCCAGTTGATATTCGTATTTCTGTATGGATGCTTTATGTTCTATGGCATAATTGGCAACGGTGATCGCATCGGGAACCGGTGCATTCAATATGGCATCCAACTGCGCTGCATCCGGATATTGAATACGCACTTGCTCATCTGCCGGCAATTGCAATAGTAATTTCAGATCGAGATATGTTTTTTCCTGTTGATTGCGCGCCTGGATCAGATTGACATTATCCTGTGCCAACTGTGCCTCAATGGAAAGTAGGTCGCCCTCGGGGATACTGCCCGCAGCTGCAAGTTTGCGCGAATTTTCCAGTTGAGCATTTGTGGTGTTGATCTTTTCAGTGCTGATCTTCACCTGTTCTTCGGCGAACATCACACTGAGAAAACTCACGATAACCTGAAATTGGATATTCTCCACCGTGTTCTTATAATTCATGGTAGCCAGCTGCAGGTCTGAGGCACTTTTCTTAATAGTGTTGCCCACCTTGCCACCGGCAAACAGATTCATGCCTGCTGAAAGTTGATAGCCGTTGGCCTCGAAGTTATTGGCGAGCGGCAGGTTGGTTACCGGATCAATGGTGTAACCGAAATTCCACATATAAGAACTGCCCAGATTCAGGTTGGGCAATAAGAGGAGTTTGCTCTGCGCAGAGGCGCGGTCAGAGAATTCCACACCTGCAGCGCCTTGTTTCAGTTGCAGGTTATTCTCTGTGGCCACCTGCACACATTGCTGCAGTGTGAGCACCGTTTGACCCGTTACCGGGAATACGGGGCTCAGGCATGCTATAAAAAAGAATATTCGCTTCATATTCAGGTTCCAAAGTTAGGTCAAAATGGCTGAGTTTGCCGATGATTTAGATGAACGGCAGATTTTTACAGATAAGATGTGACTGAGCCCCAAAAAGTTACAATTACCTTTGCGGCATGGGTATTATCAGCGATCCGGATGCGTTTTTTATGGAAGAGGCCCTCAAACTGGCCCGTCAGGCTTTTGATGCAGATGAGGTGCCGGTGGGTGCCGTAGTTGTTTCCGACAATCTGATCATAGCACGTGCCTATAATCTGGTGGAGCGATTGCATGACCCCACGGCACATGCGGAGATGCAGGCCATTACAGCGGCCTGCAATCATTTCGGCACAAAATATCTGAACGCGTGTACCCTGTATGTGACCCTGGAGCCCTGCCCGATGTGTGCAGCAGCCCTGCAGTGGGCGCAGGTGGGCAGAATCGTGTTTGGCACGAGCGACCCGAAGATGGGATATAGCAGGATGCCGGGCATATTGCACCCGCGCACGGAGGTGACGCAAGGTATCTGTGCCGAACCTGCAGCGCAATTGCTCAGCGATTTTTTCAAAGGGAAGCGATAGTCGAGCAAAAAATGCAGTACTTAACGAACGCATAGCAGGGAAAGCTGTTATATCTTTATCGCCCCTTGATATATGGAAGAACATGTGAGGGCATACTTTTATTCATCTTAAAACAACAAAACATTATGGCTTTTGAATTACCCGCGCTCGGATATGCATTTGATGCTTTGGAGCCGCATATCGACGCAAGAACAATGGAGATCCACCACGACAAACACCACGCAGCGTATACGAACAATCTGAACAACGCGATCAAAGGAACAGAGTGGGAAAATAAAACGATAGAAGAGATACTAGCCAATGTATCTAAAATATCACCGGCAGTGCGCAATAACGGCGGCGGCTTTTATAACCACAATCTATTTTGGGAGATCATGGGCCCGAACGCAGGTGGTGCGCCCAGCGGCGACCTGATGGCTGCCATCGACAGCAACTTAGGCGGATGGGAAAAATTCAAGGAAGATTTTTCTGCTGCTGCGGCAACACGTTTCGGTTCCGGCTGGGCATGGTTGATCGTATCACCCGATAAAAAATTAGTAGTGAGCAGCACACCCAACCAGGACAATACGCTGATGGATATTGCAGAGGTGAAAGGAACACCTATCCTGGGTATTGATGTGTGGGAGCATGCGTATTATCTGAATTATCAAAACAGAAGACCGGATTATGTGGCTGCATTCTGGAATGTGATCAACTGGAATAAAGTGGCAGAGAAATTCACTGCGGCGATGCGTTGAAAAAAATAGCACACAGATCACACGGATGCCTGCGGCAAACACGGATGAATATGTGATAGAAGCAGTTTCTCAAAAAATTATAAGAACATTCTTTCGGGTAAACCGGGAGAATGTTTTTTTATGTGAAAACTTCCGGATTTATATACCGGTTATTTTATATTGACAGGATTTTATTTCGCCGGTTGCCCGGCTTGGTGTTCTTTCGCATATCCATGCTACCATGTTGCGCCGGTTCCCGGCTTTATCGGATGTCTATTTTTATCAGACGACGTAGCGCCGGTTCCAGGCTATATCGGATATCTATTTTTATCAGACGACGTAGCGTCGGTTCCCGGCTGATTGGGATATCCTTTTTTCATGCGGCATCGTACATGTTTCCGAATCAATGAAAACCCCGTAGGGGTGAAATTATTGTAACAGATAACTACCATATACACATACATCTGAACCCCGTAGGGGTGAAATTATTGTACCAGATAACAACCACGCATACATACAAACCCCGGAGGGGTGACATTATAATCGCAGGGTCTTGCCTTATATATTGGTTGTATTTGGGCAAGGACCCTGCTCCACCATATCAAAAGGAAGGGTGCCGCGATTCCCGGCTGCACATTGAAATACATAAACTATTTATTAGCCAATGAAAACATATACCTTGATCGCTTATGTCAGACCCGCGTCCTATCCGTTCCTATCCGTTTAACCCGTTCAACCTGTGTTCCCACAATAAAAAAAGCCGACTCGAAAGCCGGCTTTATACATACAGTGATAATTTCTTTTAAACAGCTGCAGAAAGATCTTTACCTGCTTTAAAGCGAACTACATTGCGTGCTGCAATTTTGATCGCTTTACCTGTTTGCGGGTTACGACCTGTACGCGCTGCGCGCTTGCTTACAGAGTAAGTACCGAAACCTACTAAAGTTACTTTGTCACCTTTTTTCAGTGCCTTGCGAATGTTGGTCATCATGCTGTCCAAGCATTCGGTCACCTGCGTTTTAGTCAAACCGGTGTCGTTTGCCATTGCGTCGATTAATTCACCTTTGTTCATTGTAATAGATTTATTGGTTTAGAAATATTGTTTTTTACAAAGCCAAAAATACAGTGTTTACAAGCATTTCAAAACGACCCATCGGCTGAAAGCCCCTATTTTCAACACTTTATACACATTAATGCGCCAAAACACGCATAAATAGGGCATTTCGGGCGATTTTAGGCTTGTTTCGTCTTGTTTTTGATACAGTAATTTCAGGAAACCCTGCCCCACAATTTTTTCGACCAGGGCTGTGCAGAGAGATATTTTTTCAATACGGCATTTTCCGGAGCATCTATTTGGGGATCAACATCCAATAATTCCATGGCGGTTATTCTGGCTTCCTGCAATATGGCACCGTCGGTTTGTATGTTGGCGATCATATATACCGGTGCGCCACTTTGTTTTGTTCCTTCTATTTCACCCGGTCCGCGCAACTGCATATCTACCTCCGCAATTTTAAATCCATCGTTTGTTTGCACCATGGTTTTAATGCGCAATCGCGCATCATTGCTGATCTGATCTTTTGTCATCAGTATGCAAAACGATTGATGTGCACCTCTACCGACACGCCCGCGCAACTGGTGTAATTGCGACAACCCGAATCGCTCTGCATTTTCTATTACCATGACGGTTGCATTCGGAACATTTACTCCCACTTCGATCACCGTGGTGGACACCATGATCTGCGTTTGTTTTTTTACAAAGCGATCCATCTCAAATTTTTTATCCGCCGGTTTCATTCTGCCATGTAAAATACTCACCTGATAATCCGGCTTGGGAAAATCACGTTCTATGACCTGTATGCCTTCCATTACATTTTTCAGGTCGCTCTTCGCACTTTCCTCTATCAAAGGATAAATAATAAATACCTGCCGGCCTTCGGCAATTTGTTCTTTTAAAAACCCGAACACACGCAGTCGTTCATTTTCGCGTTGATGTATGGTCTTTACATCTTTTCTGCCCGGCGGCAATTCATCGATGATGCTCACATCCAGATCGCCATACAAGGTCATGGATAAAGTGCGCGGTATGGGTGTTGCGGTCATCACCAGAATATGCGGTGCTATATTATTCTTTGTCCAAAGGCGCGCTCTTTGTTCCACACCAAAGCGATGTTGTTCATCTATCACCACCAAACCGAGGTTATCAGGTTGCACAGTATCTTCGATCAAAGCATGTGTGCCGATCAATATATGGATGCTGCCATTTGCTATACCTTCCAATATTTCTTTCCGCTCTTTTCCTTTTACACTTCCCGTCAGCAAGGCCACGCTTATGCCCAGATTCGTGGTCCAGGCACGTATGGTCTCATAGTGTTGTTGCGCCAGTATTTCAGTAGGCGCCATAAGGAAGGACTGAAAATGATTGTCGGCGGCCATCAACATGGCCAGCAAAGCGACTACGGTTTTTCCACTGCCCACGTCGCCTTGCAATAAACGGTTCATCTGTTTACCGCTCAGCAAGTCTTTCCGTATTTCTTTTACAACCCGTTTTTGTGCACCCGTCAGTTCAAATTCGAGATGCTTTTCAAAGAAGGGATTGAAATAGGTTTCCATGTTTTTAAAAATAAATCCGATGCTGGCGGTATGTCGCACATTTCTGCTGCGCAACAATTTGATCTGATCGATAAATAATTCTTCAAATTTCAACCTGCGTTCCGCATGTTTGAAATGTTGCATGCTTTCCGGGAAATGTATATTCCTGAAAGCATCGTATCTGCCTATCAATTTGTATTTATCTAAAACATGTTGCGGTAAAACCTCAGTAAGTGTTTCGGGTGGCAATTGTTCGAAAATAGCGAGGACGATCTTTGCGATCACCTTTGCCGTAACACCTCTTGCTTTTAATTTCTCGGTGCCCGTGTAAACAGGTTGAATTTTACCGCTGAAATGTGTTTCCGCGCCGCCGGCATTTTCTATTTCCGGATGTGTGATATTGATGCTGCCGCTGAACATATACGGCTTTCCGTACACGATATACGTTGTATTTTCTTTGATGGCCTTCTGTACCCAGTTGATGCCATTGAACCAAACCAGTTCCATGGCACCGCTGTTGTCGCGCAATGTTGCCACCAGTCTTCTTCCTTTTTTAGCACCGATCACATGCAGATCGTTGATCTTACCTTTGAGTTGTACTTCGCGCAGCTCTTCTCCGCGAAATGCCATGTCCTGTACATCACGAATGGAATTAAAAACGGTCCTGTCTACATGACGAAACGGAAAGTATTGCAGCAGGTCGCCACATGTGCTCAAGCCCAATTCTTTTTGCAGGAGTTCGGCGCGTGCCTGTCCCACACCTTTCACATACATCAAGGGTGTTTGCAACTGCAATGCGGTCATAGGCTAAAGGTACGTATCAAATGTCAGTGCTAAATGTGTAGAAGCGGATAATTATTTCCACTGCCAGCTGCTCAGCATGCCTTCAATATCATGTATCATGAATTGCACAACGGGTTTCAATGAATCAGAATTGGGTCGGTTGTTGAAATACAATGCGCCGCGCACATAATTCTTAGTGGTATCCGTTACCAGGAATTGAAAATTGCTCGCGGCATCACCGCCCACATAATAGATAAGTCCGTGCACACCGTATTGGTTTTCGATCTCCTGAGGTTCGATATAATCGGCCATTGTGCTGTGTTTGAATGTGAGCTTATAGGCGTCTTCTATCAGCTTCTCATATTCATTCTTATTGTTCATTTCTTTTTAACTGAGGTAGATGGTCGGATTCTGATCGCTGCACACCAGGTTCACCCAACAAGGATCATCCGGCTTTTCATTGAAATACGTTACACGTGTATCAATAAGATAATAATCGGGCAGATCGAAGGTATTTCGGACAATCGGGCATATCATAGGTAATAGTGCTTCTTTTTTCGGGATAATAGATGCGGGGATATGCATTCGGTTTGGGAGATTCTTCTGTGTGGCAAGCCGATAATACCAAGGTCACCGACACCAGGAAAAGGAGTATACCGTAATTCGTGTTGCGCATGTTGTTCGCCAAAAATAAATAAACCTGCAACAAGAACGCTGCAGGTTTATATCCTGTTGTATGCTTTTGTCAGAAAGGCAGGTCGTCATCGATCTGCAAATTCTTTTCATTGTCGGTTTGCGTATGACTCATTTCGTAATCCGTGCCACCATTTGTACCTGCAGGTCGCGGGCCGAGCAAAGTAAAATTCTCAGCCACGATCTCCGTGATATACTTTTTATTGCCTTCCCTGTCCTCCCAGCTGCGGTTTTTTATTCTGCCCTCCACATATACTTTTGCTCCTTTGCGCAGGATCTTACCGGCTATCTCGGCCAGTTTTCCCCACATGGCGATATTATGCCACTCAGTTTGTTCTACTTTATTTCCATTCCGGTCGCGATATACTTCCGTAGTTGCCAATGTAAAATTTGCCACTACATTTCCACCTTCGAAATTCCTCAACTCAGGATCTTTTCCCAGATTCCCGATGAGGATCACCTTGTTTACTCCGCTCATGATGTTACGTTTTCTTTAATTGTTCTTTTCTTTGAAGTTTAAAAGTAGACATTTCTCTGTAAAAAGGTCCTTATAGCACCGGGGAATGCATATTTCTTCAGCTCGGTGGTTTTCACTTTCTTCCATCCTTTTTTTGCATAAGAAATATTGCCCGCCACATCGATGATAAAAAAAGTACATATGATCTCGCGGTGTGTGAGCAGTTGTTTGAACGGACCGGCTATTCCGGTGATCTCCTTTTTAACTGTCAGTGCAGCATATACCTCAGACTTCAATACACTTTTTGCGGTCAGTGAACGAGGCGTTTCTATCAGCGGGAATTGCCATAGTGCATTCCAGATATCCTGTTCCTTTCGTTGCATGATGTAGGTATAGGCACCCTGTCGGATCACCAGAAAATGAAAATATCTTTTTTTGCGTGCAGCTTTTATGGTTTTGACCGGAAGCAGGTCTGTCGCATCCTGTTTTGCAGCATGGCATTCCCGCCGGAAAGGGCAGATGCCGCATTTCGGATCCCGGGGTGTGCACACCAGTGCACCCAGGTCCATCATCGCCTGATTGAAGTTCGCCGGCTCTTTGGCATCCAATAGGGCATTAGCCTTTTCAGTAAAGGCCTTTTTCCCTTCCGATGCCTGAAAAGGCAATTGTATATTATATATACGTGCCAGTATGCGCACTACATTGGCATCCACCACTGCATGTGGGGCATTATAGGCGTAGGACATGATGGCTGCGGCGCTGTACGGGCCAACACCCTTCAGGTTCTTCAACCCTTCGAGGGTTGTGGGGAATTTGCCACCCGCAGCCACTACCTGTTTAGCGGCGGCATGCAGATTGCGCGCCCTGCTGTAATAACCCAGTCCCTCCCACATTTTCATGACCTCTTCCGGATCTGCAGCTGCCAGTTTGTGCACAGTAGGGTAGGCTTTGATAAAGCGCTCATAATATGGAATACCTTGCTCCACGCGGGTTTGCTGCAGGATCATCTCGCTCAGCCAGACCAAATACGGGTTGCGCACACCCACCCAGGGCAGGTTGCGGCGGTTGCCGGCATACCAGTGCAGGAGGGTTCTGGCGAAGCGCTTCGACATGCGGCCACAATGATACGAAAGCTGCCTATTTCGGCTGCCAATTCAAAATATTTGCCGATTTTTGTAAGAGTAACATATTGAAAATCAAACAAAACCAATTTACCATGAGGAAAGCTGACATTGTGAATCGCATAACCGAAAAGACCGGCCTGGAAAAGGTCGATGTTATGGTTGTAGTGGAAGCGTTCTGTAAGGAGATAAAGGAAAGCATGGCTGAAGGAAGCAATGTGTATATACGTGGCTTCGGCAGCTTTGTGGTGAAAACACGAAAGAAAAAAATAGGACGTATCATTAAAAAGAACATCGCCATTGAGATCCCTGAACAAAAAATACCCGCCTTTAAACCGGCTAAGGTGTTTGTGAACAGGGTGCGCGATGGCAAGAAAAAAATCAGTTAACAGACATTGAGGACGAATATCATTATTGCGGCAACAGCCATTCTGGCCGTTGTCGTTTTGTTTTTCGCATTCCGTTCCACGCCGAAGACAGAAAGTACATTTGATGTATTGCGCACTGAGCTGATCGACAGCTTGCAATATCCCAACAGTATGGCTTTGCAGGAAATGCATAAGGACATGGTGCACGCCGGCGGCAGCAGCAAAACAGCTTTATTAAAACAGTTGTCGAATGAATGGCTCAATCTGGGCCAGCCGGCTATCGCATCGGATTATCTGCGTCAGCTTGCCGACAATGACCCCAACTACAGCAATTATATGGTGGCCGGTTCTGCCCTGTCGTCCGTGATCGGATTCGACGACGACGATAAGATCCGCGCCAATCTGGTGTACGGTGCACGCTATTGTTTTGAGAAGGCGCTCACCTTTCAGCCCAATGATACCGATGCCCGCATAGGTCTTGCCTCCGTGCTGGTGGAAGGCAGCAACAGCCCGATGGAGGGGATCACCATGCTCCGTGGCCTGGACGCCGAGTTTCCCGGCAACCCCAAGGTGAACCTGGAATTGGGGCGTTTCTCGGTGATGAGTGGCCAGTTTGAAAAGGCTATTGAGCGATTTGATACCGTTTTACAAAAAGATTCTCTAAATTTGCAGGCTCGTTTCATGATGGCCCAGGCCTATCTTGGTTTACAGGACACAGCCGCCGCCATCAAAGCATACGAAAATTTGATCGATGTTTCCGATGATCCTACCGTGCGCGAGCAAGTAGGAAAAGAGATACAACATTTAACACATTAAAAATATTTATTATGCCGTCAGGTAAGAAACGTAAAAGACATAAAATGGCAACACACAAGCGTAAAAAGCGCTTGCGCAAGAATCGCCATAAGAAAAAAGCGAGGTAAGAATCGCTTCCTTCTGCTCTGTATATTTTCCAACCAACCTAAGGCAGCTTAACAGCCTGCCAATTATTAATGACAACCTGTAATACAGGGCAAATGCCAATTGTACGTGGAAAGGGAACTTATTATCAACTCCACCCCCACCGGGGCGGAGATCGCATTACTGGAAGACAAGCAACTTGTAGAGATACATCGCGACACACAAAGCAGTCGCTTTAATGTGGGTGATCTGTATCTGGGCCGGGTGAAAAAGATCAGCCCCGGGCTGAACGCGTGTTTTGTGGACGTCGGGTTTGAACGCGACGCATTTCTGCATTACACCGACCTGAATCCCAACTTCCGTTCTATTTATAAATACATTAAAGCGGCACAGGAAGGTCATCCCTTCCGTATGGACAGCTTTCAGAAAGAACCGGAGATCATTAAAACAGGAAAGATCAATAATGTGCTTTCTAAGAACCAGAATATCCTGGTGCAAATCATCAAGGAGCCTATTCAAACGAAGGGCCCCAGGCTGAGTTGCGAACTCTCCTTGCCGGGCAGGTACATCGTATTGACACCCTTTAACAATGTGGTGGGGGTTTCACGCAAAATTGCCAGCTCTACAGAACGCAAACGGCTGCATGAAGTGCTGGATAAACTCCGACCAAAAGGATTCGGCATTATTGTGCGCACGGTGGCAGAAGGAGCAACGGTGCAACAACTGCACGCTGATATGCAAAGTTTGCTCGACAAGTGGAAGGAGATAACAGAAAAAGTAAATAAAATGCATGCGCCGCAGATCGTATATAGCGAAACACGCAAAACAAATACCCTGCTGCGCGACATGCTGAATGACACCTTCAATAATGTGGTTGCAAATGATGCAGCTGCTGCAAATGAAGTGCGCGAATTCATCAAACGCATAGCGCCGGGTTCCGAAAAAATGGTCAGCGTGTATAATAATGCCAAGCCTATTTTCGAACAGTACGGTGTGACCAGACAGATAAAATCCCTGTTCGGCAGAACGGTGAACATGGATAGTGGTGCATATCTAATCATAGAGCATACAGAGGCCTTGCATGTGATCGATGTGAACAGCGGCAACAAAACGGCGATCAAAGGCGATCAGGAAGCGAATGCTGTTGCCGTGAATCTGGAAGCTGCAAAAGAAATTGCAAGACAGTTGCGTCTGCGCGACCTGGGTGGCATCATCATCGTCGATTTTATCGACATGAAACATCCGGAAAATAAAAAGCGCGTCTACAATGCATTAAAAGAATACATGGCCGGTGACAGGGCCAAACATACCATTTTGCCTATTTCCAAATTTGGTGTGGCACAGATCACCAGACAGAGGGTGCGGCCGGAAGTGACCATCACTACTGCTGAAGTTTGCCCGGCCTGCAGCGGCACAGGTAAGATAGAAGCAAGCATCTTATTGCTCGATACCATTGAACGCAAGATCAAGTATCTCACCAAGAATCAAAACCAGAAGTTCATCAAGTTGGTTGTTCATCCGTATGTGGAAGCCTTCATCAAAAAAGGCCGCATGTTCAGCTCGCAATTATCGAAATGGCGCAGGGCTTACGGCAGGAAGATCAATGTGTTGGGCAACTATGATTTCCATTATATGGAATACCGCTTTTATGATGCGGAAGATGAAGAGATCAGTGTAGAATAATTCAAAAAGTATATTTCCAATTCACCGCACCTGTTTGTGCATTAAAGGAAATACACACATAATAATTATCCAGCCTGGGTTCTATCTTCCATATCAGGATGAGTTGATTTTGCAGCGTATAGATCTTTTCCAGTTCACCTGTCATATTCAGTAAAGGGAACTGATCAGAATCCCATATCGTACTTCCTGTTTTCATATCCACACAGCTTACTACATCGTGTGCATCGCCGGATATCTTATCCTTATGTAAAATGTACATCTGATCAGGCTTTTCCATAAAAGTGACCGGCCGCTCCTTTTTAAAAGAAGTGCTTTGCGGTGCAACGATATCAATACCATTGGTCAGGAAATTCCCAATGATGCAACTGTAAGATCCGTAGGAAATGCTGTCGGGGCAATGTGTTACTTCCAGGTTGGTCATGGTATTCCCGGTGAACGCAAGGCGGCATTTATTTTCCAATGTAACTGAAGCGGAGAGTACTTCCATGCGGCCTACACTCATCATATCGCTCATCATGGAAATGATCTCTTTTTGCAACTGGTCGGGATCGTAATCGCCATTGGTGATCATGTCTTCGATGATCTTTTCCGGATGATCCATCAATCCGCGCATCCTGTCTGCTTCCTCGGGTTTTGTGACCTCAGCAAATGTGCTCGCATCTATCCAATATTGTTTTCCGCTAACGGTGGTGACCATTAATGCATTGGTGGCTGCATCGTATGCATATAATTCATCCAGGTTGGTCAGAAATTTAGTGGCTTGTGCCAAACCCGATCGCAAAGCAGCGTTTTTAGCCAGGATATCTTTTTGCTCGAGAAGAATATGCAGGTCATTTTTATCGCGCGCATATAAACCCTGCGCAGGATCATAGAGCCAGATCGTATTTTCATGTAAACCTAAAATGCGTGTCATGCCATCGGAATAATTGCCCAAAGTTTCACGGGCGATAAGTTCGCCGCTGGCCAGATCATGTATACTGATACGGATATCCGTACTTCCGCTGCGTTGTGTGATACCGCCATTTTGTTCATAAATGGTCGTGTGAAAAATACCTTCAATACTGATGCAGGTGGTTTTTCCATTCGTATGATCCGGCCATACCTGATACAGGTCGGTGGCATTACTTGTTTTATTTGAACGCATGAAGCCTGCATTCTTGCAGGTTCTCAATCCAAAAAATAAAATGACACCGGCGCCTAGTAAAACAAATAGAATGATCACTGCTCCTATGGAGAAAGAGCGCTTGCGTTGATAAAATGTCATAGGGGAAAGTTACGATAAATATTTTCCTTCAATGGGCATGCGGCGACCCATGCCGAAGGATTTGGGAGATACGCGCAACACGGGTGGAAACTGGTAGCGTTTCCATTCATTGCTGTTCACCATTTTCAAGGTTCTGCGCACGGTATGTTCATCAAATCCCAGATCGATGATATCCTGCGGACTCTTGCGCATCTCTATATATTGGAACAGGATCCTGTCCAGCATATCATAAGGTGGCAGTGTGTCCTGATCTTTTTGACCGGGGCGCAATTCGGCGCTGGGCGCTTTGTGTATGATATGTTCCGGAATGATCTCGGCCGTTCTATTGATGTAGTGCACGATCTGATATACTTCCGTTTTATACACGTCGGCCAATACAGCAAGTCCGCCGCAGAGATCGCCATATAAAGTGCCATATCCAACCGCGGCTTCACTTTTGTTTGTGGTGTTGAGCAGGATGAATCCTTTTTTATTGCACATGGCCATTAACAAGACGCCGCGTATACGTGCCTGAATATTTTCTTCTGTTACATCAAATTGTTTAACGCCGAATACGGGATCCAATTCCTGTTCAAATACCCGGTATACATTTTCGATGGGAATAATATCGTATCCGATACCCAGGTTTTCAGCGAGTTTAACGGCGTCGTCCACCGAATGTTTAGTAGAGAATTGTGATGGCATTAAAAGACAATGCACATTATCTTTTCCTAAAGCCTCCACTGCAAGTACTGCTGTCAATGCAGAATCGATACCACCACTCAGGCCGAGTATCGCTTTATTAAAAGAAAGTTTTTGAAAGTAGTTGCGTATTCCCGTGATGAGCGCATGGTAAATAAGCGGGATCTTTTCCTTTGGCCGCACATTATCTGTTTTCAAAACGCCGGCCGATGCTTTGACATCGTCCAGGTCATACACACCGAGTGCTTCTTCGAAATAAGGCATCTCATCGTATACCACACTTTGCGCATTCACAACAATACTGCCGCCATCGAAGATGAGATCGGTTTGTGCGCCGCAATGGTTCACGTAGAACAGCGGGACTTTATATTTTGCCGTGTTTGCTTTTAAAGTATTGATACGTCCTTCTGCATGCATGTGATCGAAGGGTGATGCAGAAATGTTGAGCATTACATCGGGTTTCACTTTGTCCTTGATGAGTGCATCCATAGGGCAACTGTCGTACATAGGGTTGTCGTTGCCAACATTCCACAGATCTTCGCACACGGTTAGTGCGATCTTCACTCCTTTAAAGGATATATTTTTGAAATCTTTACCGGGTTCGAAATAGCGGTATTCATCAAAGATGTCGTAATTCGGCAGCAGCGCTTTATGTATTTCGTGTTTCACTTCGCCTTCGTATAAAAAAAAGGCAGCGTTGAAGAGGTCTTTTCCCTCCACACGGGGGTTGCGTGCAGGGGAGCCTACAACGATGGCAATATCCCGGGAAAGTGGTTTCAGTTTTTCGATCACTTCATAACACTGATCCACAAAATCCTCGAACTCCAGAAAGTCGCGGGGAGGATAACCCGGAACAGCGAGTTCGGGAAATAAAATAATATCGGCTTCCTGTTCTTTGGCCATGCCGATATACTTTTCCATCTTGAGGAAATTGGCTTCGAAGTTGCCAATGTGAACGTTGATCTGAGCGAGTGCTATGCGCATAAAAAAATCCCGTCCGGAATGCTCCGGACGGGACAAAGTTAGCTGTTTTATAGGATGGCTGTCAGAACAGGACGGCCAGTCGGATGCCGAATTGTTTCAGGAATGCATCATTGTCTTCCTCACTGTCGTCGATAACATTGACAAAGCCATTTTGGAAAAATACACCGGCCATGATAGAAGTGTTCTCGGCCATGGAATATTCCAGTCCGCCACCAATGGTCAGATTGAGATCGAATAACTGATATTGTGAACCGGTAGTATTGTTCTTATCTCTGAAATTGATATCCTCATCCACAACATCGCCATTGAGGTAAGAATCACCACGCGCTTTAATACAGATACCCGGGGTGAGGCCAAATTGTCCATAGTACGAAATATAATTCACTTCGTTCGTGCGCAGACGAATTGTGAGTGGTATCTCTATATATTGAACCCGGAGATCGAGCTCAGAATCAAAATTCAAAGCTGTATCCGTATATACGATGCCTGAATTCGCATAATTGATGAGCAAACCGGTACTGAATGCATAGCGTTCCACGTTGCCGATGGTTTGATCGAAGAGCAAGCCGTATTGAAATCCGAATTTAGTTCCGGAACTTCCATATAATTCGCCATTGACTTTCAGCCAATCGAAAGCGGGAGAAGCGGTCAGTCCAAAACGGAATTCTTGCGCTTGTAATGTGCCGCCCACCATGCAAAAAATAATTGCAGACAAAATAATTTTCCTCATACCTTTACAGTTTAATATTTTGTGATCCAAAGGGTTTACTTCATGTTCCACAAACATACAGCATTTTTACCTATTGCCTGGGGGTTGGTAATAACGCTTTTTCTTACTGCAAGTTGTACGAAAGGGAACCAGAATCCGCATCCGGATATCTCCGCAGTGCCCGACCCCGGTGTGCAGATCGTGCGCCTCGATCAGATGCTGGCAAAGGCCAATGGCGGCAACTACAGAGAGGTGTTTACGCAGATAGAAGCCGAATATCCCGATGCATTTACTGCCTATTACAGGAATTTTTGGGGTCTTGCGCCAAGTGACAGCCTCCCTATGGATGCATTGTATGATTCCTTGTATTTAAATGCGGTGGGTAATGCCTGGATGCGCCGATTATATGACAGTGTGCAACTTGTTTATCCTGACCTTGCGCCTGTGCAAAAGGATCTGAATACGGCCTTCCGGTATTTCAAATATTATTTCCCCGACAGCACCTTACCGAATGTATTCAGTTACATAGGTCCTTTTGTTTACTGGACCATGATAGACAGCAATAGTCTGGGCATTGAACTGGATATGTATATGGGAAAACATTTCAGCAATTATGGCATTTTTGAGAATAATATGCCGAAATATATTTCCTATCGTTGCGATGAACCATTTATTGTCACCAATGTCATGCAGACCTTAATGGATGGTAACATGTATTCGAACGGACCGGAGGCAAGCCTGCTGGATGAGATGTTGCGGGAGGGGAAATTATTATACTATCTCGATTGTGTTTTACCCGATACTGAAGACAGTGTTAAAATGGGATATACTGCACAACAGTTGCAATGGTGCTATGATAATGAGTCGGAGATATGGAAATTTTTAGCAGGAGAGGACCTCTTGTTTTCCAAACGCTCGGATGATCTGCGGAGGTATATCGGTGAAGCCCCGACATCTACAGGTATGCCGGATGAAGCACCCGGAAGGGTTGCCGTTTGGGTGGGCTGGCAGATCGTGCGCAAGTACATGCATGAAAATCCAGAGGTGCGTTTAGAGGAATTATTTGCCGAACCGGATGCAATGAAAATATTAAAGAGTGCGAATTATAAACCCGCCGGTTAATTCAGCAGGAAGGGGGCATGTAATTGAAATTCGGGGATGGTCACTTCAAAAAGGACGCCATCATCTTTTCTTTCCATCAGATAAGTGCCTTTCATTTTTCCCATGGGTGTGGTGAGGTTACATCCCGAAACATACTGGTGTTTCCCGCCCGGTTCTATAACCGGAGTTTCTCCAACCACGCCTTCTCCCTCCACTTCACGCCAGATACCGATGGCATCGAATATGAACCAATGCCTGCGCTGTAGTTGAACGGTATTGGCGCTTTTATTTTCGATCGTGATGCGGTAGGCAAAAACATATGCACCGTTAACGGAGTGGTCGGGTTGAAAGAAGGTTTCAACACTTACTTTGACGCCATGTGTGATCGCAGTGATCATGCTCTACGGTAAAGTTACAATAAAAAAATCCGATGCCTTTCAGGAAAGTAAGAGAAACTTGTCCACCGCATGTACCGCTTCAGCCACAGCCGTTTCCAGGTTGTCGTTGACAATGATGCGGTCGAAGCGCGCACCGAACTGCAATTCCATCTCGGCGCGGGCAATACGGGTAGCCAGTGTTTCCGGCGTTTCTGTTTTCCTGTTCTCCAAACGCCTGCGCAGAATTTCGATGGATGGGGGTTGAATAAAAAGGGAAAGAGATCGTTCGGGAAATAAATTTTTTAAGCTCAGCGCACCTTTAACATCTACATCAAAAATAATGTGCTTGCCAGCATGCCACAGACGCTCACATTCACTTTTTAAGGTGCCGTAAAATTTACCGGGGTATACTTCTTCCCATTCAACAAATGCCCCGGACTGAACCCGCTCAGTAAATTCGTCGGGAGATAAAAAATAATAGTCCACACCTTCTGTTTCATGATCGCGTTTGGGACGTGTAGTTGCTGAAATGGAAAAAGAAAGGGCAGGGAAGGCGGCAATAATGCGTTTTACTATGGTGGTTTTTCCTGCACCGGAAGGAGCTGTTACGATGATAAGCTTACCGTCCATTACAGCACATTGTTGAGTTGTTCTTTTATTTTTTCCAGTTCATCTTTCATCATCACCACTTTGCGTTGCATTTCCGCAAAATAGGATTTAGAACCGATGGTGTTGATCTCGCGATTCATTTCTTGCGTGATGAATCCCAGTTTCTTTCCTTTTTCCATGATGTTCTCATGCAAGGTTTCTGTAAAATAGGAGCAGTGTGAGCGCAGGCGGATGACCTCCTCGGTAATGTCCATTTTTTCCAGATAAAAAATGAGCTCCTGTTCAAATCTATTCATGTCGATCTCCTGGTCCTGCATAAAATTCTGCAAGTCGGCATGCATGCGTGCGCGTTGTTGCTCTACCCGCTGCGGATCCAGTTTCTCCACTTCTTCCAGCGCTTGCAATATAAGCACGATGCGCAGTTCGAGATCTTTTTCCAGGTTTACTCCTTCTGTTGAGCGAAACGTATTCAGTTGTTTGCATGCATCGGATACATGTTGCAGCAATTGAGCCTGTTGTTCTTCACTGAGTGCTTCCGCAGAAGTTGTGGTCACATTGGGCAGACGAAATACAAGGTCAAAAATTTTGCTGTCATCTACCTGCAATTCGCCGGCGATCTCTTTTAATTGTTTATAATATTCTTTTACAGCCGAATGGTTGATATCCCCATTTTTATCATCGCCTGTCTCATATCCGATATTGCAATCCACTTTGCCCCGGATAAGATGGGTGTTCAGTGCATTGCGGATATCCATCTCGTACTCTTTGAACAGGGGAACCAAACGCACATTCAGGTCCAGCGATTTGGAATTCAGGGCCTTTATCTCCAGCACTACATTTTTGCCATTCAGGTTAAATGTTTTTCTGCCATATCCGGTCATCGAAAGGATCATAGATGTAAATGTTTTGGTAAAGGTAAAATTTAATTAGCCAATTAGCCAATGTGCCAATGGCCTTCTAAAAGTGATTTGGGATATAAAGGGTGTTATTCGCTTCGGTTAGTTGGGTCATTGGTAACTTTCATTATTTAAGGTAAGGCATACTTATGTTATTCTGATAATGCGAGTTTATTATGTGTTAAGGGTTATGAGTTAGGTGTTAGGTGTTAGGGCCGATACAATATTGCTATGAGCTATGAGCTAAGTGCTATGGCCGTTATTATATCGTTCACCTATGAAGAAACTGCGATTTGATTTTGTGTTAGGGGTTAGGAGTTAGGTGTTAAGAGTTAGGTGTTAGGGCCGTTATTATGATGCATTTCGATTTATTCCTTTCTTCCTGCTTACAAATGCAACACCGGTAAATACGAACAGACTGCTCAACACAAATTGCCAGTGCAGACTATCTGTTCCGAATAAAATGGCAATAAGCGTTGCAATGATGGGTTGTAAATAAATATACACGCTCACCAAAGCGGGATCTCCATAGTGGAGGCCAAAGATGTTGAACATGTAGGCCAGAACGGTTGTGCCGAGGATAACATATATCATGGCATAATATGCTTCTGCTGGTACGAGTGAATAATCGACATGCAAAGCGGGTGGTAAACCAAAGGGCAGAACAAATAGCACCCCGAATAAAAAGATCCATTTGGCAATAGTGAGCGGATGATATTTCTGCATCAGCGGTTTTGCCAATACCAGAAAGATGGCATATGATGTGGCATTGATCATGACACACAGATCACCCGCCACGGTTGCGTCCGTAGTGGTTTGTCGGGCACCGGAATGAATAAGTAAATACACGCCGATGGCTCCAAGTCCAATGCCGAGGGATTTAAAAATAGTTATCGGATCTTTTAATAGGAACCAAGCCATCACCAGTACAATAATAGGTGTGGTGATCATGATGAGTGCAGCATGTGTTTCGGAAGTGAGGCTCAATCCTTTGAAAAAGAGCAATTGATTTATGGCAACGCCGAACAAGGCGGCAAGTGCTAATTTGAGGTGATCTTTTGCCTCTGTTTTTTCGCGGATAAAGATTTGATGCAACAAACTAAAAAGGATGGCCGCACCAACTACGCGATAAAAAACGATAGTGAATGGACCTATACTTTGTAAAGCGATTTTCCCAACGGAATAATTGATACCGTATAAAAGGTTTGCCAGGAAAATGAACAGGTGGGCTTTGGCCGGTGATCGCACGGCGCAAAATTACAATAGGATACGTCGTTAAAAATCAAGGCTGAGCGAGAAATACCATTTCGGCTTACCCAATCCGTTTGATTCAATACTTTGAGCGCGGTCTACACGAACAAAATATCCGAAGATAGTGGTGCGCAATCCCACGCCGGTACCCATGACCACCGGGTTGCGGAAATAGTTTACATCCACCGTGATGGGCGGTTGGTAAATGGTGCCGTTATTGAACGGATTGTCTTCATCGAAGGGAGATAAGCCCTGCCATGCAGAACCGATATCATAAAATCCGATGATCTGGAAATTTCGGAGGATCTCTGCCTTTATCGGTTTATTGAACAAATAGGAGAAGATGGGGAAGCGCAATTCGGAATTGAACACAGC
Organism: Chitinophagales bacterium; assembly: GCA_041392955.1. Classification (GTDB taxonomy): domain Bacteria; phylum Bacteroidota; class Bacteroidia; order Chitinophagales; family BACL12; genus UBA7236. Next base: position 3,989 of record JAWKLB010000022.1, on the reverse strand, counting down.
ATAGCTGTTCCCGTTGCGAATATTCTGATCATAGCCACGCAAATTGGTGGCCAAAGTCTGGAATGCATATCCCGCATTCTGATCTATTTCAATATTATTATTGAAGGTCGGCGCAATCCAGCTGTCCACGCCACCGAGATAATAAATAAGTTTTTGTGTGCCGAAAGAAGTGCCCCCTGCAAAGCGATTGGCCCAGATGATCTGGCGGTGGATCTTTTGATAATGCCGGAAATCAAATCCTACAACACCCAGGTAACCCGGTTCTGCACTTACATCCAACCCTGCATCGGTGTTTACGGCGAACTGTTTATACCATTCGAACCACACTTTATAACGCATGCCATTGAGAATATTCGTCATGACCGGATAGGTATCGTCATGCACATATTCCAAACGCAAACTCAGCCAATTTTCACGATAGCTGGGCAGATTCAGGCTGAAGGTATCATTGGCAAGGAACACCACTTTATCGGAACGATAAGAAAGGCTCCCGCGCACACTGCGGATCACATCGAAAGGCCAGGTGAGGGTTCCTTCCAGAATATTCGACTTAATACCCGCATCTACAATGGGATACCACTGCGGCTGAAAATTATATTGTGCACTTTCTCCCTGATGGTACCAGGTCACTTTTTTATCCAATCGGCGTTTCAGGTCGTTGAACATCAGGAAATATTCACCGCCGCTGAAAGATGTGGGGAAACGCAAACCGCCGGTAAAGCGATAATCTTCAAACAGATCGGAAATGCTCACGGTGAACATGGCACCCAGGTCAGGTGTATTATATACACCGCCTGTTGTATTGAAACTTTCGTATTTATTGATGAATAAACTGTTGTCGAGCTGACTGGTCACATAATCGCTGCTGTATTTCACGCGGTAAGGGACAATATGTGATGATTTGAATTTCTTTCCGGTATTGATATTTTGCTGATCCGGATTTTCTGCCTGATCCAAAACGATCTGGTTTTTATCCTCTTCTGTTTTTTCGGGTTCCGGGAAATCCGACTGGAAATTCCAGCCTGTATTTCTTTGGTCCGGCAGTGTATCGGGTTCCGCAATATCTGCTAGGGGTGCTTCGGTGCTGTCGCCCATATCCACTTTGGAAATGACCGTATCGTCTTTTTTCTTGAGGTTGATGAAGTCGCGGAAGGTGGTGTTGTTGAGTTTGTTATTCTGTATGTTGCCGATATCTTCCGGTGCTTTGGTCAGGTAGAATGCGCTGGACCTCCCTTCCTGGAAAACATCTGCCACGCGTCCGGTCCTCCACAACACATCATGTTCTAAAATATTAGTGGCGAAGTTCGTCACCGGAAAAACATACGCAGTATCTCTGTATATGTCCATGTACACAATGGAATCATAAGCCGGATATGTTTTCAGGTCGTTATAATCAAAGATTGGATTTGTAACGATAGAATCGGGATAGAATACTAACGTATCGGTATGGTCGTATAAACTGTCGAGATATCCGGCAAAGCGGTTTACGATACCGTTCTGATCGCTCAGATAAGCAAAATGTTTTCCGTCAAACTGAATAGGCTGTTGTTCACTTATCTTTTTGGTGTGTGTGACCTTACCAATTTAGATTTGTCCTTGGTATCGTAAAGCTGAGTCGAGATTTCCCACCGGTAAAATAGAATCGATGTTCCTGGTCGTGAACATGGAATCGATATCGCGGTTCGATGCGAAGATGATCCCTTCGTAACCGTTGTTCAATTGCACATAAGCCGGATCCAGGTCATCGTAATAGTCGTTGGTGAGCTGCTCCACCCGGTCATTGTTGAGGTAGTACATATAAATATCACTCTGTCCGTTGTTCATGACACTCATCACCAGGGTGTTGCCATTTTTTGCAAAGGATGCCGATAATATTTTCTGGAAGCGGGTGAGCTCTTTGGTTTCTTTTTCTTTTGTTTCGGTGTTATATGTGGTCACGAAATTGCGCGCGCGTTTTTCAAAAACGATAGCGAGTTTCTTACCGTCGGGACTCCAGCTGATAAGCGGGTTGCTGAGGTCGGTGGCCAGCGTATGTGTTTTCAATCCGCCTTTTCTGATCTTGGTGGTCTTCTCGTCGCCCAGCTCCTGTATATATACTTTGAACCTGCCAAAATCGTCAACGGCATAAGCAATATGTTTCCCGTCGGAGCTCATGCGCAGCTCATGATAATCGCGGTTCTTTGTTGTTTTGCGCACGATCTTATCGGTTTCGGCGGGTTGGATTTTATCCTTTGCTTCCGTATTGTATTTGTTATTGAAATAATTATACCACTGATCGATGGTGGTATTCAATCCATTTCCGAGAACGAATAGAAAACCATTTTCCAGGGAGCGGTTGATGCGGATGAGGTATAACAAATTTGGTATCGTTGCTTCGCCATAGTTCTCTGCTATATAATACCACAGGGCATGTCCTGCGAAGCGCGCATCTTCTCCTGTGAGTTTGTTGAATTTTTTATAGCGGCCAGAAAGGATCCCTTCCCGCAATTTATTGTCGAGTTCGGTATTCCATTCTTCCCCGATATACGATACCAATCCCTCTGTGAACCATTCGGGTAAATTCAGCAATACGGCATTGGAAACGATCTCTTGCAAACTGCCGCCGTAGATCATGGAGGTTACCAGCACCTTGCCGACACCTTCGCGGATCTGTGTGCGCAGGTGTTGGTGGTTGCCGTCGAAGTAGACGAATATCTTATTACCGATGATCTTCGTTTGTCCGCCGATGTTGTATTGTTCTTCCTTGCCGATGGCAAAGTTGCTTTGGTTAAAATCGGTGATGTTATTATAAACGATGATCTCGGGTTTGCTGCTGAGTTTGTAGTCGAGCAGATTTTCAATGTCGAGCAGGTCGGCTTCTGCTATCTGTGCTGCAAATTTTCCGAGGTTGAGTCCACCCTGGTTGAAGTAAACCAGAAAATGCTCGCCTTCATAGTACTGCCAGGTGAATTCTTTGTATTGCACACGGTTCTGACCGAATTGAATTTGCGTGCCCTGGGCGAACAGCCCGGAACTGCAACAAATCAATACGGTAATGAGGGAAAATGCAATGTGTTTGATCAGGCCTGCCTTCATTTTTTCCGACATCTGCACCTATGCAAAATACGTAGATTTGCCTTAAAGTTCAAGTATTCAACGAAATTTTACAAAATAACGAAGAGGGGATGGCGCGTATTGTAAGTTTTACTTTTAACCCGTTCATGGAGAACACATATGTGGTATATGACGAGTCGGGTTCCTGCATCATCGTGGACCCCGGATGCTATACGCCTGCTGAACAGAGGGAACTCAGCGGTTTCATTGAAAAGCAGGGTTTGCAGCCCGCATTTCTGGTGAACACCCATTGCCATGTGGATCATGTGCTGGGGAACCGTTTCGTGGCCGACACCTGGAAAGTGCCCCTGGTGATGCACGAAGGGGAGATACCTGTCCTGCACAGGGTGGCGGAATATGTGGGTGATTTCGGGATGCACTATGACCCTTCGCCCGAGCCGGAACAGTTTCTGGATGAGGGAGATGTGTTCCGATTCGGCAATACGGAAATGGATGTGCTTTGCACGCCGGGGCACTCGCCGGCTTCTATTTGCCTGTATGCCAAAAAAGACGGGTTCATAGTAAGTGGCGATGTCTTGTTTTACGACTCCATAGGCCGCACCGACCTTCCGGGCGGTGATTATGACACACTGATCACTTCCATCAGGGAAAAATTACTGCCATTACCGGATGATGTGAAAGTATACGCCGGGCATATGCAGCCTACTACGATAGGGAGGGAGAGGAGATTCAATCCGTTTTTGAACGGGACTTATGTGTAGCAAAAGCCATTCCTGGTTTAAAACAGACCTGTTAGGTTTAGTTTAAAAAAAATCCGGAACTTAATTGTGTGCACGCAGGTAAAATTGCACTAATTATTCCCCCATCATTTCCACACTGCGCTTTACAAAATCGCTCAGATCATTTCCTTTCAGTATGCCTTGTGAAAGCAGTGC
>JAWKLB010000021.1:0-61996 GCA_041392955.1 Chitinophagales bacterium | reverse complement strand
TAACTCCCACCTTCTGATGGGTCAAGCAATATGAAAACTCGTTTTTTTAAGGTCGAATACATTGCGGTTATTTGTCTCTAAAATTATTAAAATGTGTCATTGTCAGTTCGTGTTTGGTTGTCATATTCTTTGGTTCTGAAACTTCTCATTTGTCAGTGTCTTTGTTTGTTGCTGGGTCGCCAATAAAATGACCGATAACTTGTTTATAGCGGCTATAAATCTACCCAAAAACACCCAAATTGGGTGCAAAAGGGCGTCAAATGTTAAAATTCTATTCCGGATAGATGTCGTCAATAGGTGACGGGATCGACAACAATTTTTTACTGCTCACATGGGTGTATATTTCGGTGGTCTTACTGCTTTTATGTCCCAGCAATTCCTGGATATACCTGAGATCAGTCCCCGCCTCCAATAAATGAGTGGCATAGCTATGACGCAGCCAATGCAAGGAAACCGGTAAAGTAATACCGGATAAAAACACACTCTTCTTTAGCACCTGCTGCAAACTTCGCGCATGATAGGGTGAGCCTTTGATTTGTCCTTCAAATACAAATTGTACAGGAGAATACCTTTTAAGATAATCAGCCAAAGGCTTTTCTAAACTTTTTGGCAACCCTACCATCCTGTCTTTATTCCCCTTAGCCTTCCTGATGGAAATAACCTTACGAAACCAGTCAATATCACGTATCCTGAGCGCAAGCAACTCAGACCTGCGCAAACCACATGCGTAGATAAGCGAAAGCATTAACCTGTGTTTTTCATTGTACGTGTGCATAATGATACTTTGCACCTCCTCCTTGCTCAATACATTCGGCAAGCTCCGCTCCCGCCTGGGCCTTTCCAGATCTGCTACCGGAATATTCGTTTGCATCACCTCGCGGAGAAATATTTTCAGGGCATTCACAAACTGATTCTGATAGGATATGGAAAATTTGTTTTTCAAAATATATGTATTGTTGAATGCCACTAAATGCTCCTTTGCTATCATCGCAGGATCCATGTTTTTATGAAACCGGATAAACGCTTCCACACATTCCGTATATACTTTTATAGTCTGAACACTGTAATTCCTGTGCTGCATATACCTGCGCATCTTTTCTAATTCCGGTGTCCGTTCGGCACTCAAGGACGCAGTTATTATTTCCTTTTTAAAACTTTTTTCATCCGGCAGAAAGGTGAATGCATAACTCCCATGTACACGGAGGGCTCGTATCAAAGCATTTTCTGTCTCAGCAGAATATGCAGTATACCAACATTTCCTGCTATAACTAAATGTGTAACCATATTGCTTGATAAATGATATGAACTCCTTGTCATATGGAAAATAAACCGCCAAACAATATCTCCCTTTGTGCCGCACACGTTGTATCTCTAACTTCTTCATTACAGCAAGTTAAACTGCACCAAATACGCTGCAAATAGTACATACAACTTAAGCGTTTGTACACACATTTTTTATGGAAAATCCCCCCGGCGAGGGATGGCAGCGGCACCACGGAGCGCAACGCAGTGAGCACCGGAGTACAGCGGACAGCCCGGTGGCGCTTTGGCACACGCTTATAAGTGATACCACTTGCAGCGACACGCCGCAAAGGGAAGTCGCAGTCGCAGTCACAGTCACAGTCGCAGTCTCTTCTAATTTAGTTCTTTGTAATAAAAAGAAACTCTGCACTTAACGCACGAAACCTAGCACATAGAACTTAGCACATAGCACCTGGCCCTTACCCCCCTCACCGAAGTTGAGACTAAACCAGCTGCAATGCGCTTTTACACAATGAGAAAGGGGCAGGAGCAGCGGCAGTCGCAGTCTCTTCTAATATTGTTCTTTATAATAAAATGAAACTCTGCACTTAACACACAAAACCTAGCACTTAGCACATAGCTCTTAGCACCTTGCTCTTACCCCCCTCACCGAAGTTGCGACCAAACATCCTCCGATCCCCATCGGCACATCGGCACATCAGCACATCAGCACATTCCCTGATCAAAATAGTGCCGACAAACTCCTTTCCACACACTGTTCATCTCTAACCCAAAAAATTTCCCTAATTTTAAAGCCCGTTATGAAGCATGATCAACCAAGATACATCTTCGTTACGGGTGGCGTAACGTCTTCACTGGGTAAAGGCATCTTTTCCGCATCTTTAGCGAAACTCTTACAGGCACGCGGATTCCGTGTGACCATTCAGAAATTTGACCCCTACATCAACGTAGATCCGGGAACCCTCAACCCCTATGAGCACGGCGAGTGCTATGTGACAGACGACGGCGCAGAGACCGACCTCGACCTGGGCCACTACGAACGATTCCTGGGTATTGAAACATCACAGGCCAATAATGTGACCACCGGCGCGGTATACCAAACCGTGATCAACCGCGAGCGCGCAGGCGACTACCTCGGAAAAACCGTACAGGTGATCCCACATATCACCGACGAGATTCAACGCCGTATGCTGCTGCTCGGCGAAAGCGGCGATTACGATATCGTGATCACCGAAATAGGCGGCACCGTGGGCGACATTGAATCACTGCCCTATATTGAAGCAGTACGCCAGCTCAAATGGAAACTGGGCGATGCGCGTTGCCTCATCGTGCACCTGACCCTCATCCCATACCTGAGTTCTGCACATGAACTCAAAACAAAACCGACACAGCACAGCGTAAAATTTTTATTGGAAAGCGGATTGCAGGCCGACATACTGGTTTGCCGCACCGAACATCCGCTCACCAAAGAGATACGCAGGAAGCTGGCGCTCTTTTGCAATGTGAACGTCAACTCGGTGATCCAGGCCATTGATGTGAAGACCATCTACGATGTGCCACTCAATCTGCTCGAAGAAAATGCAGACGAGATCGTACTGAGCAAACTCAAGCTGAAGAAAAAAGGCGAGCCCGACCTCACGAACTGGAAGGCATTTCTCGCCAAACTGAAAAACCCGACGGAATCCGTTAAGATCGGATTGGTGGGAAAATATGTGGAACTGCAGGATGCCTATAAATCCATCCTCGAAAGTTTCATCCATGCCGGCGCTGCCAACGAGTGCAAGGTGAAAGTGGTGTCCATCCAAAGTGAACATATCAATGCCGAAAATGTGGCCGAAAAACTCGGCGACCTCGATGGTGTTCTGGTTGCACCGGGATTCGGCGATCGCGGTATCGAAGGAAAAATAACGGCCATTAAATATGTGCGCGAGAAAAAGATCCCCTTCTTCGGGATATGTCTCGGTATGCAATGCGCTGTGATAGAATTCGGCCGCCATGTGCTCAAGCTGAAAAATGCACATAGCACCGAAATGGACCCCAACACAAAACATCCGGTCATAGATATGATGGAGGAGCAGAAGCATGTCACCGATAAGGGAGGCACCATGCGTTTAGGTAGCTACGATTGCCGGCTATACAAGAAGACCAAGGTGTACGACATATACAGATCACAGCATATAACGGAACGACACCGTCATCGTTTTGAGTTCAACAATGCCTATCTCAAAGATTATGAGGCGAAGGGCATGGTGGCAGCCGGTATCAATCCGCAGCAAAATCTGGTAGAGATCGTCGAGCTGAAAGATCATCCCTGGTTCATTGGTGTGCAGTTCCACCCCGAGCTTAAAAGCAAGGTGGAGAACCCGCACCCGCTCTTTGTCGCCTTTATCAAAGCAGCCATCGCAAACAAAAGCCGCAAGGCAAAATCTGTAGAAGAAGGAGCCGAAGAATACGCATAGCAGACCTTTTCGCTTCCTGTGCAATATGGGCCAAAGCCATGCGTCATAGCATGTAATGGCAATTCTGTGCGCTTTTCCTTTGCTAATGGGCGCTCAAAACCTAACTTTGCCGCTCAATTCGCTCAATCAGGAATGGAACGTAATAATGTAATTGGATTCATATTGCTCGGCGTGCTCATCATCGCCTTCTTCTTTATGCAGAGCCGCTTTGCAAATGAGCAGCGACTTGCAGAGGCAAAAAAACAGTACACCGAAGATTCTATTAAACATATTCAGGACAGTATCAAACTGGCGAACATGCCAAAGGATACTGCCGCTGCCATAGTTGAAAATACAGACGTGGTTGTTCCTGCAAATCTGGACGATGTGCATGCACAGGCCTTCAAGGATTCCGTGGAGATGGAAAAACAAAAGAGCGTATATGGTCCTTTTGCATCCCTGGTGAACGGAGAGGAAAAAACGGTTGTCCTGGAGAACGATCTGCTCAAAATAAACTTTACCAATAAAGGCGGAAGAATATTGCGGGCAGATCTGAAAACATATACAGATTATCAGGGCGGTCCGCTCGATATCATCAACAGCAAGAACAATTCCTTCAATTATAATTTTTATTTCAACAACGATCACCAGATAAATACGGAAGACCTGTATTTCACGCCGGTGATGGCGCAGGATGGCCGCTCGGTGACCTTTGTTGCCGACTTGGGTGAAGGCAGAAAGTTGAAGCAGATCTATTCCTTCAATGACAGCACAGAGTACATGGTAGATTATGCGCTGCAATTTGAAGGCTTCGATGATATCATCCCGAAAAGAAATCCCGCCATTGCCGTTACCTGGAATAACGAGATGCGCGAGCAGGAGAAGAACATCAAATACGAGCGCCAATATTCTAAGTTCTATTTCGGTTATTCCAATGGTGATGTGGACTATAAAAACACCAACGGCGAGATCAAATTCAACAGCAGTGTAAAATGGCTGAGCTGTCAGCAACAATTTTTCAATACCACACTGATAGCCGATAATAATTTTGAAGGGACCGGAAAGGTTTCCGTATTTGCAGAAGACACATCGCATTTTGTAAAAGCATGTCATGCAGATCTGGTGATCTCCTATAAGCAAGGGGACAGCTTCACCTTTCCCATGCACTGGTATCTCGCACCGAACGATTATCAGAGCTTGAAGGCTTTGGACCTGGGTATGCAAACCATCGTGCCCACGGGTGCCGGTTTCATCGGTTGGATAAACCGTGCCGCCATCATTCCCATGTTCAACTGGCTGAGCAGTTTTATTGGCAATTATGGACTCATCATTTTGTTGATGACGCTCATCATCAAACTGGTGCTTTCACCGCTCACCTATCGCTCGTATTACAGCATGGCGAAAATGCGTGTGTTGAATCCTGAGTTGACAGAGCTGCGTGAAAAATACGCCGACGATCAGGCGCGTCTCGGACAAGAACAATTAAAACTCTATCGCAAGGCGGGCGTGAATCCGCTCGGTGGATGTATCCCAACTTTATTGGGTATGCCTATTCTCATCGCGATGTTCCGTTTATTTCCGGGATCATTGGATCTCAGGCAACAGAGTTTTTTATGGGCGAAAGATCTTTCTACATATGACGATCTGATCCGATTTAATTTCAGCATTCCCTTCCTCGGCAACCATATCAGTATTTTCTGTATACTGATGACGCTGAGTTCTATTTTATATATCCGCATGAATATGCAGAATACTTCGCAGCAACTCGGCGGATCCATGAAAATGGTGCAATACCTCACTCCTTTCCTATTCTTCTTTTTCCTGAACAGTTCACCTGCCGGTTTGACCTATTATTATTTCGTGTCGAACGTGACCACCTTTGGTTTGCAGTGGGGCATCAGAAAATTCTTCATCAATGAAGAAGATATCCACCGCAAGATCAAAGAGAATCGCGCAAAAGCGCCGAAGGCAAAATCGGGTTTTGCAAAGCGTTTGGAGGATGCTATGAAGCAACAGCAGATGATGCGGGAGAATCAGAAGAAAGGGAAAAAATAAGAGTACTTATACTGGAACAAGATCTTTCTCTCGACATAGTTCTTGCGGGAGCAGGGGCCGGGGCAGGCGTTCAACTCCTCCAATTTGTGTTCCCATCCACTTCGTGCCTACTTTCCGAAAAACTTAGTATTAATTATAAAGTTTTAAAGTATATAAAAATTAAAAAATTGTGATTGGCCTACAAGAAAAGATCAGTGTAAGAATAACATCCCCTTTGCAATTAAATCAGTGTAAATCAGTGTAATCAGTGTGCCGTTTCCTGTCCCGAAGGGACACAGAAGAAATTATAAAGTGGGAAAATATATAAAAATTAAAAAATTGTGATTGGCCTACAAGAAAAGTTCAGTGTATAAATTACATCCCCTTTGCCATCAAATCAGCGTAAATCTGTGCAATCAGTGTAATCAGTGTGCTGTTTCCTGTCCCGGAGGGACATCAGTTCCAACCAGTTCAATCCGTTCAATCCGTGATCCCATCCGTGTGCTGTTTCCCGTCCCGAAGGAACATCAGTTCCAACCAGTTCAACCCCGTGCCTGCGGCAGGCCAGGCGTTCAATCAGTGTTCCCATCCGTGTGCTATTCACCTATCAAAAGTCAAGCGCATACCACCGTTTTCGGCTTGTACCTTCCCATGGGCAAACACCAATTTCCCGTTCACGAAGGTATGTGTTACTGCGCCGCGCATGTCCATGCCTTCCAGCGGACTCCAACCACATTTATATAAAATATTATCTGCAGAAACGGTCCAATTTTTTTCTGTATCCACCAAAACCAGATCGGCGAAATATCCTTCCCGGATAAATCCGCGTTCCGCGATGCGGAAACAAGTTGCCACGTGATGCGACATTTTTTCAGCGATCTGCTCCAGAGTGATTTTTCCTTTATGATGATAATCCAACATCATCGCCAAACTGTGCTGCACCAAAGGGCCACCGCTGGGGCACTGCATATATTTTTTAGTCTTTTCTTCCAGCGTATGTGGTGCATGGTCGGTGGCAATAACATCTAATGTTCCATTCAATAATGCCTCCCACAATTTGGTTTTATGGTGCTTGTCCTTAACTGCAGGATTCCATTTTATCCGCGACCCCGATCTTTCGTAATCATCGGCATCAAAATGCAAATGATGTATACATACTTCCGCCGTGATGCGCTTGTCGTGCAATGGAATAGCATTATCGAACAGAGAAAGTTCATCGGCCGTAGAAATATGCAATACATGTAAACGGGTGCCGTGTTTTTTTGCTAATCCCACCGCAAAGGATGAAGAACGGATACATGCTTCTTCATTGCGGATAATGGGGTGCATATGCATAGGGATATCTTCCCCGTATTTTTCTTTTGCTATCTCCAGGTTGTGCAAGATGGTTTGTTCATCTTCACAATGTGTTGCTATCAGCGTTGGTGCATTCCGGAAAATATGTTCGAGAGTAGAAATATCATCTACCAGCATATTACCCGTAGATGAACCCATGAATATTTTGATACCGCAGATCTTTTGGGGATCTATGCTCAGCACTTCATCTGCATTATCATTACTCACACCCATGTAAAAGGAAAAATTCGCCGGTGAACATTGCGCAGCTCGCGTATAGCGTTCTTCCAATAAGGAACGGGTGAGTGATGGCGGATTCACATTCGGCATATCCATAAAGGTGGTCACGCCGCCGGCAACAGCCGCTGCACTTTCCGTTGCAATCTCCGCTTTATGTGTGAGGCCTGGTTCACGGAAATGCACCTGGTCGTCGATGACGCCGGGTAAAAGATATTTTCCTTCACCCGATATTTCTGTTACTGCGTTTTGGGTAGAAATATTCGGTGCTATTTTTTCAATGCGTCCGTTGTGCAGGAGTATATCCGCAGCAATGATCTTTCCCTCATTGACGATCTGTGTATTTTTTATCAGGTGGTCCACAGGACAAATCTAAATCAAAAAGTATTGGGAGGCACTGAGGTGGCGAAGGCCACCAGGACGCAAGGACACCAAAGTGCACCAAGCCTTGTGTACTCTAGTGCCCTTGCGTTTCGACAAAACTACTTTCACTTCCCAATTGGGTTAGGGGAGGAAATTTCATTTTGAATTGCCGGACACGACTGAATTAAGAAATACTTTTTACGAAGCGCGATCTTTTCCCCTCCCGGATGAGGTCCGGGGGAAGACCTCATTTTATTCTATTATTGAACATGCACTCAACGTAAATCATTTTACGAAGCGCGATCATTTCCCCCTCCCGGAGGGGGCAAGGGGGAGGACCAACACATCTCTATAAATTCTCCACTTTCATTAGATTTGACCATGCCCCCTAAAAGTAATAATTACTATAACCCTCGTTTGCGTAAGTACGACGGTAAACACAGAAACTCCTCCACTAAAGCAGAGATCAAAATTTGGAAAACACTTCTTAGAAACAGAATGATGCTTGGATATTCCTTTAAGCGTCAAAGGCCCATCGGAAATTACATAGCCGATTTCTTTAGTCCGGATTTAAAATTAATCATTGAAACTGATGGAATATCCCATTGGATGGATGGTTCGTTAGAAAAAGATGTTCGACGTGAAAACCAACTGCAAGAGAAAGGATTTACTGTTTTACGGTTTGAAGATTCGGAAGTTATGCAAGCCATTGTTAATGTAAGTAGAGCAATAGAGAATTGGATACTTCAGGAAGAAGAGAAAAATCCTGATCTTAAAAAACATGCGTTATGAGGAAAAAGAAAGAAATAAAGTTTTTTACGAAAAATCCTCCCCCTGGCCCCCTCCGGGAGGGGGAAGGAATACCGCTCCGGAATTACAGTTATCGTTTTTAAGTAGATCATCGAATGTAATTTGATACTGTCCTCCCCCTGGCCCCCGCCTATACAGTCGGGCAGGCCCCCCGGGAGGGGGAAGGATTACCCAAAAAAGAATATTACTACAATATAATTATGGTTTAGCATCCTTAGAAGAGCATTGGCTAATTGGCACATCGGCTAATCGGCTCATTTAAAAAAGCATTTCCGCTTTTTTCAGTCTACCCAATCCGCAACAAACAAATTGGTATCGTGCGGATGCGCGGCAAAGCGGTTAGATGCGAAGATGATGCGCTTGCCATCATAACTGAACATCGGGAACGCGTCAAAAATATCATCATGCGTTATTTGTTCCAGTCCCGTTCCGTCGAGATTGATCATATATAAATTAAAAGGAATGCTCTTCGTATTGTGGTTGGAAGAGAATATGATCTTCTTGCCATCGGGATGAAAATACGGTGCCCAGTTAGCTCCACCCAAATTGGTCACCTGATGCATTTCCGAACCATCGGCATTACACACAAAAATTTCCATAGCGGTGGGCTGCACGAGTTGTTCCTGCAATAATGTTTTGTATTTCTTTACCTCTTCATCTGTCTTTGGCCTCGATGCGCGGAATACGATCATGCTGCCATCGGGTGAGAAAAAGGCACCGCCGTCATAACCCAATGCATTTGTGATCTGCTTCAGATCCGATCCATCCATATTCATGGTCCACAATTCCAGGTCGCCGCTGCGGTCGCTCGTAAATAATATTTTATCTCCCTTCGGGGAAACCACAGCTTCTGCATCATAAAAATTGTTGTCCGTCAATTGCTGCAGAATATTTCCCTGCAAGTCAGAAATATATAATTCATAACTATTGTACACGCCCCATAAATACCCCTTGCTTTTGTCGGGATCCGAGATCCATGTATCCACTTGCTTAAAAGTACTTGCATAGATCACTTTCTGGTTGCCCGGTAAAAAATAGCTGCAGGTGGTCCTTCCCTGTCCGTTGCTGATGAGGGAAGATGAAAATCTTTTTCCATCTGTCGGGATATTGCCATAATAGATCTGATCGCAGGGAACACCATTTTCTTTGTTCCTGTATTGATATACCATCATGGTGTTGTCAAAGCTCCAGTATCCTTCCGCATTATCGCCATCGAATGTCAGCTGCTGTACATTGCGCAAATGCGTTTCTTCCGGATATCGCAATGTATCCATGGCCGGATCATATTGCACTACCGGTTCCTTCTCCTCCTTACCCGACTTACATTGAACCAGGAGGAGTGATATACCCACAAAAAGCATGAAACGAACAGATGATGCGGTCATTGGTTTGAATTTGGGCGCAAAATTACAATGCAGCCTATATACTTCCTGTGTTTCAATGCGTTAAATAGCCAAAAGCCTTACCTTTGCGCCATGTATAAAAAAGGTCGCATCCTTATCCCCGTGGTGGTTCTGGCCCTTCTGGCCGCCATTTTGTTCCTGCGCCGCGACAGCATTTTCGGCGGAGGAGCACATGCGTCCGACAAGGACTCCATGGCTGTAGTGGAGCAATTGACACCCCAGATCGCATCCCTTTCCCTCGAGATCAAAAAGGCACCGGAAGATGCCGGTTTGTATTTTGCCCGTGCAAATGCCTACTACGACTATGGCAACTTGAAATATGCGCTTTCCGATTATACCAAAGCATATCAGCTGGATTCTCTCGTTCCCGCACATGTGCTGGGATTGAGCGATTGTCTGCTCGAGCTCAACAATGCAGATGGTGCCATCGGCCTGCTCATCGAATACCTGCGCCATGACCCCGATAACATAGATATCAATATGAACCTCGGCATGGATTATTTTTTACTCCCTGAACCAAAATATACACTGGCGCTCGAATCTTTCAATAAGGTATTGAAGCAGGACCTGCACAATGCGGACGCTTATTTTTATAAGGGCCTGGTGTTCCGCGAGACAGGCGATACAACATCTGCCATTTCCAGTTTTCAAACCACTATCGAAACGGACCCCGATTATTACGACGCATATATGCAGCTCGGCTTGATCATGGCAGCGAGACATAATAAGCTTGCACTTACCTATTACGACAATGCCATCAGTCTGTGCGACACCTGCGGAGAGGCGCATTATGCAAAAGCAAAATATTTACAGGACAACGGCAAAGTGCGCGATGCGATCAATAATTATAAACAGCTGATCATCAAATCGCCGCAAGATGCAGATGCCATTTATAATCTCGCGACCTTATATTACGGTATCGACAGTATTGAACAGGCATATCGTTTTTTTGATCTCACCATCAAACAATCACCTGCCCGAGCTATGGCATATTACGGCAAAGGAGTGTGTGCAGAGGAATTGAAAAAAACAGATGAGGCTATCAGCTTATACACGCAGGCATTAAATTTAGACCCCGAGTTGAAAGAAGCGGAAGAAAAATTACAGAAGTTAACCAATAAGTAATATGATCAAGATCACATTTCCCGACGGCAGCGTGCGCGAATTTGCGTCGGGTATCACATCCATGGAGATTGCGAAAAGCATCAGCGAAGGACTCGCGCGCAAAGTATTGAGTGCAGAAGTGAATGGCGTGGTATGGGACCTCTCCCGCCCTATTGAAACGGATGCGACGATCAAATTGCTTACCTGGGATGATGCAAAAGGCAAAAACACCTTCTGGCATTCCAGCGCGCACTTGCTCGCTGAGGCTTTGGAGGCTTTATATCCCGGAGTGAAATTCGGCATTGGCCCTCCGATCGACAATGGGTTTTATTATGATATCGATCTGGGCGATCGCACCATCAGTGCCGAGGATCTGCCGCAGATAGAACAAAAAATGAAGGAACTTGCGAAGCAGAGCAATCCTTATGCACGCAAAGGGGTTTCCAAAAAAGATGCACTCGCCTATTTCACCGAAAAAGGGGATGAATATAAACTGGAACTCATCAACGATCTGGAAGATGGCAGCATCACATTTTACAGTCAGGGTAATTTCACTGATCTCTGTCGCGGTCCGCATATTCCCGACACCGGTTTTATCAAGGCAATCAAATTATTGAACGTTGCAGGCGCCTATTGGAGAGGAAGTGAAAAAAATAAAATGCTTACCCGCATCTACGGCATCACCTTCCCGAAGCAATCGGAACTGGACGAATACATGAACATGCTGGAGGAAGCGAAAAAGCGCGACCACCGCAAATTGGGAAAAGAGTTGGAGATATATACCACCGACGATATGGTAGGCCAGGGACTTATCCTCTGGTTGCCCAACGGAGCAGCCATCATAGAACAGCTGGAAAAACTGGCAAAGAAAAAAGAGGAACAAGCGGGTTATGTGCGCGTAAAAACACCGCATATCGCAAAAGAGAATTTATATCTTACCTCCGGTCACTTGCCGTATTATGCAGACAGTATGTATCCGCCTATGGAATTGGAAGGTGTGAAATATTATCTCAAGTCGATGAACTGTCCGCATCACCACCGCATCTTCTCTGCCATGCCGCGCAGTTATCGCGATCTGCCTTTGCGTTTGGCTGAATACGGCACTTGTTATCGCTATGAAGAAAGCGGTGCGTTGTTCGGATTGATGCGTGTGCGCGGAATGAATATGAACGATGCGCATATCTATTGCACCGAAGAACAATTTGTAGAAGAATTCAGAGCAGTGACAGATATGTACCTGAACTATTTCAAGATATTCGGTATTGATAAATATGTGATGCGCTTTTCTACCCACGCTCCTGAAAAGCTGGGTCAGAAATATCTCGACAACCCGGATCTGTGGAAGAAGACGGAAGATATGGTGCGCAAAGTGATGGACGATGCCGCAATTCCCTATATTGAAGTTCCGGACGAAGCAGCTTTTTACGGACCCAAGATCGATATCCAGATATACAGTGCCATAGGCAGGGAATTCACCCTGGCCACCAATCAGGTGGACTTCGGTCAGCCTTTGCGTTTCGGCTTGAAGTACATCGACAAGGACAATACCGAGAAGATGCCGTTGGTGATCCACCGGGCACCTTTGAGCACGCATGAGCGCTTCATCGGGTTCTTATTGGAACACTATGCGGGAAATTTCCCCGTTTGGCTCGCTCCCGTGCAGGTGGCCGTGTTACCAATTAGTGATAAATTCAACGATTATTGCAACGAAGTGATAAAAGTTTTAAAAAATCACGAAATTCGCACGTTCTTTGATACCCGTAGCGAGAAGATCGGTCGCAAGATCCGCGATGCAGAAGTGAAAAAGATCCCTTACATGCTTATTATCGGCGAGAACGAGATGGCATCGGGCAGCGTTTCGGTTCGAAAGCATGGCAGTGGGGATGCAGGAAGCATACCGGCAGCTGACTTCGCAAAACAGGTACAAGAAGAAGTGAACATTATTTTTCAATAAACTCAATCGTTTGGCAGAAAACAGAAGACCTTACAATCCACGCTTCCGGAGACCCGATCCCAGAAGCCTCTACAACATGAACCGGGGTATCAGACACCCCAATGTACGCGTAGTCGGTGAAAATATTGAAAGTGGGGTATACCCCATTGCCGAAGCCTGAAAATATGGCCGAGGAACTTGAAATGGACCTTGTGGGCTTATCTCCCAATGCCGATCCGCCGGTTTGCCGTATCGTCGATTTCCAGAAATTCCTCTACGAAAAAGAAGAAGAAAGACAAGGAGCTCAAGGCCAAGAGCAAGAAGCAGGAGATGAAGAGATCCGCTTTACGCCCCATACCGATGAGCACGACTTCAGTTCAAGAGCAAGCACGCCGAGAAGTTCCTCCAGGAGGCAACAAGGTGCGCGCCTATGTGATGTTCAAAGATTCCGTATGATCGTGTTCAAAAGCCAGGGAGAGGTGCTCCTGCTAAAGTTTGCCCAAAGGCTGGAAGAGGTAGGCGTTCCCGATCGGCTCCCCAAGATGGAGGGAAGCGGATGTTCATCACCCTGAACCCCCGCGCAGCCGGCAATAAAAAAAGCCAATTAGAGTTTGTCAAAGCAAATTTTGACCCTATCTTTGCTCCGCGCCGAAGGTGGTGTGGGATAATTAAATCAGTATCATATGCCGAAGATGAAGACCAACAGCAGCGCCAAAAGCGCTTCAAGGTAACCGGGAGTGGTAGGTGAAACGCAATAAAGCCTATAAGCGCCATATCCTCACCAAAAGAGCAAGACGCGTAAAATTAGTCTCTCGGCCATGCGAGTATCGTATCTCCTGCTGATTCTGATAACATGAAACGATTATTAGCAATAGGATAAAAGCAGAGATATGCCGGAGTCAGTATGCCCAAGGTTGCCTCAGGGCACGCGAAGAAAAGCAGCTAGCTGGCGAAGAAGGATATTGGGGCCGTCGTAAAAACGTATGGACAGTAGCCAAGAACGCAGTAGAAAAAGCATTGGTGTACGCTACACCGGCCGCAAGGACAAAAAGCCGATGTATCATCAGATCTGGATGACGCGTATCAACGCTGCTGTTCGTCCGCACGGTTTAACATACAGCACCTTCATGCACAAATTGAGTCAGAATAATATCGAAATGAACCGCAAGGTTCTTGCCGATCTGGCAATGAATAATCCGGCTGCATTCGAAGCCATCGTGAATAAAGTAAAATAAGTAAACACTATTTGTGAAACATACAGGCCTTCGTGCGCAGCACGGAGGTTTTTTTTATGCAATAGACTTTCCTCCGGTCAAAGATAAAGTCGCAGTCGGAGTCGCAGTCGCAGTATGCTTCGTAGTATAAAGTACTCAAGATTAGAAGAGCAACTTGACAACCCGGCAACAATTTCCCATTCCGGCGGACACTTATTATCCGAAATAAACGCAGCAGCACCTAAATGACCGTGTCAGGGGCAGGGGCAGGGGCAGCAGCAGGAGCAGGAGCAGTATGCTTCGTAGTATAAAGTACTCAATATTAGAAGAGCAACTTGACAACATGACAACCCGGCAACCTGACAACAATTTCAAACATTAAAAAGCGCTTTGCATTAATTATAAGTACTCTAACATTATTCTACTATACTTAAAACTAATTTCCTTCTCCCTCCCCTGTTCCGGAATTCACAGAGGTAGATGCCCTGCCAGGTGCCGAGCAATAATTTTCCCTCGTGTATGGGAATATGGACCTCTGTTCCCGCCAATACCGATTTGATATGTGCCGGCATATCATCAACGCCTTCCATATCGTGTTTGTAATAGGGCATGCCTTCGGGAACGAGTTTATTGAACACGGTCTCGAAATCCATCAATACCGTTGGATCAGCATTTTCATTGATACAAATACCAGCGGAAGTATGTAAGATGAATACATATAATATGCCCGTTTCCGGTAATGTGGGCAGTGCCTGCAGAACATCATCCGTTATCAAATGAAATCCTCTTCTGCGCGGAGAAAGAGTCAGGTGAAATTGAGAAATCATGGAGTAAAGGTCGGGAGGAGAAATTAAAAAGTTTTAAAGTATGTAAAAATTAAAAAATCGAGATTAATGATCAGCACAAGAATACCATCAAATCCAGGCTAATTACTATATATTGCAAATTGAAAAAATCCTTATAAATCCTTACCCGCATCAAACAGGAGTGTATTTAGCTTGAATTATATGTATTACAGGTCCCGAAGGGACATCTGTTTTAATCTGTTCAACCCCGTGCCTGCGGCAGGCCAGGCGTTCCATCCGTGTTCCCATCCGTGTGCTTTTTAAAATATCCCTGATCCGGCAAACGTCTATCCCAGAAGCCCTAATTTTACCGACGGCATGGCAGAAGCACAGAAACAGGAAGAAAAACAGGAGAAAAAACGCATCACGGGGAAAAGCTTAAAAGTTCTCCACATCTTTACATTCTCAAACCCTACCGGACCATGTTCCGCTTCTTGTATCGCTTTCCTTTTGTTATCCGGCCTCACTCGCCACCATGACTTTCCCTTTGTGATGGGTAAGCTCTATCGACTCTGCCAAAGGAAATAATACCGTGGCCTGGATGAATAATAAGTCATCATGGCCTCCGCAAGAGGGCATTTTATTGTGCAGGCTGTGATGTCCTATATCGCAAGTATATTTTTGCCACCGTTTCCGAACGCGCCATGGCAGATGCGCACGACATTGTTCGACAAGATCACCCTTCCATTTCTTTTTTTGAAACACGTGTTGGCGAGATCACCAGTCGCTCCACAAATGATGTGTGGATCAACTGTAGGATATGCTCAGCGCCACTCCTCGCCCGAATTGTGCGCCAGTAGTGACCATCATTTTCGGTGTGGGATTTATTTTTTACATCTCCCCCAACTCACCTTTACTCATGCTTGCCACATTTCCTGTTCTCGTTCTGGTTGCGGTATTCTATGGAAAATATATCCGCGGTTTGTCCTAAAGACAGGCAAAAGCACTGGTGAAACAAATATTGTTGGGAAGAATCTCTTGCAGAATATCCATACGGTAAAAAATCATTCACCAATGAAAAAACACACTTTGAAAATACATGAATATGGCGGAAGTGGTGCGCACAGGTGACATGCGGTGTGCGAACCGGGGGCGGATTTACCACTTTCATACTCGGATTATTCGGCGGATTTGTTTTGGTGATTCTGGTATGGCACCACCTCTCATGAAACAGGCTAGCATCTATGAAGCAGAATTTATTTTTCTGTCTTAACACCGGATTTATCGGCGATGGTTGAGTGGGTTCTGGAGACCTGTGCAGATTACAAAAACAGTTGGAGCATCAGAACGCATTTTCGAATTGCTGGGAGAAGAAAGTGAGACGGAGATCCATGCGCAACACGAACACAAACCGAAATTACAGGGTGAGATCACTTTTGAAAATGTGCAATTTGCATATCCCACACGTCCGGATGCCATCATTTTAAACAATATGAATCTGCATATTCGTCCCGGTGAGAAGATAGCGTTGGCGGGCCATAGTGGTGCGGGCAAATCCACCGTTGCGCAATTGATCTTGCAATTTTATCATCCGCAAAGCGGTGAGATATTGATGGACGGAAAACCGTCATTGGTATATCCTGTTCAGGAGTTGCGCGCGAACATGGCCGTAGTGCCACAGGAGGTATTATTATTTGGCGGCAGCATAAGAGAAAATATCGCCTACGGGAAAATAACGGCAAGTGAAGAAGAGATCATCGAAGCAGCAAAAAAAGCGCATGCCTGGGAATTCATTGCCCGTTTTCCGGAGGGTTTGGAAACAGTTGTGGGCGAACGCGGGATAAAATTATCGGGCGGACAAAGACAACGCATTGCCATTGCACGGGCCATATTAAAAGACCCCGCCATTTTGATCCTGGATGAAGCTACCAGTTCACTCGATGCGGAAAGTGAAAAACTTGTGCAGGATGCATTGGAAAAACTGATGCTGGGAAGAACCACCATCATTATTGCACACCGGCTTTCTACCATCCGGAATGTGGATCGCATTTTGGTGATACAGGATGGTGCAGTTGCGGAAGAGGGAAGTTATGTGGAGTTATCTGCGAAAACCGGAGGGATATTTCACAATCTTTTGCAATTACAGTATAGAGACGTAGTTGAGAGTAATGTGTAAATACTAAATTTCATATATAATCCGACAAATTGGAAATTACCCTCTATTTATGGTATAACCAGAGTATCTTGTTTCGTTCTTTTTGCTTGACCAAAAAGAACCAAAAAGTCAAGCGCTACGTCTCCACATGCGCAAATCCCTAAGCCTCCTTCGCTAAATAAAATAAAGGCCGAATGTTTATTCTTTACTATAAACATCCGCTTAAGATGAAGTATTTTTTAAATCGTTGATCTTCTTTTGCTGCATTTCATTTGCCCAAATACCGATTATCACTTTGGACATTTTAAAAAAATATATACATGCAATTAATTTCGATCAACTTTAGGCCGCTGCGTTCGGCAAGGGATTTGGCATGTTCCGCCGAGGCGCATTCTCGCTTCGTAAATTTATTCTATCTGTAAATCCATGATGCCGAAATCCGGGATAGCATTTAAAATAACATACCACCAAAAAGCACGCCCGCCAGGCAATTTTGCTCATTTTTGCTCAATTCTGCACAATGTAAAATTTCATCCCCATCTTTGCATCAACGATCATGAACTTCCTCTACTTCATCCTCCTCGGTGCCCTCGCCGGCTGGCTCAGCGGAAAGCTGGTGCGCGGGAGGGGTTTCGGTTTGATGGGTAATATCCTGGTGGGTATTGTGGGTGCCGTCCTGGGCGGCTGGATCTTCACCCAACTGAACGTAGATCCGGGTAATTACCTGATGGCATACCAATTGGCTTCGGCTGTTGTAGGTTCTGTTGTTTTGCTGCTGGTTATCGGGTTGATACAAAAGAAATAATACACAGGAAATGTAGGTTTTAATATATCTGTATTAACTCCGCGTTTCCCGTGTGCTATATACATTACAGATCAACGGACATCTGAAAAGTAAAACTTCGTGGCGCATCATACTTCGCCGGTCGCAAAGCGTACATTCTGTTGAATGCATTTTTTACTAAACATTGCACCTTGATATTTTGTGTACACTGATAACCGGCGCGAAAATCAAATATCCAATCGCCATGCATGTGGTCTCCCCGGTATTCTTCTATCCCGGGAATGAATTGGATATATATGGCATCCAGGTTTTCCATCAAACTGAAATAATTGATATCCGTTCCGAAGGAAAATTTCTTCACCATATATTCCACATCCATGCGCAACATATGCCTGAACCTGTATTTTAAAACGGAAGCAAGAAAGGCAGAGTCATTGCTGTGTGCGGAAAATCCATCTATAAAATTCCCCATGAAAGTGGGCAGGTCGAGATTGCTGCTGTCGCCGGCGATGTCAGCGGGGTAGATATAATTATATCCACCGCTAAAGGATATAGTATTACCCCACAATTCCCCTTCACCGCTCAGTGTAATTTCCATACCGCCTATACGCGCACGGTTCGTATTCAGGGATTTAAATCCCAGTCCTTCACCGGTGTAATAATTGAAGGTGAACTCCGTCATGTCGAAATAATCCGTCAAATAAAAAGCGATGTCCGCAAATCCATTGAAATGTTCCGCAGTGAGTGAACGCTTTACACCAAATTCCGTATTCCATCCATATTCTGCACTCAGATCGGGGTTAGGAAAAATATAGAGGGAGCCCAAATGTGTGCTGGCAAATTTTTCTACCAGGCTGGGGAAACGATATCCCTGTCCGAAACTGCCCCGCAACCAGGTCCTTCTGCCCAGGCGATAATTCGCTCCACCCTTAAATATCGGCACTGCACTTCCTGCGGTTGTATCCACCGTATAAAATTCTTCCCGTAAACCAACATTCAACGATAATCGGTCGAACAATTTCTTATCCAATTGCACATAAACACCGGCAGAGATCCCATCGTGATCACCGAGGTCGTGATCGCGCACATGAAAATCGTATCCGCTCACTCCGGTGGTCAGCACCAGGTCGTTTTCCCATGCATGATGCAATTGATAATCGAAATTCAACAACCAGGCGGCGCCGCTGGTGGTATCTGAATAGTTTACATTGTTGTGGTAGAAGCGCATTTTGCATTTATGCGCATTGCCATGATCGTCAAAGTAGTTCAACCACGGATCGATGGTCATCCATTTGTGTTGCCAATTCAACAAAGTGGTACTGCTGGTATCGAGATATCCCTGAAATGGTATAAAAGCACCTGTATCCACGCCTGCCCATAAAAAATACATACCTTCCCGGTCGGACATCAAATTGCCATTCACACCATAGGATATTTTTTTGTCGTTGCCTGTGTGAAATCGTGTTTTCCAGTTCAGTCGCGCGCGATCGGAATATTGCCCGAGCAGGTAAGAATTGTTTTCGGATATATGACCGCCCAGCACCAGGTCCACCTTATCAAATCGCTGCCTGTGCGCGAATTGCATGCCGGTAAAAGTAGGCGCTGTTTCCCACCATTTCGCAGGAGCAAAATCGGGTGCAGAATACATGCCGTGGTACATGGTCACTTTGGTAACGGGTTCTATTCCCGGCCAGGCAGTGCGCACAGAAATAACTCCATTCAAAGCACTGCTTCCATATAAAACGGAAGAGGCACCTTTGATGATCTCCACCTGTTCCACATTTTCCAGCGGAACAAAATTCCACTTCGCATCTCCCCTGTCGGCCGACAACAATATCTGATCATCTACCACCAACATCACCCTGCTTCCTGCACCATAAGTAAATCCTGTTCCTCCCCGAATATTCGCCTGCTCATCCATCATGTACACACCGGGCGCTTTCAAAATTGCTTCATTCAAACTGGTGGAATTGGTATGTTCTATCAACGATGCTTTTACTACTTCCATGCTCACCGTTTCTTCGGTGAGTTTCTTTTCGTACAGACTGCCGCTCACTACCAACACATCCAGTTCGTTATCATCCTGAAATAATGTTGTTTCTATGTATTGCGCTTTACCATCGGCATGTATATCTATGGTCGTATTTCTATAACCGACAAAAGAAAAGCGCAGGGTATGCTCTCCGGCAGGAAGTGTCAGACTCCATTTACCGTCGGCATCCGTGGAAGTGCCAACACCATTTCCCGTGATCACATTCACACCCACTAAAGCCTCGCCCGAATCACCATCCGTAACTCTGCCGGAAATTTGGGCTTGAACAGCACAGGTAAATGCGCAGAAAAGAAGACAAAAAATAAACGTTGTGCTGCTTCGCATGGTATGCCTGTTACCATGCTAAGATAAACAATTCGATGAGCCCTTATTGCACGCCGTATTCACTTATCCACCATGCCAGCATGGCCATGGTAGCAGCGCCCAGATGCAACTCTCTCCTGTTCACATGCTCAAATACATCGTTGTCGGTATGATGTATATCCATATATCGCTGTGAATCCGGTATCAATCCGATCAGCATGGTTCCTGCATCTTCCATCGGACCGATGTCCGTGCCACCATGACCTTCTATCATCAAATAGGAACCATACGGATATAATAATGCTTTTAAGGAATCAAATTGCGGATGTTGCATAAAGGCTTCCGGCATACTGAAACCGCGCGGTGAAAATCCGCCTGCATCACTTTCTATCGCTGCAATATGTTTTTCTGTCTTGTTGTTCATGACATATTTGCCATATGTTTTTCCGCCCATGTTCCCGTTCTCTTCATTCATAAAAAATACACAGCGGATGGTGCGTTTTGGCTGTATACCCAGCGCATGTAAACATCTGATCACTTCCAGACTTTGCACCACGCCGGTGCCATCATCATGTGCACCTTCTCCCACATCCCAGCTATCAAAATGTCCGCCCACCACGATGATCTCATTGGGCAATTCCGAACCTCGTATCTCAGCGATCACATTATATGACTTCACCGAATCCATCATTTTACATCCCATGATCATTTTGAATTTTTGGGAAGGATCTTTTTCCAGAGCATCATGCAATCTGTCTGCATCTATCGGGCTGAGTGCCGCACAGGGAATTTTTTTTACGTCATCATCAAAATGTGTACTGCCTGTATGCGGAAAATCGTCATACGCAGAACCCACACTGCGAATGATCACAGCTTTAGCTCCGAGCTTGCTCGCCACATTCGCACCGGTCCAGCGGTAAGGCCCCGCTTCACCATATCCTTCAAAACTATTGATCACATTTTGCGGGAAGATATGATTGTAGAACACGATCTTTCCCTTGATCTTTTCCGCGCCCAGGGCTTTCAGCTCGTCAAAATCAGAAACTTCGATCACATTTTCTGTAATACCATCTAACGGCGTAGCCACGCTTCCACCGAGCGCGAGAATATTTATCTGGTCCAAACCCAGGATCTCGCCATATTCCTTCGGACCGCGCTCCCAGTGCGGAACCATCACTTCCTGCAGCCACACCGAATCAAAATCATATTGCTGCATCAGCTGATAAGCCCAGCGCACAGCCATATCCGCCTGCGGCGAACCTGCCAGGCGATGTCCGATATTTTTACACAGGTAGTGGAGGTTGTCATAGGCATCGCTATGGAGCATCACCTCATCGAATATCTTCCTGCAGGTCAGCGAGTCGGCATTTTGTGCCGGTGCAGAAAAAGTGATCAGGTTACAAAGGATTAAAATGGAGATGTTGCGCAGTACTGTAATTTTACCCATGGCACTAAAATAATGAACTAAGTGTTCCTTGAATAGTTTTAACATATTGTCTGCCCCTTAGTAGTAGCAGGGAACAGACCATTACACAGTCAAAAATACATAAGATGCAATACAAACTGCTCGGAAAAACCGGCCTCCGCGTTTCCGATATTTGTTTAGGCACCATGACCTTCGGTGAAGAATGGGGATGGGGAGCAGGGCACGACGAAAGCCTCGCCCAATTCCATGCCTATCTGGATGCCGGCGGTAATTTTATCGACACCGCAAACAGATATACTGAAGGAACCAGTGAAAAAATGCTCGGGGAGTTCATCAAGAACAGTGGTCAACGCAATAATCTGGTGGTAGCTACTAAATATTCACTCATTACCGACCGCAGTGCAGGAATAAATCAAAGCGGCAACCACAAGAAGAATCTGTTGCAGTCAGTGGAGGATTCGCTGCGCAGATTGCAAACAGACCGGATAGATATATTATATCTCCACGCCTGGGATTTCACCACCTATATGGAAGAGATCATGCGGGCAATGGATGACTTGGTGCGACAAGGGAAGATATTGTATACCGGCATCTGCAATACACCTGCATGGATCGTTAGTCGTGCAAATGCTATTGCTGAATTCAAAGACTGGAGTCCGTTCGTTGCTTTGCAGATAGAATATTCGTTGATGCAGCGCAGTGTGGAACGTGAACTCATTCCCATGGCCGATGCATTGGATATGGCCATACTTGCCTGGGCACCGATAGCGGGGGGTGCGCTCACCGGAAAATACCTGGAAAAAAATGACCAACCCAAAAGGTTAAAAGAGAACAGCAAGCGACTGAGTCCGCATAACATGGAGATCGCATCTGTTGTCGTGCAGATAGCAGAACAAAAAAATTGTTCGCCGGCGCAAGTTGCCATTGCCTGGGTGATGCAGCAGAATGCACGCGTGATACCGATCGTTGGTGCGCGCAACACACAACAATTAGCAGATAATTTACATTCTTCCGAAGTGCATTTGAACGCCGATGAAATGCAACAGCTGGATGCGATCAGCAAAGTGGATATGGAATATCCCTATGCCTTTTTACAAGGCGAAGGCGTGCAGGATATTTTGTTTGCGAGCAAAGGCGGTATGTTACAGAAGGATCGCAAATCATTTTAATACAACAGAGTATGCTCGGTAACAGATTTTCGCAATTTAATGAACCGGAACAAACACCCTTTGAACGATTGTTCGAGTTGTTCAAAGAACTATTGGTGTATACTTCCGGTGATGTGGCCGAAGCACTCGACTGGCTCAATGCCCTGGATCGCGAATACGAACTCACCACCCCGGATTATGGTATGGGAGATTTTATAGAAGAGCTGAAAGAACGCGGTTATCTCCGCGATGAGGAAGAGGGAACAGGTGGCATGCAGATCACTGCGAAAATGGAACAGAGTATCAGGCAGAGTTCACTGGAGCAGGTTTTCGGCAAGTTAAAGAAAGGTACACGTGGCGACCATAAGACCGCACATGCGGGTCTGGGAGATGAACAAACCTCGGATACACGCAATTTCGCTTTCGGCGACAGTCCGGAACAGATCGATTACAACGCGTCCATACAAAATGCTTTTATCAATCACGGCATAGGCGATTTTCACATGGATGAGAACGACCTGGTGGTGCGCGAGAAAGAATTCAAGGCACAAACGTCTACCGTCCTGATGATTGATATTTCACACTCCATGATCTTATATGGCGAGGACAGGATCACACCTGCCAAAAAAGTAGCCATGGCCTTGAGTGAACTCATCAAACGAAAATATCCAAAGGATACGCTGGATGTGATCGTATTCGGCAACGATGCCTGGCAGATCGAAATAAAAGATCTCCCCTATTTACAGGTAGGACCTTATCACACCAACACCGTTGCAGGTTTGGAACTGGCTATGGATATTTTGCGCAGAAGAAAAAACCCGAACAAACAGATCTTCATGATCACTGATGGCAAACCCACCTGCATCATGCGCAACGGCAAATATTATAAGAACAGTTTCGGCCTGGATCGGCTTATCGTAAATAAAACCTTGCAACTCGCGGCACAATGCAGAAGACTGCATATTCCCATCACCACCTTTATGATCGCACAGGATCCGTATCTGCAAAGATTCGTGAAGGAATTTACGGAGACAAATCAGGGCAAAGCATTTTACACCAGTCTGAAGGGATTGGGAGAATATATTTTTGAAGATTTTGAAAGAAACCGCCGGCGAACAGTGCGGTAGATGCAAGCATATTTATGAAAGAAAAACAAGTGATGGAATTACGCACCCTCGGTGCATTGAAAAAAGCCGGTTACATTTCCCGTCCGGTAAAGGATGAATTGCGTGCCAATCTGATCAAAGTAATGCGGGAAGGGAAGGATCCGTTTCAGGGTATTCACGGTTTTGAACACACCGTTATTCCCGATCTGGAACGTGCCATTCTCAGCAGACATAATATTATTTTGCTCGGTTTACGCGGACAGGCAAAAACGCGCATCGCACGTTTGCTCACGCAATTGATGGACGAATATATTCCCATAGTTGCCGGCAGTGAATTGAATGATGATCCCTTCGCTCCGCTTTCTCGCTATGCAAAAGATAAAATTGCAGAATTGGGTGATGATACACCCGTTGAATGGCTGCACCGCGATGCGCGTTATACTGAAAAACTGGCAACACCTGACGTGAGCATCGCAGATCTCATCGGCGATGTGGATCCCATCAAAGCGGCAAATTTAAAATTGCCCTATAATGATGAACGCGTGATCCATTTCGGTTTGATACCGCGTGCACATCGCGGCATTTTTGTGATCAATGAATTACCCGACCTGCAGGCGCGCATTCAGGTTGCCCTGTTTAATATTTTACAGGAAGGGGACATACAAATTCGCGGGTTCAATATCCGGTTGCCTTTAAATATTCAATTCGTATTTACTGCGAATCCGGAAGATTATACCAATCGCGGTGCTATTGTTACTCCGTTGAAGGACAGGATAGAAAGTCAGATTCTGACGCACTATCCAAAAGATCTGGAAACGGCAAAACATATCACACATCAGGAAGCAGATCTGCATCCCGATCAGAAGGAACGTGTGCAATACAATAACATCATCCAGGATCTGATCGAACAGATCGCTTTCGAAGCACGGGCCAGCGAATATGTGGATCAGAAAAGTGGTGTGAGTGCGCGTATGACTATAAGCGCATTTGAGAATATTGTTTCTGCAGCGGAAAGAAGGGTCTTGAAAAATGGTGAGGACAATGCATATATACGCATCGGTGATCTGTGGGGAGTGATACCTGCCATCACCGGTAAAGTGGAATTGGTATATGAAGGCGAACAGGAAGGCCCCTATATCGTTGCGGTGAATCTTATCGGCAAAGCGATACGGGCACAATTCGGAAATTATTTTCCGCTGCCCGAAAAGAAAACCAAACTGCAAGCGAAAAAGAACGGCAATACAGAAAATGCATCCATGGGCTTATATCGCGATATCATCGACTGGTTCAATGAAGGCAATACCCTGGATCTGATGAACAACGCTTCGGAAAAAGAATATCGCGACGGTTTAGACAGCGTGCCGGGTTTGAGAATGATCGTCAGGAAATACAATAAGGGTTTAGATGCCGAAACCGAGCATTTCATGATGGAATTCCTGTTGTACGGACTGGCAGAATATTCCCTCTTGAGCAAGAATATGCTGGTTGCCGGGATCTCCTTCAAAGACCTGTTCACCAGCGTTTTCAATGAGGAGGACCTGTTCGAGGAGGACCCCGACGATGAAATTTAATATGGGTTTTGAAACCTTTCACACCTGTATGCGTTGACCATTATCAGCCACTGCAGGGACTTTCAGGCGATACGAACACCT
The DNA here is from genome assembly GCA_041392955.1 of Chitinophagales bacterium. GTDB lineage: Bacteria > Bacteroidota > Bacteroidia > Chitinophagales > BACL12 > UBA7236. The sequence continues at coordinate 36,450 of JAWKLB010000021.1, read as the reverse complement.
AAAAAAGGTTAAAGGTGGAAAAAGCTGTTTTTTGTCGCTTGCAGGATAGAAATATGGATTATATCTTTATGTGACACTTGTCAGCCTATGCGAAAACTATACACGCTCGTACTGCTAACTGCGATCCTCATCTTCCCTCCGGCATTATTTGCCAATGGATTGAATGGTGAAGACGAATGCAGTACTGTATCGGCTGTGCAGTTCCCTGACACCAACTCCACTTTTGGTTCAGGACAAGGGCCTATCATCAGTATCTTCCCCAATCCGGTGAAAAGTTTTGCCACTATCAGTTTTACATATAACAATGTGGACAGGATAGGCATTTTGAATATTGTTGGCCGCGAGATCAAAACCATCGTTCCGGAACCGGGCAACCAGGAGGTAAAAGTGAATCTGTCCGATCTCCAACCCGGCGTATATTTTCTCGCCGTATACTCTCAGGGGAACACCCTGATCACGAAGAAATTCCTGAAAGAGGAATAATCTACCTTTTTTGGTCTGAAACCTTAGTGTATTGCCCTTTTCACATGGCAAAAGGCTGATTATTTGCTACCTTCGCAGCATCTATTATTCCACTAATAACTGAACAATATGACCAAACGCAATTTTCTTATCGCCGGCCTTTCTGCCCTCCTTTTATGGGCAACTCCGGTGCAAAAAGCACACGCTTCTATCGTTCCGGATGAGGGCATGTGGCTGGCAAACCTGGCCCGTCAACTCAACTGGCAATACTTAAAACAGATCGGCCTGAAACTTACTGCCGATGAAATTTACAGCACCACCTCTCCCAGCTTAAAGGATGCCGTTGTGCAACTCGGCGAAGGTGATGGCGGTTTTTGTACAGCAGAATTTGTAAGCGAGAGCGGTCTGCTTTTCACTAACCACCACTGCGGCTTTGAATCGGTAGCGGCCATGAGCACACCGGAGCACAATTATATTGATGATGGTTTCTGGGCTTATAGCCGCGATCAGGAACTGCCCATTCCGGGCCTATGGATACGCATATTGCAAGATGTTATTGATGTAACCGATAGTATCGTTCCGTACATGCAAGGCCTGGAACCCATGGCCCGCCGCGGCAAACTGATGGAGATCGAAAGTCGCCTTACCGCGAAATATGAGGAAATGGGATACATAGCAGAAGTAGAATCCATGTATTACGGAAACCAATATTTTCTGTATCTGTACCGTCAATACAATGATGTGCGCCTGACAGGTGTTCCGCCATCGTCCATCGGTAATTACGGTGGTGATACCGACAACTGGATGTGGCCCCGTCACACCGGTGACTTCAGTATTTTCCGTGTATATGCCGACAAGAATAACGAACCGGCTGAATACAGTGCGGACAACGTGCCTTATGCACCTAAAAAATTCCTCACCATTTCTTTGAATGGGTATAAGGAAGGAGATTTTACCATGATCATGGGCTTTCCCGGATCCACGAATCGCTATCTGACCAGTTATGGAATGAAAGAGGTTATGACAGAAAGCAATCCTGCACAGATCGACTGCTTCAAAACGGTTACAGATGTGATGAAAAAAGATATGGACAAAGATGAAGCGGTGCGTATTCAACTTGCACCGAACTATGCGCAGTTGATGAACGGTTTGAAATTATATAAAACACAATTGGATGGCATGCGCCGCATGGATGCCGTTGGTATCAAAGAACAACAGGAAAAAGAATTCATGCAATGGGCTAAGCAACAAGGAGCTACACAAGAACAGAAGTATAAAGATATGTTCGAGCAATTTGCACAAGCTTATGCATCCATGAGTGCAGTGAACAAAGAATTTTATTACAAGATATATTCCGTTGTGTTGATGCCTACCGGAAGTTTTGCACTTGATTTCAGCGATGTGGAATCCTTAATAGGCAAAGATGCAGTTACCGGCGAAGATGCAGAAGCCATTAAAGAAGGCATTCGTGAAGCATCTAAAGAAATGTGGGATGGTATGCATTATGAGACCGAAGTAAAGAAACTGTCTGCCTTGCTGAATATGCTATATACCAAGCTGCCGTCGGAAAAGTACCCGCAAGTGCTCACTGACATTTTGAGTAATACAAAAGGGGCCACACCACAGGAAAAATTTGATACCTGGAGTGCTATGGCCATTTCCAAATCGGTGTATACAACCCCCGAAAAACTGGAAGCCTTTCTGAATGCACCCAATCCCAAGAAACTGAGCAAGGATGCCTTGTATAATTTCTATATCGGATTATTTACAGATGCACAAACAGTAGGCGCTACATGGAGAAGTGCAAGAACAAGCATCAATATGCTGGAAAAAGATTATGTGAGTGCAATCATGAAAAAAGATGCGGATAAACATTTCTATCCGGACGCGAATTTCACCATGCGTCTCACATATGGCACAGTGGAAGATTATGAAGCACGCGATGCCGTACACTATCATTGGCAAACTACTATCGATGGTGTTATGGAAAAAAGAAATAATGACGATCCCGAATTCATTGTTCCGGATAAATTATACCAACTACATAAAGCGGAAAAGATTACGGGCGCTATGCCGAGAACGGGACCGTTCCGGTTTGTTTCCTTTCCAATCTGGATATCACCGGCGGGAACAGCGGAAGTCCGCATTATGAATGGCAACGGTCAAAGCTGATCGACTGGCATTTGACGGCAACTACGAAGGAACACCTCCGGAGACTATATTTTCGAGCCTGCTGCGAACAGGACGATAATAGTAGACATCCGCTATGTATTGTTCATCATAGATAAATATGAAAGTTGAAAATCTGATCAAAGAATTGAAGATCGTGCAGAATTAAATTTGATAGAAAAATATAAGACCTGCACAACATGCGCGGGTCTTATAGATTATATACAATGAACTTTCAACTCTGCCTTTGCGTAATTTTGCGACATCAGGCAATTAAAAAAAAGAAAATATGAAAACGTAATGCAACAGCACAATTTGGAACGGATCGGGAAAAGAAGGGTCCGGAAATCTCAGCACCCAGTCCGGTGTATTAGATAAAAATCAATATTCTGGAAAGCCGCTTTGCAGATGGCATTGGCACGAATCCGGAAGAATTAATAGCCGCTGCGCATGCCGGCTGTTTTCTCCATGAAGCTCAGCTTGTGCTGGGTAGTAAAGATCTTACCTGAATCCATCGAAACGGAATGTGTAGAATCAGAAGACGGCAAGATCGTTACCAGTCACCTCACAGTGAAAGCAAAGTTCCCGGTGCAACTGTTGAAGTATTTGCAGAAGCAGAAGAAGCTAAAACGCGAATGTCCGATATCCAAATCTCTGAATACGGAGATAAGTATGGAAGCTACATTGATCGATTGATCGAAAGCAATATAGCTTTTGCCAAACACGATGACGATAAGGCGGCATCGTGTTTTTTTTATGTAAGAAATTGTTAATGTTAGGGTTAGGAGTTAGGGGTTAGGAGTTAGGGTTAGGGGTTAGGACTGAAAACAACAAAATAAAGTGCCTTATTTATCAGGAATTGCCCACTGCCAACCGTCCACTGCACCTGCCCCTGCCCCTGCACCTGCCCTTCCTGCGCCTACTTCCTATACGCTCTTCTCCACACTACTAAACCAAAACCCAATGAGAGTATCCATAGAATGATCTCCATCCATATCGGTGAGGTGTTATAACCGAACAAACCATTCAAAAAGGAGCCGATCACACCTTTGCTGTTGAGCATGTGTACATACACATCACAATCCTTATTGTAGATATACATGCCTCCGGGATCGGGTGCGGTGCCGTCGCGCATAGGAAATACATTAAATGCATATTCTTCCTCTTCTTCACCTTCTTCCATTTTTTCCGTGCCTGCAATATGTTCCCGCAGCTCTGCACAGGCATCACCCAAACCAACAGGTTCCATACCCATCTCCACATGTTCTTTGTATTCCATGTATTCTATGTGATTTACATGGGTGCCATGCGCAACCATTCCGGCCGCAAAAATGACCAGGAGTAAACTGCGGTGTATTTTGAAAATGGATAATTTGATCTTTTACCTTGCATCACCAGCAAATAACCGATCAATATCAAGCACATAACCCCGCAAAACCCACATACGAAAAGCGAACACATCCAGACTCGTAAGCTGGCCACAAAAAGAGCACGGTTTCAAAACCTTCGTGCAGAATGGCGAAATAAACGAGCATGAATAAACCCAACCTGCCGCCGGAGCCCACAGCAGATTCGTCGTTTGTTTCGGAAATGGCTTCCTTGTTGGTCATATTTTTACTATCCAAAGAGATCACATACATCAGCAAACCCGCAGTAACGAACATGAAAAACCCTTTCCAGAAATTCTTTGAAATGGGCACCGCTTTCTTCCAAAAGCTCATATAATACCCTTCCGAGGATTGCGGATGAGATCACAGATGCCAAAACGCTTATCCAAAGCGTCCTTTTGAGGCTGTGGTGACCGTTCTTGTCGAGGACGGTATACATAATGCCAACGATCAAAGCCGCTTCCAGACATTCTCTGAAGGTTATAATGAATTCGTTCATGTGCTGTTTTTATTTAGAATCGTTCTAAATTTCTGCAAACTTACACTGTTCAGGGCATCTGCGGAAGGATATCGGTCCGCCCGGGAAATAATACCTATAAATAGGTATGAAAGGCCTTTATTAAACCGTTTTAACAGGGCTAAGTGAGGTCTATGTAGTTACTTTGCACAGCAATTCGGAAATCATGCAGAACAGACGTTATCTATTGCCGGTGGCCTTTGCCCTGGTGCTTGTTTTCGATCCTGATAGGTCTTAAAATAAATTCTGTGACTAGCAATGTCACAAGTTGGAAATGAAGATGGGGAGACCAATTCGCATAGAAAGGATACTCAATTATATCAGTCAGCAACATGTGGGACTCCACTATCGTCGATTCTATTGTGGGCGGGATGGTGAACACCCACTTAACGATCCCGCTACCATTGATGCCCTTAAAAATCTGATCCGCATTCCAGCTATATCCACAAGGAAGATCTATGGGGCTTCAATGAACAACTTCGAAGGGAATTTCGATGGTATCGGTATTGAATTCAACATTGTGGATGATACCATCATGGTTGTTGCAGCTTTTAAGCGGTGGACCATCTGGAAAAATTAGGCATCAAAGCCGGTGATAAGATCATCAAATTACGACAGCCCAGAGCAGGCAATGGTATCACCAGCGATAAAGTAGTGAGCAAATTGCGCGGCATCAAAGGCACGAAAGTGATGGTGGATGTCAAACGGAATGGTGTAAAGGATCTCTTACGAATTTTGTGATCACACGCAATGTCATCCTCTATTACAAGTATCGATGCTGCATATGGTGGATTTACAAGATTACATATACGTGTAAATAAATTCTCTGCCGAAACACTGCTGGAATTTGATGATGCATTACAAGGACTGGATCAACAAGGGAATGAAAATTGATGCTCGACCTGCGCGGGAAATCCCGGAGGCTATTTGCGCGGTGCTGTTTCTCTGGCAGATGAATTTTTATCGGGCACACCACTGATCGTATACAGACGGACGCGCTGTTGGCAGTGAAGAAGAACATGCAGAAACGCAACGGTTTATTTGAACAGGGAAATTTGGTGGTATTGATCAATGAATATTCCGCTTCGGCAAGGAGATATTGGCCGGTGCATTGAAGACAATAAAAGAGCAGTAATTGTGGGCAGAAAAAGTTTCGGTAAAGGTCTGGTGCAGAAGTATCTCTCATCCCTCGGCTGTGCGATTGACTACTGCCAGATATTATACCCCTTCCGGCAAATGTGGATAAAGCGCCTTACGATAAAGGTGTGGACGCTTACTACGATGACTATTACAGCATACTCATGAATGGAGGTGAAATTCCGACAGTCTGAAATCCAGGATCACCGGCGACTGGGGCATACATCCTGATGTGGAGGTGAAACCGGATACCAGTGAGATGAATCAAACCTTGAATTAAGCATAGTATTCAACCGGAATATCATTCAGGATTTTGTATACACTATATGCTTCCACACATCTGCGTTTGATGATATCCCGTGCGATTTTTATACTTTCTATGCCGGCTACACTTTACCCGACGCGACCTTCGAAAAATTCGTTGCCTATGTTTTGGCGCGCGATAAAGACAAGGGTGTTACGGAAGCCGAATTGCGCGCTTCAAAATCCTATATTGAAACAGGTATCAAAGCCATGACAGCACGTCACTAGAAATGGGGAGATAACGGATATTATTATACCATCAATCAACTGACAATATTTTCCGGGCAGGTCTGTAAAGAAACACTACAGGTTGGAGCGAAGAAAATGTGATGGGTGATCAGTGATGGGAATTCCGGTTATTTTTTATCGCGAACGGCAGAACATCAAAAAGTGCATTCAAAAAAAAGCTCCTGTAATAACAGGAGCTTTTTCATAATACATTGGTTTACTTCGTTGCATCCCACTTCTAGAATCATCCGACTTGCGCCGAATAATTCATCATCGGATGATTGATTGAATACCTCATCTGTGGTGGTTGCGCCGCCTATATTATCCGAAGCGCCCGGTTCCACCATGGTACTCGTTGTATCATTTGTGTTCATGTCTTCATTTTCACCGGAGTCTTTGCCTTTACACGCCACCAGGGAGAAACCGCCAGTGCAATAGCGAAATAGTTGATCTTTTTTCATTTTGCTCAGTTTTTTGATAATGGATACAACAAAATTATACGCCAAAATATGATGCCTACTTCTTGCGGAAAAAAGATCTGAATAAGTACACCGCTGAAGGCAAAATACCACGGAGCTGATTCTCCAGATAATTTTTTTATAGGGCGTCCGAATATCGTTGGGGTAATTCGTGAAGAAGAGGAAGGTTGGCACACGCGCCGGAACCTGCGTTACATATTTTATCTTTGATAAAGTTACGCCACGCACCGCCGGTGGATGGTATTTGCCATAGCTTCCCGCATGACCTGTCTAATGCAGCAGTAGGCACATGCGTGCTCAGTGGGCATATACTTCCAGAGCAGTTTCCATTGCCTTGAAGATGCGTCTTATCTTTTGCAGAAATAAAGAGTATAGGCAATATCCCGGAATGGCGCAACTTTTTCTGTAATGTTTTTAGTATAGGTGTCAAAAGTGTGGTTGTCTTTTTCCAACAGATCCCACTTATTCACCAATATCATGACCAAGCTCTTCTTTCTTTTCATCAGTTGCAGGATGGATAGGTCCTGGCTCAATGCCCGTTTGTGCATCGAGGAGCAACAAACACACATCACTTTCATCGATGGCTTTAATGGCTCAGATAACGGTATAATTCCAGATCTTCCTTTACTGCATTTTTCGCGCAGGCCTGCAGTATCTGTCAAAATGAATTCTTCCTGAACAAATTATAATGTGTACTAATGGCATCGCGGGTAGTTCCTTGCGATATCTGTAACCAGTGTTCTCTCCTGGTTGCAGCAGTAATACAAGGTAGATTTCCCACATTGGGCTGACCCACTATAGCAATCTGGGCAGGAAGAAAAGCGCTTCCTGACCGGATGCTTGTCTTCTTCATGGCTACGCAGATCGCATCCACATATCACCAGTGCCACTACCTGTGACAGAGATGAAACGAAAAAATATCAGAGAAACCTGCGGCATAGAATTCAGCAGCTTCTGGTTGACGCCAGCATTATTACTCACCTTATTTACTATGGCTAACACTTTCTTTTTTCGGACCTGCGGCAGCATGCGGATCATCATCGAAATCGGTGATGCTGCGGCGGTAACGTCCATCATGAACAACAAGACATTGATTCTTCATGGCTATCTCAACCTGCTCGCGATCTCTTTCTCAAATATACATCCTGTGTCTTTGCAACAAACCCACCCGTATCTATAAGATCGAATGTTTTGCCATTCCACTCCACCATAACGTAATGCCCGTCGCGCGTAACACCACTGATATCATCTACAATGCAGCATGGCGCTCCCCCTGTCAACCTGTTGAACAAGGTTGATTTGCCCACATTCGGGCGTCCGCATTATGGCAACGGTGAATCCCATATTCCGGATATAAAAAAAGGGGCTCAAGCTGTTTTCCAGGTTTTGAGCCGATTCTTTTTGTAGCGGGGACAGACTGAACTCGTGAACCGCCGGTTGGCGTGGATATGAGCCCATTTAATGAACCCGATATCTGCATTTCGGCCAGAACTCTAGTTCTCAAAATCGGGACGTCCTGTAAAACTTTAATTGTTTTTCTTTTAATAAAGCCTGGCTTTTTGTTTGCATAAATTCAACATAAATTACTTTCCCAGGGTCTGTACGCAACGTATATCCTTTGACTCCACGAGTTATGTGCATGAAACCTGGCATCAAGGAACTGGTTTCACCAATATAAATTTGATCGAACTTTTCAGAATAGCAATAGACCACCATTTCACTCATTTTCTTTCCACTCCATTTCTCCGGTGATTAAGATCTTGTGACTAGCCCAAGCTGTTTTCCAGTTTTGGAGCCGATTCTTTTGTAGCGGGGACAGTGACTCGAATTAGTCCAATCCGCCAGCTATGGACGGATATGATCTCCATCGAGCTACCTTTCGACTTTATTTCAAAGAACAAAAAAGGCCCAAGCCGTTTTCCAGTTTTGAGCCGATTCTTTTGTAGCGGGGACAGGACTGAACCTGTGTCCGCTTGCTGGCGGATATGAGCCATCGAGCTACCTTTCGACTTTATTTTTCTCAAAGAATGTGCGCGCTCAAGCTGTTTTCCAGTTTTGAGCCGATTCTTTTTGTAGCGGGGACAGGACTGAACTTCAGGTCCGTCCGCCAGTTGGCGGACGGATATGAGCCCACTGTCACTCTTTCGACTTTATTTTTCTCAAAGAACAAAAAAGGCCCAAGCTGTTTTCCAGTTTTGAGCCGATTCTTTTGTAGCGGGGACAGGACTCGACCTGTGTCCGCCGCCGGCGGATATGAGCCCATCGAGCTACCTTTTCGACTTTATTTTCCTCATAAAGAACAAAAAGGCCCGTGCTGTTTTCCAGTTTTGAGCTGATTCCTTAGCGGGGACAGGACTGAACTCCGTGTCCGCCGGTTGGCGGATATGAGCCCATCGAGCTACTCTTTCGACTTTATTTTTCTCAAGAACAAAAAGGCCCAAGCCGTTTTCCAGTTTTGAGCCGATTCTTTGTAGCGGGGACAGGACTGAACCTGTGGCCTTGGGTTATGAGCCCATCATGAGCTACCAACTGCTCCACCCCGCGAAAATTAAGGGACTTTCGTGCAATTGTGGGTGCAAAGATAGGCATTCCGGCACAGAAAACCTAAAATGGCCGCTGCCCGACAATATCCTTATTTTTGGGCATGGCGTTTTACAGCGGTTTTGTAAACATTATCGGCAGGCCCAACGTAGGCAAATCGACACTCATGAATGCGTTGCGGGGGAAAAACTCAGCATCATTACGCCAAAGGCACAGACCACCAGACGGCGTATCCTCGGGATCGTGAATACAGATATGCATCAGGTCATTTTTTCTGATACCCCGGGTATCATTGATATCCCCCAATATAAACTGCACGAATGGATGAATGCCCAGATAAAAACAGCCTTGCAGGATGCAGACATTTTATTATTCATGACAAGTGCAGATGATGATATACCGGCAGAACATCCCATGGTACAACTGCTGCAAAAAATACATCTGCCTGTTTGTCTGGTTATCAATAAAATAGATCGCACCGATGGTGAGACACTTCAAAAAATGGTGGAAGCATGGCGTTCACGTATTCCGCAAGCCGGCATCTTTCCGATATCGGCGTTGAAGAAAATACATACGGAAACATTATACGATCATATATTGAGCAATTTGCCCGAGCACCCGCCGTACTATGAAACGGATGCATTGACCGACCAAACGGAGCGCGCATTGGTATCGGAAATGATACGGGAAAAATATTCTCTAGATATCAAAAAGAGATCCCCTATTCTGTTGAAGTGGTTACCGAAGAATATAAAGACAAAGGCGATATCATTGCTATCCGGAGCGTGATCTATGTGAGCAAACCCGGACATAAATCTATTATAATCGGGAAAGGTGCGGTTCTGCTTATTAAACAACAGGGGATAGAAGCGAGAAAGATATTGAAGCATTTACCGGAAAGAAAGTATTTCTGGAACTTTTCGTGAAGATCAGTGAGAATTGGAAAATGAAGATCGCGGGTTGCAAACATTTTGGATATCAATAGAACAACCCGCAGGTGGTAATTATCTGCACCACTCAGGTCATATATCAGGAGCATTTACTGGTCTTTTAAAATAATTTCCACTTTTTCTGTTCTTGGCCCTTCCGGTCGCTGTTTTATTATCTTCAATAGGCCTGGTTTCACCATATTCCCAGGTGAACTCAGTCGCTCTCTTGCTTCCACTCCCTTACTGATAAAATAATTTCGGACAGATGCAGCGCGCTTATCAGATAATTCCTGATTGAACGCATCATCACCTACATTATCGGTATGTCCTTCTATGCTCCAACTTGTAGATGGATATAATTTCATAATGCTGACAATATTGTCCAATGTAGTATAAGAAACCTGACGGATAACATCACTGCCGGTTTCGAATTGAATACTCTTGGCAGCAAAATTTATTTTTTCAACGATCTCCTTCTTCACTTTATCTTCCAAAACAGGACAGCCGCCGGTGAGCTTATTTCCGGGTTTATCCGGGCAACGGTCGTCAATATCAGGTATGCCATCACCATCATTATCCGGGCAACCACCCAGTGCCATATCACCACGATCTCTCGGACAGCGATCATCTTTGTCTGCAATACCATCACCATCCGTATCCGGGCATCCGTTGAATTTGGCAAGTCCTTTTTCATTTTTACACGCGTCGTCTAGATCAGGAATGCCATCCCCGTCGCTGTCGGGACAACCCTGAAATTCGGCGAGGCCCTTATCTTTCGGACAGCGGTCATCTTTATCGGCAATGCCATCGCCATCCGTATCGGGACAGCCGTTGAATTGCATCAAACCCTTCTCATTCGGACAGGCATCATCTTTATCTGCCAGACCATCATTGTCGGAATCGGGACAACCATCAAATGCGGCCGGGCCGGCCTCTGTAGGACATGCGTCAGAAGCGTCGGTTATCCCATCGCCATCCGTATCGGGGCATCCGTTAAATGCGGCGATACCGGCCTTATCCGGACAGGCATCTTCCCAATCGGCAAAACCATCTCCATCTGTATCCTTTCCATTGCCAAATCGAATGATTATACCAATGGCATGATGTGCGTAATCGGTGCCGGCATCAAATTGCTTGGTGTAACCACTTTGCACATTAAAACCAAAGGTCTGGGTCACCCACAGATCAATGCCCAAACCAAATTTCCCCTCCGGGAACCAGGTGGCAGCATCCGAATTATCAGAACCCAAATAATTATAACCAACACCGCCATATAAGTAAGGTGCAAACCAGGATCGCTCCGATAACATATAGCCATTGGCAAAGTGATAATGCAAAGTCAGGTCCATATCGAGCCAGGTATCTTCCTGCCCGGGGTTGCCAACTGAAGGACTCATGATACTCACCATGGAAACCGCGGCTTCTAAGGAGAAGGAAGGATTCAGAGTGCCGCCCAATGTATACCGGCCGGCCACCCAGCTATTTTGTGCATCGTGATTACTCAGGTCGCCGAAATAATCTTGTTGTGTGTTGTAATCCACCCCGTTGGCGCCAACGCCGAATTTAATGGGGTGATCTGAATTTTGTGCTTGTGTATGAAATGTGCTGCATAGGAATATCGAAACAGCAAGTACGATAGACTTTCTCATAGACGCAGATTTAGATATGAACAATGCAATAAATATATATTTTTTCTTAATAAATGAGAAATCTGCCGGGTAGAAAATCACCTGACTTTCTTCGGGAACCTTCTTTAAATTTGCACGCTTAGCAAACTGGATATGGAGACATTGAAATGTATGGTATTAGGATCCGGACCTGCCGGATATACCGCCGCAATATATGCTGCTCGTGCAAATCTCAGCCCTGTAGTGTATACCGGATTGGAACCCGGAGGCCAGTTGATGCAAACCACCGATGTGGAGAATTTTCCGGGATATCCTTCCGGGATACTTGGCCCTGAGCTCATGGAAGATCTGAAAAAACAAGCTGAGCGTTTTGGCACAGAAGTGCATTTCGGTATTGCCGTGAAAGTAGAATTGGATGGCGACGTCAAAAAGATCCATTTTGATGATGGCAAAGTTGTGGAAACACATACCCTGATCATCGCAACGGGAGCGAGTGCCAAATGGCTTGGACTACCCTCCGAGAAAAAATTAAATGGCTTTGGTGTAAGTGCCTGCGCTGTGTGCGATGGATTCTTTTTCAAGAATCAGGAAGTTGCATTGGTTGGTGGTGGTGATACGGCGTGTGAAGAAGCCCTGTACCTTTCTAAATTGTGTACCAAAGTACATATGATCGTGCGCAAAGACCATTTTCGCGCCAGTAAGATCATGCAGGAAAGAGTAATGCATGCACAAAATATCGAGATCCACTGGAACACGGAAACAGTAGAAGTATTGGGAGATAATGTAGTTACCGGAGTGCGCATCCGCAATCATATTACGGGTGAAGTACAGGATATTGCGATCACCGGTTTTTTTGTTGCCATTGGACATAAACCCAATACCGATATTTTTCAGGGCATTCTGGAACTCGACGCGCAAGGATACATCAAAACGCAAAACGGTTCTTCCAAAACAAATATTGAGGGCGTATTTGCCGCAGGCGATGTGCAGGATAAAGTATACCGCCAGGCTATAACTGCCGCCGGTACCGGCTGCATGGCTGCGTTGGATGCTGAGCGCTTTCTTACAGAAAAGGGGATACATTAATTGCCCGTTTAGCGAACATTATCTGCTGTAGAGCGTTGCTTGATTATATGTCGGAATCCTTTTATGACCTGCAGACACTTACCCTGCAAGGAAAATCTTTTTCCTTTGGAGACTTGCGCGGCAAGGTATGTCTTATCGTGAATATTGCGAGCAAATGTGGTCGGGCGCCACAACTGGAAGGTTTGCAAAAACTGTACGAAAAATATAAAGACAAAGGTTTTGCCATACTGGCCTTCCCTAGTGATCAATTCCACCAGGAACCGTTGGAAGGTGAGCGTATTGAAGAATATTGTTCCATAAATTATGGTGTCACTTTTCCCATCATGGAAAAAACCAAAGTGCGCGGGAAAGATGCACATCCTGTATTTTCTTATTTCAGCTCCAAAAATAAAAATGGTGTTTTTGCTTCAAAACCCTATTGGAATTTTTATAAATATCTGATCGGAAGGGACGGCAAACCCATCACATACTTCTGGTCCTATAAAAAACCCGGAAGTAAAAAAATTATCCGGGCCATCGAAAAAGCGCTGGAGAAGTGAGAGGTGAATAGTGAATGGTGAATAGTGAATGGTGAATAGTGAATGGTGAATGGTGAATAGTGAATGGTGAATGTCCGCAGGATCCATTTGGGGATGAGTATCAGCAGACCTCTTTACAAAAAATAAATTGAATCGTCCCTGACATAAAATGCATCATTGTACTCAGCAAGGCTGCAGCGTCAGGGGCGGGAGCAGTAGCAGTCTCTTCTTAGTTGGACTACTTTTATTTAGGAGAGCACATAGCACTTAGCTCTTAGCACCTAGCACTTAGCCCTTAGCCCGTTCTCCCTTTTCATTTTTCCTCTTCATTTTTCATTTTTTATCATTTCCCCTGCGGGTGATCCACCTTTCGGCGGACATTTTTCATCTTTGCTATATGAAACTCGACATCCTGGCCTTCGGCGCACATCCCGATGATGTGGAATTAAGTTGCAGTGGCACCCTTTTAATGGAGATACATAAGGGTAAAAAAGCGGGCATCATCGACCTCACTGCCGGTGAAATGGGATCCAGAGGCACAGCAGAAATTCGCGCTCACGAAGCGGAGGATGCAAGAAAAATACTCGGGGCAGAAATGCGCAGGAATTTACATCTGCCCGATGCACAATTTGAAAATAACCATGCAAACCGCCTGGAAGTGATCCGTATGATCCGCGCGTATCGGCCAACCTATGTATTGTGTAACGCTATTGGCGACAGGCATCCGGATCACGGACGTTCAGCACAATTAGTTGAAGAAGCGTGCTTCCTCAGCGGCCTGATCAAAATAGAAACGGAATGGGAGGGAAATGCACAAATTGCTTATCGTCCGCAATTGGTATTACATTATATACAGGACAGATATATTCATCCCGACATCGTGATAGACATAAGTGCAGTTTGGGAACAACGCATGGAAAGCATCCGTGCGCATCGCTCACAATTCTATGATCCGGATTCCGGTGAACCGGAGACGTATATTTCGTCCAAAGGATTTTTCGACGGTATTGAAAGGCGCGCACGTGAAATGGGCAGAAGTTGCGGTTATATGTATGCAGAAGGATTTACCTGCAACAGAATATTAGGCGCCCATTATCTGAGCGACCTGTGTTAAATAAAAAACCCTGACGCGATGGTCAGGGTTTATACAAATAGCTTATGATGATCATTCCGCAGAAACGTTGCGCGCTTCTTTGATACGGGCTGATTTACCTTTCAATCCACGCAGATAGAAAATCCTTGCGCGGCGTACTTTACCCGATTTATTTACTTCAATGCTGTCGATGTTCGGGGAGAACAGAGGGAAGATACGTTCAACACCGACGCCGTTAGATATTTTGCGAACGGTAAATGTTTGGGTGCGGCCTTTTCCTTTGCGCTGGATAACATCGCCTTTGAATGCCTGGATCCTGGATTTTTCACCCTCCACGATACGGTAATTTACGGTAACGGTGTCACCGGCTTTGAATTGCGGGATCGTCTTGCCGCCAATAAGCTCTTGTTCCAGGGTTTTGATAATGTCCATGATCTCAGAATTTTTATGGACTGCAAAGATAGCGTCCTTTGGCGTGATTTCAAATTTTCCCTTTATTCTTCTTTGAGCAGGCCGGGACGGCGTTTACGGGTCCTTTCCAGTGCCATTTCGTGCCTCCAGGCTTCTATTCTGGCCGCATGACCGCTCAGAAGTATCTCCGGGACCTCCCAATCCATAAAGCTCGCTGGACGGGTATAAACGGGCGGGGCCAGCAGATCGTCCTGGAAAGAATCGGTCAGGGCCGAGGTCTCGTCGCTCAATACGCCGGGAATCAGACGGCCGATGGAATCCACAAGAACCGCCGCGGCCAGTTCACCGCCACTGAGCACATAGTCGCCAATGGATATCTCCATGGTCACCAAATGTTCGCGCACACGCTCATCCACCCCTTTATAATGTCCACATAAAAGGATCAGGTTTTGGTGCATGGATAACCTGTTCGCCATTTTCTGGTCCAGTTGTTCTCCATCCGGTGTCAGATAAATGACCTCATCATAACTGCGTTTAGCCTGAAGGGATGTGATACAATTGTAAATAGGTTCTATCATCATCACCATGCCGGCACCACCGCCAAAAGCATAATCATCCACTTGCTTGTGGTTGAAGGTGGAATATTCCCGCAGATCGATCAGATTCACTTCAAGCAGACCTTTGTCTTTGGCACGACGAAGGATACTATGCTGAAAAGGACTTTCCAGCAATTCCGGTAAAACGGTTATGATATCGATCACCATATTTCCAGAATAACGTATTACTTAAAGTTCTATTAAACCCTCCGGTAAACGCAATAGCATGGTCTTTTTTTGGTCGTCCATTTCCACTAGCGTTTCCGTATGCATGGGCAGTAATATTTCTTTTTCCTCAAATACGACCTCTAATAAAACATATTCCTGCATATCGATCACATCTGTCACCGGGCCGAGCAATCCATACTGCACATCCTCAACCATATATCCGATCAAATCACTTAATCCGTTTTCTTCTTCAGGGTCGGCAACGATCCATTCTTCCGGGCCGAAAACTGCCTTTTTCGCTAACAATGCCGCATCCTCCTTGCTCTGACGATCCTCCAGCAAAACCAATGCGGAGCCATCTTCGAGGTATTCTATTTCCTGTATGAAGTGCGGAAGATGATGCCCGTGGGACAAAAAATAAAGAGCATCACCTTGGGTGAGCTCTTTACATTGCATATCGAAAGCTATCTTCAGGTGACCGCGAACACCGTGCGTTTTAATAACGTATCCGATCTCGGCCAGCTCCGCAGACACTGCTTATTCGTTAGTTGGTTCTTCAGAACCTGCAGCTGTTTCTTCAGCAGTGTTTTCAACAGAAGTGTTTTCCACTTCCGCCTCCACTGTTTCTGTATTTTCTGCTTGTTCAGTTTCAGCGTTCTCTGCTTCAGCTTCTGCTTTTGCAGCTTCTTCGGCCGCTTTTGCTTCAGCTGCTTTTTTAGATGCTGCTTCCAAACGTTTTGCGTTCAGACGGGCAATTTCAGATGCCTTAGCAGATGCTTTGCTCTGTTCTACTTTGCTGATATGATCCATTACCGCACCTTCGTGTGCTTTGATCCATTCAGCAAATTTTTGCTCGGCAACTTCCATAGAGAAAGCGCCTTTTTTAACCCCGCGCAACAAATGTTTTTTGTACAAAACACCTTTATAGCGCAGGATCGCATTTACTGTAGTAGTTGGTTGCGCTCCGTTTTGCAACCATTGAACTGCTTTGTCAACGTCGATAGAAATTTGCGCAGGTACCGTTGTAGGGTTATACAAACCCAGGCGCTCGATGAATTTACCGTCGCGGGGTGCATTTACATCCGCAACTACGATGTGATAGAAAGGCGCTTTTTTTCTTCCGTGCCTTTGTAATCTGATTTTAGTAGCCATGTTGAAACATGTTTTTTTGATGAACAAAATCCCGCCCCGCATTGCTGCTTCGGCGGCTGTTCCGGATCGACCCTGATGAACAGGGGAGTCGGAATCGGACGGCAAAGATAGCTAAAATGGAGATAAAATGGGACAAAAAGGCCTATTTCAGCCAATTTTCCAGGCTGCGACCGAGGAGTCTCTCCAGATTCCGGATATCTTCTGTATACAGCGAGATCAGGTATTCCCGCTCTGCGGCGCTCAGTTTCGGGACGTTGGAACCCGAATAAAAAATGCTCTTCACGCGATCTTTTAGCCTTTCGGGGACCAGTTTCTTCGACAGGGTGTAGAGGCCGGTCTGGGTCAGAAAATAGTTGAGTTTACCAAAACGGGGCATGCCCGCCTCATTGTATTTGGTCTCCATATCCACCGGGAAATCGGGGTCTGCACCAATAAATCCAAATAGATCCCGCATGGCTTTTTTCGGGTCCTGTTTAAAATCGTCGAACAGGATGATGTGCACCTGTTCTTTCGGAAAAAGATCGAGATATCTTTTTACCTGCGCATAATACATTCCCACTTCCACATATAAATGGCTTACCCCCCACCCTTTGTATGCTTTGGCGGCATCCGCCTTTAGTTCTTTCAACAGATCGCGTTCAGCTATCTTACCCAGGCGCACATTCATCAGAAATTGGGAGAACAATCGTTCTACCGGATTGCGTAAGATCATTACAATGCGCGCATTAGGCAATCGCTCGTGTATGACTTTTGCAGTGGATGGCAGATATAGATAGGAATTGCTGACCTCGCCCAGGGCCTTTTCATCAGCGGCAAAACGAAATAATTTTTTATACAGGTCCCAGGTGCGCACATGTGCTATATGCACCTTTTTGTCCATAGGGCCGTCAATATATTTTTCGATATTGATGGAAACATCCTGCCTGTAATCGAGATTAAAATGCGCGAAATCCATGTCTGCATCAGAGAAAAAATTGGTCTCCTTCACTGGCGACATATATACTTCCGGATGCTGTTGCAGATACATGTGGAGCGATGTGGTGCCCGCTTTTACGGCACCTACTATCAGGAATGTCGGCAATTTTTCTTTTACTTCCACAAAAGCAAAGGTATGCAATGCAGTTTAGCGGAGGAACTTCCAGAAAACGATCCTTGCTGCATTTACCGTATGATACAAAACGAAAGCATACCAGGGTATTTTGAATTTCGACCAGCTTTCCGGAAAAGCATATCCCCAGCGCTGCATATACGGACCGAAAATGAATTTAGCCCTGCGTTTAGCTTTATCTGACGCATAATATTCCCAGAAGGTCTTCGTTTTTTCTGCCGTTTTATTCGCTACAGGTATATCGCGCACCTTTTCTATGTTCAGAATGCGCAGCGCCTCTGCAAAATCGGCATTCAAACGCTCAAAACGAATGATATGATCGAATCGTTTATGCTCAATGATACTCCAGCTGGCATAGGGCAAGGTATAGGCGCGCATGAAGAAACCTTCAAAATCCTCTCCTTTTTCCACAATGGACTTGTACTGTCTTACATTCCACCAGCGCATTATGTATTTACGCAATAAACCATGCCGCATAAGTCTTGGCTGGGAATATCTGTTCTCGTGGTCCGTGCGAAACTTAAAATAATTGCTCACACAAATATCCATTGGGTTGCGCAACCCGCTGATCACTTTGTATTGTTTTTCCTCCGCATTTGCCTGCTTCAGAAAATCGGTGGAATACAAAGCGTGTTTGAACAAGATCTCATGCCCGTCATAGTTTTCCCGCAACTCGCGGGCGATGGCACTACTTGCCGTTTGCGGCAACTCTACAAATACGTATTTATATGTATGACTGATGATCATTTTTGAAATTTTGTATGAAACATGGCAGCATAGATCACTTTAGCTTCGGCAAAATTACGCATGACCAGGTACTTTATGCTTCTTCTGAATAAATGCAGATACAAAAAAGGCAATTGCAGCGGGTAATACTTCTTATACAATTTGATCTTTCCCCGGTACTTGTACTGCAAAGCGGTGAGCTGCCATTTGCTTTTCTTCGGGCTGTTACCTGTACTTGCTCCCTGTTTATGATACACTTTGCTTTGCACAGCAACACCCACAGCATATCCGTGCTTTTTAGCACGGGCACTCCAGTCGTTCTCTTCATTGTACAAAAAATATTCTTCACTCATTAAGCCTACATCCAGTAAGAATGCATTGCTCACAAACATAGCAGCACCTATTACATAATTACAGCGTATTTCCATATGATCAAACTGACCAGTATCTACCTGCTGTGCACCGATGATCCGTGACTTGCCCGAATACTTATTGAATACCGCCCCGACACCTTGCATGCGGTCGGGTTTATGGTACACCATTAATTTGCTGCCAACGATACCCACCTTTTGCTTTTTCAACTTTTTGGCCTCGCAATAATCCACTAAAGCATGTATGGCATCAGGCTCTATGACCGTATCGTTATTCAATAGCCACACATAATCAAATTGATTTTGCATGGCATATCGAATGCCCACATTATTCCCACCGGCAAAACCACGGTTCACCTCACTCCGCACAAATAACACCGGCATGATATTTTCCAGATTCCCAAGGCGCAACTCGGTAATATCGTCTGCCTTTTCCCTGTGGTACAACACGGGTTTCGGAGCGTGGGGATGGGATAATCGAAACAAGGGATTATCCGGCTGAACGGAGATGCTGGCTTCTCCCCTCGCCCACTTTAATAATTGTTCCCAATCATTTCCTTCACTGCCGTTTTCAACCACCACGATCTGATAATTGGTATAATTACTTTTCAGGATACTCTCCATACACTCAAGGGTATCCATCCACGTTTTATAATTCACCAAAACAATACACACTTTCGCTTCCATGCAGGGTTATTTTGTCCAGGCGGAGAGGTCCTTCCCCAACAATTCGGATAGTTTTTGAATGTCGTCACTTAATTTTTCCAATAAAAATTCCCTGGCATTATCCGGCATCTCGCCTTTATCGTTTTTGCTTTTATACAAGGTTTTGACAACTGCCTTTTTAATGAACGATGGCGATAGCCTTTTTACAAGCGGACGAATACCTGATTTATTCAGGAACCAGGTCAGGTTCTTGAATTTAGGTGTATACACTTCATTATACCGTTTGCTGGTATCCGGCACAAAGGCAGCGTCTACGCCAATAAAGCTGTATAATTCCTGCACTGTTTTACTACTGTTCTTTTGTAGGTCCTCCGCAAAAATGATCAGCACATTTTCTCTTCCGAAAATATCGAGATATCGTTTAACCTGCCGGTAGTACATCCCGATCTCGGTGTATAAGTGGGCATTTCCCCATACTTTAGGGACATGATTATAATCTTCCAGCAAGGCGGTATAAAAATCGAAAATATTGTTATTGCCGGTCCACAAGTTCATGCGGTAGTGCGAAAATGCCCGCTGAATAGGATTGCGTAAACAAATAATGATCCTGATCTTACCCAGAGCTGCATAGATCTCCTGTGCTGCCACTTCTGAATATAGATAGGAAGTACTTAATTCACCGATCGCTTTTTCATCCTGCACTTTCTTGTATAACAGGGTATAATCTTCCCAGTTGCGCACAAAAGCGGCATGGTATTCCTGCTGCATATCGCCACGCACATAACCGGATATGTCCTGCAATTTATTGTGCGCGAAGGCTTTGCTGAATTGCGCAACATCAATATCCATGGAAAAATAATGCGGTTCTTTGATCGGACTGAGATATACCTGCGGATGCTGCTTTAAATAATGGTACAATGAGGTGGTCCCGCCTTTATTAGCGCCTACAACGATAAAATTGGGTAACCGGGCCTGTGTATTCATTTATCCGCTGAATTGCAATAGAAGTTCCGCAACATCCCGTTGCAGGCAATACACATTATTGATCTGTTCGATATTGGGTATCGCAATGCTGGAGATGATCTTATACTGAGACAAAGAAACCACCTGTACCTGGTTGGGAACAGCTTCGCCACCCGGGAATAGACCCAGATACCGTTTTCTTGTTTCGCTGACGCCGCCATAATATACCTGCAGATCCATATCCACATCTCCACCTCTGCCGAATCCTTTGGTATCTATACTGCGGATATAATTCCAATTTTTATCATAGATCTTCAATTGAAAATGTCCGCTGTCGAATACCCAATATTGGTCCTGTATCTTGCGCACACTATGCGGCGCTTTGAAGTTCAAGGGATATCTTCTGCGTTTGGTAATGTCAACCACGCCACCATTGCCCTGGCTCTTGATGAATTTTTGTGCAATACGTTTCATTAATTGTCTGCCGGATGTATGATGCACTAAAATATACAGATCGCCTTCATATCCTTCGAATACCAGGTTGCAATGAAATTTATCTACCACCTCAGTATCTGCTTCACCTTCTCCCTCTTCCGGTGTATTGCTTTTGAAATCGCTCAGATTGATACGCTGATCCACGCTCTGTGTGGTGATATCATAACTCACGATCTCGTCATGTTTGGTATTTGATATCCAAACCTTTTTCCCGATCATGGAGATCTCATGTATATCTGTCAGATTCGGAATATTGCAATCGGTATATTTTCCACCCTTCAGATCAAAACGAAAAAGTGCACTGCTGGATGCGAGATATAAAGTATATGGATCTTCCGGATGCCAACACATGCTACTCATTCCCAATTCTCCCCAGGCATTAAAGAAGGCGACAGGTGTTATCTGATGCTTTTCATCGATCAACTGCATGGAACGAATATCTTCCCGTTTGATCTCTCTGTCCAATGGGTTTGCATTCAGCGAACCGATCACTAAAATTCTTTTATCCGGGTGTATCGTGGCACTCATTTTCAATATGAATTTAGGTTTGCCAAAGTTACGGGTACCCCCTGTCTATCCAATTGGACCTCGTATAACTTATAAGCATAAATGATCAAGATAAATATCGCTGTGGATCCGGGTTGCATGAACAGGTAACCTTTAGCCAGCGATGAAACAAAACAAAATATCAAAAAGTATTTTGCTGCCAACAGAAATGGTTCATTTTTATACCGCCGAATGAATTTCAAACTGCGGAATGCAATAAGGAATTGCAAATAGATCAAAATACTGCCTAGAATGCCGTAGGTCATCACGGAGCCGAGAATACCGATATCGCCGGGCGGTACACTATGAATATCATGCACGCCTTCCGTTGCGCCTTCTGAGCCCAGCTTACCAATTCCTATCCACCAGCCGATGGGATATTTATACATATACAACAGCACAATAGCGATCTCCTCCAGTCGCGCATCCACTGATTCCTCTCCGGATGAATTCCCGGTAAAGATCACGGTGATCAAACTGGTATACTGGAAAATATAATCATTGACCCTATCGGGCATGATAGCATATAATATGCCCATGATCACCATGAATCCGACACCGATATACATGAACACCCGAAATGCTTTCTTGAAGTTCACCTCGAACATGTAGAAAACAAAAATGGCCGCAAGCACTGAGATCATCACCGTTCTGCCCTGATGCAGGAAGAATAAATAGGATAGATGCGCCGCAGCAGCCCATATATGTTTCGGCGATTTCTGGACCACATATTTAATAGAATAATAAACCGAGAGGAAGGCAATAAAGTCGATCCCGAACTTAAAGCGGTAACCGCCTTTTACATCGCTATAGCCCACAAAACTGTAATCGAGATATTTTTTCGGATCCAATGCGGCATAACAATAAATAAAATACACCATAGTGCCCCAGCCCAGCCATTCAATAGCCCTGAACAGGTCGCCAATAGTAATAAAACGTGTTTGCAGCATATAGATCAGCACGAATATTCCACTGATCCCATACCAGTGCCTTTGCGAAGTAAGTCCGATCATGAAATTCTGTCCTTCACTCAGCATGGCACAATAGCCCGCCCAAATGGGCATGACAAGGATCAGCAAATAATAATAGTGGATCTCATCGATCTTTTTCCGCAACAGAAAAACGTAGAGGGCATACACAAAAGTAAAAGAGATGATAAACAGATACCAAAGTATCTCAAATGGCATATAATAATCCACCAATGGGGTACGTGTAAGGATACGGGTTGTGAACAGGATGAAAATGATCAACATCCAGGTTTTACCCCACACTGAATTGGGTTCTTTAAATATGCCTTCCTCGTGTTTTAATATCCCCATTATACTTCTGTATACCAATGCGACAGGTTTAAACCTGTCTGTTTTTCTGCTAATCGTATGTCATCCAGAAAGTACCGGCTGATCACGGCTTGCCGTGTTCCGGGATCCAATTTCGGAACACTCGCTTTCTGCATGTTTTTCCGGATAAAAAACTTCCGGATATACTTCCGAAACGAAGCAACCGGCAAAATTGCCTTGAGCATACGCTTCACAAAATTAGGCTTTCTCACCATATCGCGGAACGCGGCATGCTTCGCCTCTCCTGCCTCATTACTGTGCAGATCCAATGGTAATTCCCGGTGTGCCACACCTAAAAAAGCTTCAATGCGTTGGATCGTTGCAGCTTTGTTTTGCATGAAATCCTTTTCAAATTCCAGGAAAAGGAAATTTTCCCGTTTAAAAATGCTCAGAAATGTCTCCAGTTGCTTCCCGTAATAACCGCGTTCCACATACGCAAATATCTTTCTGGTCTTAATATCCTGTTTTCTTCCGGCTTCGGCGGCAAGAGCCTCTTCAAACCCAAACGGTTCCAATCCTTTTCGCTTTGTCATCAGATAATGCGAATAGGCTCTGTCGGCCGGATTGCGCAAAACAACCAATATTTTGATCTCTTCCCCCAATGTCTCTTTTATACGTTGTGCCGTAAAGGGAAACAACAGGTAATCCGGATCCACTTCACCTACTGCCTGCTGACCGGAATAATTCGTAAAATATGCATCATAAAAGGCTTTACCTTTAGCATAATCCGCATCGAACAGGAAATACTTGGTTTCTTTAATGGGCGGAATACATATATCGGCATGGAAACTCAGGATATCCGCCAATGTGGTGGTACCTGCCTTTTGTGCTCCTATGCAAATAAAGGTTTGCCGCATACTTTTATTTCAACCAATGCTTCAGATCCGCTCCGATCAATTTTTCCAACCGGCCAATGTCTTCCCGGTATCGTTCGATCAGCTTTTTGCGCGTGGCAGGGAGCATATCGGTTTTCTTCAAATTATATCGGAGTAATTTATCTTTCATCCAATTGCGCAATCTTTTTTTCGTATTCCTTCCCATGAGTTTGCGCAATCCCTTTAATACCGGATTTTTCCTGTTGCTCATCAAGCGTTTCAGCCACTTCACCTTCATCTCACCGCTTTGATTTCTCCGCACGATCTTTTCTTCCTCCCCCGGAGCTGTCACACCTAAAAAAGCATAGATATCTTCTAATAAACCATTGGGGTCTTTCTCCAATTGGTCATAGAAAACAACTTTTACATGCTGGAAATGATCCATATAGTCTTTCACCTGCGCCGCGTAGAAACCTTTGTCGACATAAAAAAAATCGAAATGCCAGTTTTCGCGTTTCCGTTCTTCTTCGGCTTCAATAGCCTCTTCAAAGGAAAGAGGCTCCCGCAGGTCGCGACGGTTATGCATATATTGTGAATAGGCGCGCTCTGCCGGATCGCGCAAAACAATGATGATGCGCATATCTCTGGCCTGCGGAACCAGGCGAAGAATATTGGCAATGCTCTTTTGATGAAAATATAAATAAGGGGTAGAAGACTCTCCTGCCAGTTTTTTATTGCAGTCGGCAAATAAAGCGGCATAACTTTCGACATCCGTTGTATAGCGGTGTCTGCTATCTTTAAATTCCGGGGATTCACCTGCGAAAGTGAAGAAGCAGGGTTCCTTTTGCAAGGGCATGCACATATCGGGATGCTTGCCTAAAAACTCGTGCAAGCTTGTGGTTCCGGCGCGTGCAGTACCCACGATCAAAAAATCCGGCCAACGTATGGCAAGAGCATCACGCATTTTCACCTCCTTCCTGCAACTGATCTTTACGCGCGCTTCTTTTTCTGCGCCTTTCTCTAAAATTTTTAAAATCTTCCACCGGGTTATAAAAGGTACTAATTCCTGTGGTAAAATATACGTGCAGCGCACAGCCCAGATTTAAAACAGTTCTGGATGCTGCAGTCGCAATGGCAGCACCGAGCAGACCAAATTCGGGTATTAAGAGAAAGCACAGTGCTATACTTACTACCATGGTTATGGCAGAATACAGCTGCGAAACTTTTTGCCTTCCGGTCATATTCAGAAACACTGTAACCGGTCCTGTCATAAAATTTACGATCTGCCCTATATTTATAATGTGAAATGCCAAAATAGCTCTTTCCGTAAGCACTTCCTGACCAAAAATGAATAAAAACAACTTCGGGACAAGTAAAAATGCCAACATGATGGGCATACAAGTCCAAAAGATAAGCCTGGATGAAATGCGTACTGTTTTCTTAAGATATTTGGTATCGCCCTCACCATATGCCTCAGCGAATTTGGAACTTGAAATATTATTGATCGCGATCAACGGCAACGTAGCAAAGGCAGTGACACGGGACGCAACGTTGTAAGTACTTACATCCGTGTCAATCACGAAAGCTGCTAAGATCAGTGTATCCACCCACGTATATAATGTGGTCAGATATTTAGCCGACAACATCGGCAAAGAAACATGCAGTATCTCTTTTGTCTCGATCTGTTGGGTCGTAATACGCTGATATGGAACGAATTTGAACCAATAATAGACACCAAATATCCAGGTAATAAATAAGGCAATTACATAGAGTATGCTCACCCACATAGGATCACGGGTAAACAGCAGGCAAACGAGTAACAATACACTTACGATCCCTTGCGTAGAAACATTATTTATCCAGCTATACTCTTTTATTTTTTTTAGGCCGCGTAAACCCTCTTCCAACACGCCGCTGATCGTTGAAAAAAAGATACCTATGCTAAATATCCGAATGGGAACTGTGTAAGGTTTGTCGTGATATATGTAATGCGCAATCACCGGAGCTAAAAAGTATACAGCAACAGATAAAAATGCCGCTAGTGGAACAACAATGCGCATACTTTTCTGGAACACTTCATTCACCAGATCATACCGTCCTTGTTTGCGATATTGCGCCACAAAGCGCGACATGGCCATATCCACTCCAAAACGGCCAAATATCACCACCAAACTAAATATGGAAAAACAAACGCGAAATACCCCATTTGCATCAGCTCCAAAAAAATTCGTAATAATGGCAACTTGTATCAAGCCTAATGGCCGGCCGATAAGGCTAATAAAGAATCCGGTAGCTCCTTTCTTAAAGATCTCGGAAAAGTCCTTGTCCTTTAACTTCTTGTCGAATTTCTTTTTTAACCTCCGGATCATATTCATATAGGTTTGGCAAACTCATCGGATATGCTTTCACCAAATTATTTTCTATCCATTTGCTCATCAATACGTTCGATGAACAGATCGGCAAACGTTTGGGTAAATATGCGTGCACCTTGTGCATTTAAGTGCGCGAGGTCAAACAAATTATCACGGTCGTTCAATGCGGGATATGCCTGCGGGTCCTGAAAACCGATCTTATATTGTTCGGGCAACTTATTATACAAGGGGATCAGGTATTCATACCTGTCACCAAGCCGTTGCGACAACATGATGATGATATGGATATCATTTTCATTGCAATAGTCAATGATATCTTCCAACTCCTTCTCTATGGTCGCATTTGGATTTTTTGTGGCGTCTTTATATTTATCGAACAACCGCTGACAAACCTGAGTGCGGTAATCAATGGTGTCTTGCGTTCGCAATTCTGTATAGCGCAAGGACAAATCTCCTTCCGGATCATCCTGCATTTCCTGATCCAGCGTATAAAATCCATCATTATGAGGTCCCATAGCTTTCGGTTCCACATTTAAACCTGCATGTTGCTGGACCAGAGTTGTTCCAATACCGATCATAAATGATTTCTCCAGATAACTGAAACCGTGCAAGGCAGGCACGCTAACTTTTTTGGACATGCTGTGCTCGGATTCATAACTCGCCTTCATCACGCCCAATATATTACTGTTGTTATACCAATAGATCATCTCCTTTTTGTGGAGATTATCCGCGCCCATTTTAGTAAGCTCCGAAAGGTCAATTACAACATATTTAATATTACGCTGATCGTATTTAAGCAAGTTCTCCAGCATGAAAACAGATTGCGGGGTCCTGTTAGCCGGAATACCAAAATTGAAGGAATGCACATCCCATTCGGGGCGCTGTATATGCATAATACTGTCAAACTCCTTGCAATCTAAATGTCTGTATAAGACAAATTATGAATAAGGCATTGTATTGGTCATGGTCTTCTTTATACACCTCATACTGCATTCAGCTGCACATTACCCCCAGGAAAAAGGTATAGTCATCGCGATTGACTCAGCACAAAGACGATCGCCAACAGGAATAATATTTTAAAAAACAGTTTCCGCATGCTAGAATTGGAAATAAATAAAGGCAGAGTTTGTGATCACAGCGAACCAGGCCACAAAAACAACCAATATGATATAATAACTCCAACGAATAAGCATCGGCTGCCTGCGCACCCGAACATCGATGGTTTCATCCTTTCTGATATACGTTATATAATCCTGATACAGCAGGATCACAATAAACACCAGCACAACCCAGAATTCCACTACGCTGGGAACAGCACCTTTCCCGGCCGAATCATAGATCAACGCATGTGTAGTATTGGGCATAGTAAAGATGTGGGAAATGGTATGTCCGGCTGCCTGCACATTTTCAGACCGGAAAAAAATATCCGGTATGCAGGTCAAATTGAATATCCAGAACATGGATAATACGGCAATAAGCATTTTAGCCCGCGGCATGATATGCTGCAGGTTTGCCTTGGGTAAATATCTGTCCCAGACGCGCGACATTACAATGTACCAACCATGTATAACCCCAAATAATACGTAAGTCCAGTTCGCACCATGCCATAAACCCATGACGGCAAGTGTGAACCAGTTATTGAACAACATACGAGAAAAAGAAACTCTGCTGCCACCGAGCGGTATATACAAATAATCACGAACCCAAACGGTCAGCGTAATATGCCATCGCTCCCAGAATTCACGTATACTCTTGGAAAAATATGGTGTGCGAAAGTTATCTGTCAGATCGTGACCCATGATCTTGGCACTGCCTATGGCAATATCACAATAACCGGAAAAATCGCAATATACCTGAATGGCAAACAGCCAGGTGCCCAAGATAACGGCAAAACCGCCATGTTCCAGGGGCGGTGTGGTCCAGCCTCCATGCCCATCGGAGGTTCCATATACAGCGGTAACAAACACACTTAACCTGTCTGCAATTACCGACTTTTTAAAGAACCCGAATAATATCCGCACCAATCCATCCTTTGCCCGGTTGTAATCAAAATCATGATTCTGTTTCAACTGCGGGATGAGGTGATTGGGTCTTTCAATTGGACCCGCAACCAACTGCGGCCAGTAACTGATGAATAGGGCAAAATATCCAAAATGCTTTTCCGGTTTAATATTCCCGCGATACACATCAATGGAATGACTCAAAGTCTGAAAAGTATAAAATGATATACCTACCGGCAGCAATAATTTAAATACCGGGTCATCACCAAAAATATCTGCCGATTCAAAAAGCGCACGGGCGCTGTCCGTGAAAAAGTTGAGGTACTTGAATAGAAACAGGATACCCAGATTGGATATCAAACTTATCAGCAAATATGGTTTTCGCTTCCGCTTATCGTCAAATTGCACCATTTTATTGGCGCAGAAGTAATCCACAGAAGTAGTAAAGAGAATAAGAAAAGCATATTCCGCTTTCCAGCACATATAAAAATAGTAGCTGGCGCATAGCAGGAACACCCATCTCCATTTATAGGGGATGAGGAAATAAAACCACACCACCAGAGGCAGGAACACAAGGAAGTTAAATGAATTGAAGATCATGTTTAACCTGCTGTTTTCTTATGCCTTTGTGAATTCGGTTTTCCCTTTAGATTTAGATTTTGTTGCTCTCATCGCTGATCAAAGAACCTTCCCCCTTTTCCTTATTGTATTTCTCTATCAAAAGCTGTTTTTGCTTTGCTTCGGCAACGGTATCTCTGATATATTTTCTCAAACTCAACACAATAGTGCATAAAATGGAGCCGAGAATAAAGCCGATGATCATATAAAACGTAGTCTGCTCTTTTTCTTTTATCGTTGCAAACTTCGGCTGATCGATCATATCGACAAGAGGAGTTTTATTTTGCAAATCGAACCTGGCGAGTTGCAACTGCGCATAGGTTGTTGAATACTCAGTAGTAATGAGTGTTATATCCCGCAACAGGCGGTTTTGACTCAGGTAACCGGAGTATTTGACCTGATAGCTGGAGCCATCCTGTATACTTGCCAGAATGGATTCTTTCTCATCCAACAAGGCCCGCAGGGAGTCGGCTTTATGCTGCATCAGATCCACCGTTTCGGTCTCGTTGACAACCTGTGAGTTGATGTAATAATCCGAACCGGCCTCTGCCAGATAGTCGGCCATGTAATAGCTAAAGTCACGACTGATGGTGCTGACCTCCATCTGGTTCATGCCCACATCATCACTAAATTCGGTGCTGATATCATTATCGATCAACTCATCATAAATAACGGTAAGGCAACTGTCTTCATAACGGGAAATAGAATCCAAACTTCCATGCTCCAGGCGGAAATCCTTCACTTTCTTTTTCTTGGCCCAGCGCGGATACATTTCAATATAAAAGTTCGCCAGATAGTCTTCCCGTGGCGCAACTCCCGGTTTTACACTCATCGTGCGCTTTTGCACAAGTGCTTCTTTTACCAAAGTGCGCGATTGCAGGATGCCTAAAAACAGATCATTGGTGAATTCAGTACCTGTTGTGATACCAATACCAAAAGAACTGGCAAGTGACGCCAGTGTGGAAGTAGAAGAACCTTCTGTACCTTTAACAGCAAAGTCGGCATGTGCAATATACTCTTCTTTTTTCCACTTGACATAGAAACGCAGGGCAAACGCAAGGCCAAGCGCTACTAATAATACAACCCACCACTTACGGAAAATATATTTTCTGTATTCCCCGATCTTGGTAAAGAGATCGCCGATATTTATTTCATCATTATACGGTCTGTCGTATTGCATACCTGTATTTTATCCTTTCACAAAGTGAATTCATTCATTAATTACCCCGCTGCAACAAAACATAAATGGTTGCAAAGCTCAGAATACCCGCACTCAAAGTGGTTGCAAATGTATTCCAGTCAAATGGTTGCCTGGGTTGTGTTGGTTCCTGTTCCGGTTCCGGTTTTTCCTCATGTTTTTCGGGCACCACGATCTGACATCCTTTTACTTTTACGCGTGGATAAAAATGGAGGAACAAGAAATTATGTGTTCTGCGCACGTAACCGTTGGGCTCCACAATATAGGTCTCACTGCGTTTTGCATCATCCCCAAAATTCTTACCGTATTTCCGCACAAAATGGCGTGCACTTCGTCCTTTTTCAAAGGGTACAACCACAACGCCCGGATCGCCAACAAAAGGATATTTTATTTCGCCTTTTAAAGCAACCAGATCACCTTGTTTAGGTACAACGATCACATCACCCTCACGCAATACATAATTGTATTTCGAATCGGGATTCGTCAGCGCTTTCTGCAGGAACACAAGTGTTGAGGTCACATCCTGCCGGTTCATGGTCGCGCCTTCGGGGTACGCCCATTGGGTAATGCCACCAGCGCGTTCGATCACATCTGCCAGAGTTTCAGTGCGCGATAAAAGCGTATACACACCCGGATACCGCACCTCACCAAGAACCGTTACGTTCTTTTGATATTCGAATTCGGGTGTAGTGCGCACAAATACCTGATCATACGGTTGTAATTGGAATGAATTGGCCAGATCATCTATCTCCAAATTTTTATCTATGCTGATGCTTTGAACCACAACACGCGTGGGCTGATTCTCCTGGCTTGCTTCAACAAAATTCACGATACGCGATATTTCGATCTTGTTATTTGCGGCTTCCACCTTTAAACCACCGGCATAATATAAAAGATCTTTCAGGGTCATTTTATCGTAATACGGGAAAGAGCCGGGCATTTTCACGGCACCTTGTACCGCAACGTTGAATGTCTCACGGAATTCTTGTTTGCTGAAGATATCAACGATATCGAACTTATTCAATTTGAAATTGAATGGTGAATTCGGATCATCCAGCACTTCCTGCAAATTGAAGGGGATGTAAATGTCATTTAATTTATCGTTCTTGCGAATAAGGTATGCCCTGTCGGTATACGCTTCGTAATTCAATCCTTTCGCTTTGGTGACCAGGTCGTAAATGCGCATATCTTCCGTCAACTGGTAATTTCCCGGAAAACGACAGGCACCCTGAATCGTTACAATATTCTCAATTACTTCTGGGATCCTGGCAAATACCACTTTGTCCCCATCCAGTAAAGGATAATTCTCATTATTTTTCTCAAGGCTATCCAAATTCAGGTCCATAACGATGTTTTCGTTCGATGCATAACGATACATGGTTACGTTGCGCTTATATGCAGTTGCTTTTAAGCCTAAAGCATAATAGATCAATTCATTCAGGTTCTCTCCTTCAGTCAGTTCGTATTTCGCAGGCCTGTGCACTTCACCCTGCACTTCCACCACGCGACCAATACCATTCACAATGATATAGTCATTGGCTTCGAGGTAAGCATCATCCGTTTCGCCCGGGTTCATCAGGAATTGATATACATCCAGCGTTTTGATGATCTTGCCGTTGCGTTTTATTTGAATATTGCGCACCGAACCATTATCTGTGATACCACCTGCTGCGACCAAGGCATTGAATGCAGTATTGATAGAAGCAATATTATATGAACCGGGATGCACAACCTCACCTACAATATTTACTTTGATGTTTTTGCTATAGGTAAGGGAGACGTCTAATTTGCTGTTTGCCAGATCAAAGGCAGAGGCGAAACGCTGACGGATCAATTGCCTGGCAGCACTGAAGGTCAATCCTTTTACAAATATTCGGCCTACCTCAGGCGTCGTAATATACCCATCTGCATTGATCGTGAAACTCTGATTATAATAGGCAAAACCCCAGATAGCGATCGTGATCTGATCACCTTCACCTAAAATATAATTGTCGCCAACTTTGGCGTTCGCCACTTTATCAAAAAGATCCAGAGTGCCATTGCGAAAAAGATCCTGTCCGAAAACGGCTCCCGGGGCCGGTTGATCGGCAGTGACATCCTGCACCACATCCTGCACAACTTCCTGCACGGGTGCAGGCAGAGACTCGGTGTTCGGCGCAATGCTGTTGATCTGCTCATTGGCATGTTCAGCAGCATTCTCCTGCATATTTTCACTTTGGTCCTGCGCATTCTCGATTTGGCCGGCTACATCTGACGCTGAAACAGACGATTGACCGGTAGATTGCAAAATGGCATCTATCTCGGATTGACTGAATCCCAGTGATTCCAGGGTCGACTGGCTAACGGAACTCGTGATCGGAACCTGGGCAAATATGGTGGTGGGGACACTCAAAAGCAGCAGAATCAGGCCTGCCAGGGATAATTTCCGCATATTTTTTCTGAAATTTCGTGCGAAGATACGGCGTATAGAATAAGGAAACGACTCGCGATGAGAAACATTTTTTAACTCCATGATCAAGGTATTGTAGCCTAAAACAACCCTCAAAAGACGTTGATATTCAATGAGTAGTTGCGTATGGTGAGGAATTAATATCCGCTTAACTGATGCGCAGGCCGGAAAGTTCGGTCTCACTTTGTATAAAATGCAGTGAACCATCCGCTGATTCGGCCATCAACAACATGCCATTGCTCTCCACACCGCGCATTTTGCGCGGTTGCAGATTAACGAGTACTATGACTTTCTTACCCGTAAGTTCCTGAGGATCAAAGTGTTTTGCTATACCACTCACAATCTCACGCTGTTCATTTCCAAGGTCTACCAGCAATTTCAGCAGCTTGTCGGCACCTTCTATCCGCTCGGCAGATACGATAAAACCGGTCCTGAGGTCCAGCTTGGCAAAATCTTCATACAGGATCTGCGCTTTTTCGGGTTCACTTTCCAGTTTGACCCCTGCTGTCCCGCCAGATGCATTTGCCGCTTCATCCCGGCTCTTCCGGATGGCCTCCAGTGCGGCCAGGCGCTCTGCGATGACCGCATCCTCTATTTTGGAGAACAAATGTTCTGGCTCACCCAAAGCGGCGCCTGCTTCCAGTTGCAGGGATCCGTCTCCGAAACCGGGCGCTTCCGGCCTGGCCTGCAGCATGTTATATATTTTATGTGCTGTGAAGGGCAGGAATGGTTCTGCCAATACAGAAAGGGTATACATGCATTCCAATCCGATACGCAATACCATAGCTGTCCGCTCCGGGTCTGTTTTGATCAGCTTCCATGGTTCAAAATCTGTAAGCAGTTTATTTCCCGCACGCGCAATATCCATCATAGCGCTCTGTGCATCGCGAAACCGGTAGGATTCCATAGAAGGAATAAACGCTTCTTGAATGATACTCTGCAACTGTGCACGATGCTCCTGAATAAGCTGCTCCTGTAAAAAAGCATCCTGCACATCGGGTATCTTTCCATCGAAAAATTTATGCACCAACACCATCACACGATTGGCAAAATTTCCAAAGATGGCAACGAGTTCATTATTATTTCTCGCCTGATAATCGCGCCAGGTGAATTCACTATCCTTCGTCTCGGGCATATTTGCACACAGCACATAACGCAATACATCTTCCTTTCCCGGAAAATCATGCACATATTGATGCAGCTGAATGGACCAGTTGCGCGAAGTGGACATTTTATCCCCTTCCATGTTCATGAATTCATTTGCCGGCACGTTGGTGGGCAAAATATATTCGCCGTGACTTTTCAATATGCATGGGAATATCAGACAATGGAATACGATATTGTCCTTACCAATAAAATGCACCAGCTTGGTTTCGCTGTCTTGCCAGTAGGGTTTCCAGTCTGTTCCATTATCCAGTGCCCATTGCTTTGTGGCACTGATATAACCTATCGGAGCATCTAACCACACATACAACACCTTTCCCCGGGCATCCGGCAGCGGCACGGGCACACCCCAGTCCAGGTCGCGGGTAATGGCACGCGGTTGCAAACCTTCTTTTAACCAACTTGCACATTGCCCCAACACATTTTTTTTCCAGTCCTCTGTTCTGCCTTTTCCTTCAACGATCCATTCGTACAACCAACCCTGAAATTTATTTAATGGCAGATACCAATGTTTTGTGCTGCGCAGTTGTGGCGGCTTATTGCTCAACATGGAAACAGGATTGATCAGATCACTGGGCGACAAGGAAGTGCCGCAGCGCTCACACTGATCGCCATATGCGCGATCATTCCCGCACACGGGGCATGTTCCCATGATATAACGGTCGGCGAGGAACTGGTCGAATGCCGCATCGTAATACTGTTCACTCTCATGTTCTTC
Source organism: Chitinophagales bacterium (assembly GCA_041392955.1). GTDB lineage: Bacteria > Bacteroidota > Bacteroidia > Chitinophagales > BACL12 > UBA7236. The sequence continues at coordinate 2,099 of JAWKLB010000021.1, read as the reverse complement.
AAACACACCATTTTTGTATAGGGTCAGGAAAAATTCCTGCGATGTTTCATGGTGTAAGGGCGATGAGGTCCGGTGGTAGATATCAAAACTGATCCCCAGATCGGCAAACGCAGCTTTATTTATCTCATGGTATTTGTCGATGATCGCCCGAGGCGTGGTATGCTCTTTTTTCGCCTGAATAGTAATAGCGGCACCATGTTCATCACTGCCGCAAATGAAAACAACATCCCTGCCTTGTCTGCGCAAATACCGCACATAGATATCGGCAGGCAGGTACGCCCCTGCTATATGACCGATATGTAAAGGTCCGTTTGCATAGGGTAATGCCGATGTTATTAAATATCTTTTGGGAGTGTGCAAGTTTTGGCAATTTTAATGCGCAAAATTATAAAAGATTATGCTCAGGCGTTTTGCGCTTCAATCAGGTGATAAGATAGGCATAGCAGCTACGGCTCGTTTTCTGTACGAAGAAGAATTAAAACCGGCGCTGGAGATCCTCGGCAGTTGGGGCTATGAGGTTGTTGTGGCAACAAATGCCTATACCAGAGATGGACAGTTTGCCGGCGATGACCGCATGCGGGCTACAACCTTTCAAGCGATGCTCGATGATCCTTCCATACGTGCGATCTTTTGCGCACGCGGAGGGTATGGAACGATACGCATTATGGATTTGCTCGACTTTCATGGATTTGCAGAACATCCGAAATTGATCTGCGGGTACAGCGATGTCACGGTCCTGCTGACACATATCAACGGAAAATTGGGTTTACCCGGATTGCATTGTGCCATGCCCTTCAGTTTTGCTAAAACCGATCACAAAGCAATGCACTCCATGCAGCAGGCTCTGCAAGGCGGGCAACTTGCGTACACCATACAGGCACATCCTTTAAACAAATACGGATATGCAAAAGCGGTATGCATAGGTGGCAACCTGAGTATTTTATATGCTCTTCTTGGTACTAAATACGGATTCAACACCGGTGGTTGCATTTTATTTATTGAAGATATAGATGAATATCTCTATCATATCGACCGCATGATGATGAGTATGCTCCTCGCCGGAAAACTGGATGCACTAAAGGGAGTTGTTGTCGGGGCCTTTACAGATATGAAAGACAACAAAGTTGCTTTTGGCAAACCCGCAGAAGAAATTTTGGATGCCTATTTCGGAAAGCTGGGCATCCCTGTCGTGTATGGTTTTCCCGCCGGACACATCGAAAATAACAATACTCTTGTTCTGGGAGATGTAGCCGAATTAGAGGTAAGCGCAACAGGTGCTCTATTGCGTTTCAACCTGACATAAAAAAAGCCGGTTAAATCCGGCCTTTCCTTAATTTATTTTTGACGTAAAGGGGTATTTATTCCCCGCATAGGATTTCAGATCACAGGTGATCCTGCCCACTAATAATTCCGATTCAATACGAACAGGAATGCGGTTCTCATCATCTGTCAGCCAGATGGTCATCCCTTCGCCCTCTTTGAACACCTCGCCTTCCACAAGCAGTGGCTTCAGTTTGATACATTTGAATTTGCCGAGTTTAGTCTCGTACTCTTCCTTACCGTCATAGCGCACATACAGATCATATTGTTTATCATCTATTGCTGCCTTGACCGGTATCTTATCTCCTTTCTTGTATTTATTCACGTCGATGGTGCGCATCCAATAAAAGGTACTGAGCAGATCTACTCCGCAGGGGTCAACATCTGTTAATGTTTTAGTGCCTTTTTTCCCTTTCCTGTTGTCGTGGTAAGAATAGATGATATTATTGTCTCTGTCCCAGTCATAGGAACGATAAAAAGTATATCCGCCTTCATATATGTCGCGGGTGAATTTATAACTCTGCAAAGATTCGGTATTCATCCAGGTATCAAAGCGATCACGCACTTTAAATAGCCAATCTAAAGTTTTTTATCTGTTGTCTTCGCCCGCAGCGTGCAAGACTTCTTTATCTTTATATTTGTCTGAGGTCAATTTAAAATTAACCTCTCATACACTCAGCCATACAGCACCCCAGTTATAGTAAACTTTATATACGAGCGATTCACCCGCCTGAAAAGCCATATGTGGCACCTCGCAGGTACCGGACGCCGCGACCGGC